>JAGAJO010000004.1 GCA_017626015.1 Ruminococcus sp.
TCAAGCGCGGCGCTAGAGCGCTTGCGGGGGTCGAGGGGGCAGCGCCACCTCGTCGCTCCCGCAGGAGCGAAATCCCCATACGCAGGAGCTCCGCATAGGGTGAATTTTCAAACAGTCCGGTGGACTGTTTGAAAAGAGGGGCATGCCCTGCGATAGAGGGCTGCCCCTTACTTGCGCTGTGGGGACTTTTTCGACAGGCTGGCTGTTTTTCCACTCCCTGCCGTTGTGCATTTTGTCTGTTATGTCGATTTTAGTGACCGTCATTTTATACAAATATCTATATTGACATTTATGCATAAATACCATATAATAAATTTGTAAGCAATTTTATGTCAAAAAATGCGGCTTTGTATATGCATAATTCACCAAAAATTAATAAAACCGCCTTTTTAGTCCTTGCAAAAAATTCCGTAATATGATATAATTTATAGGATAGTTGTTATCTGAAATATTTATGCGGAGCCTTAGTATCCGCTTTACAGGAGGAATATTTAATGTCAAAAGCTACAGAGAAAACGATAACAAAGGACGAGCTGAAAAAACAGTTTGTGGAAGTTCTTCACAACGACTTCCAGACAACTCCCGAGGAGGCTGACGACCGTCAGGTCTATGAGGCTCTTTCCAAGATCGTAGTAGGGATCCTTAAGGCAAAGAGAAGAAAATTCACCGTTAAAACTCAGTCTGAGGGCAAGAAAAAGGTCTACTACCTTTCTATGGAATTTCTTATGGGACGCTCCCTTAAAACTTCAATTTACAACCTTGAAATGGTCGAGCAGACAAAATCCGTCCTTAAGGACTTCGGCATTTCCATCAATGGGATTTACGAGCAGGAGCCTGATGCCGGTCTCGGAAACGGCGGACTCGGCAGACTTGCAGCCTGCTACCTTGACGCCCTTGCGGCAGACGGCTATCATGCTACCGGATATTCTATCTGCTACGAGTACGGTATCTTCAAGCAGAAGCTTGAGGACGGCTGGCAGACCGAGCTGCCCGACAACTGGCTTCCCGGAGGTTCGGTATGGCTTGTACCCGTTCCGACAAAGGCTGTCGAGGTACGTTTTGACGGCGAGCTGAAGGAATACTGGGATAATCAGTATCACTGTGTAACTCATGAAAACTATACTTCTGTAATGGCTGTCCCCTACGATCTGTTCGTTTCGGGATATGACAGCGAAGCCGTATCAAAGCTCAGACTGTGGAAAGCCGAGACTGCTTCATTCGATATGTCCATGTTTAATAAGGGAGATTATTCCAAGGCTCTGGGCAGAAACATTATGTCCCAGGCTATCACAAAGGTGCTTTACCCCAACGACAACCACGCCGAGGGAAAATCACTGAGACTGAGACAGCAGTATTTCCTGTGCGCAGCCTCTGTGGGCGATATCGTAAATCAGCACATGGGCGTTTACGGCACCCTTGACAACCTCCACGAAAAGGTCGCTATCCATATAAACGATACTCACCCGACCCTTGCCATTCCCGAGCTTATGAGAATACTCCTTGACGACTGCGGATATTCGTGGGATAAGGCTTGGCACATCGTTACCAACACCTTTGCCTATACAAACCACACCGTTATGCCCGAGGCTCTGGAAAAGTGGGACTGCAATCTGCTTAAGAGCGTATGTCCCAGAATTTTCTCTATCATCATCGAGATAAACGAAAGATACTGTCGTGACCTCTGGGAAAGATATAAGGACGAGGGCAAGGTCTCCCATATGTCTATCGTGGAAAACAACAAGGTCAAAATGGCTACCCTTTGCGTTCACGCCTGCCACAGCGTAAACGGCGTTGCAAAGATCCATTCCGAGATCATCAAGAAGGAGACCTTCCACGACGAATATCTTGATACTCCCACAAAGTTCAAGAACGTTACAAACGGCATCGCATACAGAAGATGGCTTTATCAGTCCAACGAGGGACTTACCAAGCTGCTCAGCGAAAAGATCGGCACAGGCTTCCTGAAAAACGCAGCCGAGCTTAGCAAACTTTCAGTCTTCAAGGACGATGAGGAGGTCCTTAACAGACTTGCGGACATCAAGCTGGAAAACAAGAAGAAATTCGCAAAGTATGTAAAGAACGAGTACGGAGCAGTTCTCAACACGGATTCTATTTTCGACGTACAGGTAAAGAGACTGCACGAGTATAAGAGACAGCAGCTCAATGCGCTGAACATTATCGCACAGTACAATTATCTCAAGGCCAATCCCGACGCAGACTTTACCCCCAAGACCTATATTTTCGCTGCAAAGGCTGCCCCCGGATATTATATGGCAAAGCAGATAATCAAGCTTATCTGGAACATCTCCGAGGAGCTTAAGAAAAACAGCAAGATCAGGGAAAAGCTGAACGTTATTTTCCTTGAGGACTATAACGTTTCCCTCTCTGAGATCCTTATGCCTGCCGCAGATATTTCCGAGCAGATCTCCCTTGCGGGAACAGAGGCTTCCGGAACGGGCAACATGAAGCTGATGATAAACGGCGCAGTAACTCTCGGAACAATGGACGGAGCAAACGTTGAGATACACGAGCAGGTAGGCGACGAGAACATTATTATCTTCGGCATGAACGTAGACGAAGTAAACGCCTGCAAGGCGGGATACAGACCTATAGACATCTACAACTCCAACAGCGTTGTAAAGTCTGCTATCGACACCCTCCAGTACGGCATAAACGGTCAGCAGTTCAACGAGATCGCCGACACCCTTAAAACAACGGATACCTATATGGCTCTTAAGGATTTCGATTCCTATCAGCAGGCGCAGAGATATGCTTCCGAGTGCTACAAAGACAAGATGAAGTGGCAGAAGATGAGTCTTGCAAACATTGCGGGAGCAGGTATCTTCTCAGCCGACAGATCAGTTGCAGAGTATGCAAAGGATATCTGGGGACTTAACAAGTAACAGATCCTTTTCCCGGTACCGCACCGAAAGGGAAAGCAGGTATGACCGCAGACCCTTCTGAACTTTAAACGCAGAAAAATAAAACCGGGCGGACGCCGATCATGAAACGGTGTCCGCCCGGTTTCCTTTTGAAAGGATAATTTAAGTTTCCCCATTTTTTCTATTCCCCCTGCCCGCCGAAAGGCGGAGAAATGGAAAAATAATTGGAATTTTACTTTAATTCACATAATAAAAGCTATAAAAAGATGTGTTTCTCCCCGCCTTAAGCGAGGAAAAACACAAAAAAAGTTTAATTTCAGGTAAAAATAAATTTTGGGGAAACTTAAGAAGAATAAGGAGAAAAAAATGAAAAAAATTCGCAGACATTTTATTTTCAGCGGCAGCGTACAGGGAGTAGGCTTCCGCTACAGAGCTTTCTACGCCGCCAGAAGCCTGGGCGTGACCGGCTGGGTGAAAAATCTTTATGACGGTTCGGTTGAAATGGAGGCTGAGGGCAGCGAGGAAAGCATTGACAGACTTATACTTTCCGTTGAAAAGGGGACGTTTGTAAGGATAGAAAATATGTCGGTGAAAGATATCCCCACCGTGGACGACAGAACCTTTGATATATTGTAAACGTCAAAAGTAGGGAGACTCCCATTCAATATGTTGACCCCCCTTTGGGGAATTAAAGCGCAGGCTCAATCGCAGCGCTAGAGCGCTTGCAAGGGGGATCGCTCCCGCAGGAGCGAAACTCCCCTACGCAGGAGCTCCGCACAGGGTGAATTGGGCATATGCCCTACGATAGAGGGCTGCCCCTTACTTGCGCCGTGGGGACTTTTTCGACAGCCTGTAATTTATCACCGGCAGTCTTTTGCCTACGAACTGCTGATATGATCTCCTTAGTTACAGCTCTGACAGTTAAGTCCCCAGCTTGCCATTGAAAGCCTGATATAATAGCCCTGAGGAACTCCGCAGACGGGACAGTTCTGAGGCGCAGAGGTACCCTCCATAATATAGCCGCAGTTAAGGCACACCCAAGTCTCACTGCTGTCGCAGGAGAAAAGCTTGTTTTCCTTCATAAGCTTTCCGAATGCATCGAAGCGGTCGCCGTGGGCTTTTTCGATCTTTGCGATATTGGCGAAATCCTGGGCGATCTTATGAAAGCCCTCCTGCCTTGCGACCTCGGAAAATGCCGGATAAACATCTCCGAATTCCTCATACTCGTTGTGATGCGCCATACTCAGAAGCTCGCAGACATTTTCGGAAATATCCACGGGATAACCGCCGTCGATATGGATAGTCTGACCGGCTTCCTCCTTAAGGTGATTGTAAAATATCTCCGCATGAGCCTTCTCCTGATTGGCGGTGAACTTGAAAAGATCCGCCACTGCAAAAAGCTTTTGCTGTTTTGCCTGCTGTCCGGCAAAGGTATAGCGGTTTCTCGCCTGACTTTCCCCGGCGAATGCCCTCATAAGATTTTCCTTGGTTTTTGAAGTTTTGAAATCCTGCATAAAAAATTCCTCCTGATTTATTTTTAAGGCTGTACAGCACAAACACTGTATGCTGACTGCCTTTATTACTGTGCCAGAGTACCCGACTCGCTTTCGAGAAGTATCATTATCTGTTCCTCCTCGCCTGTTTCGGCGTTGATATAAACAAGAACGTTCCTGCCGTTTTCCGCTTTGCAGGAAAATTCGTAGCAAAGGGTCTCTTCAAGATTTTTCGTGGGGATCACCGCAAGGCGGTGAGATACGATAGAAAGTCTGGGAGAAACAGCCTGTTCGGCACGGCTCTGGGGGTAAAGCTTTTCGGGATAGCTGCGCTGGGTATGGTTTACAAGAAAGCCTCTGGCATCATAGCCGAGGATATCTCCGTTATCCATAGCTACGGACACCTTGACAAGATCGGGATAAATGCGCTTGTCAACGTCCTTGTAGGCATAGTTTACGGTCAGAACGTTGTTCTGTATCTCATAATAGGTCTCCTCCATGGAAAGTATGCCAAGATAGTCAAGAAGCTCATCTGCTTTTTCCAGCGCCTTATCGGCGTCGAGCTTGCTTTTATCCACTACTCTCATTTTCAGAAAGTAGGAAATATATCCGCCCTGCTTTGTCACCTCGCAGGTAACGGAGTTTTTTGCATCTGCGAACCTCCATGCAGGCATACTGCCGTCCACATCTTCGCTTTGGTAAAGATCGGTGGTGTTGACGTTGAGCGCCATTGCAGCCCTCTGCAAAGCCTTATCCTTGGAAACAGTCTGAGCGGAGGAGGTCATTTTCGGTGTTTTTTCAAGAATGTTATCGGAAAAAGGACCGTCGTAAATAAGACTGGGGTAATTGTCAAAGTTCTCCTCAAAGTCTGAAAATCCCTCAGTTACATAGGGCGGCTGTTCCTCGGACGCCGTTTTTCCGGCTTCGGTAAGAGTAAGCTCTCCGCTTGCAACGGAATTTTCAAGCTTCCACATATCTTCGGAAAGGGTCTTTGAAAAATCGTACAGGGCAGCCATGTTATCGTACTCCTCCCGGGAGAGAGTTCCGCCGTCCATAAGCTTTCTTGACATGGCAAGAGAATAATTTCCCACCTGTGAAAGAAACTTATAGGTGTTTTCAAGATTCAGCTCTGCAACCGGAAGCTGCGCAAGAGCTGCCTTCGCCGACGCAGATTCACGGTAAAGCTCTGTCGCAAGACTTTGCTGCATTGCGCCAGAGCCTGCGTAAAGCTGCTTTTCCAGCGCTGCGGAAAGGCTGTCGCAGGAGGAGGCAAGCTCCTCTATGGCACGGGAATAATTGTACGTCACTGTCTGTCCGGCTTTCCTCGACTCGTTCATAAGCTGGACGTTTCTTACTCCCAGCGCCGCTATCGTGGCTGCGATAAGGGAACACGCCCTGATAAGTCCTCTGTTTGTAAAAGTCATTTCTATCATTCCTTTATATGATTTTTCTTTTTGATCTGCAAAATACCTTTATATGTATTTTGCCGGATATTGCAGAAAATATTCACAAAAGAAAAAGATAAAATTTAAATGTCTGCCAGCAGGAATATATTCCCATGATTTCAGACAAAAATTCAGACGGCACGACCAAATCGTCATGCCGTCTGAAAATGTTAAGGAAATGCCGATCAATGTATCCCTTCCCGACTTAGGTGGGGAGGGATACACTGAATACGTTATCTGCGGGGCAGTGAATTTTAAAATGGCGATTTAATTAGCGCTGCCTTTATATCTTTACCTGAAATCTTGCCGAGCAGTTGGGACATTTTACGGTATGCACACCCTTTTGCTTGGGCAGGCGGAGTATTTTTTTGCACCCGGGACATTTTACATAGCTGTTTGTCTTTCTCTCCCGCCACATTCTTTTAAGCAGACTGATTTTTCCCGAGATACTGTTTCCCAGCGGACGAAGCTTTGCACGGAGCTTTCCCTCTGCGGCAAGGAGCTTTCCGTTTCTGGGTAACATCATTCTGGCAAAAGCAAGTACGAAAAGCAGATAGACTATCCATTGCAGTACAGACGAACGCACAAAAATATTGACTGCAGCGGCTGCCACTGCGGCTATGACGATATAACCGAAAAGTCTGTCCGCTCCGTAACGGCTCTGTATAAATTTCATTATCCTTGACATAAAACGCCCTCCCTCGATATTTTACGGCAATACCGCATACTCATTGTGCTTGTATTGTCTTAACTGTGTGTTAGTATAACCCCAAAATATTAACTGCACATTAACTTTATCTATAAACCATAGTAACTCAGATGCACAGTCAGATCTTCCGCCGGAGCATAAAACGGCGGCAGGAGATCGCATCTCCCGCCGCATTACCAAGCCTGTCCGAACATAAAGCCGCAAGGTATCCTGCACCTGCAAAGCGTTATTTGACCGTGATATCGCCGAATGAGCCGCCGGTGACCTTTAACAGATCCTGCGGAGCCAGCATTATCTGAGAACCCAGCCGTCCTCCGCTTATAATGATCTCCTCAAGCCCGGCGGCGCTTTCGTCCACCACCGTGACGTACTGTTTTTTCATTCCCACAGGGGTACAGCCCCCTCTTATATATCCTGTGACCTTATTTATATCCTTGACATGGAGCATTTCCACAGATTTTTCACCCACAGCCTTTGCCGCCTTTTTCATATCAAGCTCGGCGTTGACCGGTATGGCGAAAACATAATAGCTGCCGCTTTTTCCCGAAGTGACCAGTGTTTTGAATGAGGACTCATACGGCTGACCAAGCATATCTGCAATATGCACACCGTCGATAAATTCTCCGCATTGGTAGGTGTTTACACGATAGCTTATTTTGCTGCGGTCAAGTATCCTCATAGCGTTGGTTATAACGTCCTTTTCCTTTGACGGTTTTCCCATTTCTTCACCGCCGTTATCTGGACGCCTGAACGGTAAGGGCTATTATCTCAGCACACATATCGAAGCCAAGCTTGCCGCTGTCAAGGCACATATCGTAGCTTGCCTTCTCGCCCCACTTCTTGTTGGTGTTTGCGTTGTAGTAATCCCCGCGCTTTTTATCGTACTTCTTAAGGCGGCTCTCAACCTCCTCCGGCGGAATGTGATGCTTATTCAGCGCTGCGTCCATACGCTTTTCAAAGGACGAATAAATAAACACGTCCAGCGTTCTCACCGTATTTTTAAGGATAAAATCCGCACATCTGCCTACTATCACACAGTCCTCCTGCTTAGCAAGCTCCTGCACTACCTCCGTCTCGGCGGCAAAGATCTTTTCGGTAATATCGTCACGCTCTCTTCCGAAAAGTGCAATAGGCGTTTTCATGGGATTCAGAACCGACTCCTCATATTTTTTTATCTCGTCCATGGAAATACCGCTGCGTTTTGCAGCCATTTCGATTATTTCCCTGTCATAGCATTTTACCCCCAGCTTCTGAGCCGTCATTTTTCCGATATCGCTGCCGCCCGAGCAATAATGCCTGCCGATAGTAACTACCCTGATACCTGCCATGTAATATCTCCCTCTTTCTTTGCTGTCTCAACGTTTATTGCAAAACCGCCGTCAGACGGCTTTGTGTACTTCTATAATTAAATTATAGTCCTTTGCCTGCCGATTGTCAATTACACATTTATTACAAGTCGGCAGAGTAAAAATGAGATCCGCAGCGCTTTGACACTGCGGATCTCATTTTAAGGAAGTTTAGAAAAAATATATGAAGAAAAAAATATGAAGTTATCTCTTTCGAGATGTCTATATAATAACAGCCGTTTGTGATAAGCTTGTGAACATAGCAAGTAAATTTAGAAAAATTGTTTTTTATCAAATATCGACATTATTCAACTCTTACTTTTACATCAGTTTCAAAATCAATGGCTCTGTATATATCGTCAAGGCTGTCCTGATACCTGATATAGGTACGGGGATATTCATGACGCAGAAGCTGCCAGATCCCCACAATATCCGTGCCGTTTTTTCTGAGAGCCTTATCCTCCGCCGCCTTGAATATCCGCTGAAGCTCGTCTGCGATCTCCCCGGACAGCTCCTCCGACTCCGCAGACGAACGCAGATTTTTGTTGGCGTGGGCGACGACGGTAATATCGGCTTTATAGCTTATTCTGCCGTCCTTTATTTTCAGATCTGTCTTTATTTTGTCCCGGGTGAGCATAACGTTTATAAGCTCGCCACTATGCTTTACGATCATATCTCCACGTTCCGCCCGTCTTGTGAGCCAAGCCACACCCTGAGCCTCATCGCTGTCGAGAGTGTCCTCAAGCACCTTGCCCTCTTTTATAAGGGCAGTGGAGCTTACGGATACCTGCGGCTCCGATGAACCTTGTCCCTCCTGCTGCTCGGAGCTGCCCTGCTGCTCTTGCTGCTGTCCTTGCTGCTGTCCTCCTTGCTGTTCCGCTTGCTGACCGGAACTACCTCCTTCGCTGCCCTCCGACTGCTCCTCCACCGAAAGAACGGGCATTGCAATATGCTGAGGAGTATTCACGCATGAAAGGAAATCCAGCATTTCGCATTTTATCGCAGTAGAATTTTCCGCATTTGTATCTATGATCTTTTTCAGAGCCTCCGCAGACGTTGCTCCACGGGTCATCTTGGCATTCATAATATCCTCTGCGGTTGTTTCGCTAAGACAGAGATCCACGCCGAGATAAACATTCTTATCAGCCAGAGTGAAGCGGAAAAGATCTTCGGGATCGGAAAAATCGATATCCCTGTTAAAGCAGATAAGCTGGAGATGACCCAGAAAAGCCTCCCTGCCCGTTTTATAGCTTGCCTTTTTTATAGCCTCGGTGATGGTCTTGCCTTCGCCGGAAATTACCTCCACGTTGGGCTGACTGGGGTCTATCGGAGTATCGGAGCCTGCTCCCGACGATTTAAAGATCTGCATACTGACCTTGTAGCCGCCGTCCTCCGACGGATCTATACCCATAGCGTGGACAAGCATTCTGTCGCTTATGTTTGCGGTTTTTCCGAAGGCGGAAAACAGCAGCGATATTCCCAGAACCGTTACAAGAAGATATATCTTTATATTATCAGCCGAGCTTTTTCTCATTTTTCTCCTTACCTCCTTTTCTGCATATTATCATCAGCAAAACCGGAACAGCCGCCGTCAGGATCACTATCTGCCATGCTCCGCCGTCGCTGTAGGCAAATCTCTCCCAATTATGAGGAATCAGGAAAAACAGCGAAGCTGCCGCAGGAACGGCTCCCGCAGCGGCTGCGGAGGTAAAGCGTGAAAGCGACGGAAAAAGATTGCGCAGACATTTTGCCCCGCAGAAAATATACGCCGAAAGCTTGACAACAGCAATAATGACCCAGACAAACATAAAAAGTCCGTCGAAACGCTCGATGATACCTGTCTGTGAGTATGCTGCCAGCGAGAAGAAGGGCAGCCTTGCCAACTGTACATAATCCCCCAGTATCACTGTTATGAGGAAAAGTATAAGCTCCAGCACGATTATTTTTACCGCAAGGAAATACCATGCGGCACGGGAGATCGGCATATCCTTTTTCCCTTTGGAAGCATCAAGCTCCGACATGAGGAATACAAACAGCACCAGAGAACCGTTACGGGAGAATTCGGCTTTCACACAGCTGAAGATCAGATCGGTAATGTTTTCCTCGGCAAAGTGGAAATTTGTAAAGTAAAGATCGCTTATAGAGCCGCATACCACCATAACGGTCATTATGATAAAGCCTGCCGACGCATATACGGCGGCTTTCCCCAGAACACTGATCTTCATACGGGCGATATAAACTGCCGCCAGGACCGAGCATATCACCGCCATTATTCTGGGAATGTAGCCGGTGAAATAATAATCCATAAAGTAGGAGAAATCCCCCACAGTTATAAATGCGGAGAAAGCAAAATATACAAGATATAATGCCGATACGGCGTATCCGAGGACTCTGCTTTTCGACGCCGAAAGTCCGCAGGGATCCTCGCCGTTAAATGCATGGGCAAACACCGCCGCAGGCAGAAGTATCAGCGCCTGCAAAGCGGTAGAGATAACCGCTCCCAACATATACACTGCTGCATTTTCGTATGCAAAGGGAAAATAGGTCATTGTGGAAAAAAATCTTGCGCACAGCATTATCGACATAAGCTGAAAGGTCGTAAGCTTTTTCATAGTAAAACTCCTTTCGGCGCAAATTTTGTCAGCCTTGTCTGAAATCCTCTACGGTCGCCTGTCTTTTTTCGTACTCCTTAAAGCTGTCCCTGACAAGCATATCCTTGACACCCGACCTGAAAAACGGGGTAAGCGGAGCGGTAAAGGAAACCGCAAAATCGTTCATTGCGTTTACGTTGGCAATAAGGACTATCATTGCCGCTGACAGACCGAAAAGTCCGCCGAAGCCCCCTGCCAGTATGAAAACAAGTCTCAGCACGGACACTGCCGAATAAAGACTGGGGGTCACAAAGGACGCAGTGGCGGTTATTCCCACCACTATAAGCAGAGGAGCGGAAACAAGTCCGCTTTTGACGGCTGCGTCGCCTATTATAAGTCCGCCGACTATCGAAACCGCTCCGCCTACCGCTTTAGGCATACGCAGACCCGCCTCACGCATTATCTCAAACAGCACCACCAGCAGGATCACCTCAAAAACGGGCGGATAGGGCGTCGCCTCCTCCGAAGCCGCAAGGTTAAGCAGAAGCTTCAAAGTAAAGGTCTCGGGGTGATACATGACCAGCGCAACGTATAATCCCGGGAAAGCGATCGCCAGAAAAAAAGACGCATACTTCATCCAGCGGGAAAAGGCAGTATAAAAGGATTTATTGCAGTAATCGTCCATAGTGCGGAAATTGTCGGCAAACAGCGTGGGCAGTATCAGACAGAAGGGAGTGCCGTCCACAAGCACGCAGACCTTTCCTTCATTGAGACTTGCGCACACCATATCGGGGCGCTCGGTAGTCATGACGGAGGAAAAGACCGAACGATCGTAGCTTTCGTCAATAAAAGGCTCGATATATCCGCTTGTAAGCACCGTATCAAGCTTTATAGAGGAAAGACCCGAACGGATCTTCTCTATGATCTCAGGACTTGCCCTGTCGGCAAGATAAAGCATACATACGTCGGTGGAGGATATTTCGCCCACCTGAGACATTTCAAATCTCAGGGACGGGGTCTTCATTCTTCTTCTAACCAGCGAAAGATTGGTCCTTATGGTTTCGGTAAAGCTGTCCTGAGCCGCACGGATAGTCTGCTCGGTCTCGGGAATGGTCACAGCACGCTTATCGTAGCCCTGTATGCCGAACACCACGGCTTTTTTCAGGCTGTCGATAAAAACTACGGCAAAGCCAGAAAAGAGAAACTGTATGACGTTTCCGTAATTGTAGACGGTTTTACGCTCCGCCGCCAGAAGGCTTTTTTCGGTAAGGAAGGAGAAAATGTCCTCCGGCTTAAGAGAACCTCTTTTTTCAAGCTCCATAAGGGGATGAAAAATAAGCTCAGACATGGAAACGGTGGAGACCATGCCCTCGATAGAAACAAGGGCGCAGTCCACGCCGCATATTTTTACATTCATTATGTTCAGATCCATAGTGTTTCCGGTAACTGCACGGAGATCCCGCATAGCGTCAGAAACTTGGGGAGAGATCTGGATCTCCTTATAATTTTCATGATCGGGTGAAAAACTCATAGCCGCCGCCTTTCCGTATTCATCACTGAAAAGTAATTGCGCACCGCACAGAGACTTCTTACGGCTTTGTACGGTATTGCCTAAAAAATATTATGCGTCAAAATTTTTCGGCTATGCAAATTTTGCGGCAGCAAAAAGACGAACGCCGTCCCGAGGGATAGCGTTCGTCCTGAATTTTTAAATTTTAAGCATTTTATTAAAGCTCAGCTGTTTTTATTTTTTCTTCCTTATTACCGTGACAGCCGCCAGAAGTACCGCCGTAACGCCGAAGCCTGCTGCTGCGCCGGTAGCGGGGTTATTTGTCGAGGAGCCTGAAGACTGCTTGGATGATGAGGATCCCGAAGCCTTGCTGGAGCTGCTTGTGCTGTCTGAAGCGGAGGAGCTGCCTGAAGATACGTCTGCTGTGCTGCTTCCCGTATCGGAGCTGCCGGATTCATCAATGGAGGACGGATCAGGTTCGCTGGAATCGTCAACACCCGTTTTGTCGGATTTTACCCTTACAACTACGACCTTCTCGCACACTCTGCTGCTGTCTGTTGCCTCGCTCCTTACGATGATGGGAACAGTACCTGTTCTGAGGGGAGTTACAACGCCGTTTTCATCAACAGCAGCTATCTTTTCGTCCTCGCTGTAATATGTAAGCTTTCCGCCGTCGGTGGAAGCCTCAATAGCGAAAGGCTCGTCGTCGCCCTCAACGGCAAAGTAGGTAGGAGCTTCGATGGAAGCAGCCTTTTTGCCTGCCATTATATCCTCCAGACCTGCCTTGAAGCTATCATCGCCAAGCTTGCAGGTAAGTCTGTTATAGATGGAATATGTTCTCTCGCTGTTATCCTGACCCATGGTAACGTCCCAGATCACGGGGAGCATTCCTCTGTCTGCGATAGCTCCAACAACGGCAAGGTTATATCTGGTGCATTCGCCCGCAGTCTTGTTAAGACGGCTTGCGCAAGCGCACTCTCCCACGATAACAGGAACGCCGTTATCGGTGAATTTTTCCTTGACCGTATCCAGCATATTATTCATATTGTCGTAGTCTGCTTTTGTTCCCCAGTAGGTTCTGGGAGTCGCCCATGTTGTGTCTGCCTCGGCAAGGGCAAAGGGAGAGGGATCATAATAGTGAACGGAGACCGCACATCTGTTGAGGGGATCCTCCGGCATCTTATAAAGATCGTCGCAGGTGCGGGAAATGTCCGTCTTATAGCCTGCGATAAGCAGATGTCTCTTTCCGTTATTGTTATCCTGCGATCTTACAAGATCCACAAAGGTCTGATTTATCTCGTTGAGCAGGCCGTAGGACTCCTCCTTCTGCTCCTGAGTTCCCGACCACTGATCCCATACGGAATCCCAGCCGCCTTCCTCGTTAAGCGACTCGAAGATAACGTGATCGTCGAAATCGGCAAAGCCGTCGCATATCTGCTGCCACATACGGGTATATCTGTACATACACTCGTCCTTTTCCGTGGGGAATTTCTCCCACCAGCCGCCGTCCCAGTGAATATTGACGATAACATACAGTCCTGCGTCAACAGCCCAGTCTGTTACCTCCTTGACTCTCGCCATGTACTCGGGGCTTATGGTATAATCCTCCATGTCCATCATGTTGGACCATGCCACAGGTATTCTCAGTGTACCGAATCCCTCGTCGGCAATTCCCTGTATCATTTCCTGAGTGATAACGGGACTTCCCCATGCCGTCTCAAACTGCTTTACGGTCTTTGCGCTGTTGGAAGTAGCCTCAAAGGTATTGCCTAAGTTGATACCCAAGCCCATATCCTTTATAAGCTCTGCTGTGGTGATGTCCCGCATACCGGTCTCTTCGGCAGACGCCGAAACTGCCATGGTACCTGCGGCGACAGCCATTGCCGTCAGCGCCGATAAGATCTTTTTCATTAACCATTCCTCCATATCATTTATAAGTTTTAAGCGGAAGCTTCCGCATGATCTCTTTTATTATTTCTGGACTCGACAACCTCGCTGAGCGTACAGTAGATCACCGAGAACACCGGTACTGCGGCGAACATTCCCGCAATGCCGAACAGATTTCCTCCCACCGTGACGGCAAAAAGCGTCCACAGCGCCGGAAGTCCCACTGAGCCGCCCACGACCTTGGGATAAATGAAGTTGCCCTCGATCTGCTGGAGTATCAGCATGAAGATGACAAACAGCACAGCCTCCTTGAAGCCGTTGGCACATATCAGCAGGAAGCCTACTCCCGTTCCGATAAAAGCTCCTACTATCGGGATAAGGGCGGTACACGCCACCAGTACGGCGACTATCACCGCATTGGGGAAGCCGAATACAGTCATTCCGATACAGCACAGCGAGCCGAGAATGACCGCCTCCACCGTCTGTCCGGTAAGAAATTTTGCGAAAATATCTATTGTCCTGCGGCAGATCTTGCTTATATGCCTTATCATTCCCTGAGAGATAAAGGCTGAAGCGATCTTCTTGCCCTGACGCTTGAGCTTTTCCTTCTGCGCCAGCATATAGACGGCAAAGACCATACCGAGAACGAAATTGATAAGCGACGAGAATAACGCCGTGGCAATGCTCACGGTGGAATCCAGCGTCTTCATGATAACGACTCCGTCCTTCAGCCAGTCGGTGATCTTGCCTATAACATCCGCCTGTGTAAGATCTATTTTGTCAAGCCATTTCATGACGGTCTCATTATCCCTGAACAGCACCTCGGCATTTTCCGCAAGTACAGGCAGGTCGCTTGTAAGCTGGGAAACCGTATCTATCAGCGCCGGGATCACAAGGCAAAGCACCAGCGCCACAACTCCCGCTCCCAGCAGGAGTGTAATGATTATCGCCAGAGGACGCCGTATGCGCATCATTATCCTTTTGCCCCGCTCGCTCTTAGGCTCTTTAAGCACACGCCTTTCAAGGGCAGACATGGGAACGTTAAGGATAAACGCTATGGCTGCGCCCAGTATCACCGGGCGGAGAATATCCATTGCAGCCAAAAGCACCTTCAGAATCAGCCTGTAATTAAACAGCGCCCAGAACAAACCGACCCCGATAACGATCAAAAGTGCATTTTCCCTGAATTTTTTGGTAATCTTCATCTGATTCTCCTGTCAGAACCTATATGGGCATCAAACCCGGCACACTGCACGTCACAAATATCCTTATTCAGATCAGTCTATCTCAAGCTCCATGATAGGCTCGCTGACGTCCGCACCTGCGGGGACCATGGGAAGGACGTTTATATCCTTATTGATAATAACGTCTACAAGACACGGCTTTCCGCAGCTCAGAGCCTTTTCAAGCATAGGTCTGATCTCCGACTTTTTGGTGATCCTTACGCCCTCGACGCCGAACGCCTCGGCTAGCTTCATAAGATCGGTGCCTCTTTCAATATTCGTCTGTGAAAATCTCTTTCCGTAAAAGAGTCTCTGCCATTGTCTTACCATGCCCAGAACATCGTTTTCAAATACAAGCTCCACCATTGGTATTTTATGCTTGGCAAGGCTGGAAAGCTCGTTGCAGTTCATGAAAAAGCTGCCGTCACCCGCAATATTTACCACGGTCCTGTCGGGATTTCCAACCTTGGCACCCATTGCCGCTCCGAAGCCGTAGCCCATGGTACCCAGTCCTCCGCTGGAGGCGAAGCTTCTGGGACACCTGAAATTATAATACTGAGCTGCCCACATCTGGTGCTGTCCAACCTCGGTAGTAACGATGGCACTGCCCTCGGTAAGCCTGTCAAGCTCCTCGATAACGTCCTGCGGAAGTACCTCGTCCTCTCTCTCCACAGGCACCATTCTGAGGGCATAGTCCTTTTTCCACTGCATGACCTGCGACATCCACTGAGGATGGCTCATATCCGGCAGAAGCTTGTTAAGTTCGGCAAGAACGTACTTCACATCTCCAGTTACCTTATGGTAAACGCCGATATTCTTACCGATCTCTGCGGGATCTATTTCTATATGTATTATCTTTGTATTTTTTGCAAAGGTCTTAGGATTGCAAAGCACTCTGTCCGAAAATCTCGAACCGAGAACTATCATAAGATCGCATTCGGAAAGGGTGAGGGCTGCGGTTTTTGTGCCGTGCATACCCAGCATTCCTATATAATTTTCAATTGTATTGTCTATTGCGCACTGTCCCATAAGGGAAAGCGATACGGGAGCGTCGCATTTTCTGACAAACTCCGCCATCTCGGCGCAGGCGTCACAGGATACAACTCCTCCGCCCGCATAGATAAAGGGTCTTTCGGAAGCCTTTATAAGCTCCGCAGCTCTTTCTATCTCCGCTTTTACGCCATCGGGGTTATGGTTGACGATCGGCCTTGGGGTTTTCTTCTCATACTCGATCATTGCGCCTGTGATATCCTTGGGGATATCTATAAGCACGGGACCTTTTCTTCCCTCGTTGGCAATATAGAATGCTTCTCTTATGATCTCGGGAAGCCTTGCGGGATCCTTGACGATATAATTATGCTTAGTGACGGGCATCGTTATACCGCAAATGTCAACCTCCTGAAAAGAATCCAGTCCGAGAAGATCTCTTGTTACGTTGCCGGTGATAGCTACAAGGGGAATGGAATCCATAAATGCGGTAGCTATGCCTGTGACCAGATTGGTCGCACCGGGACCTGAGGTGGCAAGGACGACTCCCGTTCTGCCGGTAGTTCTGGAATAACCGTCGGCGGCATGGCAGGCTGCCTGCTCATGGGCTGTTATGATATGGGTTATTTTATCGGAATACTTATAAAGCGCATCGTAAATATTCAGCACTGCTCCTCCCGGATAGCCGAAGATCGTATCCACGCCCTGCTCAAGCAGGCATTCAAGTATAACTTCCGAACCGTTAAGCAACATATAAATTCTCCTGTTCCAAGCCTTTTCAGGCATTTTTTTATTAGACCTGTTCGATAACCTCCGAAGCACCGTTTCACTTGTCCTTTTGACGTCAGGCTTTGTGGACCTCCCTTGCAATACATCAAGTATTACTGCGGTCGGTCCGCTTTGCCTGCCGCCAAAAAACCTGCGTGATCCGGCACCTCTCCGGTTATCGAACAGGTCTATTTTACCACGAACACGGTAAGCACCGTTTCTGTTAATATATAATTATACTATATTAATCGGAAATTGTCAATATCCCGGCTTGTACGTCACACGGAGATCAATTCCAGCGATCAAGAACAACGCCCTTTCCGGGGGAAGAAATATTTACGATCATGATCGGCGTACCTTCCTGTATCCTGTCATAATCCTCCCTGCTGACGGAGATCCCTGAATAGATGGCTTTTTCCGGCTGGTCAACCGCTACCGCAACATAATACAAATATGTACTCCTTTTGTCATGCCTGCGCTTTTTCATCTTGATGACCGCCCTGCCGGTAACGACCTGAAGCTTCCTGCGAACAACACGCACGGTCCCCATCACAAAAAGAGCTGTCATCAGACCCATAAGGAGGATCACGATAAATTTATTTCCGGTCACTGCAATGCCAATGAAAATCAGCATAAAAAGGACATCGACTATGGCAAAAAACGAAACGGTCTCGCTTTTCATTTTTGCAACGATCGCCGCTTGTTCATCGTTTTCCGGATCATGAAACACAAGCTCTCCCGGCTGTACACGTATATATTCCGCATACTCGGCAGGGATCTCAAGCATCATGTTGTCTGCGTATACGGAACCAACAAAGTCCTTCATTATTTATCTCTCCTTTAAGTTTATTCATTTAATTATACACTGAAACAAAATAAATGTCAATGTTTTTATCCGACCAGACGTGGAAATCAATTTTAAAGATCAAATATTTTTATTATTGCAAAGCATCATAACTTGCCCGGAGTACAGAAGCCTGAGTTGTCTTTTCCCCGCTGTACGTCAGGGAAAAGACAACAAATATATACAAAATTTTTGTCAGACATTTTAATATTGTTTTTCGTGCCGACCCGAAAAGCACATATAAAAACGGAGCCTTTCACGCTCCTGCGGAAAAAGCTCCTGTAATTTGCCTTAAATAAGACTTATCAGCCACGGGATAAAGTAGGAGATCGTACACATGATAGTCATTGCAAGCAGAAGTCCCAGAAAGATCGCCGGGACAGCCTTTTTCATCTTGATCTCCAGAAGGCAGGCGAGCAAAGCTCCCGTCCATGCTCCGGTACCGGGCAGCGGAATGCCTACGAAAAGCAGAAGCCCCCAGAACTCGTATTTCTGTATCTTATCCGACTTGGCAAGAGACTTGCTCTCGATCTTTTCCACCATAGGCTTGAAAAGCTTCGTACCCTTCATCCAGCGGAAAACAGGCTTTATAAAAAGCAATATAAACGGGATAGGCACGATATTTCCCACAAGGCATATGGGAATAGCCTGCGCTATGGGGATCTTAAGTACAGCGGCGGCGAGTATTCCTCCCCTCAGTTCAAGTATAGGTACCATGGAAATAATAAAAACGATAAGCTCCTTCGGCAGCCCGTCCAGAGCTACCGTAAACCAATTTACCAGTGAATCTACCATTTGTCAGTTCCTTTCATTAGGTCGTACCGCTTTGTCCGTATGCTTTTTCCACATCCAGCATAAGCTCCCTGAGCCTTTTAGCCTGCGACAGACCGCAAGCCTTATCAGCGGCTGAATAACACATACTTTTTGCTCCGGCACGGTCTCCGCTCATCAGCATACAGCGCCCCAGCCCTATATCGCACTCAAAGCGCAGAGACGTACTCTTATGCTTTCCTGCGGCTGTGAACAGTCTGCCGGCGTTTTCAATGTCGCCGTCTGCAAGGCGAAGGACAGCCAGAGTATGAAGAACGCTTCCGCTTCTGCGGCGCATGGTCGCCCTGTCGAAATAGTGTCTTGACCGTGCGTAGATCTCATTTGCAAGAGTCAGATCACCCTCCAGCAGTGCGGAATAAAGCATGATGTTGAAATACTCCTCCTGCCCACGAGGGGACAGCGCTGTAAAATCCGCCTGTCTCAGAACACTGCGGCATTCCTTGTATCTTCCGCCCTCTGCACAGCAGGAGGCATACAGCAGGATATTTTTTTCGTTACCGAGTCCGCCTATATACCTCTTGAGCCGCCGGAAATATTCGTCGCTGAAGCCCTGAGAATACACCGTATCGGTCAGCTTCTCAAGCTCTCTTTCCCGGCTGACGAACATAACGGCGCTAACAGCCAGAAAAGCCGTAAATATGACTATGTAAGCCCAGGCATACGCTTTACAACACACTACGGCGTTGTATTTCATACCGGTAACGATCCAGAAAACGCACATTGCCGCATATGCCCCTACAACTGCGGAGGCAAAGCTCAGCAGAATATTTTTCAAAGGGCTGTTGTATCTTGAAATTATTCTTATACGCATATACGCAAATCTTCCGCCTCTCACGTCATATTGCTCCTCCGGATCTGCTGTACCGTGCTGAAAATACACTTGACCGGTTTACGGAGAGGAGCAATAACATTATATCATAACGGCAAGGAAATGTAAAGTAAAAATTTGCATACAATTTAACGGATGTTTTTAAGGATCCGGCACGAATATTGATAAATTTCCCTAAAAAAGCAAACAGCCTGCGGAAAAAGCTCCTCAGACTGTGAAACGCCCGTATAAAGCGTTTGAAGACTGCCGTCCAAAACGCTTTTTTACATATTGTGATCCACTTGTTTGCTCCCCGCCATGGCGGACAATGCGTCAGGGCGGGAAATATCGTCCCTACAATTCTCTATCTACCCCATAGTAAACCGGATATTATCCGAAAACCTTACTTAGGATATCTTGATTATAACATTTAATTAAATGTCTGTCAACAAAAAAAGTAAATAAGTAAAAAAAATTGTCACAATTAATAGTAAAACAAAGAAAAACACAGCATTTTTAACAATGCATTTACGAAAATGTTTTCGGAGGGTATTTATTGCTCCCACCAATTATGGAAATGCTGATTAACTTCGGCGGGGAGAGATACACACAGACTGCTTCACACAGACCCGTCAGGCCGGCATAAAGCTCCGAGAATTAGTCGGGTAAGCAATACAAATCAATTATAAGGCAGCAGGCTTGGTCTGTTTGTGCATAATGCCGAAAGATAAGCACACTTTTTGTACAAAAAAGTCCGCCGATCTCCTTTACTTTTTTTTAAAATTATGATAAAATAATAGTAATTACTTTTGGGATTTTAAGCTTTTACGTTTTCAAGCTTTTACACTTTTACTTGCGAAAGGATATTTTAAAATGCCTATTACAGAATTTCTCGAAAAAAACGCCGAGCTTTACGGCGACAAGGTCAGCCTTGTGGAGCTTAACCCTGAGATCAGGGAAAAACGCCGGGTAACATGGAAGGAATACGAGCTTATCGAGGCGAACCCCGACTGTCCATACCGCCGTGAGATAACGTGGCACGTTTTCAACGAAAAGGCTAACCGCTTTGCAAATCTTCTGCTTTCCAGAGGGGTGAAAAAGGGAGACAAAGTAGGTATCCTGCTTATGAACTGCCTCGAATGGCTGCCTATCTACTTCGGCGCTCTTAAGATCGGCGCACTTGCGGTGCCGCTGAATTTCCGCTACACTGCGGAGGAAATAAAATACTGCGTGGACCTCGCCGAGGTCGATATCCTTGTTTTCGGGCAGGAATTTATAGGACGTGTAGAGGAGATCGCTGAGGAAATAAGCCGCAGCAGACTGCTTTTCTATGTGGGCGAGGGCTGTCCGACATTCGCAGAGCATTACGACAGGCTTGCTGCAAACTGCTCCAGCAAAAATCCCGGTATAATTCTTACGGACAAGGACGACGCCGCTATTTATTTCTCCTCCGGCACTACCGGATTCCCGAAGGCTATCTTACATAACCATGAGAGCCTTGTACACTCATGTCTTGTTGAACAAAATCACCACGGGCAGACGGAAAACGACGTTTTTCTCTGTATACCTCCACTTTACCATACAGGTGCGAAAATGCACTGGTTCGGAAGCCTTATTTCCGGAGGAAAGGCGGTAATTCTCAAGGGGGTAAAGCCCAAGACCATTATCGAAGCGGTATCTCAGGAAAAATGCACCATTGTATGGCTGCTTGTTCCGTGGGCGCAGGATATACTTGACGCAATAGACAGAGGAGAGATCGATCTTTCTCAGTATCAGCTCGATCAGTGGCGGCTTATGCATATCGGAGCGCAGCCTGTTCCGCCCTCCCTTATCGCCCGCTGGAAAAAGGTATTCCCTCATCATCAGTACGATACGAACTACGGACTGAGCGAATCTATCGGTCCCGGCTGCGTACATCTGGGAGTTGAAAATATCGACAAGGTAGGCGCTATAGGCAAGCCGGGCTTCGGCTGGGAGGCAAAGATATGCACAGACAGCGGCGAGACCGTCAGACGTGGAGAGGTCGGCGAGCTGTGCGTAAAGGGTCCTGGAGTAATGACCTGTTACTACAGAGACGAAAAGGCTACGGCTGAGACGCTGAAGGACGGCTGGCTCTTTACCGGAGACATGGCGCAGGAGGACGAGGACGGATTTATTTATCTTGTAGACCGTAAAAAGGACGTTATCATCAGCGGCGGAGAAAATCTTTATCCTGTACAGATAGAGGACTTCCTCAGAGGACACCCTGCGATAAAGGACGTTGCGGTAATAGGTCTGCCGGATAAGCGTCTGGGTGAGATCGCAGCGGCGATAATCTCTATAAAGGAGGGCGTTGAATGCACCGAGGAGGACATCAATTCCTTCTGTCAGAAGCTTCCGAGGTACAAGAGACCGCACCGCATAATTTTTGCGGAGGTCCCAAGAAACCCCACGGGAAAAATAGAAAAGCCGCTGCTCAGACAGATATACTGCGGAGAGAGCGTTGTGGCTAAGCAGACCAAGGGTTGATATCATTATAGATGCAAACGGGCGAACGCTGTGTTCGCCCGTTGTTTTATTGCTCCTCTATCCAGTCGATGTTTATTTGAAAATACGAGGTATCCAGACCGTCCTCTGCGATCTGCTCTGTAAAACGCTCACTGTGTTCATCGCTTTTTGCCCAGATCTCAATAACGTCCTTATCCTCGTCAAGAAAATACAGCACATATCTGTACTTTCTTGAGGATCTGATATAATCGAACACTTCGGTCAAATCATATTTTCTGCTTTCGGACTGTCCGCCGTACCGTTCTTTCTGAATGTTCAGCAGAGTGAAATTCAAAAAGATCACATTTGCCGCTATAAGGAGAGCTATGATAATATTTAACGCTGCATGCTTCATGATATTTCCTCCCCTCCGCAGGACAGGCTTTCGGCGATAATAAGATCAAGTCCTGGATAGGCTTCTGCAAATTCGTCGGACATACTTACTGATACCACGCCTGTCAAGCCGTTATCGGCGTCAGACTTTTCAACTATGTAGCCGTTGCCGCCCTCGGATATGAAATTCCCGTTTTTTATGGGCATGAGGGAGCTTGTATAGTTTCGGTACAACCGTGAGGGAACAAGCGGCAGTATCTCGGTGTTATCCAGATCAAAGCCGTTTTCGGTGAGTATATCCTTATCAAAATTTCCCTGAAGATCGCAGCTGCCGTCAAACACTGCGAAATTGATGTAAAGCTCGTCACGCTTAATGATACAGATATTTTCTCCGTTTTGGGAATATATGATCCTGCCGTCATATTCATAGGAGGACGCCGTGCTGTTTTCAATGTAATGATCCTTTATTTCGCCGACAAGCTCCGACTCATCTATCCAGCTTTCCTTCCATTCCTTGGGTACACAAACTGTAAAGGACTGTATGCTTATTTTTTCAAGCTCCATATTACGGACATCGGTAAACCGGTCGAAGTTCGTTTTGGGCACGGCTTTTTCCTTCTGTTTCCCCTTAAGGACCAGACCTGCCTGTAACAAAAGCGGCAGGGTAAGGACAGCTATAAGCAAAGCCTTGAATTTTATACTTTTTATATTCATATAACGTCACCTATGAAAGTTATATCATATTTTTGCTGAAACGTCAACCATATATTAGGAATAAAGTGAATGCATAACTAAATTTTGTATATTTCAGTTAAAAAGGCAGCGGCTGTTTGTTGAATTTGTAAAGACAGGTTCTGATAATAAAAACGCAGGGAACGCTATCCAAAACGTTTCCTGCGCTTTAATTTTCAATAGGATTTTTTTAAATATCAGTCTTCCGAGGGGAGTTCGCCTGAGAGCTGACCGCCGCAGTTTGCGCAGAAGCGTTCGCCCTCCTCGTACCCTGCTCCGCAGCGTGGGCATACAAGAGCCTTATCGGTATCTTCACCCGAGATATCCTCTGCTTTATCCTCTTCCTCGGGAGCTGAGCTTAAAGGTCTTGAATACTCTGCGCTTTCCTCCTCGGTAAGGGGCGCTGATGCGGGCTGCGCCTTGACCTGAACGGCAACGCCGTCCTTGACGGCGTTGATATCGTTTGAATAAACAGGTATCTGAGGAGCAAAGGTTTCGTCGGATATCCTGCCGAGGACGGCAAGACCGGATATCAGCAGCAGAAATCCCGAAAGCACAGGCAGACCGTCCACGAGAAGGCGGACAGCCATTCTCAGCTTATCTCCGTCGCTGCCGTCCGCAAAGGCTTTTCCTGCCGAGCCGTCCGAGATGCGCCTTATTATATTCATTACCGGAACTATGCTGAGGATAACAGGCAGGAACACTGCAAAGGCTGCGTATTCTCTGCCGAGCTTTTTCTTTTTACACGCTCCCGCTGCCCAGAAAAACATAATAAGGGACAGCACTGTCATAATGACAGCCTTTTCGTAAAGTCCTGCAAATTCCTCCGTATTTGTTGCGAAAAACCGTGTGACACGTCTTTCGTAAAAATTATTGTAAACAAGCGTCGCAATTATCTCCGTGCAGGAGCAGGCGGCGGACAGCAGCGCAGCGAAAAACGTTAATACACACACTCCCGCTCCGCTGTTGGTCAGTTTTTTTCTGTACGTCTTTTCCGTTGACAAATTTGACATTTTTATCGTCCCTTCCATTGCTGTTCTTTAAAGCAATACCGCACACAATAGCTGTGATGTATTGCCTTTGAACCTGTTATACGGCTCTTTATAAATAATAATCCTTTTTTTTAATTATGTCAACGCTGATTTATGTCTCATCGCCGCTGTTTTTGTCCGAATCGGCACTCTCTCCGAAGATCTGCCGCATTGCCTCGTCCAGATCTATGCGGATACCGTCTTCTGCGGGTTTTTCAGCCGGGGGGATATCCTGCTGAGGGATCTCACCGCTGTCCTCCTGAGCCGTATTCTGAACCGATACCTTTTTCAGAAGCTTCTGCATATATTTGCCCCGCTTGTACTCG
Source organism: Ruminococcus sp. (assembly GCA_017626015.1). GTDB lineage: Bacteria > Bacillota > Clostridia > Oscillospirales > Ruminococcaceae > Hominimerdicola. The sequence goes on from JAGAJO010000004.1 coordinate 24,273, forward strand.
AAAAGTATCAGCAGCAGCAAAATAACACAGCCAAAGAAGGTGATGACAAGAGACAGTCTCCAATAATTGGGGGAGAATTTCATTTTCACGGTGTTCTCGCCCTTTTCCAGCGGGATAGTTATAAGGCTGTTCAAAGCTTTTCCCGGATTGACCTTTTTACCGTTCACCTCGATGATCCAGCCGTTTTCATCTGGAATTGTGGTGAACAGCGTTGCTCCCGCCTTTTCGGAAGTTACGGTACCCTCCAGCTCGGTATCCTCAAAGTGAGTAATGTCGATAGACCGCTGCTTCAGCTGTGCGCAGGTTTCCGAGAAAGCGGCATAATCGAAGGTATAGAAAAGCTGATCGGACCAGAATGCCTCATTCTCGTCGTTTGCTATGGTTATTCTTATCCTTATCTCCTCGTCCTGAAGAAACTTTCCCAAATTAAGGATAGAGTAGTTATCCCCCACAAAGAACTGTCCGGCATAATCCATCTGATTTGCGCCGTCAACGTACTCGTCCTCTCTTTGTATCCAGACATTGCAGCTTCTTTCATACTTGGCAGGAAGATACATATAGAGATCCGAATCCTTGTCCATTCTCACCACATAATCCACATGACACTCGGCGACAGACTGATCGGCGGGATAATATCTTGTATGACCGTCCCCCAGCTGAGAGGTCGCAACGTTTTCCATGTCGGCGTTTATGATATCCAGCTTGGTAAAGTAGGGCGTTGTGTCGCCTGCAAGAGCGTTGAAGATCATATTCTGATTTTCAAAGGGGTTGGTGTCGGAAAGCTCCACAGACTCGATATCTCCGCTGCTGACCAGACCGAGACCCAGAGCGTTGGGATTTTCGTAGAATTTAAAGGTCGAAGCGCCGTCGGTATACTCGGTTTTGATAGGATACTCCTCAGGCACCTTTACCCTTGTACCCACATATGAGGTATCGCCTGTTTTGTCCATAAGATACCTGATATCGAAAAGGGCGTCGGTCATGAACGTGGCGCCGTCGTACTTGGTATAGTGTCCGCCGTAGGCATAGCCCAGCTGATGCAGCATTTTAAGCGCAGGGGCGTTCATTGTGGAGCTGGAATGGGAAACGCTGTTATAGCCTGTACCCATAGCGTCGTTTACCGTTCTGTGGAAGGTCGCCTCCATACGGTAAAAAGGATCGCTGTCGTACTCCTTCATCATATCAACGGCGTTTCTCAGCTCGGACATATACGGCTCGTAGGAGGTGTATTTGCTGTACGCAACGTCCTCGTCGATTTTATCGATGGTGTCGATGTTATTTGCAAAAAGCTCCGCACCCAGCAAAACGGTAAGAGATATGGCAACAGCCTTTGACCTCGGATACTTTTTACACAGATACAGCAGCGCAAAGTATGCGGAAAGGGCGATCATGGATACCCATATTCCCTGAATGACGTTATACACCTCGCCGTCCTCGGCGGTCTTTGTCCTGAAAAGCTGGAAGTGACCGTAGTTCTCACGCTCGCACCAGAACAGGAACACCATAAGCCCGAAGAAAACTCCGCCTATATTTTTTGCGGTGATACCGTCAAGGTTTTCAAATGCCCGGAAAGCCATGACCAGCAGCATGAATGAAAAGATAAAGGAATATCTGAAGGGCAGCCAGTTGGGGACCTGAAAACCGTGCATAGCCATATCCGCAGGCTTGATATACATAAGCACTGTGAGGATCACAGCCAGCAGACCGTCTGCGGTTTTCTCCTTTACGGAGACCTTATCGTTCATGAAAAACAGCGGCACAAGCAGCAGTGCGGCAGCTCCGCAGTAGATCATAGGCATTCCCTCGGGATAGACCGTATCGTAGGTCATAGGGAAAAGCTTGGTGATAAAGGTCAGGAAGTCGAACTGGGTTGCCATAGAAAAGTCGGGATCGGTAAACTCAAATTTACCCAGCTTAAGGGAATTGTACACCGGCAGCAGGACGTAAGCCGCACACATCAGCGCAACAAGCGTACCTACGCCAAAGGAGACGCAGCGTGAAAAGAACTTTTTCGGCAGCCTTCTGCCGTCCTTTGAAAGACAGACGTAGCAGAAATAGAAAAATGTAAATATCCCCACCATATAGCCGATATAGAAATGGGCTATGAACATAAGAGCCAGCGGAACGATATAAGGGACAAGCTTTCCCTCGTCCACCAGACGGTGAACTCCCCAGCAGATAAGGGGCAGATAGATAAGTCCGTCCAGCCACATCGGATCCATAAGCTGTACGACCATATAGGACATCAGCGCATACATGGTAGGAAATACTATCAGCGAAACTGTTTTGGGCTTTTTGGCTGAGATCCTTTTCAGATAAAAGCAGAATGTGACTCCCGCCGTGCCTATCTTGGCAAGCTGCATTATCAGTATAGAGGTCGGCATTATGCTTCTTGGCAGCAGGGCGATTATAAGCATAAAGGGGCTTGCCAGATAGTAAGCGTAAATGCCGAACATTTCTCCGCTGAGATTTCTCGACCAGCTGTATATCCAGCTGGCGTCCCCCCAGAAAGCGTCTCTGAAACGCTCGTAGTAGTAAACGTACTGACCGTTCAGGTCAAGCACAAGCACGGAAGCGTCTCCGATAGGATGTATCTTATAAAAGGCATAGGAGGCGAACATGATCGCCACCGGCAGGAAAAAGACTGCAAAGTACAGCCTTTTGTCACAGCAGAAGCTCCAAAGCGTTCTGCACAGGTCTGAAATAAAATTATTTTTCCCGGTATTCTTACTTTTTTTATTTTCTTTTACTGCCTTATTTTCCATTGGATTCTCCTTGATTCAGGTCGTCTTTTTTTACTATTTCCCGTATTATATACCTGGGACGCCGTTTTATTTCCTCGTAGATCTTTGAAATATAATATCCTATTATCCCTAGGCTGAACATAATTATGCTAGATGTAAGCAGCTGGAGTATGATGACTGTAGGAAAGCCAGCCTCGGAGTTGCCCCAGAACTTATTGTACAGAGTATCGATCCCCAGTATCAGCGAGATAATAAAGGTAATGACTCCGAACACGGTCACGATATGCAGCGGTGCGGAGGTAAAGGAGGTTATATTGTTCACGGCAAACCTGACCAGAGACTTAAGGCTCCACTTGGACTCGCCTATCTCCCTGTCTGCGACGTCAAAATATACCCGCTCGGTATTAAAGCCTATCCAGCTCGACATCGCACGGAAAAATGTCAGTCTTTCGGGCATTTTATTGAGAGCATCAACGGCGGACCTGTCAAGGAGCTTGAAATCGGACGCCGCCTGCATATCAAGTCCGCTGGATCTGCCGATAAGCTTATAGAAGAACAGAGAGAACATTTTATACAGCGGGTTTTCCTTTCCTCTGCTGTTTTTTCTTCCTTCTACGATATCCACGCCGCCCTGCTCCCATATACGGTACATCTCAACGATGACCTCCGGCGGGAACTGAAGATCGCAGTCAAGCAGCACGCACGCTTCCCCCGCAGCGACCTCCAGTCCGGCGAAGATAGCGCTCTCCTTGCCGAAGTTTCTGGAAAAATTAACGGCGGTGATCCGGCTGTCGCTTACGGCAAGTCCGCTGATAAGCTCCCACGTTCTGTCAGACGAGCCGTCGTTGACAAAGACAAGCTCGTAATCTATACCGTTTTCCCTCAAAAGCTTTCCAACGACAGAGGCTGTTTTCTCAACGTTGCCCTCCTCGTTGTAGCTTGGAATTATAACTGAAAGCACTGTGATTCTCCTGTTCCTTTTCTTTTTTATAAAGCAAAGTAAGGGACGCCAAAAAGCTGTGACGTCCCCCGTTGAAACGGATGCTATTTAACTATGCCGGCTATGACCATTATTATGCCTATGAGGGCAGCGGCGATACCTCCGAAAAGATACGTCTTAACAGCCGTCTGCTTGTTCTTCACAAGCTCCTCCTCGGATTTTGTCGTTACGATAAACGGCTTTGAATTATCACGAGGTCTGCCTATGTAGATCTGACCGTTTTCCATATACGCCTCTCCCAGAACATAGAGCCTCGAGAGCAGGGGAATGGTCTTTTCCACCTGCTTGTAGCCCAGAAGCCTGTACCCTGCGCCGTAGGAAAGCGTATACTCTCTGTAGCGGCGGCGGGGATTCATATACATATTGGAATTATACTGATCCGCATTCTGGAATCTGTCCGTAGTTTTAAGCAGATCCAGCTTGTCGGCTGCGCCGTTGGTGTCGATAATAACTCTGTTTCCATTTGCGTCGGCGAGCAGCAGCGGCTCACCCGACTCCTCCTCGCTGAGCTTATCCTCATGCTTTACGGTCCTTGTACGGACATTTCCCTCGCTGTCCCTTTCCTGTCTGGTCTCCTCAGAGACCTTATAGGTCACGGCTGTATAAAAAGCTACCTGCTTGCCGCTGTAGGGTGTTGTAGGAGGATTGTCGCAGGCGGCTGTACCCTTTACTTCTACAAGCTCACGGTAATTGGGATCGATATCCGCCATAGCCTCAAGGGCTTCCTTTACCTCGGGAATACTTTTTGTCTCCTGAAACTGTATCTCAAGGAGATCTCCCGCAGCCTTTTTTCTGCCGAAGAAAACACAGTAAGCTCCGGCAGCTATAAGAATAATTCCTAAAATTACTAAATACATCCGATCATTCCCCGCCGTTCATTTCAGCCATAAGTCTGGCAAGCTCATCGTCTACAGCGCTGTTCGCCTCAAGCTCCGCAAAGGGATCGGGAGCGTTGGAGGTACCTGCCAGATCGGAAAATGCGTCCGCCTGAGCCTCCTTGGACTCGATCTTCTCCTCCATTTTGTCAAGCTTGCTGAACGCACTTGAGGAATCCATATTGCCGAGAGTTTTCGCCATGCTCTTCTGGGCGTCCGCCATTTTGGAACGTGCGATAAGAGTGGACTGACGGCTTCTTGCCTCCTCCAGCTTCATCTTTAGAGCGTCCACCTGTCCCTTTATAGTGTCCACCTGAACTGTACACTGATCGTACATCTGCTGGTACTGAGTAACCTGATTATCCGCATTGACCTTTTTCTGGAGAGCCTGCTTTGCAAGATCCTGCTTGCCTGCCCTAAGAGCGAGCTTAGCCTTATCCTCCCAGCTCTTGGACTCAGCCTTAGCCTTATCCAGCTGCTTCTTCATCTGTCTCTGAGAACCCATTGCCTGACCCAGAGCGTCCGTACACTGCTGAAGCTCCTTCTCCATGTCGATAATTATCTGCTTGACCATCTTCTCAGGATTTTCCGCCCTGTCAAGAAGATCGTTGATATTCGACTTGATAAGGTCTCCTGTTCTCTGAAAAATTCCCATAGCTGTTTCCTCCTGTTGATTTTAATTTATTTGAATACAGACGGCACGAAGATCAACCGCCATTCTTATTCTCCGAATCGTATTTTTTGTTGCTGTCGGCTCTCACCTTATTGAACGAATACACCGTCATTACAGCAAACACATAAAGGGTTATTTTACTTATGGCTGCAAAAAAGCCGAAAAAGCTTTGTACGCCCGAGATCGGCACAAGCCTGTTTACAATGTCGCATACGAGATTGACGACGGTACACAGGGAAGCCCTGTTCAGTGCGGCTCTCAGTCTGTACACCTCTGATTTGTTGTTTACAAACCTTACGGAGCTTACGGCGTTTCTCTCGTTTGTAACGATAAATCTCACCGCAAGATCCAGAAGCGCCAGCGACGCAAGGGAAACAGCCGTTCCCATAATGCAGCTTACGACATTTGAGATCCATGCAGGTGGCTTTGCAAGATCAAGCGCAAGGCTTAGTCCGGCGGCGCAGGCGCACAGTAAAACGCAGAGCTTTGTTCTGCCCTTCATATATTCCAGCACTGAGATCCTCACCGAGCCGTAATCGGGTATATCCTCATTCCGCTCTGAAGGATCTGCGCAGGCTGCTATCATAAGCTTTTCCAGCGACCTGCCTATATTACGCTGCGGGATGCTCAGCTTCTCGGATCCCCGCCGCTGGATCCTGCAAAGCTGCTCCAGCTCTCCGAGACCTGCGAGAAACAGGACAAAGCCTGCAAGCTTGCAGATATAATTGGCTGTCCAGCCGAGACTAAGCTGAAAAAGCATAAACAGCGACGCCAAGCACAAAAAATTCATTTAAGGCAACACCGCACAACCACCGCCTGACGGCTTTGTGTACGTCTTGCTTGCATATTTTCCGTCATATTACCCAAATTCTCCTTGACATACGTCAGTATGCCTGCGTCGAATTCAGGCAATCTGACGTAAAATCTGACTGCGCAATACGCACACAATGGTCGTGCGGTATTGCCTTAAACCTTTATTCCTTCTTTTTTCCGCCCTTGAAAAGAGTTTTTATAAGCAGTCCCGCTCCTGCGGCGATCATACCGAACATAAGGACGTATACATACAGCGAACTTCTTACCGCATGGAACGTTATAGACGTAAGCAGCGATATGACTATGACAAGCAGACCGAGAGCGCAGACAAATCCGCCTATGACCTTTTTATCCAAAAAAAACAGCAGACCGATACCTACCAGCAACGGGATAAGCATAACGCCCATGGGCATCCTCATACCGAACAGACTCCAATATCCGCTGCCCCATGTGCTTGATACGGTAAATGAATTCAGCACCCAGTAAATACCGCCGCCGAACAGCAGAAAGCCTATAAAAAACTGAAGCAGCTCATGATCCGACGAGCCTGTCACGTTTGCTCCGTCACGCTTTGCCGGCTCGGTCCTGTTCATGACCGGCTGCGTGTCGGACATCTTAGATCTGATCTCGTTTTCCAGTCCGGCAAGCTCCTTATCATAATTCTCCATGGTCATTCTCCTCCCTCTATAAATCAAAGCGACACCGTACAAAGCCGTCAGGCGGTCTTTATGCGGTTATTTATTTTATGAATTATTATAAACATATTATAAAACATTTTCTCCCTGTTGTCAACACCTTTTTTTGCATATGTTTTCCCGCCGATAGGGCGTTTTTATGGAATTTACACAAAACGGGCGGCTTTGCGAATACGCTTTGACAAGCCGCAGTTGACGGTATGCAATCGAAGGTTTACGGCGGGCGCAGTTATTTTCTATCTGTTGTTGAAAGTTACAAAAATGACAGCTGAATATAGTACTTATCACCAAATAAAAAAGGATTGATTTTTATCGGGAAATAATGTATAATTGTAATAGAAGTAATAGAAAACATATACGGTCCCGGTACGGACCTGGCAAACGGGAGTGACAAAATTGAATAGACTCATCACGGCGGCGATCCTTTCCGCCGCAGGTGTACTGTTTCTGTGCGGCTGCGGACGAGTGGACGTAAACGCAATAACAAAACGAAGCACCACAACTGCTGATATGTCCTCGGAGACGGAAAGCCATATTGACGATACATCGTCAAACACGGACACATCTTCCGGTACGGACAGCAGTAAGGGAGAAGTCAAAAAGACCACAAAGAAAACCTCAAAAAAGAAAAAGAAGGATTCGTCTGCCGCTGAAACGGAAGCAAACGGCAGCGTTTCCGCGCCTGTTTACACCAATATATACAGCGGCACGGACTACGGCACGACTGCGGGCGGAGGACAGGATGCGAACACGACTGTCAAGCCTCCGCAAAGTCAATTTTCGGATACTCAGCCGCCCGACACGGATCCTCCGGTGACACAGCCGCCCCAGACTCAGCCGACGGACCCTCCGCCTCCCGAGCCTACGCAGCCGGTATACACAGATCCCCCGGCAACTGAACCTACCGCTCCCCTGCCTACTATGGATATAGAATGGTAAAACGGCAGAGCCGGAATGCGGTGTTTTGTGAAAATGTACTATTGATTTTTACTGGACATTGATATATAATAGTTATTGTTTGATCAAATATTCGGAGAGGATAAAATAATGGAAATAATAAACAAATCAGATAAAAAACTGCTGGAGGAATACGAAGAATTTACCAAGGGCAGCAAATACGGAAACTTCATGCAGTCCTTAAAATGGCCGAAGGTCAAGGACAACTGGGGCTGGGATGCCGTTATATCAAGAAATGCGGACGGCAGTATCAGAGGCACCTGTCTGGTGATCATAAAGAAGATACCGATTTTCGGCTGCACATTCCTTTACGCTCCTCACGGTCCGGTATGCGACTGGAGCGACAGGGAGGTAATGTCGGATCTGTTCGAGGGCATAAAGGTGCTGGCAAAGAAATACAAGGCTTATCAGTTCATGTGGGATCCTCCCTTTGAGGAAAGCGAGGAGGAACGCTCGAGGATCATCAAGGATATGGGATTTTCGCATATCGACAATGCGCCCGAGCTTACCACGATACAGGCAAGAAACAACTATATGCTGAGAAACATAGAAGGAAAGACGCCGGACGAGGTAATGATGACCTTTAAGCCGGATTGGAGAAACAGGATAAGAAAGGCGGGCAGAAAGGGCGTTTACTGCAAGGTGTGCGGTACGGAGGCTCTGGACGATTTCTATCCGCTTATGGAGGCTACCGGCATAAGAGACGGATTTTCCATAAGGGGCAAGGAATATTTCGTGAAATTCATAAACGGACTGGGTCCCGAGCATTGCCGTCTTTTTATGTGCTATGTTGAGGAGGACGGCAAACAGATACCTCTTTCGGGTGCGGTAACTACCCAGTATGCCGGCAAGACCTGCTATGTATACGGAGCATCGGCGAACCACCACAGAAATCTTTATCCTAATTATCTTATGCAGTGGACAATGATAAACTGGGCGATAGAGGGTAAAAACTACATTTACGATTTTCAGGGCATACCCTTTTACAAGGACGAAACCAACCCTAACTACGGCGTATACAAGTTCAAGAAGGGCTTCAACGGCGAGGTAGTGACCTATGCGGGAGAATATTTCTATATATTCAAGCCGTTTATGAAAAAGATAGTGGATCTATGTGAAAAGATCGTAATGGGCATACACGAGAGAAAGCGTCAGAAGCTGCTGAAGGAAAGAAACAAAGATATGCAGTGACGCTTGGAAAAGGGTATAGGCAATACACACAATGGTTGTGCGGTATTGCCTATAAACATTGATCGGCTTTTTAAGGAGATAACAGCTATGAGACTTTACTGTCCGGATATTTTTGAACAGTTCAGATGCACAGGCTCCGACTGCTCGGACAACTGCTGCAAAACAGGCTGGGATATTGAGATAGACGATAAAACTCTGGAATTTTACCGATCGCTGGACAGCGGACTTGGCAGACGGCTCGTTTCAAATATTTACGAGGAGGACGGCTGTCACTATATGGGGCAGGACGGCGGCTGTCCGTTTATGAACGAAAAGGGGCTTTGCTCCGTCCAGCTTGAATACGGCGAGGAGCATATCTCGGAGATATGCAGAGAGCATCCCAGATTTTACGAATGGTTCGGAAATTACAAGGAAGCAGGCGTAGGTCTGAGCTGCGAGGAGGTGTGCAGGCTTCTGGCATACCACCCGAAGCCTGTTATTTTTACCGAAAGGGAGATCGACGAGGAAGAGGACAGTCTGGGATATAACAAGGAGCTTTTTCCGTATATCAAAAAGCTCCGTGATATTTTTATTTCCATATTGCAGAACAGGGGCTACAGCGTTCTGCACAGGTCAGGCATACTTCTCTATGCGGCGCAGGACGTTCAGGACGCAGTAGACAACGGTGATGTTGGCAGGCTCAAGCACATCTGCGGACTTCTTTCCGTCGAGGGATTTCTTATGGAGATAATAAACGAAGCCGGATCGTCGGAGGACAAGGCAAGTGTCTACAAAAAGCTGGCGGAATTTTTCATCGGTCTCGACTACATCAATACGGGACTAAGAGATAAATTTCAGGAAATTCATGACAGTGCGGAGGATATCGCCGCAAAAGAAAAGCTGTTTGACAAGCTATACGGAGAGAGCTGCTTTGAGCTTGAGCATATTGCGGTCTACTTTATTTACCGCTATCTTCTCAAAGCTGCGAGAGATTCCGACGTTACGGTAAGGGTCTATGCTGCGATAACGGCGGCGGCTGTCATAAGACTTCTTTTTGTAAATGAGCTCGTCCGCATCGGGCGGATACCCTCAAAGGAAGAACGCTGGGGACTTATCAAGGATTTTTCCAAGGAGATAGAATATTCTCCCGACAATATGGACAGACTGTACGATGAGATACTTTCGGACAGAATAGACTTTAAGGCTCTTGAGAGCATACTGTTTTAGGAGACGGGGACATGGGATTATTCACTAAAAAGGTCATAAAAAAGATCCCGCCGGAATGCGAGGGAATGGAGATAAGGATCCAGTCCTCGACCTGTACGGGAGAAAAGACTATCGGTTTTTACAGCCGCAGTACGAGAGAGCTTATGTACACAGAGCTTGTAAGGGATCAGTCGGACATTGACGGCTTCTATGAAAAATACGGCATAGCAAAGCCGGAAAAGAAATAAAGGGATGAAAAAAATGTGGTTCGTATTTGCGCTGCTGTCGGCGGTATTTGCTGCGCTGACCTCTATTCTTGCAAAGGTGGGGATAGACGGAGTGAACTCAAACCTGGCAACTGCACTGAGAACTGCCGTGGTGCTGGCGATGTCATGGGCAATGGTATTTATCACCGGCGCACAGAGCGGTATAACGGATATCAGCAGGAAAAGCTGGATATTCATAATTTTGTCGGGACTTGCCACAGGCGCATCATGGCTTTGCTACTACAAGGCGCTCCAGGACGGAGAGGTCTCAAAGGTCGTGCCGATCGACAAGCTGAGCGTCGTTATAACCCTTGTGCTTGCCTTTGTTTTTTTACATGAGCAGTTTACGCTCAAAACAGCGGCAGGCGCTTTGCTTATCACTGCCGGAACGCTTATTATAGCGCTGTGAAGCATTATCACACGAACAGACCTGCCGCAAAAGCCGCAGCGGCAGCCGCAAGGGCAACTACGATAAGTGGCATATTAAAGTACGCAAGCACAACGGCAGCCGCAGTTCCGACGGCGGCGGTAACGACGCTTCCTGTGCTGTAAAAAATAGCAGGCACGGTCATTGCCGCAAGCACGGCATAGGGAATATAGTAAAGAAAGCTGCTCACAAAGCGGCTTTTTATTTTTTGGGAGAATACGGTAAAGGGGATAGCCCGCACAAGGTAGGTGACCGAAGCCATTACCGCTATGTATAACGCAGTTTTCAACTTTGCGGGACCTCCTCTTTATCCGTTTCACCGGTATCGGCGGGGAACAGCAAGGCTCCCAGAGCGGCTGCGGCTGCGGCGCTGATTATTACCGCAAAGCCTCCCGATACTACAGTGATAAGATATCTGAAGATCAGGCTTATCCCAGCCGCAATTACCGTCACTGAAAGCACGGCACGGCTTTTTCTTGCAGGCGGAATTATGATCGCAAGAAACATTCCGTAAAGGACTATCCCCATGGCGTCGGTAAGCTCCGCAGGAAGCAGCTGACCCGCAGAAGCTCCTATTATCGTTCCTGCCGTCCAGCCGAGAAACGACACCGATATAATCCCATACATATAAGAAGCCCTGAGCCTTCCGGGCTGAGCTGAGGCTACGGCAAAGATCTCATCGGTTATGCCGTAGGCGGCGGCAAGACGCTTTCCGAGAGTAAAGGAACCGTCTGTTTTCTGGGACAGAGAAATTGCCATAAGGGCATATCGGATATTTATAACAAGCTGTGTAAGCGCCATTTCGGTAAGACTTCCCCCTGCGGAAATTATCGCCACTCCAGCAGCCTGTCCTGCGGAGGTAAGGTTGGTTATAGATATGACGGCGGCGGAAAGTATGGAAAGCCCGGATTTTACGGCAAGAATGCCGAAGCCGAAGGACACCGACAGGTACCCCAGGGCAATAGGTATGCCGTGGGACATTCCCTTTAAAAACTGCGATCTCATTTAAATTTTTCCTTTCACGTTTTTTCCGCCTTATATAATAACACATTCCTTGAAATTTTGCAAGCGGACAGTCCGCCGTTTCTACGGAGATACATTATTAAGACGTCCTTTCCCTGCCGTACTTTGGGGAAAGGACGCCGGATGTATACAGAATTTTTTGCGGATCAATCTACACGCCGCCATTTAATGCACGGATCATTTATATTCGCAGCGGAAATTTTCAAAGACTGCGCTGCCCTCTCCGACGGCGTAAAGTCCCATGACCACACCTGTGAAGCCTCCCGCAACCTCGCTGGACAGGTATTTCGTGCTTCCGCTGCCGAGATAGGTCTCATTATCCCCGTCCTTTACATAGAAATTATAGCAGTAATTGCTGCCCCGTACAATAAGACTGACTTTATCAGATGATACAGGTACAGCCGCCTGCAAATGCCTTATCGTACCTATATTGAGCCTGCACACCGCCTCGAAGCCGCTTTCGTTTTTTCTTACTGCGGCTTCATAATGCTCGGTCTCACACATATACATGGTAACTCCTCCCTCGCAGCCGTAAGTAGTCACGTCAACGGAAAGCTCAAAGTTAAAATCACGCTGTCTTATACCGATAAATGTAGGCGAATCGGTATCGTCAAGAGTTACTTCGCTGCCCTTAAGGGTGTACTTATTTCTTTCAAGAAGATAATTTTCCGTTTCAGGGTGACGGATAAAGCACCAGTCCACGGAGCTTTCGGTATTCTCAAAGGTATAAAGCTTCTTTTCGTGCTGAACAAGATCTCCCTCAAGCTCGTATACCTCGTCGGCAGTGCCGTCTTTGCCCGCTGTGAACCAACCGTCCTCAGAAAAGCTGACGGGAATGAGAAAGACCTCTCTGCCAAGATTGTGATAGGGCTGCCAGATATGTATCTGCCTGAAGCCGAGACACAGAATATGCCAGCCGCCGTTTTTGTCCCGGATAAGATCTCCGTGGCCTATGCCCTGTATAATGTACGGAGCCTTATTGCGGTTTGTAAGAACAGGATTATCCGGATAACCCTCAAACTCCCCCCAGACGCTTTTTCCTCTGGCGCAGGTTATCATATGTCCGTACTCGGTGCCGCCCTCCGCCGCCATAAGATAGTAATAATCCCCGATCTTATAAAGGTGCGGACTTTCAAGATAACGTCCGCCTGAGCCTTGCCATATGCATCTGCTCGGCGAGAGCTTTTCACCCGTTTCAATATCTATCTCGCACTGTACGACTCCTCCCCTGCCCTCGTCGTCCGAGCCGTTGGACATAAAATAGCATCTGCCGTTTTCAAAGAACAGCGACGGATCTATCCCGCCCTGATCGACGTAAACAGGATCTGACCATTCTCCATGGATATCGTCGGTGTAAACATAAAAATTCTGATGAGTGGTATCGTTGGTGGTGACCATATAAAATCTTCCGCCGTTATAGCGGATAGTAGGCGCAAAAACTCCTCCGGAGCTGTTTATCTTTTCAAGCATGACCTGATTTTTTCTTGTAAGGACGTGTCCTATCTGAGTCCAGTTCACAAGGTCGTCGCTTTCAAAAAGCGGCACTCCCGGGAAATACTGAAAAGAACTGCATACCATATAGAATTTACCCTCCGCAAAGCACACGCTGGGATCCGGGTAAAAACCCTTAAGTACGGGATTTGTATATTTCATAGCTTTTTCCTTTCCGCTTATCGGCAGTACGTCAATAGGGGTATTCCGGCATAAGCTCCTCCAGCCGTTTCACTCTCCCCGATCTGTCAAGCATTATCTGAATATTTCTTCCGTTTTTCAACTGCATCATAAATTCACGGCAGGCTCCGCAGGGCGGCATGACCTCTCCGTCCCGGTAAACGGCGACCACCCTTTCAGCTTCGTCCTCTCCGCAGCTTATCATTGAGGACAAGGCGTTTCTTTCGGCGCACATTCCCAGCGAACAGTTTGTATCTATGCATATGCCTGTATATATATTACCTTTTGCGGTCAGAACAGCTGCGCCGACGCTTCCCGCATAAATACTGCCGGATATCTCTCTGGGATCTATAACGTTAAATGCCTCCCGATATAATTTCTCCCAAATGCCGTCCATGTTTTCCTCCTTTACAGCAAAGCTTACTTCCCCTGACCGTAATAAGCGTTTGCACCGTGTTTTCTGAAATAGTGCTTGTCCAGAAGCTCCTGCTGCATTCTTCCCGCCCGTGGGTTTATGCTAACAGCGTGGTAATTCATAAATGCGATCTCCTCCAGAACCACCGCATTGTGTACGGCATTGGCGGCGTCCGTTCCCCACGCAAAGGGACCGTGACTTTTCACAAGCACCGCAGGGATATCCATAGGATCAGATCCGCCGAAGGCTTCGATTATCACCTTTCCGGTTTCCTTTTCATACTCCCCGCCTATCTCCTCGGTTGTCATCTCTCTGGTGCAGGGGATCTCGCCGTAGAAATAATCGCCGTGGGTAGTTCCCATAGGCGCAAGTCCCACACCTGCCTGGGCAAAAGAGGTCGCCCAGCGGCTATGGGTGTGGACTATACCCCCTATATTCTCAAAGGCTCTGTACAGCTCAAGGTGAGTGGGCGTATCGCTGGAGGGCTTATATCTGCCCTCGACTATTCTTCCGGTAGCAAGCTCCACCACCGACATATCTTCAGGAGTCATTGAACCGTATTCCACACCTGACGGCTTTATTACCACCATTCCGCTTTCCCTGTCCACAGCAGAAACGTTTCCCCATGTAAAAGTGACCAGTCCGTATTCCGGCAGCATCATATTTGCCTCAAGGACCTCCTGTTTCAGCTTTTCAAGCATTATGTATCCTCCTCACAGCTGTGCCGCACATTTCTGCACAGCAAGTCCGTTTTTGTATTCCGTAATAAATCTGCTGAAATCCTCGGCTCCTGCCGCATCGGGGGAAAGCGTCCTGCTCTCCATTCCCGAGAACACCTTTCTGTCCAGAAATTCGGACAGTGTTAAATTTTCTCCGCAGACTGAATATGCAGCAAGCAGCGCCATTCCCCATGCTCCCCCTTCGCCGGCTGTTTTCATCACCGAAACGTCGGCGTTCAGTCCGTCCGCAAGGATCTGCTGGGCGGCGTTTTTCACCTTAAAAAGTCCGCCGTGACCTGTAAATTTATCCGCACGGGCATTTTCCTTTTCAAAAAGTATGTCCATGCCTATCTTCAGTGAAGCCATTGACGAATAAAGCTGCGCCCTGAAAAATTCCCCGAGACCAAAGGCTCTGTCGCCGTTTCGCATATACATCGGTCTGCCCTTTTCAAGTCCCATGACAGGCTCGCCGGAAATATAATTATAGCACACAAGACCCGGCTTTTCCAGATACGACTTCATAGCGTTGGTATACAAGATCTCATACAGCGAGGAGGTATCTATGGGATCTCCTATAAGGGCGGCAAATTCTCCGAAAAGACCTACCCACCTGTCCAGCTCTCCGCAGCAGTTGTTGCAGTGTACCATAGCTACCGGCGCACCGTCCGGGGTCGTCACAATGTCTATCTCGGGGTAATAGCCGCTCATAGGCTTTTCAAGCACCAGCATGGCAAAAATTGAGGTGCCTGCGGAAACGTTGCCTGTGCGGGGCAGGACGCTGTTTGTCGCCGTCATTCCCGTACCTGCGTCTCCCTCGGGAGGACATACCGGAACGCCTGCTTTCAGATATCCTGTCGGATCGAGGAACGCTGCGCCCTCATCGGTCAGAACGGCTCCCTTGTATCCTGCAAGCCTTACCGCAGGAAAAATATCCGAGATCTTACGGTCAAAGCCGTATTCGGACAGCCTTTGATCCGCAAGGCTTAAATACTCCTTATTGTAATCCGTGCCGTCAACGGGAAACATTCCCGAAGCCTCGCCTATGCCTGCCTCCTTCCTGCCGGTGAGGAGGAAATGGATATACACTGCAAGAGTGGTAACGCTGTGGATATCTCTTATATGCTCCTCCTTATCCATAACAGCCTGATAAAGATGCGAAATGCTCCAGCGCTGGGGAATATTGAATTTTAAAAGCTCCGTAAGCTCCGAAGCTGCTTTTCCTGTAGTTGTATTCCTCCATGTGCGAAATGGCGTGAGCAGAGCTCCGTCACTGTCAAACGCCATATACCCGTGCATCATTGCGGAAACGCCCATTGCTCCCAAGGTGGTAATCCGCATTTCATACTTTTCCATTACGTCACGAGCCAGATCTGCGTAGCACAACTGCACTCCCCTGTGGATATCCTCCTGTGAGTACGTCCAGTAACCGTCCTCATAGCGGTTTTCCCAGCTGTGAGAGCCTGAAGCTATCGGCGCAAAGGTGTCGTCGATAAGCACAGCCTTGATCCTTGTTGACCCCAGCTCGATACCGAGATATGTTAAGCCCGCCGCAATTTTTTCTTTTACCGTCATTTTCATCCGCCCCCTGATATTTAAAATATGATCTCTGAAATCATTATATCGCTAACCGGACTTTTTTTCAAGATTTTTATTTATCTGATATGGACATTTATTATCCTTTATGCTATAATTTATTCAGGGAGGCAGATAAAATGATCGCAAAGTATGAAAACAAGACTCTTCCGGGCGGACTCAGGGTATCCGCACACAAGTACAGAGATCTCCAGAATCTTCCCCACTGGCATATGGAGGGGGAGATCATAGCTGCGGACTGCGGTTCGGCTGAAGTAGCTGCGGGCAGCTCCGTGTACAGTCTGGAGCCGGGAAAATGTATGTTCATAAAAAGCGGCGAGGTCCACCATATAAGATCCGGCAGGGGAAGTGTGATATCCGTCATAAAGATAGACGGCGATCTTCTCGGCTCGGCATTCCCCAACGTTTCACCCAAAAGCCCTCTGACCGACGCACCGGAGGATCTTTTCCGAAGCTTCGACAGGCTTTCCGAGGAGATATCCCAGGGGAAAAAATACTGCGGGATAATTTGCGACGCAATAGCGCTGGAGCTTGCCGCAGGTATTCTCAGGCTATCGGGTACGGAGACCGAATCGGTGCAGAACTGCGCTTCCGAAAAGTACAAAAAGCTGCTTAAGCTGATCTCGGAAAAATATGCGTACATAACCTTTGACGAGGCGGCAGAATTTATGAAATTCTCAAAGCCCTACTTCTCGAAATACTTCAACCGTATGTCGGGAATGACCTTTACGAGCTATCTCAACATTATTCGCATAGAGAAAGCGGTCAAGCTGCTTAACGGATCAAAGCTGACGGTAACGGAGGTTGCCCAGAGGACCGGTTTCTGCACCATTCGCAGCTTTAACAGGGTATTTAAGGAGCTTACCGGGTTCACGCCCAAATCGCTTCCCAAGGACTACATTTTCATAAAGGCTGCGGACAGCCCGGAAACGGAACGTTTTGACCCTACCATAAGCGGACCCGCTGTGGTGTAGATAAACGGAAACGGGCGAACATAACGTAAGTTCACCCGTTTTATTTTACAGCGCATTAACGGCAAGCTCGCCGTCCTTAACGCCGACGGAAAGCCCGGATATGCTTCCCTCGCCCTTTTCAATGATGATCTCAGCCGCCTTGTCCTCGACCTCGCTGCGGATAACACGTCTGATATCCCTTGCGCCCAGCTTCTGACCATGCGCCTTATGAGCGATAAGCTTAAGTGCTTCCTCGCTGTACACAAGGCGGATACCCTTTTCGCCGAGGGGAGCTTTCATTTCGTCCAGCATAAGTCCCGCAATTGCGGCATAGTCCTCCTCGGTAAGCTGTCTGAACACGATCACCTCGTCAACTCTGCCCAGAAATTCCGGTCTGAGGAAATCCCTGAGAGCCTTCATTGCCTTGTCATGGGCGATCTCGTTATCGGTCTTGTTAAAGCCGACTCCCGTGTCCTTATCCGTCGAACCGGCATTGGAGGTCATGACAATGACGGTGTTCTCAAAGGAAACGCTTCTGCCCTGAGAATCGTTTATCTTACCTTCGTCGAGAATTTGCAGCAGTATATTCATAACATCGGGATGAGCCTTTTCGATCTCGTCAAAAAGCACTACGGAATACGGTCTGCGGCGCACCTTTTCGGTAAGCTGTCCAGCCTCGTCAAATCCCACATATCCCGGAGGAGAGCCTATAAGCTTGGAAACAGAGTGCTTTTCCATAAACTCAGACATATCCACTCTGATAAGGGGTTCGGTGGCGTCGAAAAGCTCCTCCCCCAGCACCTTGACAAGCTCCGTTTTTCCCACTCCGGTAGGACCTACGAAGATAAACGACGCAGGACGGCGGCGTTTCGCAAGCTGGACTCTGGTACGCTTTATAGCCTTTGCGACCTTGGCTACCGCCTCCTCCTGACCGATTATCCTCTTGGAAAGCTCAGTCTCCAGATTTTTTATTTTGTCGTATTCGGTCTGAGCTATCTTGTTTGCCGGGATACCTGTCCACAGCTCTATCACCTTTGAAAGATCCTCGTCGGTGACATAAACCTGTGAGAGAACACGCTCCACCTCGCTCAGCCTGTTCTGTATACGCAGCACCTCTCCCTTTTCGGAGGCGATGATCTCATAATCGGGCTGATCCTTTGACTCGTAATCTGCGATCAGATCCTGATGTGATTTCAGATCCTCCAGCAGTCTGCCGTGCTCTGCGATCTCGGGAGTGCGTATACTTGTGCAGGCGCACGCCTCGTCCAGCAGGTCTATCGCCTTATCCGGCAGGAACCTGTCGTTTATATATCTCTCCGAAAGCACTGCGCATTTTCTTACAACATCGTCCGAAACGTGTACCCTGTGATAATCCTCATAATATCTCTTTATCCCCTCAAGGACAGTAATGGTGTCCTCCACAGTAGGCTCGCTGACGGTGACAGGCTGAAAACGTCTTTCCAGTGCGGAATCCTTTTCAATATACTTCCTGTACTCCTTGAAGGTGGTCGCTCCGATAACCTGTATCTCGCCCCTTGAAAGAGACGGCTTCAGGATATTCGCAGCGTTCATCGTTCCCTCGGAATCCCCCGTTCCCACAAGAGTGTGTACCTCGTCGATAAAGAGGATAACATTTCCCTGAGCCTTGACCTCCTCGACAAGACCCTTGCAGCGGCTTTCAAACTGTCCCCTGAACTGAGTGCCTGCCACAAGCGCAGTCAGATCCAGCAGATAGATCTCCTTATCCTTAAGATGAAAGGGCACGTCCCCTCCGACGATCTTCTGGGCTATGCCCTCGGCGATAGCGGTTTTTCCCACACCCGGCTCACCGATAAGGCAGGGGTTGTTTTTCTGTCGGCGGGAAAGGATATGGATAACTCTGGAGATCTCCTTATCCCTGCCCACGATATTGTCAAGTCCGCCCTCTCTTGCCTTTTGGGTCAGATTTGTACAGTAGCTTGTAAGAAATTTAAGCTTTTTCTTCTTTCCCTGGGAATTGTCACCCTGCTCCTTTGCGG
Source organism: Ruminococcus sp. (assembly GCA_017626015.1). GTDB lineage: Bacteria > Bacillota > Clostridia > Oscillospirales > Ruminococcaceae > Hominimerdicola. Next base: position 43,491 of record JAGAJO010000004.1, read on the forward strand.
ACTGTCTGCGGGACTTGTCGGGATTTGTAAGGGAATTTGCAAGATCGTTCATCATACCGGCTCCTCCCGTTCCGAACAGATTGCTGAGGAATCCGGGCATTGTTCCGCTTCCGCCAAGCTCGAAATCCTCCCCCTCCGCCATATCGTTCAGGGAATCGTTCATTGCCTGAAGCTCCTCGTCGGATATTCCCATAGACTTTATATATTCCTCTACCTGAGGTATTTTCAGTTCTCTTGCGCAGTTAAGGCATAAGCCCTCGTTTCTGAAATTCTTCTGAGGGTCGTTAGGATTGGTTGAAGATATAAAAACCACCGCAGGTCGTTTTTTGCATCTTGAACACATTATCATAAGCTTACTTTCCTTTCCTTTGATCGATTTTATTTATAGAAAAAATTGAAGAAATATTTAAACAGATATGTGCTGTCGCTAACTTCGCTGTTAAACGACGACAAAGAATCGTGAGTAACGTTTACCACGGTACAGAGCATAAATGCGATCAGCGAGACATACAGCACACCCTTTACAGCGCCAAGGGCAAATCCGCCGAACCGTGACGCAGCTTTGAGTGGAGGCACCTTCTCGAAGATACCCGAGATCCATATAATAAGACGTATAAGCAGCTCTGCCGCTACAAAGCAGAGTATGAACAGCAGAAATTCCACAAATTTAAGGATAATGGGTCTTGCCACATTCTTTTCCATATAGCACGCCGCCTCGTGATCGCTGCCTGTGCATAAAAGCTCCGCACACCTTTTAAACTGCTTTGCCGTTATTTCCACAGAGGTAAGGAAATTGTGTGCGATGCCGGACTCGTACTGCTTCTGTATCGCATCAACCAGATCGGTATCCAGAAAATCCTCCAGCTTTTTCCTGATATCCTCTGCGGTCTTGCTGTCCGCTCCCTTTTCGGTAAGCTTAGTCTTTACATTTTCGGCGATGTCTCCGCCTGCTTTTACTACGACACGGATATCGTCGTCGTTAAGATATCCGCCCGCTCCAAGTGCGTCAAGCTTACGTCTGAGCATACCATCTACGTCGATCTCCGTAAGAGCAGTTTCGACAGAGGATATAACGTCCTCCTTAAGATACCTGTTATACACAGGTTCACGCAGCGCTGAGGATGCCACAAAAGCGATCACCACCGCCAGCACTGTTCCCAGCATACATATAAGATACTTTACAAATCCCTTGATATAACCTATTGAGCAGGTGACCGCCAGTATCATTATTACTGCGGCGTCAAGGAAGACAGCCATATTTTTCCCTCCTGTCAGGTGCTGAAAGCAATTTTATTTATCTCCCTGTAATCCAGGAAATACACATTTTCGTTAAAGAACACAAAATCGAAATACTCGGGCGAAACCTCCGCCGTGGCAAGAAGATTTCCCGAAAAATCGTAAGCCTCCATTATTTTGTCCTTAAGAAGTATTATCTTTCCGTTTTCAATGCTGAGGCTTTTCGGAGTTCCGTCATCGGTATAGATCCTGCTGTCGGGCTCATCTTTATCGGAGTTTGAATCGAAAATTATCAGCTCGGCAGATTTTCTCTTTATACCCTCCAGTATCACTGCGCCGCAGCCTTCCGTCAGATCGAAGTCCACCAGTCTGCTGGAATATTCGTACTCGAATATAACGTTTCCGTCTCCGTCAAGCTTACAGAAGCCAACGTCGCCGACTACCCAGAAGTCTCCGTTGTCATTTTCCAGAGCTTTGAGAGCCAGCATATCCAGCGGCTGACTTTTCATGATCTCCTCAGTGGAGTCAAAGCGCATATACCTGACAACCGACTGAAGACTGCCGTCCTTTGAATTAAAGGTCGTTATAAAGCAGCCTCCGCCGTCCTTGCTGAAGGTGACGCTGAGTATCCCGGAGCTGCTTGACCATGAATATACTGCCGTGCCGTTGGGATCGTAGACAGTAAGCACGCCTGCATACTTTTCGTCCTGCGTTACCAGCGCCACGGAGCTGCTGTCGGAGATCTCCGCCATGAGTATACGATCGTCCACCGTTTTGGAATATATCTCATTCTTACGGTTTACCACCGTGAAGGAATTTCCTCCTCTGTCGTAAACAAGCATACGCTTCTTCGCAGTTTTCAGCACCGGATCTGCATAATTATGATTAAATGAATTGGACTCACCGCCGTTTTCGTCGTAAATACGCAGACGGTTCTTGTCAAGACACACAAGGAAGTTATCTATGCGGGATACCGAGCTTACGGCTCCCTCGTCAAAGGAAATAGGGAAATTTCCTTTCTTTTTCTTTCCGTCATTTATAATAGTAGCGTGAGGTCTGTCCAGTATACCCTCAAGCTTTGGGACCCATTTGTCTCTGAGAAGGTAGACCGCAAGGGCAAACACCGCCACGATTACCAGAATTATCAGATTCTTGATCCTCTTTTTGTTTTTCTCACGCTGTCTTGCCGCCCTTATATCCGTTACCCTTGAAGCTTCTTTTTTGGCGGCTGTTTTCTCTTTTTTATTTTTATTACCGTCCGGACTTTTAACGGTTATATCCGGCTTTTCCTCCGTTATTTCCTCAGAGGAGGTCACGCTGATACGGCTTTCTCTATCTCCGGAGGTACCGTCTGCTCCGCCGTTTTTATTCCTTTTGGTTTTTTTGCTTATATTTTCAAGATCCCGCAGAGTTATATCGGGTGAGGAGCTTTTCGTTTCCGCCTTGCCGTCCCTGCTGACGACCTCTTTTTCCGAGACGACCTGAAAGGTCTTCTCAACCCTGCCGGATCTAATATCCTTACGGAATTTCTTTTGATTCCTGTTTATTTTTTTATCCTCGCTCAAATCCGTCAAATCCCTCGTCATAATATACTTTGTTCAGATACAAGCCCTGAGGCGGAACCGTTTTGCCCGCTCTTTTCCTGTCCAGAGAGCTTATGATCCCGGGAAGCTGCTCCTCGGCTATCTTGCCCTCGTTCACAAACAAAAGCGTACCCACCATAATCCTGACCATATTATACAAAAATCCGTTTCCCGAGACGGTGAAGATCACAAGATCTCCCTCCCGTCTGACGTCGAAACGATATATCGTTCTTACCGTATTTTCCTTTGTACACGCAGTGGAACACATCGCTTTGAAATCGTGCGTTCCCACAAAATGCTTTGCCGCTCTGTCAAGCTTTTTTTCGTCTATCGGATACCAGCAGCGAAGCGCAGTGTTTCTGTAAAAAGGATCTTTCACCTGACTGTTGTGAATGATATATTCATATTCCTTGCCCTTACAGCAGTATCTTGCGTGAAAATCCGCAGGCGCTTCCTCGCACTTCAGGACTGCTATATCGTCCGGAAGCCTTGAATTCATGCCGAACCTGATACCCCGGCAGGTTATTGTACTGTCAAGGGAAAAGCTTAGCACATACTCCCTTGCATGAACTCCCGTATCGGTCCTTGAACAGCCCTGCACCGTTATATCCTGTCCGGTAAGTCCCCTAAGAGCCTTTTCAAAGACCTCCTGCACGGTGACGGCGTTATCCTGACGCTGCCAGCCGTGATATGCTGAGCCGTCATAGGCGATAGTCACCCTGAAATGCCTTGCCTCAGACATCAGTCCAGCTCTATACTGTCGATATTTTCTATACGGTGTATAACGGTCCTATCGCCTTTTTTTCCGTATACCAGGAGCTTGATCCATTCCTCGTCCGCTTCCAGTATCCTGCATTTTATCTCATCGTAATCTATTTCTACGGTACAGTCATATCCTACCAGCGAGCTTATCATTTTCGACATATTGTTTCCTCCGTTCTGTTTTCTCTCAAGTCTTTTAAGTCTTCTTTCCAGGGCTTTGATCTTATCGTCCTGATCCATATCCGCAAATGTTCCAAGCATTGACATTTTGTTCTCCTCCCAGATCTGCTATATCAAGTGATTTACAGCTATGACTCCTGCAAGGAAGGCTATGCAGAAAAGACTTCCCCACAGATCCAATATCCCGAGTCTGAGCTGTTTCATTCTGGTCCTGCCCTCTCCGCCGTGATAGCATCGGCACTCCATTGCTAAGGCAAGCTCCTCCGCATGGCGGAAGGACGCCACAAAAAGCGGGATAAGTATAGGTATGAGCGCTTTCGCCTTGTCTATGAGAGAACCGTTCTCCATATCCGCTCCCCTTGCCTTCTGGGCGGAAATGATCTTATCGGTCTCCTCAATAAGCGTCGGGATAAATCTTAAGGCAATGGTCATCATCATTGCAAGCTCATGCACCGGCACCTTGATTTTTTTAAGAGGCGACAGCAGTCTCTCGATAGCGTCCGTCAGGTCGATGGGAGACGTTGTATAGGTCAGCAGCGATGTGCCCGCTATCAGGCAGAGTATACGCACTACCATATATACCGCCGTATCCACTCCCTCATCGGTTATTTTTATAAACCTCCATTCAAAATAGGGGTCGCCCGTACGAATGAAAAAAATGTTAAGCACAGCAGTAAAAATAATGATCGGCACTATGGGCTTAAGGCTTTTGAGCAGCATTTTCCCAGGGATCCTCGATATCAGAAAGATCAGCGCCGTAAAAGCTATCCCCACGCCCAGTCCGACAAGATTATCCGCCGAAAAGAGCATGACGATAAATACGCCCGTCAGTATTATTTTTATTCTTGCGTCCATTTTGTGTATGACAGATTTTCCGGGAAAATACTGTCCGATAGTAATATCCTTTATCAAGGTATATTCCTCCAAATCCATGCCTTAAACTACTCCCTGCCGCTTAAGCGGTCAAGGGCATCTCTATTTTGCTCCCAGTCTCTCCAGCAGGAGCTTTTTTGCATAATTTACCGTATAAACGTCGTCCTTTATGTCTATTCCCATAGCCTTAAGGCGGTTGAACACTCTTGTCACCTGCGGCACGGAAAGTCCCATTGCCGTAAGCTCCTCCGAACGGTGAAAGACCTTTACCATATCGTCGTAGCAAAAGACCTTGGCATTATTCATCACAAGGATCTTCGACACGTTCTTGGCTATGTCCTCCATAGAGTGCGACACAAGCAGAACGGTGCTTTTGGTCTGCTGATGATACTCTCTTATCAGACCAAGTATCTGCTCCCTGCCCTTCGGATCAAGTCCCGAGGCAGGCTCGTCAAGTATAAGCACCTTAGGCTCCATAGCCATAACGCCGGCTATCGCCACACGGCGTTTCTGTCCGCCGGAAAGCTCGAATGGCGACTTATCCAGAATTTCGGGGGAAAGCCCTACCATTCTTGCAGTCTCTTTGATCCTTTTATCTATGTCGCTTTCGGAAAGTCCCATATTTTTAGGACCGAAGGCTATATCCTTATACACGGTCTCCTCAAAAAGCTGATATTCGGGATACTGAAACACCAGCCCTACCTTAAAGCGCACGGGTCTCAGCCTTGATCTATCGTCCCACAGCCTTTCGCCGTCCACATATACAGAGCCTTCTGTGGGCTTTAAAAGTCCGTTGAAATGCTGGATAAGGGTGGATTTTCCCGAGCCTGTATGTCCGATAATACCAACCATTTCTCCGCTTTCGATTTCTATGTTCACTCCGTCCACGGCTGCCTTGCGAAAGGGAGTACCCTCGCCGTAAACATATGACAAATTTTCAGTTCTTATAATTGACATTTTATTTTCCTCATTGTCTTACGTCTTTCAGAGCGATAAACACACTGTAAAAGACATTATAACCTAAAATAAGCTTTTTGTAAAGGGATAAACCGATTATTTCACAAAACTCACACGTTGGCGGTACTGTCCTTAAGCTTCTTTCTCAATATAATATAGGGGATAAAGTTCCAGCCTGTCATAAAGCACAAAACCCCGTATACCAAAGCGTTGATAGTTGTTATCGCTCCAACCTTTCTTGCTCTTACACAGGCTGATAATCCCAGTATAACGGAAAAAACATAAAAAGACATTGCAACAAGACCAAAAGCAAAGAAGATCGTCAAAAAAGTCACATTCATAGCGGCAAAAGCGCCAGCAAGCCAGAATAGACCCAACCCAAAGGTAAAGATCGTAACAAATAATAATACAATCGGGTGAAACAGAAACAGCGACTGTACAAAAAGCTCAAAATACGGTATAAGCAGACAAACCATAATTACAAGACAAGCAAACAAACATACGTCTGCTGTAATTCCCAAGGTAAGAAGTCTCACTCCGCAGCGTGATGAATAGTCTGAATCCAATTCACCGCCTTGTCTTTGAAGCGGTCTTCTGACCATTGCCTGCATTATATAGATCATTCCGATCGCAAACGGTATCAAAAGCGTTAACAGAAGAACAAGACGAATAATAACTGACGTATTTGACATACCCTCAAACATCGGATTTATAAACTCCATATCCTTGCTGTCGATCCCCAAAACATTTACAAAAAGCGCCAGAACCGACTTAACTGATTCATTTACAAACAAACCGCCGAGAGCCGATATGGAAATCATCATAAAAACGCTTGCTCCCATATTTGAAAGATTGATTTTTTTACATCTTTCTAGAATAATAAGCACAGCCAGAATTATAATAAGCGCAAAAATCAACATAACAAATCTCCCATTTATTTCAGCATCTCGTATAATTTCTCCACACACTCGTCTTCCGAGATTATCTCGGTGGAAATATCGCATCCCGCCTTTTTAAGCTCCCACGCAAGCTCCGTGACCTGAGGTACGTCAAGACCTAAATTCTTCATGACCTCTACCTGAGAAAAGATCTTTTTGGGTACGTTGTCCATTATGATCTCTCCGCCGTCTATGACCACTACTCTGTCAGCCTGCGCAGCCTCCTCCATATAATGAGTTATCAGCACGATGGTCACGCCCTGAGAGTTGAGCATTTTTACTGTTTTCATGACCTCCGCTCTGCCGTGAGGATCGAGCATTGCCGTAGGCTCGTCCAGCAGGATACAGTCGGGGCGCATGGCTATTATCCCCGCTATCGCCACCCTCTGCTTCTGTCCTCCGGACAGCTTGTGGGGGGCGTGCATTCTGTACTCGTACATACCTACGGTTTTAAGAGCTTCATCGACCCTCTTACGTATCTCCGCAGGAGGAACGCCCATATTTTCCAGAGCAAAGGCAACGTCCTCCTCTACGATCGTGGCAACGATCTGATTGTCGGGATTCTGAAAAACCATTCCCACACGCTGGCGGATAGGGAGCAGATTATCCTCGTCGATAGTATCCATGCCGTCAACATAGACTGCGCCCGATTCGGGAAGATTTATAGCGTTGATGCACTTGGCAAGGGTGGATTTTCCGGAGCCGTTGTGTCCTAGCACTGCAACAAATTCCCCTTTTTTTATACTGAGATCAATGCCCTTTAGTACCTCGGTCTTGACGGGGGGTTCTTCCATTTCGTTAATATAGGAAAAATGAAGATCCTTTATCTCAATGAAATTTTCCATTATTTCTTATCCTTTTTCTTGCCGTCTTTTTTTTCGTCCTTGTCATCCTTATCAAATATATCCTCCAGCTTATCCTTTACCTTTTCAAGGTTTTCCTTGGTGGCAAGCTCCTTTGCCTTTTTCTTTACCTCGTCGGGTATCTTGTCCTCGACCTTGTCGATCGTTTTCTTAATGTCCTTGATGTCCTTAATGTCAAATCCCATTTTAAATTACCTCCGTAAATAATATGTTGATCTATTCAAAAATCCCGTCCTGTGATCAGGCGGAGTTTTTTCCTTATGTCCTTTATGTTCCTCTCCCCAGAAGCGTGTTTATGTCCTCCCATTCCGGCGGATATAACGCTATGGGGAATTTTGACACCGCTGCCGCCGCTACGGCGCAGGCAAACCGCACCAGACTGTCGTCGTCCATTTTTCTGTAAAGCCCGTATATGGCTCCCGCCTTGAAGCTGTCCCCTGCTCCCAGTGTGGAAACTGCATTGACCTTGAATGCTCCGCAGAATTTCGGATCATCTCCTTTTCTGCCGTACATCGCTCCCTTTTCGCCCAGCGTAAAGATAACCAGTCCGTCGGTGCTGTCGGTGTAGAGCTTAAACAACTCGTCATAGCTTTTATCGGCATAATAGCTGTCAAGATGCTGATGTGAAATGCAGTTTACAGCGCAGTGCTTATGGATATAGCTGTCATAAGGGCAGTCTATGGTGACATAAGGCTTTGAATATTTAACGCACAGTCTTGCGATACCGTCTCCGAAATAGGGATCCGCTCCCACACAGGAAGCATATCTGACAGACTGCTCGTTGGGCGGCTCATAGAACGGCTTTTCCCTTGAAAAGTGCTTGCTCCACTCGCCGAAGCAGGTGCGTGTGTTTTTATCGATGATAACATAGTCCGCTATGCCCTCGAAATCCTCATATACAAGCTCGCTTATGTCGGCGGTCTTATCCGCAAAATAGTCTGAGATAACGTCCTTGTTGACATTGCCCAGATGTGTTCCTCCCAGCTTTACGGGTGCACCCAGACTGCACAGCACAGCCGCCGCAGTACCGGTTTCTCCGCCTACCAGATGATTTTTCTCGCTTATCTCGCCGTAGCCGTCGGGAGCGGGAAAATCCGTACTTAGCAAAAATGCGTAGGTGGACATTACCTGTCCGTACATATAAATATAGCTATTTTCGGACTCCATTCATTTCACCTCCGGATAACCTGTAAGCCTTTGTTACAGCTCCTCAAAAAACTTTCTTAACTGCGCTTTTCTCTCGTCTGAAATGTCCTTTTTGGGTATCCCCTGCACAGCGCCCTCTATCGCAGTCAGCTTATGAAAGCACGAACCGCTGTCATAGGCTTTAAGCTTGATAAAGGTTTTCTCCGTACCCAGCTCACGGAGCTTTTCGGGAGTATCTATTCCAACGGCGATAAGCTGTTTTTCCAGTACGCCGCCTATGTTGGGTAAATCGTGAAGTTTCATTGTAATTCCCCGTTTCTGACCTTCAGCATATAAGCCGTCATATTACTGTCCTCTGTAACATTATAGGTGTAGCCGAATTTTTCAGCAACCTCGTTCGCCATTCTGCGGAAAAGTCCGCAGGCGGTGAAAACAGCATTCCATATATTTTCATAATTACTGTCGGAATATGTTTCGGCGTACATTTTATAAAGCTCTGCGGGAAGATATTTTCTGAAATACTTTCCCGACTTGCCCGCCGATACCTTAAAATCGTAATTCATTCCGATATACCACTCTGTCATTTTATTAAGCATATTGCGGACATAAACGTTAAACATATTCATCACATAAGGCAGCTCGTCCCTTGCGATACCCTTTGCAACATTATTGAGACACCACCAGAACTCGTTACAGCAGTCGTGAAAAAGCTTTTCCGTCGGAGCTTTCACAAACCAGAAGTCCTCGTTGGGCTTTACGTCGGACAATAACCCGCACTTGTCCAGCAGAACAACAGCAGGCTCTCCGTCGTCGACATAAGGCTGACTTGTTATCTCCAGATCAATACGGTTTCCGTCCTCGAAAATAGTGAGAAACACAAAGCTTCCGTCATTATCGGGAGGGATAAGCTCCTTAGTCTCAGGGGTTTGCATAACGGCGATCTTACCGAATTTTTCTTCCAGCCACGCCCTGTTATCCCAGTACGGAGCAACGTCCGTCACAAAATAAACTATGTCGTAATCCTGATAAATATCCTTCGGTGCGTGAGGATCTGAACGCGAGCCGTTAAGCATTACCGCAAGTATGCGGTCGTCCTCTTTTGCGGTATTTATTATCAGATCGAACATTTCCTGCTCGGTGCGAAGTTTAACCATAACTCTCTCCTTTCTCGGCAAACGCCAGTCTCATAATCTCAGCCGATCGTATCGTCTGTATCTGCCGTCCATATTGCCGTCGAACCGCAGGGGAGAACTCCTCCTGTTGTCTCAACGGGTAAGCCTATCTCGTCCGCCGTGACCTTTCCTCCGAAACGAACGCCCAGAATATCGTTAAGAATATACGCCATGACCGAGGGGGAAAGTCCCGTGGTATAACTGTTCAGCAGGAAAAACAGCGGCTTATCGCTGAGCACGTCGGAGCAGGTCTTTACCAGATCGTAAATGCAGTCCTCCAGCTTCCACACCTCGCCGCCCGGACCTCTGCCGTAGCTTGGAGGGTCCATAACTATCGCATCATAGGTCTTGCCCCGCTTTATCTCACGTCTGACGAATTTTTCGCAGTCGTCCACAAGCCAGCGTATAGGCTTGTCGGAAAGACCCGATGCGGCGGCGTTTTCTCTCGCCCATTGTACCATTCCCTTTGATGCGTCAACGTGGGAAACGCTTGCTCCCGCCTCGGCACAGGCAAGAGTTGCTCCGCCTGTGTATGCGAAAAGATTGAGCACCCTTATCTCACGTCCCGCATTTCTTATCTTTTCGGACATAAAGTCCCAGTTGACAGCCTGCTCGGGGAAAAGCCCCGTATGCTTAAATCCTGTGGGACGAATTATAAATCTCAGATTTCCGTAAGAAACATTCCAGCTTTCTGGAAGCCTGCGCTTATACTCCCACTCGCCGCCGCCCTTTGAGGAACGGTGATATATGCCGTCAGCCTTTCCCCACATATCCGAGCGTTTTGGGGACTTCCATATTATCTGCGGGTCGGGGCGCACAAGTATCTTTCCGCCCCAGCTTTCAAGCTTGTCGCCGTCGGTGGTATCTAATATTCTGTAATCCTTCCAGTTTTGTGTTACTCTCATAATTATTTTCCTTTTTATATGTCCGACACCGACATCATAAACCCTATCATTTCGTCGGCATTTTTTGAATATCAATCATATTTACAAATACAACATTGACCTTGTCAAAACTTCCGCCGTTTTTTACAGCATTAAAATCTACCCGGTAAAATCCATTGCTTTCATAAAGTCCTATGTCTCCTGCGCTAAAATACACATTATCCTTAGTTTCAAGACTTATTATTAAGTGATGACCATATCTGCCATAGGAATAATAAACATCAGAGATTGCTATGCCTTGCTTTTTCAACATTGGATTTATACCATTTTTCAAATTGAAAAAATGAATGTCCATTTTTATTAGTCCTCTAAACAATACAAACCCTCATACTCCACAGAGCGCATTTTTATACTGCCGTCCAGCTTTTCAAATTCTCCGTAGCCGGCAAAATGAAGTCCGCATTTCTGCATTACTCTGCCGCTTGCCGTATTTGGTTCTGCGTGAGAGGAGAAAAATTTTACTACGCCAAAATTCTCGTATGCCCATTTCATCATAGCCTTAGCCGCCTCGGTAGCGTAACCATTGCCCCAGCAATCGTAACGGAAGTTATACCCAAAGCCCCAGACATTTTCAGCTTTTCCGCTCTGCCTGCCAATATCCCCGCTGCCGATAAGCTTTCCGTCTGATTTACGGACAAAGCCGAAGCTGTTTGTAGACTTATCATTTTCCGCAAATTCAAGCCACTTTCTGACCTGCTCTATGTCTGTGTATGCAGTATAAACCATATATTTTGAAACACGCTCGTCGCTCACCCATTCAAATACCTGTTCAGCATCGCTTACTTTAAGAGGTCTTAATATAAGCCGCTGCGTTTCTATTATCCTGTTCATATTGTCCTCCGTATTTTCTCGGATCTTCAATTTACTTCTCTGCTGTGAACGAATGCAAGTCCTCTATCATCTTGTCGGTAATACTCCCGTCGAAATTTTCGTCGGTACGCTGACAGCAGAGCTTAAATCTTTTCATTGCATTTATCGCCCTGAGCTTAAGCCGTTTATCTAGTTTCCCTGTGATCTTGATCTGCGCAAACGCTGTGGCGTAGGTGATCATATCGCTCTGGATAACGTTCATTTCTTCCTCATCATTCATATTTTCTATGAAATTTTCATCAATGCTGTCCGCAGGATAATACTTCATTTCCCATGCGTTTTCAATCAGATTTCCGGGAAATTTATAAAAATCCGGCTGAGACTTTTTCCTTATTTCAAGGGTAAGCATATACAGCGTATCCGAGCCCTCGTCGCTGCCGAAGGGAGCAAACTCCTCGCCGCAGTCATAATAGAAGTCCTCCGTAAAATGCTCCGAAAAATTGGGGTGCGAGGTTTTGGGGTGAAGTCCCCTTTCCTCATCGTCCAGAAAAATATGATCGTCATAATCAAAATCAAAAATTTCAGTATAACCCTTTTTCAGTTTCTTTCTGATAAGACTTTCGGCGTTTTTCAGACATTGCTCCTCGGTATCGAACGACTTTATCTCATACTTACCTATGGCTCCCGCCTTGCCGTAATTAACGGCGAGATCTGTTCCGCTGTAATCTATATTCCAGAATTTATCCGACTTTTCATCTTTGTAAGCAAATGAACGTTTCATATTTTACCTCCACGGTCTTCTCTTTTCCGTCCAACCCTTTGCTTTCCAATATTCGTTGTCCGCAGGGTTCATTCCTCCCGATCTATTGGCAAAATGCATTGTGGTAAAGAACAGCCAGCCTTTCACGCTTACCCTCGGCTTGATCTTATTTCTGCGTATCTTCTGAGCAAGCCTGTCGGTCATCTTTTCAAGCTTTTGCTTTTTGGCAGGCTTGACTTCGTCCCAGCCGCAAGCCATAACAGCCGCTCCCAGCTTGTAAATTTTCGGCACTCCCCAGAATGACAGACTGTCCGCCATATCCTTGTTAGTGGACTTCATACCCGCTCCCGCCGCTGTGGAAATCACCACCGCCTGCTTAGAAAACATTTTCTCCTCGGGACGGTGAACTATCCACCTCCAGCCGTAATGATCGAGCCACGCCTTCATCGAACCTGTTGAGTGATAAACGTACACAGGAGAGGTCAGTATTATCAGATCTGACTCGTCTACCGCCTTTGTTATGGGACTGAGCTTTTCATAATGAGGACACTTATCCTCGCTTTTCATAAAGCAGTTTGTACACCCGCAGCAAAATTCACCGAAATCTCTCGGAAGAAAAAATTCCGTTATCTCTCCGCCAACCTTGTCGGCAAGCATTCTTCCTATCTGATATGTAGAGCCTTTGTGGTTCTGTCCGTTTACTATGCATATCTTCATAGCTGTTACAGCTCCCCTTTGCTATTTTCACTCTATCGCCGTCTCACTCAATTATCAATTGTCAATTGTTAACTGTTAATTGTAAATTTACAAATGCGTCTGTACGTCCTTGAGAATGCCTAAGTGGTCGTAGGCAAGCTGAGTTGCGCAGCGTCCCTTTGGGGTTTTAGCAAGGAATCCCAGCTGCATAAGATACGGCTCGCAGACCTCCTCCAGCGTGACAGCCTCCTCGCCGAGAGCCGCCGCAAGAGTGGAAAGTCCGACGGGGCCGCCGTTATAGCCTTTGATTATCATCATAAGCAAACGCTTGTCAAGGGTATCAAGCCCCAGATTGTCGACCTCCATGCGATTAAGAGCTATCCTTGCTATATCCGAGGTGATCCTGCCGTTGCCTATGACATCTGCGAAATCACGCACACGCTTTAAAAATCTGTTGGCGATACGGGGCGTTCCCCTTGAACGTTTGGCTATCTCCTCCGCACCGTCTCTGTCGCAGGAAACGCCAAGTATCACGGCTGAACGCTCCACAATATCCGCAAGCTGCTCAACGCTGTAAAGCTCTAGATGCTGTATAACTCCGAACCTGTCCCTTAACGGAGCGGAAAGCTGTCCGGAACGTGTGGTTGCGCCTATCAGCGTAAATTTGTTTAGCTCTATCCTTATTGATCTTGCCGCAGGTCCCTTTCCCATAATTATATCCAGGGCATAGTCCTCCAGAGCGGGATAAAGGATCTCCTCCACCTGCCTTGAAAGACGGTGTATCTCGTCGATAAAAAGCACGTCGCCCTTTTCAAGATTGGTGAGCAATGCCGCCAGATCTCCCGGCTTTTCTATTGCGGGACCTGATGTTGTCCTGATATTCACGCCCATTTCATGGGCTATTATAGTAGACAAAGTAGTTTTGCCCAGACCCGGAGGACCGTACAGAAGAACGTGATCGAGACTGTCCCCTCGTTTTTTCGCCGCCTGGATATATATTTTCATATTCTCCTTGACCTTGTCCTGACCGATGTATTCGTCCAGGGTTTTGGGTCTGAGGCTGACTTCAAAATCATCTGTGGTCTCCTGCTCGGTCTCCTTAGGGGAAACGATCCGCTCAAAGTCGAAATCTCCCTCTTCAATCATTTATCAGTCACTCCTTCATGTAATGATCTTAATTCAATGCAGAACATATGCCCTAGAATCTTGCCAGTCCGATAAGAGCCTTTTTAATAAGCTCCTCTACGGAAAGGGTCGGGTCAAGCTTTGAGATAACCTGCATTGCCTCGCCCTCGGTGTAGCCAAGTACCACAAGTGCCGTGACCGCCTCGTCAGCTGCTCCGCCCTGAGGAACAGCGGGAACAAAATCCGCAGTACCTCTTACTGAGACGGTATTTTCCTTTGCGATCTTGTCCTTAAGCTCGAGGACTATCCTCTGAGCCGTTTTTGCTCCTATACCCTTGCACTTTGTAAGGCTTTTTGAGTCACCCGTAGCAACTGCAAGAGCGAACTGCGAGGGGGAATTGGACGACAGTATCGAAATAGCCGCCTTGGGTCCTACTCCCGAAACCGTTATGAGCATTTTAAAACATTTCAGCTCCTCCTTGGTAGAAAAGCCGAACAGATCGGCAGCGTCCTCCCGTACCGCAAGATAAGTGTAAAGCGTGACCTCGCTCTCCCCCGCAATTCTTTGCAGAGTGTAAAATGTGGTCTTGCAGGCATAGCCCACTCCGCCGCATTCAACTACAGCAAGCTCGCTTTCAGTATGTATAAGCTTTCCTCTTACCGAATATATCATAAAATCACCTTTTGTTTTTCAGCGGATCCATTACCCGCCTTGTATTTACCGACAGACCGTGAGTAATAGCGATCGCCACTGCGTCTGCCGTATCGTCCGGCTTTATCACCGATTTAAGTCTGAGCATACTCCTGGTCATTTCCTGCACCTGCTTTTTCTCCGCCCTGCCGTAGCCGACTATCGAGCATTTTACCTGAAGCGGAGTATATTCGTAAACAGGTATGTTGTTTAAAATTGCAGGCAGCAGCGTTACGCCCCTTGCCTGAGCCACATCTATGGCGGTTTTCTCATTGGTGTTGAAAAACAGCTTTTCTATTCCCATTTCATCCGGCTTATAGGTCTCGATTATCTTAGTCATATCGAGATATATGGATCTGAGTCTGCTGTCGAAGCTCATACCTGCTTTGGTAGTTATCGCTCCGAATCCCACCACAGAAAACTGTCCGTGAGAATAATCCAGCACCCCGTAGCCCACGATAGCATAGCCTGGATCTATTCCAAGGATCCTCAAAAAAACGCCTCCGTCCGAAGGTATCAGAAAATGAATACACTTCCTCATGTTAACAATTAATTATACCACATATTCCGGATAATTGCAAGCAAAACGACAATAAAGTTCACAGAAACCAAACAGGCGGTCTTTCCCCATGAAAGCCGCCTATTTTTCACTTTTTATACTGAATTTTCTCAGCGGCGAAAACCACAGCCGCTGTGCGCATATGCCGGTAAAGAAGCCGGCAAGTATACCGCTGACGATCAGATAGGGAAGAAGCCCTGCTGCTGCCGGGCTGCCTGTTATCACGCAGGCGGCGGCGATCTGTCCGAAATTATGAAAAACTCCCCCGAACACCGAAACTACCCATATCTGCTTTCTGTCAAAACGGTTTATCAGCAGGCACATTACAGTATAAGCCGCAAGACCGCCTGCAACGGAAAAAGCGAAGCTTATAAAGGTGCCGTAAAACGCCGAGGCAAGTATTATCCGCAGGGCAAGCACTATACCCGCCTCACGTCTTCCGATAAAAAGCATTGCAATAAGGGTCACGATATTGGCAAGACCAAGCTTTATTCCTCCCACGGCGGAAACGGGAAACTGCGCTTCTATGACGAAAACCGTCAGCGACACAGCGGTAAGGACAGCCATAAGGGTAAGCCTTCTGACGGATATTTTCATTTTTCACTCCCCCTATATGTCCGTGTCTGAGGTCTTTGCACCGCATATCCTCACCGTAAGCCTGTGAGGAGCGCATATGACAGACTGTCCCGGCTTTGATATTTTGCCGAAGTTTACACAAGTCTGATTTTTGCAGTCCGAGGATCTGACATAAACCTCATTATTTCCGTAAACGACAACATTTGTTCCGTAAGAGGTGGTGACAGTTATCTCCTTTTCAGCGCCGCTTATGTCGTCAAGGGTCATGTAAAGCTCACCGTCCACAAGTATTTCCGCTGCGGCGAAGGAGTCTTTCCAAGGCATATATATCCATAAAATGCAAATAATTAGTATGATCACGAAAACGATTGCCCACAGGATATTCGAGGATCTCAGAACCTTCAACATAATGCCCCCAATTTTTACGGATATTTTCTTGATGCTGTTTCATACCACGGGAAAATAATTGTACAGTTAGATTATATCATAATGCGAAATTTTCGTCAAGTGAGTAATTAATCGGACACCATTGGTTACAAAGCGTTTACATAGGGAACTTCTGTTAAGCTTTTCTGTAACCAAGGCGTAATAAAGCGGGTCGAAAATAGAAAAATAAATGTATTTTTTATTAAAAACAGCTAATTAACTATTGATTTTTCAGGCATAGTATGGTACAATAAATAAAGTATTATGAAACGGATAAAGAGAAACGCCTGAACGGCGTGTTTATATATTCAGCCACGAATGATTGACGGTATTTACAGATTTTTTACCTTGTGTTTATTTCTTTTGATCAAAATGTGGAATTATTACCGTCTTACTTTTATTTTACTCAGCTTCGTGGTATAATAACAGTTGCCCGGCTATGTAAAGACAGAAAAATACAGCCGCAGGCGCTTTAAGGAGTGTTAATTTTTGGAGAAGTTTGTTATACACGGCGGAAAACCGCTGGAAGGCACTGTATATATAAGCGGTGCTAAAAATGCGGCGGTTGCACTTGTTGCCGCCACCATACTCTGCGATGAACCGTGCGTTCTTGAAAACGTGCCTGAAATAAGCGATATTACCAAATGCCTTAAGATCCTCAGGGAAATGGGCGCTGAAGTAAAGCTGAAGGATAAAAACACGGTCTATTTTGATACAAAGGGCATCACCAAGCCTGAGGTCCCATACGAGCTGGCAAGGACCATGAGGGCTTCATGCTATTTTCTGGGAACTCTGCTGGGACGTTTTCACGAGGCTTACGTTCCCATGCCGGGCGGCTGCGACCTGGGCGACAGACCTATCGACCAGCACCTTAAGGCATTCAAGGCGCTTGGCGCTTCCGACGAAATAGTAAACGGCGCAAATCATGTGTGGGCGGACGAGCTGTACGGAAATCAGATCTATTTTGATTTCGTAACGGTAGGCGCTACAATGAACGCAATTTTTGCCTCCGTAAAAGCAAAGGGCATGACGGTCATTGAAAACGCCGCCAAGGAACCTCACATAGTGGATCTCGCAAACTTCCTCAATTCAATGGGCGCAGATATAAGAGGCGCAGGAACCGACGTTATCAAAATAAGAGGCGTAGATCATCTCCACGGAGTGACCTATGCTACGATACCCGACCAGATAGAGGCGGGAACATATATGGTTGCCGCTGCGGCGACCAAGGGAGACGTGGTCATTGCCAACGTTATCCCCAAGCACCTTGAATCTATCTCCGCAAAGCTCCGCAAATGCGGCGTTCATGTAGAGGAAAACGATGAAAGCGTTCATGTGTGGGTGGATTCTCCGCTGCAAAAGACATCCCTTAAAACAATGCCTCATCCGGGATTTCCCACGGATATGCAGCCGCAGTTTTCTACGCTGCTTACCATGGCGGAGGGTACCAGCATTGTTACAGACGATATATTCGATAACAGATTCAGATATGTTGCAGAGCTGAGAAGAATGGGAGCCGATATTTCCGTAGACGGAAAAGTCGCCGTTATTCAGGGAGTGGGTCAGCTTAAGGGTGCGCCTGTATCCGCCACCGACCTCAGAGCGGGAGCGGCAATGATAATCGCAGGTCTTGCAGCAGAAGGAGTTACCGAGATCGACAATATTTTTTACATTGAAAGAGGATATGAAAATATAGATCTGAAGCTTAAAGGTCTGGGCGCTGACATTGAGAGAGTCGTCAGACCCGATACGGAGGAAGTAAAGCTCAGCGGCTGACAGACACTTCGTATTGTAAATCAGGAAAATTACAGTTTTAAGGAAAGATACACCTAAAAACGTTAAATAAGGGCGGATAATATCCGTCCCTCAGGTTGTCGAGAAACCCCATTGGGAAATTAAAGCGCAGGCTCAAGCGCGGCGCTAGAGCGCTTGCGGGGGTCGAGGGGGCAGCGCCACCTCGTCGCTCCCGCAGGAGCGAAACTCCCTTACACGCAGGAGCTCCGCACAGGGTGAATTTTCAAACAGTCCGGTGGACTGTTTGAAAAGAGGGGCATGCCCTGCGATAGAGGGCTGCCCCTTACTTGCGCTGTGTGGACTTTTTCGACAGGCTGAAGGGCGGATAATATCCGTCCCTACAATGGAAATGTAAAAATGTAGGGGCGAACATTGTTCGCCCCATTTGCTGACAGCTTATTCTGCCGGAGAAAACTGATCCTTTCCTACTCCGCAGAGAGGACAAACAAAATCCTCGGGTACGTCTTCCCAGGCTGTTCCTGCCGCAACGCCTGCGTCAGGCTCGCCGTTTTCGGGATCGTAAATGTATCCGCAAATGTCGCAAACATATTTCATAGTGATCTCCTCCTTTTAAAATTCGGTTTTATCCGTATATTTAGTATAACACAAAATTGCTGAAATTTCAATATCTGCGGAGGCTTTATGGAACTTTTTATTTCCGATCTTGACGGAACTCTCCTTAATTCGGAGGCGGAGCTTTCCGGTCGCACAAGGAACACGCTGAACAGACTTATCCAAGAAAAAGGCATGAATTTCACTGTTGCTACCGCACGAACCTATGCCTCCGCCGGAAAAATATTAAAGGGACTCAGGCTGAAATTACCTATAATACTTATGAACGGCGTGCTGATATACGACTCCGTGGGGGAAAAATATGAGGTCGTTAACAGGCTTGATCAGGATATCAAGGCTCATGTCATTTCCGAGATACGCAGATACGGGCTTTCCGCATTTATGTACACCATTTGCGGAAATCAGATGATGACCTACTACGAACGGCTTTCAAACAGTCAGATGCGGGACTTCTACAACGAACGCAGGCAGAAATACTACAAAGCCTTTGAGCATACGGAGGATCTCAACAATGTAGGAAACGATGTTATTTATTTTACCATTGTTGACGAAAGGGACAGGCTTGCTCCGCTGTACAGTTCTCTGAAAAAATGCAGGGGCATTTCACTTACCTACTATAACGATGTTTACAGCGAAAATATGTGGTATCTGGAGATCTTTTCGGATAAAGCGTCCAAGCGCAACGGAGTAGGATACCTGCGGGAAAAATACGGCTTTGACAGGATAACGGCTTTCGGCGACAACACCAATGATCTGCCTATGTTCGAGGTCTCGGATACTTGTATCGCAGTAAGCAACGCAAATCAGACGGTGCTTTCACAGTGCGATAAAGTGATAGCCTCCAACGAGGAGGACGGCGTTGCTGAATATCTTGACGAATACCTCAATAGTTAAATATAATGGAGGACGAT
Organism: Ruminococcus sp.; assembly: GCA_017626015.1. Lineage (GTDB taxonomy): Bacteria > Bacillota > Clostridia > Oscillospirales > Ruminococcaceae > Hominimerdicola. Next base: position 63,066 of record JAGAJO010000004.1, read on the forward strand.
CAAATGGCTAGGATATATCCGCTTTTTTCTTCAAGCAGCGGAAACTGTACATACATAGGCGACGAACACAGCGGCATTCTTATTGACGCAGGAGTTTCCTGCAAGAAGATATGTGACGCTCTTAATAACAACGGACTTTCCCCCGAGGCTGTTCAGGGAATTTTTGTGACCCACACACACTCGGATCACATTCAGGGACTTAAAGTCCTTACGAAAAAATATAGTATTCCCGTATACGCTCAGCGGACCAATCTTAAGATCCTTGCAGATAATGACAAGGTACACAGCCTATGCAGTCTCAATGAAATTGACGGTACGGCTGTGGACCTGGGAGATTTCCGAATTGAGGGATTTGAAACTCCCCATGATACGCCTGCAAGCTGCGGATATAAGGTAACACTGTCCGACGGAAAGGTCTGCGCAGTCTGTACAGACTTAGGATACGTTACTCCGGAAATTTCACAAACGCTGGTCAGCTGTGATCTGGTGGTGCTTGAATCAAACTATGACGTACAAATGCTGAAAAACGGTCCGTACCCTTATGAACTGAAAAAACGTATTGCCTCCGATCACGGACATCTTTCAAATTCCGACTGCGGCGAACAGCTTTGCGACCTTATGGATAACGGCGTGTGCAGGTTTATTCTGGGGCATTTAAGTCAGCACAACAATACCCCACAAACTGCGGAACAGTCCGCAGTAAAGGCTCTTGAAAAATTCAGACGCAACAAGGATTATATCCTCTATGTGGCAAGACCCGAGGGGGCAGGAATGGTGGTGGCATTTTGATAAAAATAAACCTCGTCACTGTCGGCAAGCTGAAGGAAAAATACTGGCGGGACGCAGTTTCGGAGTATTCCAAACGCTTATCAGCATTCTGTAAGCTGGAGATGATCGAGCTGAACGAGTACAGATTATCGGACAGCCCCTCGGAAAAGGAGATACTTTCAGCCCTTGAAAGCGAGGGAACGGCTATGGCGAAATACACCGACGGAAACGGAGTATACAACATTGCGTTGTGCATAGAGGGCAAGCAGATCTCCAGCGAGGAGCTGTCCGCCAAAATGGAGGAATGCGGCACCCGGGGATATTCCACCATAAATTTCATTATCGGCTCGTCCTTTGGGATAGCCCAGTCCGTAAAGAAAAAATGTGATCTTAAGCTGTCAATGTCCAGAATGACATTCCCCCACCAGCTTGCAAGAGTCGTGCTTCTGGAACAGATCTACAGGGGATTTCAGATCTCAAATCATTCTAAGTATCATAAATAATTACAGGAAATACTTCCGACTATCAGGTATTGACTTAATGTATCTCTCCCCGCCTTCGGCGGGGAGAGATACATCTAAATACGTTATCTGCGAGACAGTGAATTTTAAATCAGCAGCGCTTCCTTAGTTTGATACCTATAAAAAAGTTTAACCCCGAAGCAATTATTGATAACTGCTTCGGGGTTATTGTTAATATTCGATTGCTCGCATAAATCAGAATTTATCTCACTATTTTTACAGATCAATATCAACTTGATAGTTTTCATCAATGAGAAGATACTCCACTCCATATTTTTTGCATCGTTCCAGCATTCGGGCATTGTTTTTATGCATTATTTCCTGTGTAAAGCCCTCATCCTCTCCACGATTTTCAATTACACTTGCATACTTAGTGATATTATCAAAATGTGTTTCAATGTATTTATCGCTCATTATCAGACAATAAAATCTTATTTTATTCAGATATTCATTTTCAAAATCTTTCGCCCAATCAAAAGGAATATAACAGCCTTCGACCACAAGATTTTGTTTGTTTTCAATTGCAGTCTTGACTATTTCTCGTACTATCTGCCACAAATAACAAGTTAAATCATCTTCATCACTCGTTGGAGTAAGAGTAGTATTTCCACTGCGAATAAGCCCCATCTTCAAATGATCTATGGATAGATATGGATATTTATATTTTTCAAGGAGTTTTTGCGCAAGCATTGTTTTACCTGTATGAGTCGCACCAGTTATTAAAATAATCATTTTTTCTCCAACCGTCCTAATTGATAACTTACGATTTATCTTAGTAATAATTATACATCAAAGCCTTTACACTGTCAACAGGAACTTCATATTAACACTGAAAAAATGAGAGGACGCCGCAATGGTATCCTCTCATAAAATGTCTTACTTGATTATCGACTTGCCTGTCATTTCCTCAGGCTGTTCAAGACCGAGTATCTTCAGCATTGTGGGTGAAAGATCGGCAAGAACGCCGCCCTCTCTGAGTTCAACGTTTCCTGCGCCTGCAATGATAAGCGGAACAAGATTTGTGGTGTGAGCTGTGAACGGAGAACCGTCCTCCTCATACATCTTGTCTGCATTGCCGTGATCGGCAGTAACAAGAGCTACGCCGCCCTTTGCAAGTACAGCGTCAACAGTTCTGCCCATGCACTGGTCAACAGCCTCCACAGCCTTTACAGCCGCCTCGAACACGCCTGTATGACCTACCATATCGCAGTTAGCGTAGTTGAGAATAATTACGTCGTACTTGTCGCTCTCAATTCTCTTGACTACCTCATCGCATACCAGATATGCGCTCATTTCAGGCTGGAGATCATAGGTCGCTACCTTGGGCGAATTGATAAGCGCTCTGTCCTCATTCTCAAAGGGAGCTTCAACTCCGCCGTTGTAGAAGAACGTAACGTGAGCGTACTTCTCAGTCTCGGCAATTCTCAGCTGGGAAAGTCCCTTCTTGGCAATGTACTCGCCGAATGTGTTCACAAGGCTTGTAGGACGGAATGCAATGTCAACGTTAGGCATTGTTACGTCGTACTGCGTCATGCAGACATAGTAAAGCGGAAATCTTCCGTTTCTTCTCTCAAAGCCCTTAAACTCATCGTCAACAAAGGTCCTTGTGATCTCTCTTGCTCTGTCGGGACGGAAGTTGAAGAATATCACGCTGTCATTAGCGGAGATCTTTCCGTTTTCGTCAATAACGGTAGGTACGACAAATTCGTCCGTTACCTCGTCAGCGTAGGACTTTTTGATTGCGTCAACTGCGCTGGTGTTCTTGTTTCCCTCGCCGTAGACCATAGCGGCGTAAGCCTTTTCAACACGCTCCCAGCGGTTGTCTCTGTCCATAGCGTAGTAACGTCCCATAACGGAGGCGATCTTACCAACGCCTATCTCAGCCATTTTTCCCTCAAGTTCTGCAACGAAGTCTGCGCCGCTTGTTGGGGGAACGTCTCTGCCGTCCATAAAGCAGTGAACGTATACCTTTTCAAGTCCCGCTTTTTTGGCAAGCTCCAGCAGACCGTAGAGATGAGAATTATGAGAGTGTACTCCGCCGTCTGACAGCAGACCGAAAAGGTGCAGATTGCTGTCATTTTTCTTGCAGTTTTCAACTGCCGCATTGAATGCTGTATTGTCGAAGAAATCGCCGTCCTTGATGGACTTTGTAATTCTTGTCAGCTCCTGATAAACGATTCTTCCTGCGCCGATGTTGGTGTGACCAACCTCGGAGTTACCCATCTGACCGTCGGGAAGACCAACGTTCATACCGCTTGCGCCGATAAGCGTATGCGGATAATTTGCAAGAAGTCTGTCCAGATTCGGTGTTTTTGCGGCTCTGATAGCGTTACCGTAATCATTGTGATTATAGCCGAAGCCGTCCATAATAATAAGTGCTACCGGTTTTTTTGACATAGTTTTTAGTCCTTTCAAATAATTTAAATTCCTTTATCCCCAATAACCGTTTTGGGACAGGTAATCGAGCATATAGCTTTTATAATCGTCTCCCGAATTATCTTCTGTATAGTAGGTATCCTTACCTAACCTTACATAGTTGCCTGCTCCGCTTTCAAAATAAAGACCTCCGCCATCGGAAAAGCGTATACTCATCCAGTCACCGCCGATCAACGTTTCCTTTGATTCGGGTTCAACTATCTTGCCGTTTTCTTTTAGCGAGGTGTAAAATGCGGCTGTCTTTTCCAGAACCTCGCTGTCGGTAAATTCAACGCCTTCGTGGAGCGCTTGGTTGTCCATTCGGACAGTGATGCTTTCAAGCTGTAATTCCGAGGTATCTTCAGGGCTTTCAGTGGTTTCAGTAGTTTCAGTGGTTTCAGCTGCTGCGGAGCTTGATCCGCCACCGCTGCGGGAGCTGTCATTATCAACATTTCCGCAGGAAGCGAGCATAAGAAGCTGTCCAAGGATCAACGCAAAAATAACTGTTTTTTTCATATTCATATCCCCTTTCTGAAATTCAGACATCACCAATAAAGATAACAAAATCCGATGTCTTCGTTTACGGCATAGTATACCGTTCTGTAATTATTCTTTTTGTAAACATACGCCAGCGTATTTTCGCAGTCATACCCCTTATCGGAAAGTATATTTTTCAGCTTTGAGCTTTCCTTGCTGTCAATGCTGTACTTTACCGCTCCCAAGCTCTCGGGAAGCTTCTGAAACTCCGCTGTTCCCTCGCTGTCGGTGTAAAAGCATATCTCAATATTTCCGTGACTGTCCTGCCCTATTGCGGGGGAACAAAGCTCATTTTGAAATTATCCGCCTTATCGGGAATTTCATCGGGGAGAAAATCAAACATTCCGCTGTCTGAATAATTACCGCTAATAAAAAGCCATTTTCTCACAGGATACAAAGCCTTTATCTCTTTACCAAAACCAAAGATCACAAGCACATAAAGAATTATCATAATGCAAGCCGCTATCCTCAGCACAGCGGATGAAATCCTGCACGCCTTTTCGGGCAGCAGAGTAAATCCTTTGATCATTACACCAAAACAGACCCCGCCTATAAGCATAACGGGAAACAGGCGGCTATACGCTCCCAAAGACATAAAAGGCAGAAACAGCATTAAACCTGTTATAGCTCTGTTTATATGCGTGTTCAGGTCTGTGTGCTTACTCTCCCGAACGGTTATGAGCATATCTTATTCTCCTATTAAAAAACAGGAACAGCCGCAAAGCTGCCCCTGCGGAACATCAAACGTTTTTGCGTTTTTTTATCCGGACTATTAATGCATATATTACAAACTCCGCAACGGAAATAACGGCATAGATCAGCCACGGAAAAAGCAGCTTCGAGTCTGTCTCCGCAGACTCTCCGATACCTCTGAACGAGTCAGCAAACAACAGACAAATAAAGGCAAACGGAACAGCGCATATCAGATTTCCTAAAACGATACCTTTATACAAGCATTTTTTCGCCGCACCGAATATACACACAGCCACATTTGCCGCCAGTAATACAAATGCTGTTATGCGAAAGAAATCAAATCCCTCCATTGGGTCTGTTAAAGGAGAAAGTATTACCAACAGCACATAATATGCCGTTGTAAGTCCTCCGTATGCATTAATATATATTTCCATAGTCTCAAGAAGGTTTTAGTTTAGCCCTCAACAGCCGCCTGAACGATCGTGTTGAAGTCCGCCGCCTTAAGAGAAGCGCCGCCGATAAGTCCGCCGTCTACGTTCTCCTTGGAAAGCAGTTCAGCGCAGTTCTTAGCGTTCATTGAGCCGCCGTACTGAATTGTAACAGCCTGTGCTGTCTCCTCGTCGTAGATCTTGGCAAGAGTTGCTCTGATGAAAGCGCAAACCTCCTCAGCCTGATCTGCCGTAGCGGTCTTGCCTGTGCCGATCGCCCATACAGGCTCGTATGCGATAACAGTCTTCTTAACGTCCTCTGCGGAAACGTCAAAGAGGTCAAGCTTGATCTGTCTTGCGATGACCTCCTCTGTGATGTCGCACTCACGCTCCCAAAGAAGCTCGCCCACGCAAACGATAGGCTTAAGACCTGCGGCAAGAGCAGCCTTTGTTCTCTTGTTGACTGTCTCGTCAGTCTCGCCGAAATACTGTCTTCTCTCGGAGTGTCCGATTACAACGTACTCAACGCCAACCTCAACCAGCATATCAGCGGAGATCTCGCCTGTGAACGCTCCGCTCTTTTCAAAGTGTACGTTCTCAGCTCCGACCTTAACGTTTGAACCTGCTGTAGCGGCAACGGCTGTCTCAAGATTTGTGAAGGGTACGCAGGCAATGACCTCTACCTTGCCGTCTGCGTTAGCGACCAGCGGCTTGATAGCCTCCAGAAGCTCCTTAGCCTCGGGTCTTGTCTTGTTCATTTTCCAGTTGCCTGCGATAATTGCTTTTCTTACTGATTTTTTCATTGTAAAAACTCCTTTGCTATTTTATTTTGATACAAGCTTTTATACCTAATATTATACAACAATACTCCCACTTTGTCAACAAACTCTGAGCATACTGTGCGGAGGTCATATTGCCAGCACCACTCCGACTGCTGAAATAAGCAGACCTATCCCCGCAAAGATAATGCCGGTAGGATTCTTTTCGTCCTCCTCAGCCGCCCGATCTCCGTCAGCTGCGCCGGAAATATCCTGAGCCGTTTCTCCGCTGTCCAGATAATATTCCTGCGGATCGTCAGGATTGTATTTTATATTAAGGAACTGCCCCTTTTCGTAGCCGTCGTCGGGTATCATCTGGGTGTACTTTTCCCCGTCTACCTCGTAGCCGATCTTCCACTCAACGAACTCGGTTGCCTCTCCGCCGTTAAAAGAAGGCATCTTCGTCTTTTTCCTTTGCAGGACCTTTGCTTTTAACGGCAGGAAATTATCCTCCTTGGGAATATTCTGCTCCCGCTCGGGCAGGAATTTATATCCTCTGTACACCTTTATCCCGAAGTAAATTATCAGCAGTCCCGTGACTGCCATAATTATACCTATTATCCCCTGCCATCCGTGGAGAACTCCGGAAAATGCACTGCCTTCACTGTCCTGCGCAAGTATATGTATCAGATCTGTCATCTTAACACCTCGCTTATATGTCAAAAATTAAAAGTGTGTACCTTACCCCATATATCAGCATAAACACGCCGCCTATGCAAAGACCTGCCGCCATCAGTCCTGTGAAAACTCTCGTGCCAACAGTATGACAGTATTCCCCCGCATATTCACGCTCGATATCGTCAAGTCCGTCGGAAAAGTCCCATTCCCAGAAGGATCAGAGCTATCACATAGAATGCGATAAGCGATCCTCTGTCATAGCTTACGCTGTATGTATACTCCATACTCACGTTGGTACCTCCTTACAAACCATTTAATTCAAAAAAGGCAGGCAAAAATACTGCCTGCCTTTTTAGCGTTTATGATTACTTGTCAGCAATAACGTCAATGCCGGGAAGAACCTTACCCTCGAGATACTCGAGTGAAGCTCCGCCGCCTGTGGAGATGTGGCTCATCTTGTCTGCAAAGCCAAGCTGGATAACAGCCGCAGCAGAGTCGCCGCCGCCGATGATCGTTGTAGCGTCAGTCTCGGCAAGAGCCTTTGCAACTGCGATAGTACCCTTTGCAAGTGTGGGATTCTCAAATACGCCCATAGGACCGTTCCATACTACTGTCTTTGCCGACTTTACTGCATCTGCAAACAGCTCCTGAGTCTTTGTACCGATGTCAAGACCCTCCATATCAGCAGGAATGCTGTCGGAATCAACGATCTTAACGTCGATCTCGGCGTCGATAGGATCAGGGAAGCCTGCCGCAACTGTGGTATCGATAGGAAGAAGCAGCTTCTTGCCGAGCTTCTCAGCCTTTTCCATCATTTCCTTGCAGTAGTCGATCTTTGTATCGTCAACAAGAGACTTTCCTACTTCCTTGCCCTGAGCCTTCAGGAAGGTGTAAGCCATACCGCCGCCGATAATGAGCGTATCGCACTTTTCAAGGAGGTTAGAGATAACGTTGAGCTTGTCTGCTACCTTTGCTCCGCCGAGAATAGCAACGAAGGGTCTTACAGGAGTTTCAACTGCATTTCCGAGATAGTTGATCTCCTTCTGCATAAGATAGCCGACTGCTGTCTCCTTAACGAACTTTGTAACGCCGGCTGTGGAAGCGTGCGCTCTGTGAGCGGAACCGAAAGCGTCCATAACGAAAACCTCTCCGCCTACCAGACCTGCAAGCTCCTCTGCAAAAGCCTCGCCGTTCTTGGTTTCCTCTGCACCTCTGAATCTTGTGTTCTCGAGAACAACGATGTCGCCGTCAGCCATAGCCGCAACAGCAGCCTTTGCGTTTTCGCCAACTACTGTGTCATCAGCAGCGAAAGTTACCTTTGTGTCTGGAAGAAGCTCCTGAAGTCTTGCAGCTGCGGGAGCCAGCGAGAACTTAGCCTCGGGACCGTTCTTGGGCTTGCCCAGGTGCGAGCAAAGAACTACCTTGCCGCCGTCAGCGATAAGCTTCTTGATCGTAGGGAGAGCGGCTGTGATCCTGTTATCGTTAGTGATAACGCCGTCCTTAAGAGGAACATTGAAGTCAACTCTTACAAGGACCTTTTTGCCCTTTACATTAATGTCATCAACAGTGACCTTGTTTAAACCTGCCATTTTAAAGACATCCTCTCATTAAATATTTCGGGATTTCCCCGATAGAAAAGTCTGTTGTTATAAATTTAACAACCTTACAGTTATTATACAATATTTCCGGAAAAAAATCAAGTGCTTTTCCACACTTTTCAACCGGTCAATATATCTCTCCACGCCTTTGGCGGAAAGAAATATATCTGAATACGTTTCTGCGGGTCAGTGTAATTTACTTCTTATGCTGAGATTTAAAGATTACTCCCGTGACCTTGGGACCTGCGTTAATGGTGATCGCAGCGCCTATCTGATAAAAATCTGCCGGAGGATAGCCCATTTTCCTTGTCATAGCCTGTGCCATTTCGTCACGGACGGAATCGTCGTTTCCGTAGACTATGCAGTAGGGCGTCTGAGGTATCATCTCGTTTGCGCAAAGCTCCAGTATCTTGGGAACTACTGCCTTGTCGCCCCTTACCTTGGACTCCGTGGTGATCTCGCCGTCCTGTATCCTCATTACGGGGCGCAATCCCATGACCTCCCCCACGAAAGCCGCTGCGGAGGGGATCCTTCCCGACTTTTTAGCGTATTTAAGCGTATACGGCGCAAAGAAGATAACGCAGTTGTCTATCCAGTCCTGGATATAATCGGCGATCTCTCTTGCAGGTACTCCCTTCGCCGCCTTGATCGCCCCCTGCACCAGAGGATATCCGTATGCGCCGGTATAGCTGCGGCTGTCGATATTATAAATCGTAAACTCGCCGGCAGCCTCGGGGATCTCCTCATAAAACTGCTTGGCAGCCATGACTGCATTGCCGTAGGTGGCTGAACCGTTTGAGTTGATAGTGACGTTGATAACGTCTGTATAATTATCGTAGTAAAGGTTCTTGAATATCTCAACATATTCATAGGCGGTTATCTGCGATGTGGCAGGGATACCGTCAAATTCATCTATCATTCTGTAAAATTCCCCATTGTCAAAATCCACCCTGCTGACATAGCTTTTTTCACCCATGGCGACCTTGAACGGAACCACCTGAATATCCAGCTTTTTCTCATTTTCATAAGTAATATCGCTGGCAGAGTCCGTCAGAAATTTGATCTTTGGCATCAATAAAACTCCTTTCCTGTAATTGATTTTATAAAAGACTGATTAGCTTTGTCTAACATTTATCCTCCCAGGTATACTGAGTTAGCCTTCCCTCTCTGCCCAGATCGGGATAGTCCCACTGCCTTAAGATCTCATAGACCGCTATGGCAACGGAGTTTGAAAGATTGAGACTCCTCAGATCGTTTCGCATAGGTATCCTCACACAGCTGTCCGGATTTTCGTACAGCAGCTTTTCGGGCAAGCCCTTGTCCTCACGTCCGAAAACTATGTAAACATCCTTGTCCCCGGGGTAGACCTCATCGGAATGTACCTTTCTGCCCTTGGTAGTGAAATAAAAATACTCCCCCGAGTTCTTACCGAAAAAGTCCTCAAGGCTTTCGTACTCGTAAATATCCAGCTTGTCCCAGTAATCAAGTCCCGCACGTTTGAGCTTTTTGTCGGTTATCTCAAATCCGTAGGGCTTTATAAGGTGCAGAGCCGCCCCCGTAACAGCGCAGGTGCGGGAAATATTTCCCGTATTCTGAGGTATCTGAGGCTCGACCAGCACTATATTTAATTTGTGCATATGATCATCACTCTATTCCGGAAGATAAAAAGTTTATATTCTGACGACGGCGCAAAGCCAAGTCTGAATTATCCTTATAAATTTGTGTAATCCCCAAGCTCCTGATATCCTATGAGCCACGGGAGCTGACCCTCCAGCATAAGCCCTTCTGTCCACGGCTTCTGATAGCTGTATGTGGTCTTAACATTAAGCTCCGTAAAAGCCGACGCCCTGTTCATTGCGATAGGAAGGCTGTCTCCCTTAAGCACAGAACCGATAAGCACACTTGCGAACATATCCCCCGTACCTGAATAATGCGCAGGAACATAATCGTTCTTTATCTTCCAGAAGCTGCTGCTTTCCCTGTCGTAGCCAACGGTATACATTCCTCCGTCGGTAAGCATGACGCTGGTTATAACAACAATGCCCGCTCCCTGCTCCGAAAGCCTTACAAGCCACGATTTAGCCTCCGAACGTGTCATAGCGCCCGCAGGATAATCCTCCGAAAGAAGTATCGACGCCTCGGTAAGATTAGGCGTTATAATATCCGCTACAGCAACAAGCTCTCTCATTCGGGAGCAAAGCTCACGGGTATAGGTCTTGTACGCCTGTCCGTCGTCGCCCATTACCGGATCTACGACCTTGAGCGCATCGGGATACGCCGAGAAAAATTCCAGACAATGGTCTATCTGCTCGCTTGAAGCAAGAAAACCACTATAAATACAGTCAAAATCGGTATTCATTTTCTTATAATGCTCCAGCGCAGGAGCCATATAATCGGTCAGATCCCGTATTACAAATTCACTGTAGCCGGTATGGGCGGAAAGCACGGCAGTCGGCACAGGACAAACCTGAACTCCCATAGCGGACAACACGGGAATGATGACCGTCAGCGAACATCTTCCCAATCCCGAAATATCCTGTATTGCGGCAACTCTCTTGCAGCCTGTCATAATTATACCTTCTTTATAAAACTGATTACATTATTATACCATACTGAAATAATTTTTTCAATAGCCGCAATGATTTATTCATCATTTTTTCATAATCAAAGCAAGATCTGTGTATATAATGCGAATATCTACGCATCAAGAGTATAATATTTTAACAATTACAAAAAACCTATTCTAATTTTGTTCAAAATATGTATTGAATTATTAATAATTGTGATTTATAATAGATAAGTAATGTTCAGGTCAGAATCCATATGCTGTTTTGCAGTCCGAATAAATTGACAGCCTCAATGCAGGCGGGAAAAGAGTTTTATTTTATGAGTAATGCAAATAACGCAAAATCAAAAACGACTAAAATACATAAAAGCGATGTAAATTTTTCGGCTTTTGAAAAAATAACTGAAAAAGAAGTGTATCAGATAGGATCGCTGAGCTGTCTGATAGGTCATATAGTATACTTTATCATATTTAATCTGCTTAACGTCCCTGTCCTGGCAGGTTACAATATGTTCAGCATGATATTTTATGTTATGCTGACCTATATTCTGACAAAGGTCAAGCGCCGCAGTTCGTTTATTTTTGCCGCCCTGGCTGAAATAACCGTATTTGCCTGCCTGTCTATACGGTATGTCGGCTGGAACAAGGGCTTTGCGCTGTTTCTTATATTCATTCTACCCATACCGTTTTTCATGCCTCTTAAAAAGTTTTCGGTGCCGTATATTCTTTCAGCGGTGATAATCTCGATATTTACCGTCATGAAGACATACATGATGAATGTGGAGTCTTACTATACGTTCAGTGACTCTATAAACAACGCCATGTATCTGATGAACATATTTTTCGGCGCTTTTATTCTGATCTATATTTCATCAATATACATGGTAAACCGTGAAATGATGCATCTGAAAATAAAGGCGAAAAACGAAAGTCTCCAGAAGCTTGCCTCGGTCGATCCCCTTACTCAGCTGTTCAACAGAAGAGCTATGATGGATTTCCTTAAGATCATCCAGTCCTACAGCGAGGAAAGCGGAAATCCATATGTTATCGGACTTGGAGATATTGACGATTTCAAGCACATAAACGACACCTATGGTCATTATGCAGGCGACGAGATTCTGAGAAATATATCGGAGATACTTACAGAATGCGTGCCGTCGGAGGGTTATGTCTGCCGCTGGGGCGGAGAAGAATTTTTGTTCGCTGTCCCCTCCGCAAACTGTGAAGCAGGTAAAAGGATCGCTGAGAATATTATTGAAAAGCTCAGAAGCAAACAGTTCACGATAGACGAACAGAAGATAACCGCAACAATGACAATAGGCATATGCGAAGTCGCTGCGGGAGATGATTTTGAAAAACACATTATAATTGCAGACAACAGACTTTACGCAGGTAAGCACAACGGAAAAAATCAGGTAGTCACCAAAGACTGAAAAAGCCATTAAAAACATCAGCGGTCCGCCGTTTATACGGCAGACCGCTTTTTATTGTATCTGTTTGGTTTTTCCGTTCTCCGCTGTGATAGGGGACGGACCGCCGGTCCACGGCTATGGAAATCCTTACAGTCCGTTAGGGTTGTTTTTAATAAAATTCCAGCTGCTTGCCGTCATTTCATCAAGAGTAAGCGTTGCCTCCCAGCCGAAAACCCTCTTTGCCTTTCCGGGATCTGCATAGCAGGTAGCTATATCTCCCGCTCTTCTTGGCATGATCTCATAGGGCAGCTCACGTCCGCACGCCTTTTCAAAGCTGTGCAGCACATCGAATACAGACGAACCCTTTCCCGTGCCGAGGTTTACTGCGTCGCAGCCGGTATTTTCCATAACATATTTAAGAGCGCAGAGATGTCCCTTTGCAAGATCCACAACGTGTATGTAATCTCTTACTCCCGTTCCGTCAGGGGTATCGTAGTCGTCTCCGAACACGCCCAGTCTCTCCAGCTTGCCCACAGCTACCTGACAGATGTACGGCAGAAGATTGTTCGGGATACCGTTGGGATCCTCGCCTATAAGCCCGCTCTCGTGAGCGCCTATGGGGTTAAAGTATCTCAGCAGCGATACGCTCCAGTCCTTTTCGGCAACGCAGACATCCCTGAGGATCTGTTCGATCATGACCTTTGTATAGCCGTAAGGATTTGTCGCCGAGGTAGGCATATCCTCAGTATAAGGCGCCTTGTTCACAGGTCCGTAAACTGTCGCCGATGAAGAAAACACTATCCTGCGGCATCCGTATTTTCTCATAGCACGGATAAGATTAAGGGTACCGGTGATATTGTTGTGATAGTATTCAACTGGCTTTGCTACCGATTCTCCCACCGCCTTGAGTCCGGCAAAATGAATAACAGCGTCAATATTATTCTCCTCAAAAATTTTTTCGGTCGCCGGCAGATCCAGCATATCCGCCTGATAAAAGCCGAATTCCTTTCCGGTGATCTTCCTGATCCTGTTAAGCGCCTCCGGTTTAGAGTTGGAAAAGTTATCCATAACAACTACGTCATATCCTGCATTGAGCAGTTCAACACAGGTATGGCTTCCGATAAAGCCCGCTCCTCCGGTCACCAAAATTGTAGACATAAAATCATTCCTTTCAGGCAGTCACACAGTCCTGCCGCTTTATATGATTATATTATAACATATCCTCCGAAAAATGCAAGAGCAAAAATATTTTTTCTCCTCCTTCGCAGAATAGGGAACGGACGTGAAAAAGGGAATACAGATCGCCGGCTTAAAGCATTGTAACCTTTTGATTTATTGGTAAAAAAAATTTCCGCCGTAATAACAAGTACATTGTTAACAAATTTTTTCACAATATTTGTTGGATATTTTCACTATTAATATTGACAATCCGTTTCAAATATTGTATAATATAATAAGGTTACGATACTTGCCAAGTATGCTGAGCGGTTTGACAGATTATAGGCAGTTTGCCGCAGATCCAGCAATCGTAAAGATAATTTCTTATTTGGAAGGACTGAGTTTAATTGGCAAAAAAGAGTGAAAGTACAAACGAAAAAATTGTTCGTCTGTACAAGGAAGGACACAATTTTGATGAGATCGCAAGAACTATGGCGATCCCCAGAGAGCATATACCGAAGATAATTGAAAAATATATGCCCGATTATGAGACATATGTCCAGCCCGAGATCCATCATGAGCCTGAACCGGAGGAGAAGCATAAAAAGGGACTTATAAGCAACATTGCCAAAACAAACGTGTCTACCCTTATCAAGAGAGGTAAAAAGGCTTCCGAAGAGACTGAGGCGGATGCACAGCCGGCTATCAACCTTGAAATGGACGAAAACGGCTTTGTGGACAGAACTGTCGCAGGGATCGCACAGATGCTTAAAAAGGGACGTTCCGCAGCTGACGTTGCTGAGTTTTTCAACCGTGAAAAATCGGAAATAAAGGCTGTTGAGGAATGCATGGGAGAGCATTTCAGCCGTATGGAAAAGGCTGAAGCGGCTGCCGAACGCAAAAAGGCAGAAACTGCAAGCGCAAATAAAGCCGAAGAAGAAAAGCGTCCCACAGTTCGGACAAACGAATTTGCAACGGGACTTGAGGCTCCGAAAACGGAAAAGGCGCCCAGACCCAAATATACTCCTCCTACATATTCAAAGAGGAACGATCCGAAGCCTGTTTCCGCAAGCTACGGTCTTGCTTCGGATATTACTCCGGCGCCTGAGATCAAGCCGGCAGAACCGGTATCCTTGCTCTCACAGCCCGAACCTACAAAAAATATAAATCTTGTGGCTGAATCCACAGCTCCGGAAAAGCCGCACGAGGTAAAGCTTGTTCCCGATGATGCAGATTTCACCAGAACGGAAAGTAAACCGAAGCCGTCGGTAAAGCTTACCGACGATATACCCGAGATGCCGTCAATAGAACCGATCAGCCTTGACGTGCTGGATAAGGAGCTTGCAGTAAAAGCTGCTGATCCTGTACCGGAAATTCCCGATATAGGATACGATAAATCTTCGGCAAGCGCCGATAATAAGGAGGAGAATTCCGGTATGAGCCCAATGGAAAAAATGAAGCAGTTCGCTCAGGAGCAGATCGCTCTCAACAATCAGAAGATCGAGGAGCTTAAGACCAAGAAGGTGGACGCTGAAAACAATGCCTTCGACTGCAACACAAAGGTCGAGGCTATGAAAAAACAGATCGAGGATATGCAGGCGCAGCTTCTTGTTCTTATTGACGAAAAGAACAAGGCAGGCGAGATCGTAAGCGGTATCAACGACGAGATCGAAAGCATCAATCAGGAGAACGTTGAATTCGGCAATTACCTTTAATTTTCAGCTGAAAACGGCGCACACTGCAAATATGCGGTGTGCGCCGAATTTATTGGATAAGCTCTTTTATTTCCTCTTTGAGCCGCTCTGCGTCGTCTGAAATTATCAGCACCCAGTAATCTCCGGCGCTGAATATTTCCGCCGAATTTATTTTCTGCATTTCCTCCGGCTTGTAGCTCTCAAAGGTACTGCTGCGGGACTGAAGCCTGTCATGCAGGATCTCCTCGCCCTTCTGCGGATCTTCTGTCTTTATCATGGAGATCTCGTCGGCGTTTCCTCCGCCGGACGAAAAAATGCTCCCTCCGTCTGAAATTTCGTCAGACGGTACCGAATACAGCTTTTCGCAGAATTTTTCAAATTTCTCTTCTCCGTAAAAAACGGAATCGTCCATAAGCTCCTCGTCGATCTGAGTAAGTACGTCCTTTGCGGTAACGCTTTCCTCCGATATGACGGAGGACACACCGCCGTTTTCCGACGAACAGCCGCCAAGAAGCATTCCGATCATGACCGCTGCGGCGGCAGTGGTCAGCACAAATATCGATCTGAGTAAAACCATAGCAATATCCCTTTCCCGAACGTTTGCGTCAATACCCGTAAGCTCCCCTTCCGGACATTACTGAAGCGCGCCCCTGTTGAACTCGGAAAGCTCCAGCCCCTCGTTCTTTTCAAGCGCCCAGCGTATATTCCACTCGCTGGTGAAAAGCAGCAGATAATTTCCCTTGAAGTCCTTTACAAGCTTGGTATCGCTGGAAAGCTTAAGCTTTTTGGGGTCTATATCCTTATTGTCTATCCAACGGATATATGAATAGGAAAGACCCTCCTTGAAAAGCTCAACATTATATTCGTTTTTCATGCGGTACTCGAACACCTCAAGCTGAAGCACTCCCACAACGCCTACAATGACCTCCTCCATACCGGTATCCGGTTCCTGGAATATCTGTATTGCGCCCTCCTGTGCGATCTGGGTAGCGCCCTTTACAAATTGCTTGCGCTTAAGGGTATCCTTCTGGCGGACTCTCATAAAATGCTCCGGCGCAAAGGTCGGTATAGGCTCGAACTCAAACTTCCGTTTCGGAGAGCATATAGTGTCGCCTATGGCAAAAATACCCGGATCAAACACGCCGATAATATCCCCTGCATACGCTTCGTCAATGATCTCACGTTCCTGCGCCATGATCTGCTGGGGCTGGGAGAGTCTCATCTTTTTTCCGCCCTGAACATGGAGAACGTCCATTTCCTTGTCAAATTTTCCCGAGCATACTCTGAGAAAGGTTATCCTGTCTCTGTGCGCCTTATTCATGTTCGCCTGTATTTTGAAAACAAAGGCTGAAAAATCCTCGTCAAACGGGTCGATTATGCCTTCGCTGGACATTCTGGGCGTAGGCGAGGTAGTCATCTCCAGAAATCTTTCCAGAAAAGGCTCTACGCCGAAATTTGTAAGCGCCGATCCGAAAAATACAGGGGAAAGCTCACCTCTGCGCACCTTTTCAAGGTCGAACTCGTAGCTTGCGCCGTCCAGCAGCTCAATGTCGTCGGCAAGAGTTTCATGAAGATCGCTGCCGATGATATCGTCCAGAGACGGATCGCTGAGATCTGCCTCAGTTGCCGAGACCTTATGATTTCCGCCGCTTGCCTCAAAGGATATGATATGCTTTTTCTCTCTGTCGAAAACTCCCTTGAATTCCTTTCCGCATCCGATAGGCCAGTTTACGGGATAGGTCTGTATGCCCAGCTCCGACTCTATCTGCTCCATAAGATCAAAGGGATTTCTGGCTTCCCTGTCCATTTTATTTATAAAGGTAAAAATAGGTATATGGCGCATGACGCAGACCTTGAAAAGCTTTCTGGTCTGGTTTTCCACGCCCTTTGAAGCGTCAATGACCATTACCGCAGAGTCCGCCGCCATGAGGGTGCGGTAGGTATCCTCGGAAAAGTCCTGATGTCCGGGAGTATCAAGGATATTTATACAATAATTGTTATACTGAAACTGCATGACCGACGACGTAACGGAAATTCCCCTCTGCTTCTCGATCTCCATCCAGTCGGAAACTGCGTGACGGGAATTTTTCTTTCCCTTTACCGCTCCCGCCTGAGCGATAGCTCCTCCGTAAAGCAGAAATTTTTCCGTCAAAGTAGTTTTACCTGCGTCAGGGTGAGAAATAATCGCAAAGGTCCTGCGTCTTCTGATCTCGTCCTGCAAAGTACTCAATTCAAGCCCTCCATTTATAAGTCAATTTACAATATACCATAATATTATAACATATTTCCAATGACTTTGCAAGCACTTTGAAGCATTTTCCACGGAAATCAATTTTTACGATCAAACATTTTAATTACAGCAAAATATCATAACTTTGTCCGGAATATAGAAAAACAAAAATATACAAAAATTTTGTTCGGTATTTTGCAAATCGATTTCCGTGAGCATTTTCACGCACGCATATCAAAAAAGCTTTTTATCTATACGTTACCGTCTTCGGCAGGTCGTTTCAAAGTATAAAATTTTTGTCTATTTTCATATAATATTCTTGAAATACGTCTCATAACGTGATATAATCATATTGTGAAAACGTTTTCCCACATATCGGGAAGATACGTTTTCGGGACAAAAATATGGAGGTATGATAATGTCAGACACAATGAACATTTCTCCCGAGCTGCTGGAGAAAATGAACAGATATTGGGACGCCGCCAATTACCTTTCAGCAGGTCAGCTTTATCTGTTGGACAATCCCCTTCTTCGTGAGCCTCTTAAAAGAGATCATGTCAAGAAGAAAATCGTAGGTCACTGGGGAACGGTCCCCGGACAGAATTTCATTTATGTACACCTCAACCGTGTCATCAAAAAATACGATCTGGATATGATCTATATCTCGGGACCCGGTCACGGAGGAAACTTCATGGTAGCCAACACATATCTTGAAGGCTCCTATTCCGAGGTCTACCCCAACATTTCCAGAGATGAGGAGGGTATGAAAAAGCTGTTCAAGCAGTTCTCGTTCCCGGGCGGTATATCCTCCCACGTTGCGCCGGAAACTCCCGGCTCTATAAACGAGGGCGGCGAGCTTGGATATTCCCTTGCTCACGCATTCGGTTCGGTATTTGACAATCCCGAGCTTATCACCACCTGCGTTGTGGGAGACGGCGAGGCGGAAACTGGTCCTCTTGCAACGGCATGGCACTCAAATAAATTCCTTAACCCCGTTACCGACGGAGCAGTTTTACCCATACTTCACCTCAACGGCTACAAGATCTCCAACCCCACCGTATTCTCCAGGATCACCCATGAGGAGGTAAAGAGCTTTTTCGAGGGCTGCGGCTGGAAGCCCTACTTCGTAGAGGGTGACGATCCGATGACAATGCATAAGCTTATGGCGGAAACTCTTGACACTGTCATTGAGGAGATCAAGTCCATACAGAAAAATGCAAGAGAAAACGGCTGCAAGGAGCGTCCAAGGTGGCCGATGATAGTTTTCCGTTCCCCCAAGGGCTGGACAGGTCCCAAGGTCGTTGACGGAAATAAGATAGAGGGCACCTTCAGGGCTCATCAGGTCCCCATGACAATGGAGCAGCCCGAGCATATGAAGCAGCTGGAGGAATGGCTCAGAAGCTACCGTCCCGACGAGCTTTTCGACGAAAACGGCAGACTTATCCCCGAGCTTGAGGAGCTGGCTCCTACAGGAAACCGCAGAATGGGCGCAAATCCCCATGCAAACGGCGGACTTCTTTTAAGAGATCTGAGACTTCCGGATTTCAGGGACTATGCGGTGGACGTACCCGCTCCCGGAGCTGCGGAGGCCCAGGATATGATCGAGCTTGGCGGCTTTGTAAGGGACATTTTCAAGCTGAATGAGGAAAGCAGGAATTTCCGTATTTTCGGACCTGACGAAACAATGTCCAACCGTCTTGGAAAGGTATTCGAGGCTACAAACAGAGACTGGAACGCCGAGACAACCGAGGGCGACGAATTTCTTGCGTCCAACGGCAGAGTAATGGATTCCATGCTGTCAGAGCATATGTGCGAGGGCTGGCTGGAGGGCTACCTTCTCACCGGACGTCACGGCTTCTTTGCAAGCTACGAGGCGTTTATCAGGATAGTGGATTCCATGTTCTCACAGCACGCAAAATGGCTCAAGGTAACCTCCGAGCTGCCTTGGAGACAGAAGATCGCTTCTCTTAACTACATACTGTCGTCAAACGTTTGGCAGCAGGATCACAACGGCTTCACGCATCAGGATCCCGGCTTCCTTGACCACGTTGCAAACAAGAAGGCGGACGTTGTAAGAATGTATCTCCCGCCTGACGCCAACTGTCTGCTCAGCTGCTTCGATCACTGCATACGCTCAAAGAACTATGTGAACGTTATCGTTGCCTCCAAGCACCCGAGACAGCAGTGGCTGACTATGGAACAGGCTGTAAAGCACTGCACACAGGGCATAGGCATCTGGGAATGGGCGTCCAACGACCACGGACAGGAGCCTGACGTAGTACTTTGCTGCTGCGGAGATACCCCTACTCTCGAGTCGCTTGCCGCAGTCACAATACTAAGGGCAAACCTCCCGCAGGTAAAGATCAGATTTATAAACGTTGTGGATCTTTTCAAGCTCCAGCCTAAGTCCAAGCACCCGCACGGACTTTCCGACGCTGAGTTTGACGCACTTTTCACCAAGGATAAGCCTATCGTGTTCGCTTTCCACGGATATCCTACCCTTATCCATGAGCTGCTTTACCACAGAAACAACAGAAACCTGTATGTATGCGGTTACAACGAGGAGGGTACAATAACGACTCCCTTCGACATGAGAGTCCAGAATGAGATCGACCGTTTCCACCTTGTACTGGAGATCCTAAAGAGACTTCCTCAGCTTGGCAACACCGGCGCATATCTGTATCAGATGATGCAGGACAAGCTGGTCGAGCATAAGCAGTACATTGCAGAATACGGTCAGGATCTGCCCGAGATCCGTGACTGGAAATGGGATCTGTAATTTAACATAAGTATATATAAAGATCCGCCGTCTGGTACCAAACGGCGGATCTTTTTCTTAATATTAAGGAAAATGTATCTCTCCCCGCATACACCCGAATACGTTATCTGCGAGACAGTGAATTTTAAAACAGCGATCTATCCGTGCTTCCTTAATGCGGGCAAATATCAGTTGACGCCCTCCGCAAAGGTAATGGGAACTCCGAAAAGCACTCCTGCATTAGGTGCGGAAAGATCTCCGGTAACGTCGGTTATCGCTTTTCTTGCAGCGTCTACCTGCTCATCGCTTACCGCAACAAAGATCGTCTTGCCCTTCTGAGCTGCGTCTTCGCCGTTAAGTATGGAGCGGAGAACTCCTATCATGGGCAGATTATCCATACCTGAGATGGACTTAGCCATTCCGATACTGTCTATACAGGTCCCGCCCTTTATGCCTGCGTTTGCAAGAGATCTCATAATATCATCAACAAGCTCCACTCTCTTTATCACCAAAAACAATAACTGCATACTGATTACTTCCTTTCCCTGTTCGATTTGTAATTTTCTATTTAACAGATCTTTTTTATTTTGTAAAAGAGGCTGCGACCCAATCCTCCTTCTCACGGATCTCGTTAAGAACAAAGCCGTGAGCTTTTATAACGTCCAGCACCTCGTCCTTGCGGGAATCTATTATCCCCGATACTATAAGCGTTCCGCCGTCTCTGAGAAACTCTCCGAAGCAGCCGCTCATGCCTATAAGCACATCGGCAACTATATTGGCGCAGAGCAGATCGTATCCTCCCCCTATCCTGTCTCTCAGTTCTGCATCTTCGATAACGTTTCCGCAGTAGGCTGTATACCTGCCGCCGCTTATATGGTTCTTCAGAGCGTTTTCCCCTGCGATCTTTACGGAATTTTCGTCTATATCCACGGCGCAGACGCTTTCAGCACCCAGCAGTACAGCTCCGATAGAAAGTATCCCGCTGCCGCAGCCGAGATCGAGTATCCTGTCGCCCTCGGAAAGATTTTTCTCCACAAGCTCCAGACAAAGCTGGGTCGTGTTGTGCTGTCCCGTGCCAAAGCTTGATGCGGGGTCGATCTCAAGGATCCTGCGCTTTTCATTTTCGTCAGCCTTTTCCCACGACGGTTTGATAAGAAGCTTCTCTCCGACGCAGATAGGCTTAAAATACTTTTTCCAGTTGTTAGCCCAGTCCTCCTCACGGACATTGTTGAGACGGTATTCCAGTCTGCCGAATGCGCTGTTCACGTCTCTTTCCTTAAGAGCCTTAAGCTCAAGCTTTACCGCTTCGAGATTTTCAAGTCCCTGAGCATTTTCCGGAAGATAAACGGTAACGGTAGTCTCACAGTTTTTAAGACCCATCAGGTCATCGTCTATGTAATCCCAGTTGGCGTCCTTGTCGTTGAGAAAATCCTCAAAATCCTTGGCGTCCTTGATCACAAAACCGTTTATTCCCATTCCCAGAAGACTGCCGGTAACAGGCTCTATACCCTCGGTAGAGGTAAAAATATCAAGCTCTATCCAATTCATAAGCGTTTTTCCTTTCGGGAATAATTAATATTTATAATTATACCATATTTTAAGTCTTTTGTAAAGTCTATTTAAAGAAAATACTTCATAAATTAAATGTTGATAATTGTTAACATTCAACAAAAATCAAGAGAATCTTGTCGGATAGATACCATTTTAAATTCTTTGCTTGTCAAAATTCAAAGAAAATTTACAAAAGGCGATCCCGATTATGCTATAATATAAGATGATTTTGCAGATCAATAACATTATCTTTTTGAAAGGAAGAGTAAAAATGAGTGAAATAAACAGGGAAAAGGAAGAAAGCATTAAAAATATGAGCTTTACGACCAGAGCTATCCATATCGGAAACGAGCCTGATCCCGCTACGGGAGCTATCGAGCCTCCTATAAATATGGCAAACAGCTTTGTCCTGCCGTACGATCCCTCAACTATGAACTGGTCTGCCTCCGAGGGAAATATTTACACAAGAAACGGCGGCGTTAATCAGGGACTGCTCCAGAAAAAGATAGCCAATCTTGAAGGAGGCGAGGACTGCGTTTGCCTTGCCAGCGGAGTTGCGGCGCTGTCTGCGCTGTTTTTCACAAAGCTGAAAAAGGGCGACCACGTTATTTTCTCCAAGGTTACATACATCGCTACCTACAGGATCTTCAACGAGCTGTGGTGCGACAAGTGGGGTATCGAAACGTCTATAGTTGACTGCACGGACATAGAAGCTATAAAAGCGGCGATAAGACCGAACACACGTCTTATCCATTTCGAGACTCCCGGCAATCCGACTCTTTGCATATGCGACATTGAGGCTATCGTGAAGCTTGCGCACGAACACGGCATACTTGTATCGGCGGACAACACCTTCTCGTCCCCGTACAATACCCGTCCACTGGAATACGGAGTTGACTTTGTTGTGGAAAGCCTTACAAAATACATTAATGGTCACGGCGACTCAATGGGAGGCGCTATTATAGGAAATCACGAGGATATGGAAAAGATCCGCTATCAGGCTCAGGTAAATATCGGCGGAGTTATAAGCCCGTTCAACGCATGGCTCATCATGAGAGGAGCGGTAACGTTCCCGCTGAGGATGCAGGTACATAACGATAACGCTCTTGCAGTTGCCCGGTGGCTTGAAAAACAGCCCTGCGTAAGCTTTGTGGCGTATCCGGGACTTGAAAGCCACAAGGGTCACGAGCTTGCAGTAAAGCAGATGGAGCATGGCTTCGGCGGAGTTCTCTGCTTCGGTCTGAAGGGCGAGCATGATCTGTACAACAGAGTCGTTACACACCTTAACGTGTTTACCTCTGCGGTCTCGCTGGGACACGACGCAAGCCTTATCGTTTTCCTGGGCGAGGACGATGAAAGAATGTACCTTTATCCCGAGGAGTTCCACGGCGGATTTTACCGGGTCGCTATCGGTATAGAAGATAAAAACGACCTTATCGCCGATCTTAAGCAGGCGTTTAAGGCTGAAGGACTGGAGACGGCGGACTGATACAGCCTTGGAGGTGTAAAAATGCAGCAGAGTCATGAAGGTCATAGGGAGCGTATGCGTGAACGTCTCCGCAAAAGCGGCTCTCTCGACGGCTTTGCGGAGCATGAGATACTTGAAATGCTGCTTTTTTACGTTTATCCCAGAGGCAATACCAATCAGCTTGCGCACGAGCTTATCGAAAGGTTCGGCTCTCTGAAAGGCGTTATGAACGCTTCAAAGGACGAGCTTATGCAGGTCAGATCCGTAGGGGAAAGCTGTGCGCTGGCAATAGGCTTTTTCAATATGCTATGCGGATATGTGCGCCGTCAGGAGCTTGGAGGGATCGACGTAAGGGACTACGGAAAAATGCTTGAATACATCCCGACCTTTTTCACAGAGGAAAAGAACGAGAAATTTAAAATATTCTGCGTAAATTCCTCCTGCCGCATACAAAGCGTTTCGGACGTTTCCTCCGGTACTGAAAATTCTGTTCCGGTAAATTTCAAGGAGCTTACCAGAACAGTCCTTAACAGCGGCTGCCGGATCGTGGTTCTGGCGCACAATCATCCGGGCGCT
Organism: Ruminococcus sp.; assembly: GCA_017626015.1. Lineage (GTDB taxonomy): Bacteria > Bacillota > Clostridia > Oscillospirales > Ruminococcaceae > Hominimerdicola. The sequence goes on from JAGAJO010000004.1 coordinate 86,875, forward strand.
CCGAACACTCCGTCTCAGGAGGATATTGCGGTGACAAGAGAGATCATAAACTATCTGAAAATGCTGGACATCACGGTCCTTGATCACTACGTTGTAGGGATAAACGGAATAATGTCCATGAGAAGCTGCGGAATGATACACGGCGAGGAATGACTGCATATTCAGCGTCATATCACGAAAATATCCATGAATCACTTATATTTGGAGGTATAGTTATGCCATTTATCAACGTTAAAACCAACATATCGGTTCCAAAGGACAAGGAAATCGCTGTCAAAGCTGCGATCGGTGAAGCGATAACCGTAATTCCCGGCAAATCGGAAAGCTGGCTGATGGTCGGTATCGAGCCTGAGCATATCCTTTATTTTAAGGGAGACGACTCCCCTGCCGCAATGGTTGATGTCAGCATTTTCGGCAAGGCAGATCCCACTGCTTTTAACGCTCTTACCGGAATGCTGTGCGATATCCTCAGCGAACAGCTTGCTATCCAGCCGTCACGCATATATGTAAAATACTCCGCAACCCCTGACTGGGGCTGGAACGGTTCAAACTTCTGACGGTCAGGAGGTTTATACCACTGCGGATCTGTCAGAGACACAGATATACAGCGATACAATAAAATACCGGCGGCTTCGGAGCAGATCCGGAGCCGCCTTATTTTCCGCAAAAAAGCCCGCATATGCAACTAAGCATATACGGGCTGAACTTTTTATGCAAACCGATCGGTGCCGGTTTATATATAGCTTTCCGACGCTGTATGAGCGGCAGCGCTTTCGTTTTTAACTATCTCTACGTTATTATATACGTCCATTCCCGTTCCGGCAGGAATGAGCTTACCGATAATAACGTTCTCCTTAAGTCCCTGGAGCTTATCTGTCTTACCTCTGATAGCCGCATCGGTAAGCGCCTTTGTGGTCTCCTGGAATGAAGCCGCAGACAGGAACGAATCAGAATAGCTTGAAGCCTTCGTGATACCCTGAAGCACGGGAACAGTGGTAATAAGAGCGGCGCTTTCGTCACCTGCGTCGATCTGAGCCTGTATCTCCTCGTTAAGACGCTCGATCTCGTGCTTGTCTACCAGTGCGCCGGGCAGCAGATAGCTCGATCCGGAATCGTCTATCTTGACCTTTCTCATCATCTGACGGACGATTACCTCAATGTGCTTATCGTTGATATCAACACCCTGCAAACGGTAAACCTTCTGTACCTCGGTGATGATGTAGTTCTGAACAGCCTTTGCTCCGTTAACGGCAAGGATATCCGCAGGATTGATAGATCCCTCAGTCAGCGGCTCACCTGCGCTTACCGTCTGTCCGTCACGGACCTTTATCTTATAACCGTAAGGAATAACATACGACTCCTGCTCGGGATTTTCCGTATCCATGCTTGTAACGGTGATCTGCTTGGTCTTTTTGACCTCTTCGATCCTTACCTGACCTGCTATACGTGTGATGATAGCAGCACCCTTCGGACGTCTGCTCTCAAACAGCTCCTCGACTCTGGGCAGACCCTGTGTGATATCCTCTGCCGAAGCAATACCTCCCGTATGGAAGGTTCTCATGGTCAGCTGAGTACCCGGCTCGCCGATAGACTGTGCGGAAATTACGCCGACAGCCTCGCCCACCTGCACGATATTTCCGTTGGCAAGGTTTGCACCGTAGCACTTTGCGCACACGCCGTTTCTCGCCTTGCACTGGAGGACGGATCTGATCTGTATAGACTTTCTTCCCTCGTTTTCAAGAGCATTTGCTATTCTCTGAGCGTCATGCTCGCTGATAAGCTTATTTCTGGAGCAGATCATTTCTCCTGTCTTGGAATCCTTAAGATCCTCAACAAGGAATCTGCCCACAAGTCTCTCTGTGAGCGGCTCGATCATTTCGTTGCCGTTCTTTATGTCGAATATATCTATTCCCACATTGGTTCCGCAGTCCTCCTGACGGATAATAACGTCCTGAGAAACGTCTACGAGACGTCTTGTTAGATATCCCGAGTCGGCGGTACGGAGCGCAGTATCGGCAAGTCCCTTTCTGGCTCCTCTGGAAGCAATGAAGTATTCCAGAATGGTAAGACCTTCACGGTAGTTTGCTCTGATAGGCATTTCTATGGTCGAACCGGAGGTATTTGCAATAAGTCCTCTCATACCCGCCAGCTGACGGATCTGGTTGATCGAACCACGGGCTCCCGAGTCAGCCATCATGTGGATAGGATTGTTCTCGGTATCGTAGCCTGCCTTAAGAGCCTCGGTCACTTCGTCGGTGGCGTTGTTCCAGATCTCGATAAACTTCTTGGACTTTTCCTCTCTGGAAATATATCCTCTCTTATACTGTCTGTCTACCTTATCGACGAGAGCGTCCGCCTTGGCAAGGATATCCTTCTTTGATTCGGGGATCTTGGCGTCGCATACCGCAACGGTAATAGCGGACTTTGTGGAATATTTGTAACCCAGCGCCTTGATGTTATCCAGCACCTCTGAGGTCGCAGTTGTTCCGTGATGCTGTATGCATCTGTCGATAATGTCTCCCAGCTGCTTCTTCTTTACCAGGAAAGAGATCTCAAGATCAAACTGCTTATCCGAATTTGTTCTGTCAACATATCCCAGATTCTGAGGGATAATGGAATTGAAAATAAGTCTTCCCACAGTAGCGTCGATGATTTTTGAAACCTGTTTTTCACCAATCTGCTTGGTGATCCTTACCTTGATAGCCGCATGGAGGGAAACGATGTGGTTGTCGTAAGCCATGATCGCCTCGTTAACGTCCCTGAACACCTTGCCCTCGCCAGGCTCGTTGTGCTTGAGCAGAGTAAGATAGTAGGTTCCCAGCAGCATATCCTGAGACGGTACGGCTACAGGACGTCCGTCAGAGGGCTTAAGGAGGTTGTTTGCAGCAAGCATAAGGAACCTTGCCTCAGCCTGTGCCTCCACCGATATAGGCAGATGAACAGCCATCTGGTCGCCGTCGAAGTCTGCGTTGAACGCTGTACATACCAGCGGGTGAAGCTTTATAGCTCTTCCCTCTACCAGTATCGGCTCGAACGCCTGGATACCCAGTCTGTGGAGGGTCGGCGCACGGTTTAGCATAACGGGGTGACCCTGAATTACGTTTTCAAGTGCGTCCCATACCTCCGGCTTGGCTCTTTCCACCATTTTCCTGGCGGACTTTATATTGATAGACGGGTTTGTATCCACCAGTCTCTTCATAACAAAAGGCTTGAAAAGCTCCAGCGCCATTTCCTTGGGAAGACCGCACTGGTACATCTTAAGCTCAGGACCAACAACGATAACCGAACGTCCGGAATAATCGACACGCTTACCCAGCAGGTTCTGACGGAAACGTCCCTGCTTACCCTTAAGCATATCCGAAAGGGACTTGAACGCTCTGTTGTTAGGACCGGTAACGGGTCTGCCGTGTCTGCCGTTGTCGATAAGGGCGTCCACAGCCTCCTGGAGCATTCTCTTCTCGTTCCTTACGATAATGTCGGGAGCTTCAAGCTCCAGCATTCTTTTAAGACGGTTATTTCTGTTGATAACACGTCTGTAAAGGTCGTTAAGATCGCTGGTGGCATATCTTCCGCCGTCCAGCATGACCATAGGTCTGATATCGGGAGGAATTACCGGAACAACGTCCAGTATCATCCATTCGGGGCGGTTTCCGGAGGTCCTGAACGCCTCCACGATCTCCAGTCTCTTAAGAAGCTTGATCTTCTTCTGACCGGAGGGCAGATCCTTAAGCTCGCTCTTAAGCTCCTCGGAGAGCTTGTCAAGATCGATCTCCTCCAGCAGCTCCTTGATAGCCTCAGCGCCCATGCCCGCTTTGAACTCCGTCTCGTCATACTTTTCAAGCATATCGCCGTACTCTTTTTCAGTGAGCAGCTGGCACTTGACAAGCTCGGTGTTTCCGGGATCTATAACGATATATTTTGTGAAATAAAGCACTTCCTCAAGTCTTTTCTGAGAGACCTCAAGCATCTGACCGATCCTGGAGGGAGTACCCTTGAAGTACCATATATGGGAAACAGGAGCCGCAAGCTCAATATGTCCCATTCTTTCACGGCGGACCTTGGCTCTTGTTACCTCGACTCCGCAGCGTTCGCAGATCTTACCCTTGAAACGTATTTTCTTATACTTTCCGCAGTGGCATTCCCAGTCCTTCTGTGGTCCGAATATCTTTTCGCAGAACAGACCGTCCTTTTCGGGCTTCTGTGTACGGTAATTTATTGTCTCGGGTCTGGTTACCTCGCCGTAAGACCATTCACGGATCTTATCCGGTGAAGCAAGACCGATTTTTATTGATTCAAATACATTAAAATCCAACAGCTGTACCCTCTTCCTGTTTAAAATGATAACGTGTGTATGTCAGGCTCCGCCGGTGGAACTCTACAGCCGGCAGGATCCTGTTATTTCGGTATTACTCGTCGAGGAACAAATCGGAATCGTCGCTGCCGAAGTCGTCAAGATCTCCGTCATCTATCTCTGAGAGTCCGTCCTCGTCCTCAGCCATGAAGCCCTCCTCAAAGTCGTTTGCTTCTGCGGACATTTCCGTGTTGTCGTCAGCGTATGCCGTTGCCGGAACAAAATCGTCGTCGTCGTCAAACTTCTGCTTAAGATCGATCTCCTCGTTGTTGATGTTGAGTACCTTAATGTCGAGACAGAGGGACTGAAGCTCCTTGATAAGGACCTTGAATGCCTCGGGAACGCCCGGCTTAGGCACATTCTGTCCCTTTACGATAGCTTCGTAGGTCTTGACACGTCCGTTAAGGTCGTCGGACTTGACAGTAAGGATCTCCTGAAGAGTGTAAGCAGCGCCGTAAGCCTCCAGCGCCCATACTTCCATTTCACCGAATCTCTGACCGCCGAACTGAGCTTTACCTCCGAGAGGCTGCTGTGTTACCAATGAATAAGGTCCTACCGAACGTGCGTGGATCTTATCGTCTACCAGATGGTGGAGCTTAAGGTAATACATATATCCCACAGTAACTCTGTTATCAAACTTTTCGCCTGTTCTTCCGTCATAAACGGTGAACTTTCCGTCCTCGCTCATGCTCAGTGCGTTAGGATTGATGACCTCGTCCATAGGATGTATCTCAAAGTCGTCGTCCTTATGCTCAAGATAATTCTGCTGAGCCATTTTGAAGCATTCTCTGATATCAGCCTCGTGTGCGCCGTCGAATACGGGAGTCATGATCTTCCAGCCGAGAGCCTTTGCAGCCATACCCAGATGTACTTCAAGTACCTGTCCGATATTCATACGGGAAGGTACGCCCAGAGGGTTAAGGCAGATATCCAGCGGAGTACCGTCTTCAAGGAACGGCATATCCTCCTGAGGGAGTATTCTGGAGACAACGCCCTTGTTTCCGTGACGGCCCGCCATTTTATCGCCGACAGAGATCTTTCTCTTCTGGGCAATATAGCATCTTACCAGCATATTGACTCCGGGAGAAAGCTCGTCGCAGTTTTCTCTTGTGAATATTTTTACATCTATTATAGTACCGGCTTCGCCGTGGGGAACCTTAAGAGAATTATCCCTTACCTCTCTTGCCTTTTCTCCGAAAATAGCTCTGAGAAGTCTCTCCTCTGCGGTAAGCTCTGTTTCTCCCTTAGGAGTTACCTTTCCTACCAGAATATCGCCCGAGCGTACCTCTGCGCCTATTCTGATTATACCGTTTTCGTCCAGATCCTTGAGAGCGTCCTCACCGACGTTGGGGATATCCCTTGTGATCTCCTCGGGTCCCAGCTTGGTGTCTCTCGCCTCAGTCTCCAGATCCTCAATGTGTATAGAAGTGTACTTATCCTGCTTTACAAGATTTTCATTAAGCAGAACGGCGTCCTCATAGTTATAGCCCTCCCATGTCATAAAGCCGATGAGAGCGTTTTTACCCAGTGAAAGCTCTCCGTTGGAAGTAGCAGGACCGTCTCCGATGATCTGATTTGCCTCGATCCTGTCGCCCTTGTCAACGATAGGTCTCTGGTTGGTGCAGGTGCCGGCATTTGAACGCTTGAACTTTGTAAGCTCGTAGGTGTGAAGATTTCCGCTGTCCTCTCTTACCACGATCTTATCGGCGTCAACGCTTTCCACAACGCCTGCGGCAGTTGATACCACAGCTACGCCGGAATCACGGCACGCCTTGTATTCCATACCCGTACCGACTATCGGGGACTCTGTTTTAAGCAGCGGCACAGCCTGCCTCTGCATGTTTGAACCCATAAGGGCACGGTTTGCGTCGTCGTTTTCAAGGAACGGGATACAGGCGGTAGCCACTGAAACTACCATTTTAGGCGATACGTCCATGAAGTCGATCTTTTCACGCTCGATCTCAAGGATCTGATCTCTGTATCTTCCGTTTACCTTGGCTCTTGCAAATTTATGATCCTCGGTAAGAGGCTCGTTTGCCTGAGCCACCATGAAGTTATCCTCCACGTCGGCGGTCATATAAACGACCTCGTCGGTGACAACGCCGGTCTCCTTGTCGACCTTTCTGTAGGGTGCCTCGATGAAACCGTACTGATTGATCCTTGCAAATGATGCAAGATAGGAGATAAGTCCGATGTTAGGACCTTCAGGGGTCTCGATAGGACACATTCTGCCGTAGTGAGTATAGTGTACGTCACGGACCTCGAATCCGGCACGGTCTCTTGAAAGTCCTCCGGGACCCAGTGCGGAGAGACGTCTCTTATGCGTAAGCTCTGCCAGAGGGTTATTCTGATCCATGAACTGTGACAGCGGAGACGAGCCGAAAAACTCTCTGATCGCCGCAGTGATAGGTCTTATATTGATGAGGGCGGCGGGAGTTACGACCTCGGAATCCTGAGACTGTATATTCATTCTCTCACGAATAACTCTCTCCATTCTTGTAAATCCGATCCTGAACTGGTTCTGGAGCAGCTCTCCTACCGAACGGATCCTTCTGTTGCCAAGATGGTCTATATCGTCCACTGTGCCCACGCCGTCGCACAGATTAAGGAAATAGGATACCGTTGCAACGATATCATCTATAACTATATGCTTGGGAACAAGCTCGTCCGCTCTTGCACGGACATTTTCCATAAGCTCCTCTTCGCCGTCGGACTCCTCAAGGATCTCCTTAAGAACGGCAAAGGAGACCTTTTCATGGATACCGCACTCTTCGGGATCGAAATCAACATAAGCGGACATATCGACCATTCCGCTGCCGATGATCTTGACCTCCTTATCCACAAGCTTTGTAATGGTCTCGCCTGTGGGAGCAGTCTCGTACTCCTTGACCTCAACGGTAACGTAAGCTTCCTTAACGCCTGCCGTCTCGATCTCCATTGCCTTCTCGTAGCTTACAAGCTCTCCCTCGTCAGCCATTACCTCGCCGGTCATGGGGTTGGCAACGGGTCTTGTGAGCCTGTGTCCCGAAAGTCTGGAGCCTATGCCCAGCTTTTTGTTGTATTTATATCTTCCGAATCTGGAAAGATCGTATCTCTTTGCGTCGAAAAACAGATTGTGCAGATGCGTCTCAGAGGACTCCACTGTAGGCGGCTCGCCGGGGCGGAGCTTCTGATATACCTGGAGCAGCGCCTCCTCACGGTTGGCAGTCTGATCCTTCTGCATTATTGTCTGGGTAAGTCTTTCGTCAACGCCGAAAACCGCCTCTATCTCCTCGTTGGTGCCGAAGCCCAGCGCTCTTATAAAGGTAGTTATCGGAATTTTTCTGTTCTTATCGATCCTGACATATACCACGTCGTTGGAGTCCATTTCATACTCCAGCCACGCACCTCTGTTAGGGATAACGGTGGTCTTGAACAGATCCTTTCCCGTTTTATCCTTGTCAAAAGCGTAGTAAACACCCGGAGAACGAACCAGCTGCGAAACTATAACACGCTCCGCACCGTTGATAACGAAGGTACCGCTGTCGGTCATCAGCGGGAAATCTCCCATGAAGACCTCGGACTCCTTGATCTCGCCGGTCTCAAGGTTGTTAAGCCTTGCGGTAACTCTCAGCGGAACGTTGTATGTTGCGTCCCTCGCTTTGCACTCGGCAATGGTATATTTAGGTGTATCGTCAAAGCGGTAGCCGACAAAGGTAAGCTCCAAATTTCCGTTGTAGTCGGTAATTGCCGATACATCGTTGAATACCTCTTTGAGACCCTCATCCAGAAACCACTGATACGAGTTCTTCTGCACCTCGATAAGGTTAGGCATTTCCAAGACTTCATTGATCTTAGCAAAGCTTTTTCTGGTATTTTTACCAAGTTTTACATCCTTGACATTCACCATAGGCTCGATCACTCCTTAATTTATTTCAAAAATGTCACTGCGCAAACGCCCGTAAAATGCGTCTGCACCACGAATTTTCACCGAAGCATTCCTTATTTATATAAAGAAAAAGGTGTAAAAATCCATTATGATACAGTATACAATTATATCATACCGCACAACCCTTGTCAAGACTTTTACACCTTACAAATATTCGATTTTAACCATTTTCTGCGTTTTAAACAAAAATCGCAAAATTCGGGCGGGAAAGTTCTACAATTACCGTTCTGTGAGCATTTTGTAAATTTTTAGTTAACGTCATCCTTTTTTATTTCATCAAAAACGGTATTATAAAACTCCTTATATGACGTCTCATCAATGTCATAGGCTTTTATCTTACCTTCTCCGGCTTTATAAACCGCCACGTTGTAATTCTCAGAAAGAGCCATTCTGCCGTCATAATAAGTACAAAGCCACAAAGTTATATCTTCTTCATGATTTTCGCACCAGCTTACTTCTAAGACCTGATATGAGGTTTTATTAGATTTTATATACTCTGTTTCATTCTCATCGGTTATAAATTCGTTATAGAACTTATGAACACTTTCATCTATCACATCATTCTGAGAATAAAATCCGCTGCCGCCCTCTCCTACTATCAGATCATTATCGTTTTCAGCAGTGAAAAATAATGAGCATTGATACCTTGGTTTATCCGGATAACTTTCCTCAATAAAGCTTTCTGCCGTCGTTTTATCTTCATGATTTTCTGCACAGCCTGTAAACATAACAGCAAATATGATAATCATACATATCTCTTTAATTCTTACCATTTTCATTCACCCTTTCCAATACTTTCTGTCCAAACTTCTGTACTGTACCGCAAGGGCTATATGCTTTTTGTCGATGACTTCCGCACCGTCCATATCGGCGGCAGTACGGGCGACCTTCATTATCTTGTCGTAGGCTCTTGCAGACAGTCCCAGCCTGTCAAATACATTTTCAAGCAGAGCCTTTGCGCCGCTTGTCACCGGGCATACCTCATGGAGCAGATCGGGAGTGATCTTTGCATTACAGGTCACTCCGGTGCCCGCAAACCTCTTGTTCTGGATATCCCTCGCACGCTGAACACGCTCTCTTATCGCCGACGACGGCTCTTCCCTGTCGGCGGAGGACAGATCGGAAAACTCCACAGGTGCGACTTCAAGATGAATGTCGAACCTGTCCAGCAGCGGTCCCGATATTCTGTTCAAATAATTGGACACTTGCTTCTGAGAGCATATGCATTTTCTCGCAGGGTGTCCGTAATAACCGCAGGGACAGGGATTCATTGCTCCTATCAGCATAAAAGAGCTTGGGTATGTAATGCTTCCCGAAACTCTCGAAATTGTCACCTGCTGATCCTCCAGCGGCTGCCTGAGTATTTCAAGAGCAGGTCGTGAAAATTCCGCCAGCTCGTCCAGAAACAGCAGACCGTTATGCGCAAGGGATATCTCGCCCGGCTTGGGGATCGATCCGCCTCCCGCAAGCCCTGCAGCCGAAACGGTGTGGTGCGGAGAACGGAACGGTCTCACCGTCACAAGAGGGCTGTCCTTGTCAAGCAGTCCCGCAACGGAATGTATATTTGTTGTCTCTATCGATTCCTCAAAGGTCATCGCAGGAAGGATAGAGGGCATTCTTTTTGCAAGCATGGATTTTCCCGAACCGGGAGAACCTATCATCAGGGCGTTGTGTCCTCCTGCGGCAGCGACCTCCAGAGCCTTTTTTGCCGCAGTCTGTCCCTTTACGTCCGCAAAGTCGAGAGATCCGTAAAAGCTTGTTTTTTCCGATCTGTAGGTCGAGGCGGGAACTATCTCCGCCTTGCCTGTAAGGTGGAAAACCAGCTCCGCTATAGAGCTTACTCCGTAACAGCTTATGCCCTCCGCTACAGAAGCTTCTCTGAGATTATCGGCGGGAACGTAAATTTTCTCCATTCCCGACTTCTGCGCCAGTATCGTCATGGGAAGCACTCCCTGCACGGCTCTTATCTCGCCGCTTAAAGATACCTCTCCGATAAACGCCGACTTTTTAAGGCTCTCGTCGTCCGATATCCCCATGACTCTCAGCAGAGCCACCGCAATGGCAAGATCGTGTACGGAGCCTGATTTTTTTACGTCTGCCGGCGCTAAATTTACCATGACCCGCTGCTGAGGGAAATTCAGTCCGCAGCAGCGGAATGCCGATCGTATCCTTTCACGGCTCTCCCTTACTGCGGCGTCCGCAAGACCTACCATATCAAAGGCAGGTATGCCCTTTGACGCTTCTATCTCCACATATACGGGAAAAGCGTTAAGTCCCAGCAAGCCCAGGCTGTTTATAGATGCAAACATATCATCATTCGCTTTCCGTACAATTTTCTGTACTGTTTTTATCCTGTATGACGCTCATAAGAAAATCCGTTACGTCACAGAAAAACTCGTCCCTATTAAACTCGTTCATAAGCTCGTGCCTTGCGCCGTCGTATATTTTCATTTCCACATTACAGTCCGCTGCGGAAAGACGGCGGTAGACCTTAAGAACGCCCTTGCCGTAATTTCCCACAGGGTCGGCGTTTCCCGCAAGAAGATATGTGGGCAAGGACTTCGGATAGCTGTCAAACCACTTATCGTCGGATACGTACCAAAGCACTCTGGCAAGATTGTCAAAGCCGTTGAGCGTAAAGGTGAAGTTGCATTTAGGGTCGGCAGCAAAGCGCTCGACTACGTCCTTATCTCGTGATATCCAGTCATAACGGTTGTCGCTGTCCCCGATCTTTGCATTATACGCTCCGAAAGCAAGCTTATCCACCGTTTTGCTGCGATATTTGCTTCCGTGAACTGCAATAAGGCTGTCCACAAGGCTCAGCAAAGCGGGAGCGCCCTTTATACCTCCGCTCGTTCCGCAGAAAACAGCTCCGTCAAGCTTTTTTCCATGCTTTGTGGCGTAGGCTCTTGCCAGAAAGCTTCCCATGCTGTGTCCGAACATAAAATACGGCAGCTCAGGATACTTCTCCTTCATAAGCACGGTAAGGCTGTACAGATCCTCCACGGCGTTCTGCCAGCCGTCTCTGCCGCCGAACCAGCCAAGCTCACTTTCATCATTCACGCTGTCTCCGTGACCCAGATGATCGTTCCCGCAGACAACGAAGCCACACTGGGTAAGATACTCCGCCATAGGCTTGTATCTTCCGAAATATTCGCACATTCCGTGTGAGATCTGCACGACCCCCAAAGGCTCTGTATCGGGAGTAAAAACCGTATAGGCGATACTGTGTACTCCGTCTGAGGAAAGATATTTCCCATTGTATTCTGTCATAAAGATCCTCCTTTTCCGATATATTATCGCAAACTTAAAAAGCGCTGATCAAATCGCTGTTTTAAAATTCACTGCCCCTCATACACATTAATCAGCATTTCCTTAATTATACCACAAAATGCCCCAATAATCAAGTAAAATTAACCTTTATTTTCATATTGTTGCCTAAAATTCGCTCGTAAACGATTAGAATTGTTAAAATATTATTACACCCCTTGCTTAATTTATAAAATGTGTTATAATGGTATTATCAACATATAAAGTTAAAACGTACTTTTAAAATTTTATTATGAGGTGATTATTGTGAAAGAGACAGAGCTTTACAAACTTTGGTGCGAAAAGGCTGTGGACGACCCCGATCTCCAGACCGAGCTTAAGGCTATCGAGGGAGACGAGGACGCTATCCAGGACAGATTCTACAGAGATCTGGAATTCGGCACAGGCGGTCTGAGGGGCGTTATCGGCGCAGGCTCCTACAGACTTAACGTTTATACAATAAGAAGAGCTACCCAGGGTGTGGCGGATTATGTAAACGGGGCATTTGAAAACGGCAGCGTTGCTATCTCATACGACTCGAGAATAAAATCGGACGTTTTCGCCAAGGAAGCCGCCGCTGTACTGGCAGCAAACGGCATTAAATCATATATCTACACCGAGCTTATGCCTACCCCCATGCTTTCATGGGCTGTAAGGGAGCTTAAGTGTCAGGCAGGAATTATGGTAACCGCTTCCCACAATCCCGCAAAATACAACGGCTACAAGGTTTACGGTGCAGACGGCTGCCAGATCACCCTTGACGTTGCAAACACCGTTATCGGAAAGATCAATGCCGTGCCTATGTTCGGCGGAGCAAAGGTAATGTCCTTTGAAGAGGGTCTTGCCAGCGGAATGATAAGCTATATCGGTCAGGAAGTCATCGATAAATACCTCGACAAGGTAATGGAGCAGGGTATCCACACCGATCTTGTAGCAAAAAGCGGTCTTAAGGTCGTTTACACTCCTCTTAACGGCACAGGCAACAAGCCGGTAAGAGCTATACTCAAGAAGATCGGTATCGAAGACGTTACGGTCGTTCCCGAGCAGGAGCTTCCCGACGGAAACTTCCCTACCTGTCCTTTCCCGAACCCCGAGATCAAGGAGGCTCTGGCAAAGGGACTGGAGCTTTGCAAGACTGTAAAGCCGGATCTTCTCCTTGCTACAGACCCTGACTGCGACAGAGTCGGTATCGCCGTTCCCGATCCGGACGGAAATTATGTTCTTTTCACCGGCAACGAGGTAGGAGCAATGCTGCTCAAATATATCTGTCAGGAAAGAACAGCTCTGGGAACTATGCCCGAGAGACCTGTTGCCGTTAAAACTATCGTAACCACCGACATCTGCAAAAAGATCGCAGCAGAGTATGGCGTTGAGCTGAGAGACGTTCTCACAGGCTTCAAATTCATCGGCGAGCAGATCGGCTTCCTGGAGGCAGACGGCGAAGACAACAGATACATCTTCGGCTTTGAGGAGAGCTACGGCTACCTGGCAGGCTCCTATGTAAGAGACAAGGACGCTGTTGTAGGCTCAATGCTCATATGCGAAATGGCAGCCTTCTACAGAACAAAGGGTATCTCACTGCTTCAGGCAAGAGAGGATATGTATAACAAGTACGGCAACTACCTCCACACCCAGAAGTCTTTCCAGTGTGAGGGTGCAAGCGGTATGGAAAGAATGAAGGAGATCATGACCGGTCTGAGAGCCGATCCTCCCAAGACTATCGGCGGACTCAAGGTCGAAAGCGTTGCAGACTACCTTGCTTCTGAGGAGACCTGCATCGAGTGTGGCAAAAAGACCGTTCTCACGCTGCCGAAGTCGGACGTTATTGCATTCAAGCTGGAGCAGGGTGCAAGCGTTATCATCAGACCCTCCGGAACCGAGCCTAAGATCAAGGCATATTACACCACTATCGGCGACACAAGGGAAGACGCCGAAAAGCTGGAGGCTGTTATTTCCGACGACTTCAAGAAAATCCTTGGCTTTTAAATAAACACTCTTTCGGGACAATGTCTTAGGGCATTGTCCCTTTTTTATGGCGTTGCGGTATGAATTGGGATAATCCCGTATTCCTCATGCAGCAAAAAAAGAACCCGCTCCATAAGGAACGGGTTCTGTAAAATTCGTTATAACATAAGAGCTTAGTCTCAGTCAGTTATAATTACTTTCTCTTCTTAGAAGCTACTACAGCAGCGCCTGCGAGAGCAACGCCAACAGCTGCAAGAGCAGCAGCGCCGGTGTTCGGGTTAGCTGTTGTGTTTGTGCTTGAAGCCTTGGAAGAGCTTGAAGCCTTGGAAGAAGAGCTTCCGGACTCAGTAGAATCTGTTCCGGACTCAGAAGACTCAGGTGCAGACTCGCTGGAAGAAGGCTCCGGCTCAGAAGAAGAAGGATCAACAGGATCAACAGGATCTACAGGAGCCTTAGGAAGCATACCGGACTCGCTGTGAGCGTTGAACTTGATCACCATTTCCTCAGAGAATGTGAAGGCAGCAGGATCGCAGGGAGAAACCTCTGCGTCATACTTCTGACCAACACATGTTGCGCCGTAAACGTTGAAGATCTCAATTCTGTAGTTGTCCTTGTCATCCTCGATGTTGCCATAGAGAACCTTGGAAAGATCTACATCGTAAGCCTTGCCGTCAAGTGTAACGGATACCAGCTCGCACTCGAGATCAGGGATCTCAGCGAAGCAGTCAAGAAGGTCAACAACGAATACTGTGATTCCCTCGGAAGTCATGGGAGTGCCGTCCTCACCAAGAGGAGCTGCAACCTTAATTGTGTTCTCACCCTCAACTACCTTAGTGGAAGCTGCCCAATCCTGGCAAGACCAGTCGCCGTCAGCAAAACCGACCTGAGCTGTTACGTCAACAGTTGAAGGAGGTGTAGGATCGTCCTCCTCAGTCTTGTTAAGGATAACGCTTGTAACTGTCATCTCAGCGCCTGCACTTGCAGACCAATCCTGGAACCAAGCCTGAGCGTATGTATCGTCAGCCTTGAAGAAGCCTTCCTCATTTACAAGAGTTGCCTCGTAAACGCCGTCGGATACCTTCTGCCATGTGCACTCCTTTACGGGATCGGGATTTCCGTCGCCGTCTTCGTCAACAGGGTTTCCATCCTTATCGGTAGCAAAAGGCTTGAAGCAAACCTCGTGAGAGTTCCAGCCGAGAGTGTCGGAATTTGTTCCGAGACCGCCGCCTACCCATGGGTCGCCGGCAATAGCTGCCTGTGCAACTTCTTCGTTAGCGCTTACTACAAAAGTAATGCTTGTTACGCTTGTAAGCTCAGCACATGAAGCGAAAGGTCCGGCCTCGCCCTTAGACTCATCGCCTACGAGGTAAGCTACGTTGTTCTTTAAGTAATCACCGGTTACTTCGTAGTTGGACAGCGGCTCAGCGTCAGCGGAAACCGTTACCATGGAGATCATGGAAGCGGCAAGAGCCATTGCTGACATACCTGCGAAAATCTTAGAAATTTTCATTTTGAATTTCCTCCAATTTAAAATATTCAATAATATATTGAGCGATATCTCCTCAACATATCATCGTATTCTCATTGTAACACAATTCATATCACTTTTCAATTAACGTTTTTCACAAATTTATCACATCAATTCAGACACTTTTAACAAAATTTCACGAATTTTTTGCGGCTAAACGCCGATAAGCCGTAATATTTCTATGATTTGTGTAAACATTTTGTAACTTTAACGCCAGAATTTTAACATTTCAGCAAGCAATATTAGCACAATATTGCTGTCAGTTATTTCCGAGTCTGTCATGCTTCTCCCGCTCACGCTTCGAGAAAATACAGCCGCAGTAATTCTGCCTGTAAAGCCCGTACAGCGATGACAGCTCCACCGAACGTTTATAGCCTCCCCGCTTTTTGAAATCGGAGGGCAGCGGATTGACCTTATAGATCTCCCCTAACTCCTCTGCGATCTCATTAAGCTTTCCGGCATTTTTATAAGGTGAGATCGACAGCGTTGTGGTGAAATAATCCATAGAATGCTCCGCAGCAAGCTCAGCGGTTTTTTCAAGCCGCAGGCGGTAACAGGCGAAGCACCTCTCTCCGCCCTCGGGGATATTTTCCAGACCCCTTACCGCACCGTAAAACTCGGCGGGATCAAAACCGATCTCCAGAAATTCCACCTTATTTTTAACGGGAATACTGCTTATGAGCCTTTTCTGCTCCGATACCCTGCGGGCGTATTCCTCCTCGGGATATATATTCGGATTGTAATAAAAGACCGTAATGCGAAAATACTGCGACAGATACTCCAGCACATAGGACGAGCAGGGTGCGCAGCAGCTGTGGAGCATAAGCTTCGGCGGTTCTGCGTCCTGCGGTATACCATTTATAAGCTCCTCCAGCTTTTTCTGATAATTAATTTTCGGCGAACCGTTCATTTAATATGATCTCCTTTAAAATGTATATTTTTGATTTTACGCAGCAAAATAAGCACAGTGTTTTAGGCAATACCGCACAACCATTGTGTGCAGATCGCCTTTAGGAAAGGATTTGATGAAATGTCCCTTAAAGCAACTAAGATACTTAAAAACACACCATCCGTCATTGCCTCGGCGGCAGTCGGCGGAAAAAAGGAGCACGAGGGTCCTATGGGGGATTATTTTGATAAGATAAACGACGATCCCTATTTCTCCCTCGACACCTTCGAGCAGGGCGAATCCCAGATACAAAAGCAGGCTGTGACCTACGCCCTCAGAAAAGCAAAGCTCCGGCAGGAGGATATCGACGTACTTTTCGGCGGCGACCTTCTAAACCAATGCACGGGCACGACCTACGGAGTAAGGGATTTTGAAATGCCCTTTCTGGGGATCTACGGAGCCTGCTCTACCATGGCGGAGGGACTTATGCTCGCCTCTCTTTTCGTGGACGGAGGCGTTTCGGACATCGCAATGGCAGTTACCTCCTCACACTTCTGCACTGCGGAAAGGCAGTACCGTTTCCCACTCAATTACGGCGGTCAGAGAACTCCGACTTCCCAATGGACTGCAACGGCAGGAGGAGCGCTGGCTGTTTCCGCCAAGACATCTCCACCATATGTCAGAGCCTGTACAATAGGAAAGATCGTGGACATGGGCGTCACCGACGCCAACAACATGGGTGCAGCTATGGCTCCGGCAGCTTTTTCCACCATAAGCGAATTTTTCACCGATACCGGGCTTGCCCCGCAGGATTTTGACTATATAGTCACGGGGGATCTGGGAAAGGTCGGCAGCAGGATACTCTGCGAGCTTTTTGAACGTGAAAATATCAGCATACGGGAAAATCACAAGGACTGCGGTATGATGCTTTACAGCTTTGAGGAGCAGGACGTCCATGCAGGCGGCAGCGGCTGCGGCTGTGCGGCAAGTATGCTTTGCGGATATTTTATCCCCAAGCTCAGGGCGGGAGAGCTGCATAATATACTTTTTGCGGCTACGGGTGCGCTTATGTCCCCCACGGTAAACCAGCAGGGCGAATCGATACCGTCAATTTCACATCTTGTATGGCTTTCCCACGAACCTGACAGTCTTACTCCACGCAGCTGCGGAAAGGAGGGATGCTGATATGAGCTACCTGTGGGCATTTCTTATCGGCGGACTTTTCTGCGCCGTCGGACAGCTTCTTATCGACTTCACAAAGCTTACTCCTGCAAGGATACTTGTTTCCTACGTCGTTGCCGGAGTTGCGCTGGGAGCGCTGGGTATCTACAAGCCGCTAAAGGACTTTGCCGGCTGCGGAGCCTCCGTCCCTCTCACAGGCTTCGGCAGCCTTTTGGCGGACGGAGTCGAAAAGGAGATCGACCGGATAGGCTTTCTGGGCGTTTTTACCGGAGGACTTACCGCAGGTGCGGCAGGAATAACCGCCGCAATGCTGTTTGCATTTATTTTCGCACTGTTTTGCAAAAGCAGTCCGAAGAAATAGGCTGTCATTAAGAGCCGTTTACGGAAAAATTCAGTTGACGGCGACGATCTTGCGTATGATCTCATAAACGAGCATAGCGAGATAAATAACTATGGCGGGATTGGTGAAAACTGTACGTGAAACGGTTTTTTTGTCAAGCTGACAGGAGTTTTCCTTGTATTTCAGGAATCCCGAACGTGTAAAAAGCACATAAAATCCCGCCAGAGCTACGGCAATCTCAAAGATGCTGAAATAAAGATCGAAGTTCGGGATATCAAGCACATCGGCAAGATCGGTAGAATTTGCAATAAGGTTATTGACCATATGAATGATGACCGTAGGCATTATGGAGCCGCAGTTAACGGCGATAATGGCATAAACAAGCCCTGTGCCGAAGGCCGAAGCCGCCTGGGGGATATTTCCGTGCATAAGTCCGAAAGCAAGTGCGGAAAGGATTATCGCCGAGGTTCTGCCGTATTTTGAGAGTATTCCAAGTATGAGACCTCTGTAAATAAACTCCTCGATAAAAGGCGCCAGCAATACCACGTACACAAGCTGCATTATTATTGCAGCCGCCGACGGAGAGCTTATGGAAAAATCCGCAGAGGGAACATAAACCCCCTGAGCTCCGAGAAATGCGGTGAGATACGCAGTCGCAAGTGAAAATATCATGTTTATAACAAAGCAGGCGGGGATCCATATCGCCGCCGTTTTTGCGCCCTCCTTATCCGGGCGTACAAAACCGCCGGGACGTATCTTAAACGCAAGCCTGCACAGCAGCAGCGTAAGCAGCAGGCTTACCGCCGTAACGGCAAGGTTGGCGGACATACCGTATTCCGTTGAGGATATAAGGGATTCGTGATCTTCAAGAAGCGTTTTTACGATCTTACGGTAGTTTAGGGTAAAGCTTCCTTCCAGCACAAAGTATGTGACATAATAAAAGACATATGCAAGAGCATAGCTAACGACGTAATAAAAAATAAGCAGAACGCCCAGCCTTGTGCAGTCCCTGAAAAGAGAATTTTTCTCCTTCATGCTTTCCTCTGTAAGGAAGTTAAGATCAAACTGCGGATCATATTTAAATTCCAAATTTACACCTCTGTTCAGCAATTGGATTTCTTCCGATGTTACATTGACTGATAAATCGGATTTTTGATATACATTATATTATAGCATACATTCAGACAATATGCAAGTGTTAACTATATGTAAATAAAACACAGATATTTTGTGATTACTATTGCATTTTGTCAAATATGAGTTATAATGTATTTAGCACTCAAAGCATTAGAGTGCTAAACTGCTTGGAATATTCTATAAGGAAAGGTTGATTTATATGCAGACAAAGGAATTCAAGGCTGAATCAAAAAGACTTCTGGATATGATGATCAATTCGATCTATACCCACAAGGAGATTTTTTTAAGAGAGATCATTTCCAACGCAAGTGACGCTATCGACAAGCTTTACTTCAGATCCCTGACGGACACCTCGGTGGGAATGAAAAAGGACGATTTCGCTATAAACATTTCCGCTGACAAGGAAAACGGTATCCTCACTGTATCGGATAACGGTATCGGCATGACTGAGGAGGAGCTTGAAAACAATCTCGGTACTATCGCAAAGTCCGGATCCCTTGCTTTTAAAAAGGAAAACGAGCTTGGGGACGATGTGGACATTATCGGACAGTTCGGCGTAGGCTTCTACTCAACATTCATGGTAGCCAAGGAGGTCGATGTGCTTACCAAGGCATACGGCTCCGACAAGGCATATCTCTGGAAATCAAACGGCGTGGACGGATACACCATAGAGGAAAGCGAAAAGCCCGACGGCGTGGGAACTACCATAACGATCCACCTTAAGGACGATACCGAGGACGAAAAGTATTCAACATATACAGACCAGTATCAGCTCCAGTCTCTGGTAAAGAAATACTCGGATTACATCAGATTCCCGATAAAAATGGAGGTCGAGCATACTCATTATAAAGAGGAGGGCAAGGAGCCGGAGATCACAAAGGAGATCGAGACCCTCAACAGCATGACACCCATCTGGAAGAAGAATAAAAACGAGCTTACGGACGAGGACTACAACAACTTCTATGTAGAGAAGTTTATGGACTACGAACCGCCCGTTGCGCATATCCACTCCAAAAACGAGGGTGTTGCTACCTATGACGCACTGCTGTATATCCCCGCAAGAGCGCCCTTTGACTATTATTCAAAGGATTACGAAAAGGGACTTCAGCTTTATTCCAGCGGAGTGCTTATTATGGAAAAATGCGCCGATCTGCTCCCCGACTGGTTCAGCTTTGTCAAGGGAGTGGTAGACTCGGAGGATCTGTCCCTCAACATATCCAGAGAGCTGCTCCAGCAGGACAGACAGCTTAAGATCATTGCAAGAAATCTTGAAAAATCCATAAAGAACGAGCTTACTAAGATGCTCAGCAACGACAGGGAGCGCTATGAAAAATTTTACAGCGTATTTGGTCTCCAGTTCAAGTTCGGCATTTACCAGTCATACGGCGCCGCAAGCGATACCCTTAAGGATCTTATCATGTTCAGATCTTCCTTCGAGGGCAAAAACGTTACTTTGAAGGAATACGTCTCCCGCATGAAGGAGGGTCAGGACAAGATCTACTATGCCTGCGGTGAAACCGTTGAAAGGATCGAAATGCTGCCGCAGCTTGAAAAGCTCAAAGACAAGGGCTACGAGGTACTTTACTTCACTCAGGACGTGGATGAATTTGCCATCAAGGTAATGCTCAATTACGACGGAAAGAACTTCAAGTCAATAAGCGACGGAGATCTCGACCTTGATACCGAGGAGGAAAAGGAGGAGGCAAAGAAGCTTGACGAGGAGAACAAGGATATGTTCGCCTTTATGCAGGAGGCTATTTCCGATAAGGTAAAGACAGTACGCCTTTCAAAGAAGCTTAAAAGCCACCCGGTTTGCCTGTCCTCAGAAAGCAACATAACCATAGAAATGGAAAAGGTACTCAATTCCATGCCTCAGAACGACGGACAGAACAGGGTAAAGGCTGAAAAAGCTCTGGAGATCAATCCCGGTCATCCCATTTTTGAAAAGCTCAGAACGCTCTACAGCGAGGATAAGGATACCCTTAAGGATTACGCCAAGCTGCTGTACGATCAGGCTCTGCTTATCGAGGGTCTCAGCATAGACAATCCAGTTGAATTTGCAAATCTGGTATGCAAGCTTATGACAAAATAAATTTACGCAAAACGGACGGATATTTTCCGTCCGTCAGCCTGTCGAAAAAGTCCCCACAGCGCAAGTAAGGGGCAGCCCTCTATCGCAGGGCATGCCCCCTCTTTTCAAACAGTCCACCGGACTGTTTGAAAATTCACCCTATGCGGAGCTCCTGCGTATGGGGATTTCGCTCCTGCGGGAGCGACGAGGTGGCGCTGCCCCCTCGACCCCCGCAAGCGCTCTAGCGCCGCGCTTGAGCCTGCGCTTTAATTTCCCAATGGGGTTTCTCGACAACCTGAACAGCTTCCCCATGAGCTGCTTATAAAAAATAAAGTTTCGGGAAACAACCAATTCAAATATACACCGTCATAAGCTGTGCGGAATAAACAATTCCGGCGGCTTTATTTTGTACAAACATATGATAAATATTTTATTTTAGACATATTTCAGTAATTGTTGCACGTTTTTGTGCAACAAAACAGGCAAAAACCGCTGTAGGTGAAAGGACGTTTCAATACGGACACGTTCTAATTCAGACAGCGGAGGTATGAAAATGAAAATAGGGATAACGCCGAAAAAATTTGCACAGATGTTTGTGCGCACACGCAACGGAAGCGAGGCTGCCGTAAGGCTGGGTGCGGAGCCGTCCGCCGCCAAGCTTATGGAGGCGGGAATGCTGGCGGACAGTCGGGTAAAGAAGGAGATACGCAGGCTTGACAGGGAGGACATGCAGACTCTCTGCTACGTCAAGACGGGGCTTTCACGCCTTGCGTTCGGTTCGGTGAACGACGCTGCGGCTCTTGTTTTCGATGAGCAGCCCTCCTATGAAAAGATCATGAGAGCCGATCTTTTCAACGTTTCGGAGATAAAGAGAGTGAAGGGCGGCGGTGTGGAGATGAAGTTCTTCGACCGTCAGAAGGCTCTGGAAAAGCTTGTGGAGCTTGATCCCGAGCTTAAGGAGATATCCTCGGCGGAAAGATTTATGAGAGATCTCATAAGCGGCATGGGCGGAGAAAGCGGCTCTGAGACGGCAGCGGCGGCGGGAGCCGTAGACACGGAGGGAGGAGAGTCGGGAAATGGATAGCTTTTATGTTCCGGGGACGGGATTTTCCCGCAAGCAACAGATCGTACTGCGGTGGTGGTACGACAGCATTTACAGCCGTTTTGACGGGATCATATGCGACGGGGCTGTACGTTCGGGCAAGACAACGGCGATGTACACAGCCTTCGGGCTTTGGGCGATGCTTTCCTTTAACGGCAAAAGCTTCGGTATCTGCGGAAAGACGATAGTATCGCTGCGGAGAAATCTTGTGGGAGATATGGTGAAGATGCTTAAGAGCATGGGGTGTCATGTTACGGAATGCATTTCAAAGAATTATTTTGACGCAGAGCTTTCGGGGAGAAGCAACAGATTTTATCTTTTCGGGGGGCGTGACGAAAGCTCCGCCTCGCTTATACAGGGAGTGACCCTTGCGGGGGTGCTTATGGACGAGACGGCGCTTATGCCCAGAAGCTTTGCGGAGCAGGCTGTGGCAAGGTGTTCGGTAAAGGGTTCGAGGCTGTGGTTCAACTGCAACCCCGACAATCCTTACCACTGGTTCAAGCGTGAGTGGATAGACAGGGCGGATGAAAAAAATCTGCTGTATATTCACTTTGACCTGAGCGATAATCCGTCGCTGTCGGAGGATATCCTTAAGCGGTACAGCCGTCTTTATTCGGGAGTTTTCTACGAGAGGTTCATTCTCGGACGGTGGGCGGCGGCGGAGGGGCTTGTTTACCCCATGTTTGACAGGGTAAGGCATACGTTCAGAGACGGCGATAAGCTGTTTGATCATAGAAAGTGCGAAAGATACATCGTGAGCTGCGACTACGGGACGGTAAATCCGTCAAGCTTCGGGCTTTGGGGAAAGCTTGGGGAAAGGTGGCTGAGACTTGACGAGTATTATTTCGACTCGGCGAGGGAGGGTGTAAGGCGCACCGACGAGGAGCATTACCAGGCTCTTTGCAGTCTTATAGGCGGCAGGGAAATAGAATATGTGGTCTGCGATCCGTCGGCGGCTTCCTTTATCCAGTGCATAAGGCGTCACGGGCAGTACCGTGTGAAGCCTGCGAAGAACGACGTGATCTCGGGGATCCGCAGGGTATCCGACTTCATTCGTGAGGGCAGGCTGATGATATGTGACAGGTGCAGGGATATCATAAGGGAGTTTTCACGCTACCGCTGGGACGAATGCTCGGGGAAGGACTGTCCTGTAAAGGAGTACGATCACGCTATGGACGATATGCGCTATTTTGTATCGTCTCTCGAGGATGAGGGCGGCGGCAGATTTATGGTCATGTCTCTGGACAGAGATCATACGGAAAGGAGGGAAGAGAACTGAAGCTTTTCAAACGAAAGGAAGAACACAGCGGCGGACGTTCGGTCTACTGCTCGAGGGCGGTAGATCCGTCCTACAGGCTTGCAGGCACGGAGGGATATCTTGAAAGCGGTATTTACGACGGACTGAGAGCCTGCGTACCTATCATAGACGCCTGCTTCGGGAAGATAGTCAGGCTGACGGGAGATTTTACTGCAATAGCTGAGGACGAAAGGTATCAGCCGGAGCTTGACCGATTCTGCCGGGAGGTAACGGTGGGTATCTCGGGGAGATCGTTATACACCTTTGCGGATATGTATCTTGACTCGCTGCTGACCTACGGCAGAGCCGTGGGACGGATAATAGCAGACAGCAGGACGCTTTCCATAAGAGGACTTGCGGTGGGCGACAGCTCCATGTACAGGATACGCCAGGGGAGAGATCCGCTGGAGAAAGAGGTCTATTTCAGCTCGGGCGGCAAGGAGGTAAGGGTCACACACCCGGAGGAGCTTTTGTACACTACGCTTAATCCGAGTCCGAAGCACCCTGACGGGGTATCCATACTCAGGGGGCTGCCTGCCATAAGCTCCATACTTATGCGTATCTATCAGTGCATAGGTCAGAACTTCGACAGGGTCGGGAACGTGCGCTATGCCGTGACATACAAGCCTGCAGAGGACGGTTCGGACAGAATGTTCGCAAGGGAGAGGGCTATGGAGATAGCCGACGCATGGTCGGACGGTATGCAGAGCGCAAGGAACGGCGTGGTCAAGGATTTTGTTGCGGTAGGCGACGTTGACATCAAGGTCATAGGCGCAGAAAATCAGCTTATAGACACGGAGGTCCCGGTAAGGCAGCTTATGGAGCAGCTGGTGGCAAAGCTGTCGGTGCCGCCGTTCCTGCTGGGGCTTAACTGGTCCACCACCGAGAGAATGTCGTCTCAGCAGGCGGATATCCTTACCAGCGAGCTTGAATATTACCGTCGGCTGCTTACGCCTGTGCTTACTCAGATCTGCGATGCTCATATGAGGCTTTGCGGAACGGACAGTCCGGTGCATATAGAGTGGGCAAGCATAAATCTCCAGGACGAGGAGGCGCTTGCAAGATCCAGGCTGTACAACGCTCAGGCACGGGAAAAGGAGATACAGAACGAGAAAAAGGAGGGAAAGGATTAATGGACAAATCTATCAGCATAACCGACAGCGTGCTGGAAAAGATCAACGTTTACTCCGTCAGACCGCTGACGGCTGAGGAGGTATACTGCTTTTCGGTGCTGCTGTGCGACAACGAGGTGGACAGGGACTACGAAAGGTTTTCCGTGGGATCGCTGAAGGCTCTTGCGGGAATGTATGCGGGCAGGACGGGGATATTCGATCACGATCCCAAGGGTGAGAACCAGACTGCAAGGATATACGACACAGAGGTAAAGGAGTTCCCGGGGAGGACCACCGCCGCAGGTGAGACATACACTGCGCTTATGGGGTATGCATATATGGTGCGGACGGAGGACAACAGGTCTCTTATAGCCGAGATAGACGGCGGTATCAAGAAGGAGGTGTCGGTGGGCTGCGCCGTAAGCTCCAAGATCTGCTCGGTATGCGGTGCGGATATGATGAAAAAGCATTGTGCCCACGTCAAGGGGAAATTCTACGGAGAAAGGCTGTGCTTTGCGACCCTTGAAAACCCTACCGACGCTTACGAATGGAGCTTTGTCGCTGTGCCTGCTCAGAGAAACGCCGGAGTGACCAAGAAATACGGCGGCGGAGATATCACGGCGGAAAGCGGCGCAGAGGACAGGGAAAAGCTTGCCTGCGTCTGCGAGATACTGAGGGGGGATATACTCAGGCTCAGCTATTTCACAAAGCCGTTCTACAGTGCAAAGGCGGTTTCAGCCGCCACGGAGGATATGGATTTCTATCAGCTTGCGGCGCTGAAGAAAAGGCTTGAGGAGGAAACGGCAAGGATGGCAAACCCTGCGGAGAGCGGGTTTATCACCGCAGAGGAAAACGACGGTTTCAAAATGGACTGAAAGTAAAAATCAATTAATGAAAATCTATGAAAAGGAGAATTTGTTTTATGTACGAAAATATCAAACTTGAAAAATCCCTTTATTCCATTATGGGAAAGACATTTACGCAGGCTCTTGCGGAGCTTGACCCTGACAGGAATTACGAGAACACAGAGCTTAAGGGTCTGGACGCTTTTGAGAGACAGCTCAAGAGATTTGACATTCACGTTTCGGGCGTAGGCTCCGACAGGGTGGAGAAGTTTTTCATTTCGGCGGACTCGGCTGTGCTTTTCCCCGAATTTGTAAGGCGCACCATTAAAAAGGGCATGGACGACGCTTCGGTAACGGGAGCGGTATGCGCTGCTGTATCCTACACCGATTCGGCGGATTACAGGGGACTTACGGTGGTAAAGACAGGCTCGTCAAGCGAGGTCACAGAGGGCAGCGAGATGCCTGTAACGAGGATCCGTCTTGCGTCGGAGGCTAAGCAGCTAAAGAAGATCGCAAGAAAGCTTTCCTGCTCCTATGAGACTGTAAAAAAGCAGCGTCTCGATTCCTTTGCGGTGATACTCAGAAATCTGGGAGCTTCTATTGCAAGGGAGGTAAATTACCTTTGCATGACGGAGCTTACAAATGGGGTAGCTCCTATGGAGCTGTCCTCAAACTCCATTACCTATGCCGATCTTGCAAAGTTCTGGAGCTCGATGAAAAGCTGTGATATGAACACCATGGTCTGTGCGCCTGCGGTAATGGCTCACATACTGGCGCTGGACGAAATGAAATTCTGCGTAGGGGATTATATGTCCGGCGGAACGGTAAAGACTCCGTACGGAGTTACGCTTGTGAAGAGCAATCAGGTATCTCCCGAGGTAGTTGTGGGTATCGACAGCAGCTGTGCGGCGGAAATGTTTTTCGGTACGGACGTTATTGTGGATTTCGACAAGCTCATATCCTCTCAGTGCGACGAGATCGCCTGCTCGGTAACGGTGGGCTTTTCAAGGCTCATGGAGGATGCGGTAAAGCTGCTTAAGACGGGCGTACTCGTCTGAGGGAGAAAAAGTCATTACTCGGCTGTCCTGCGGGGCAGCCCTCCGCTTCGGCGGAATAGGAACGGAGGTTTACAATGCTTGATTTTAACAATATCCTGCTGGATTTTCAGCAGCTAAGCGGCTGCGAAGCCGAAAAAATGAACGAGGAGATCTCTCTGGTGGAAAACGCTGCACGCAGGCTGGAGGCTCTTATTGACGAGGATAAGCTGACTCCGCCTGACCGCAGAGCCTGCGAGTATGCTGCGGCGTGCTGCGCAGTTTACGATCACGTATGCAAGGAGGTCGGCAGGGAGAGGATAATCACCACTGCCGACGGAAAGGCGTGCAGCGGAGAGAGCCGTCCTCAGAGGATAGCGGCGGCTTTCAGGCTGAAAATATCGGCTCTTTCGGGGATAAGCGGAGTTGTGAAGGACAACGGATTTCTTTTTAAGACTGCGGGAGGTAGTGAAAATGGGTAATGAGAAAAACGCTGATACGGCTGTTGTCTGCCGTCTTATAAGCGAAAAGCTGGAGAAGTGCGGTTTCAGGGCATTCAGGGAATTTTCGGCGGTGGACAGTCTGATATACAAAAATTCATCTATCGGCTTTTACAGTCTTAAAAGCTGTTCGCTTGCCGGACTGGCGATAAATCATTCCAGCCTTAAGCGGGTGGTGGAGACGGACTGCGTTTTCGAGATAAGGCTTATGGGAAGATCCTGCGAATTTGCGGATTACGAGGAGCTTTCGGCAAAATGCGACGCTTTGTACAGATCGCTGACGGAGGATACCGTTTTCCTTATCCGCAGTATGGAGATGGGAAAGGCTTATCAGTCGATGCCGCTGAAAAGGCTGACAAGGGATCTCAGGCTGAACATAAGGCTTTGCACGGAGGAGGACTAAGATGAGGATGATCGAAAAGCCGATACACGCTCTTGTTTACGACGGAGACAGAATATACTGCCGGTCGGTAAGCTATTCCCGAGGGGGCAGGATAGCAGAAACTCCGGCGCTTAATGAAAGGATCTACAGCCGCAGGGTGGGGGCTGGACCGGTGAGGATCACCGTTACGGGAAATTTCAGTCCCGATGAGATAACCTTTTTCTCCGCTTTTGTGAATAATTTCAACAGCAAAAGCGGCAGGCTGGCGGTGGACGGCTGGGTACTGGAGAAGCCTGTGATGCTGGAGGGCGAGGTAAGTCTGCCCGCTGACAGCTGTCTTGGGGAGTTCAGATTTGTTTTCGGAGGTGTATAAAATGAACTGCGTATTGAAAACGGAAATGTCCGACGGTTCGGAGGTCACGTTTGAAGGCTGTATATCCTTTGTATTTGAAAAGGATATGTACATTCCCTACACGAAAGCGTCGGGGCGGTTTTATTTAAGGATTGGCGAAAGCTTTTCTCCTGCCGATATAAGAAAAATTCGTTTATACATAGGGGGGGAGCTAAGGCACTGCGGTCTGCCTGACAGCGTATCGCTTTCTGAGCGGCCGGAGGGGAAGATCCTCAGCTTTACGTCAAGGGGATTCACGGTACTTCTGGTACAGAACGAGCCTTATCCTAAAATAAACAGTGATGTGGATCTCGGTTCGCTTATAACAAAAAATCTGATCCACCCTGAGATCGGATACGAAAGCTCCACGCCGCAGGTCGGGTACATTTACGTCAAGGAAAAATCCACCGTATGGGACGCTGTGACTGCATACTCCATAAAAGCTGTGGGGAATTATCCTTATATCCGTGGGACTAACACGGTGAGCTGCACGGCGGCGGGCGGTGAAAAGGATTATTCAGGTGTGCTGTGGACAGAAAGGGAGGAGACGCTGAGCAGCTCGCAGATATTATCCGAGGTAAATATGGCGGACGCAGACGGTCAGTACGTTTATTCCGCTGCTGACGATATGGCGCAGCAGCTGGGGATAGTCAGGCGCAAATATTTTCCGCTGGATCGTCAGTGGCTGTATTCTCCCGAAAGCGGACTTAGGGCAAGACTGAGCTACTGTGCAAGAATGTCAAAGGGGATATCCGCAGCATATGAGGGAAGCGTCGGAGAGGATATTATGGACACTGCTGTCAATGCGGGAGCTATGAGCGGAAAGCGGATAAATTCTCTCAGGATATGGGGGAATTACAGGGGAGTATTCACTAAGATAAGAGCTTACGAGGACCGTTACGGGCAGAAATGAAAAACACCGCAGTTCATACGGACTGCGGTGTAAATTTTTGATCTTACGGGCTGTCAGCCTTGCTGTTAACCCTTTACGCTTCCCAGCGCGATACCTCTGATTATAAACTTGGAAAGGCAGAGATAAACGATAACTACAGGCAGGATAGCGAGAACCATGTAGAGGTTCATCATACCGGCGTGAGCCATCTGAGGATTTCCGAGGATCTCAGCCTTCATAGTCTGGAGTACCAGCGGGATAGTTTTCTTTTCCTGAAGGATCATTCTGGGCATGAAGTAGTTGTTCCAGCTTGCAACGAAGGTGAATATACCCTGAACTGCAAATGCGGGCTTAAGGATCGGAGTTACGATGGAGTTGAATGTTCTGAACTCACCGCAACCGTCGATACGGGCGGCTTCAACGATCTCAAGAGGCAGCGACGAATCCATATACTGCTTCATGAAGAAGAATACGGAAGGAGCTGCGATAGCGGGAACAATAAGAGGAATGAAGGAATCCATAAGTCCCCAGCTTATCATCATACGGTAGAAACCGATGGCAGATGCCTGTGTGGGAACCATCATGATCAGAAGAATGAACGTAAACGCAAATTTCTTGAGTTTGAAATCGTAAACGTGGATAGCATAAGCTGTAAGAGCCGAGAAATAAACGGACAGCAGACAGCTGATACCGGAAATAATGAAGCTGTTGGCAAAGGACTTCCAGATGCTTCCGTAACGTCCCTGTGCGAGATGGCCGAACAGCGTTTTAAAGTTGCCGGGAAGATTTCCGGACGGGAAGAACTGGATACCGGTCTGGACCTTGCCTCTTGTGGCGTTTACTATCAGAAGATAAAACGGGAACAGGGAAATGAATACGAGGAAAGCCAGAACGACGTATGCTACTATTCTTCTTATTAACAGAGCGGTCTTGCCGGTGCTCTGACCTACTACATCAGGCGTCATACTCATAATCATTTACCTCCTTTCGCCGGATATGTTTTTTTCTTCTTTTTCTTTTTGTTGTTGACGGGCTTGTCGTTCATAGCGTTGAATGCAAGAAGTCCGAGAACAGCAGAGATAATGAAGATAAGTACGCTTATTGCGGCAGTTGTACCGATATTTGAATCCTTACCGGTCTGGATTACCATTACCAGCGTCTTGAGTGAGCCTGACGGGTTTCCGGAGTCTCCTGCAAGAAGCTGAGGAACGTCGTACATCTGGATACCGCCTATCATAGATGTGATAAGCACATATGAAAGCAGCGGCTTGATAAGCGGGATAGTGATCTTCCAGAAGGTTTCGGAGGGTGTTGCACCGTCGATCTGTGAAGATTCATAAAGTGAGGGGTCGATACCCATGATCGCAGCCATAAGGAGTATGGTGGTATTTCCGTACCACATCATAAAGTTGATGAAGCCAACGATCGCTCTTGCTCCGCCTACCTTGTTGAGCAGCGATATATCGTCCGATGTGAATTTATCGAATACTGTATAGAGGGCGCCGCCCTGTGTGAACAGTGAATAGAACAGCAAGGCGATAGCCGATGCCATGATAACGTTCGGAAGATAAATAACTGTCTTGAAGAAGCCCTGAGCCTTGATCTTAAGTCTGAGATCGGTAAACCACACTGCGAGGAGCAGAGATACGACGATCTGAGGGATAAAACCGATCAGCCAGATAACCGTTGTGTTTTTTAATGTCTTAAAGAATTCTCCTCCCTCGCCGAGAACAGTTTTGAAATTATCCAGTCCGCAGAAGCCGTTATTTATGATATTCGAGCCTGTGTTGAATATGGAAACGGATCCTGTATCCTTTTTATAGTCAAGGAAGCTGTAATAAAAGGTCTGTACCAACGGCGTAAGGTTGAAAACGCAGTAAGTAATGAAAAAAGGGAGCAGGAATATGTAACCCCATTTTGCATAGCTGATACTTTTCTTTTTCATATTTTTCACCTTATACAATTATTAAATACAAGAATATGCCCATACAGGATATTTTCTGCGCTTTTCCGGCAAATTTCGCCGTTAAACGCAGTGTAATGCTTTACATATCCTGATAAAGACATTTTCGCAGTTGTACTCGTTTTAATAGCAGATAAAAATAAGGAGGAGGGGGAAAACCCCCGCCCCCCATGATTTCTATAATGCTGAAATTAATCCATTGTAAGGTTGCCGTAGAGAGTTGTAACCTCTGTCTTGAATGCTTCAAGAGCCTCCTCATAAGAAGCGGTGTTACCAAGGAAGTAGTCCTTCATAGCAGCCTGGAACTTCTCGTTGCAGCCCTGGTCATAAGCGGAAAGCTTATTGTTCAGGTCGATCTTGTCAGCAGCTTCTGTAAGAAGTGCAAGGTGATTCTGTCCGCCGAGGAACGGATTGGAGTATCCGCCGTCGATAAGCTCCTGGATAGCAGCCTTGTTGTTTGTGTAATCCTGCTCGCCCTCTGTGATAGCCTTAGCAACGTCCTTATCGCAAGTCATCTTCAGCATGATATCCTTTGTGATCTCAATGTTATCGGATGTTGCGCAGCCGCAGAGCCATGTGCCGCCCCAGAAGTAAGCCTGAGGTCCGGGACAAGCTCTCCACTCGCCGTAACCGCCGTTGCCGACCTCTTCTGCTCCGCCGTCGTCAACAGACTTGTCAAGAGTGTTGGGGAGAAGTGTGAAAGGAATTCCCCATGTGGAGAAGAAGTAACCGAATACCTTACCGTCGATTTTCTGTCCAGCCTTCCAGTTATCGTCCCACAGAGAAGCCTTATTGTTGAAGCCTGCATCTGTGTATTCCTTAGTCATGTCGACCCAAGCCTTGATCTGGGGATCAACAGTGATCTTTCCGTCAGCATCAACCCAAGGAGAAGAAACGTTGTTGGAGAAGAGTCTGTATGCATCGTCGAAGCCTGCGACCATGTATACGCCTGCATCCTTCATCTTCTGAGCTGTTGCCTTGAAGGCATCCCAGTCCTTAACATACTCCTGAACCTCTGCAGGATCGTCAGTGCCGAGAACGTCTCTTGCATATGTAGCGTTGTAGAGGAAGAGTCCCGGAGTTGCCTGCCAGGAAACACCCTTAACGGAACCGTCAGCAGCGGTCATAACGTCCTTTGTGTACTGATACATCTGAGCGGTATCGTCATCTGTAAGACCTACGTCAGCGATGCTCATGGAAGCGTCGGAATTGCAATACTTAAGAGCGTAGTCAGCCTCAACGAGGAACATATCGATCTTCATGTCGTCGTCAACCTGAGTGCTGAGAGCCTCATCGAGCTTGGTCTGGTAAACGTTTCCTTCGTTGGTGTTGATTACCCAGTTAACTTCAACGCCGTCCCAGAGAGCAGTATCCTTAACGGGCTCATAGTACTTCTCAAATCTCTGCTTGAACTCGTCATTCCAGCAGTAGATATTGTAAACCTTTGTGGAATCCTTTCCGGAAAGGTCTGCGCCGCCGTTATTCTCATCTGCGCCGTCGTTTGTGCCTGCGTCTGCCTTCTTGCCGGATGAATCGCTGTCTGAGCTATCTCCG
Source organism: Ruminococcus sp. (assembly GCA_017626015.1). Taxonomy (GTDB): domain Bacteria; phylum Bacillota; class Clostridia; order Oscillospirales; family Ruminococcaceae; genus Hominimerdicola. The sequence continues at coordinate 118,647 of JAGAJO010000004.1, forward strand.
CAAGCTGTGAGCATAGAGCCTGCCATGCAGAGACAAAGCGCTCCTGCAAGCATCTTCTTAAGATTTGTCATGATAATTTCCTCCTTAATTTGCATTATATGTTGTTTCCCGTACTTTGTGTACGGCTAATTAATGCCCTTGGTTAATGTCTTTTACGGACGCACCTCTTATCATTCGTCCGTCCACTGTGATGACCTCGGTAAAGGTAGTCTGCGGATTTTCAATCAGCGAGATAAGCTGTTTTGCCGCTGCCGCCCCTATTGCCGCTGAATCCTGAAGATAAGTGGTAAGCTTCGGCGTAAGCATCTGAGAATACGCTATGCCGTCGTAGCCCACTACCGAAACATCGTTCGGCACCGAAAGCCCCATATCCTTCACCGCATTGCAGCCGCCTATCGCCGAATAATCGTCCGGCATAAAAATACAGGTAGGTCTCTCCCGCATTTCAAGCAGCTTTTTGGTAAGCTGGTATGTTCTTTCCGGATTATGATAATCGCCGGAAAGCATCCAATCGGTATTGATCTCAAGTCCTCTGTTCATACACGCTTTGCAGAAGCCTGCCTGACGTCTTTCCGCCACCGCCGATCTGTTGCCCTGTATATAGGCGATCTTCCTGTGTCCCATATCGGCAGCATAATTTACAAGCTCTTCTATTCCCTTTTCGTTATTGGACATCACGGCAGTCCGGCAGTCGAAGATATGATCTATGGTGACGACCGGTATATCGCCGTTTATTATCTCATATACGTCGTGGGAAGTAAAATCGGTGCAGACAATTATCACACCGTCCACGTTGCGGTACTTGCAGTGCTCGTAGGTCGACATCTTCTGCCGCCCGATATCCTTATTTATAAAGGTTATATCGTATCCGGCAGCCTCAGCCTCCATCTTGAAGCTGTTGAGTACCTTTGCGAAAAATTCGTGAGTAAGACCGCTGCCGGCTTCGTCGGAGAACATAACGCCCAGATTGTAGGTCCTGTTTGTCTTCAGCGCCCTCGCCTGGGAATTTGGGAAATATCCCATTTCCTTAGCCGCTTTTATAAGTCTTTCCCTCGTAGCCTCACTGACGTCCTTATGTCCGTTCAGGGCTTTGCTTACAGTGGCAACCGAAACGCCGCAGCGGACGGAAATGTCTTTTAAAGAAACCATGTAAAAATTTCCGCCTTCCTGTCGGTTAAACGTTTACGTCATATTTACCGACAATAAATTTCAAACGTTTCCGTTAATAAAAATATACAATACTTTCGTTAAAATTTCAAGGGTTTTTTTATATTTTTTTGCGTGGTGTAATTAATTATGTAGCATTGACTAAACTTTCAACACGCCTTTTATGCAATTTCACCACATATTTGATAAAATTGTAATCATTCTGTAATCAATTGGAAGGGGCGATCCGATGAAAACGAAAAGTAAATGCAAAATTTTACCTTATGGAAAATTAAGACAATTGTTTGGTGTGCAAAATTTACATAATTAAATATAAAGTCAGGGTTATTATTTTTCCAAATGCACAAAATTCCGGGAGCGTTTTTTCATATGTTTTTTTAAAACGTTTTCGGGAATATCAGGGCGAACTGGGAGGAAAAATATAAAAATATGAAGCTTACGGAGCTTTTTTTGTATAAAATATTTACTTTTCCTTTAAATATAGAGCTGTACGGATTTGCTTCGGTTTATTGGGAAACGTTTACTGCGTCGGAGAAGTATCTTCTTTTGTGCAAAATCACAATTTGTGAACAAGACGTTATCGGCGGGAATAATTTTAACCTGACGGCTGCCCAGGATATCCGGGGAAATTCAGCGTCTGTTATTGACGAAAACGGGGAAATGTGCTATAATACTTTTTAAATGTACGGATATACTATAATTATATATGTTTATTTAAAAAAGGAGAGTGCCAAATGAATGTTGCGGTAATTATTGCAGGCGGTTCGGGTCACAGAATGGGGCAGGATATACCCAAGCAGTTTATCAACGTTTACGACAAGCCCATACTTATATACACGCTGGAGGGCTTCCAGAAGCACCCGCAGATAGACGCTATCGAGGTGGTTTGCATTGACGGCTGGCACGACATTGTGTGGGCGTATGCAAAGCAGTTCAACATCACAAAGCTCAAGTGGATAGTTTCCGGCGGAGCAACGGGACAGGAATCGATACGAAACGGTGTATACAATCTCGAGGGAAAATGTTCCGACAATGATACGGTGATAATCCACGACGGAATAAGACCGCTGGTGGACGAGACGGTGCTTTCGGACGTTATCGTCAAGTGCGAAAAGTACGGCAACGCTGTTACGTCTATGCCTTACAACGAGCAGATATTTGTTGTGGACGACGACATCTCGACGGTGAAGTACATTCCCAGAGAGACGCTCAGGCGTGTTTCCACACCGCAGGCTTATAAATTCGGCAAGCTTGACAGTAAGTACCACGAGGCGTTTGAGAAGGAGATAGGCATTTACGGCTCCTCATACACCAATACCATGATGGTGGAGCTGGGAGAGAGGCTGTATTTTGCGGCAGGCTCGGACAAGAATATAAAGCTTACCACAAAGGACGATCTTGAAATGTTCAAGGCGTATCTCAAGTCAGACACGGATAACTGGCTGAAATAGAGAGGGGTCGGACTGTGAATTTAATCGAAAGCAACAGATACAGGGCGGAGGTCGCTGCCGCTGCCGCTTATCCTCTGGAGTGGGAAAAGCTTAGCGGCAGATCCCTGCTTATAACGGGAGCTACCGGAATGATCGGCAGCTTTCTTATCGACGTTATCATGAGCAAGCCGGAGCTTGGGTGCAAAATATACGCTGTTGGCAGGAATGCCGCAAGGGCTGCCGAACGTTTCAGGGACTATGAGGACGGAGGACTTTTCCGCTTTATAACTGCGGACATCAACAAGCCTTTTGATATGGGTGGGGAAAAGATCGACTATGTTTTCCATGCTGCCAGCAACACTCACCCTGTGGCTTATGCAACGGATCCTATCGGGACGGTGATGACGAACATTCAGGGAACGTACAATATGCTGGAATTTGCGGCGGCTCACAAGGCGGAGCGTTTTGTGTTTGCGTCGTCGGTGGAGGTTTACGGTGAGAACAGGGGAGATACCGAAAGGTTTTCGGAGGATTACTGCGGATATATCGACTGCAACACGCTGAGGGCGGGTTATCCCGAGGGAAAGCGTGCAGGGGAGGCTCTTTGTCAGGCGTTTATAAAGCAGAAGGGTCTTGACGCAGTGATGCCGAGGCTTTCCAGGACATACGGTCCTACCATGCTTATGTCGGACACCAAGGCGATCTCGCAGTTTATCAAAAAAGGAGCTGCGGGGGAGGATATCGTACTGAAATCGGAGGGAACGCAGCTGTATTCATACAGCTATGTTGCCGACGCTGCTGCTGCGGTGCTGGTATGTCTTTTACGGGGCGTCTGCGGAGAGGCTTACAACGTTGCCGACGCCGGCTCGGACATCACTCTTAGGGATCTTGCAGGTATAATAGCTGAATATACTGGAAAAAGGGTCGTTTTCGAGCTTCCCGACGAGACGGAGAGAGCGGGATATTCAAAGGCGACAAAGGCGATACTTGACAGCTCGAAGCTTAAGGCTCTGGGCTGGGAAGCGTTATATGACATGAAAAAGGGTCTTTCAAGGACGGTAGATATTATAAGAGAGGTTTATTTTTAAGGCGGTTAAATAACAAAAAACGAGTGAATAAATCAGGACGTTAATAAAGATGTTTCAGCCATAGTATTTCCGGTTACATAGCCGGAGGTGCTATGGCGTTTCTATTGACTTAACAGTTATTTGGTAGTATAATCTAAGTAAGAAAATCGGGATTTAGGAGGAATATCAATGAAACTAAATAAAATCATAGGTATTATTGCAGGCATATCAGGAATTCTTTTAGGGATAACTATACTAATTGTTAGTATTATGGATATTGATGTTCCAAAGCCGATTTGGGCTATATTTTCTGTTGTTTGTTTTATTAATGCAATCGGAAATATTATCAATTATAAGGAAGGCAAAAACGATAGATCGTAAAATTTGGTAATCAAAATTCTGATCTATGCGAGTAACTGAGCAAATAAAATGATCCCGAAAGAGGTTATTGACGGCCTCTTACGGGATCATTTTATATGAATACCGATCTGTTTTCGCACGGTCTATTTTTCAAGTATAGACAAGGTTTGCTTCATGGATGAGAGAAATTCCTCACGGGTGGAATTTTTGAAGATGATTAGGTCGCTGCCCACCTCCTTGGGGGCATTGAAGTTTACGGTCTTTATATATTCGTCCCAGTGGGAAAGCTTCCAGGAATCACGGTCGCTGTTTCGCCTTATCATACGCTGTCTGCATACCTCGGGGGAGGTCTCCACCCAGACTGCGCACAGCTTTGCGCCTTTTTTTGCAAGCTCCGCCTTAAGGCTGCCGATAAATTCCTTATTGCGGATCTCTTTGGTAAACGGGGCATTTATAAGCACGGAATCCGCATACTCCAGAGCCTCCATAGCAAGCGCAAGGATAGCTTTATACTCGTAGTCACGGATATTTTTCTCAAAAAATTCGCTGCTGCGGTTGTATTCCTCGCCGGCGACGGCAAATATCTGCTTTGAAAGGACGATAAGGGTGTCCTTGTCAAGATAGACGATATGTCTGAGCTTTGCCGCCAGCTGTCTGGAGATAAACGTTTTCCCGCAGGCGGGAGGCGATGTCACAAGAATTAGTTTTTTCATAGGATCCTTTCCTTTTATATTAGACCTCCTCGGAAACTTACGAAGCACCATCTTCCTTGTCTATTTTGCCCTGTGCTTTGAGCCGGACAAATTATCCTGCGGAATCCGGCACTTCTCCGGTTTCCGAGGAGGTCTATTAGATACACTGTTAGTATATCCTGAAAATTCAAGGCAATACCGCACAGCCATTGTGTATGTCCTGCCTTAGATCTCAGCCGGAGGTTTTTCAGTTCCTCCACATTTTGCGGAATGCCGAGCCTGTCATGCCCTCCGATTTTTTAAACTGCCGGTTAAAGTAGCTCTGGTCGGAGAACCCGCAGGCGGCGGAGATCTCGTCAATGCTTTTGTCGGTGAATCTCAGCAGGCGCTTTGCAAGGGTAATACGCTTGGCGGTGATGTAGTCGAAGATCGTTATGCCGCAGCACTTTTTAAATTCACGTTCTAGGTGGTATTTTGATAAGCCGAACTGTTCGGAGAGCTGTTCAAGGGTGATCTTTCGGGTGAAGCTTCCGCTGAGATAGCGTTTCAGCGCTTTTGCGGTCTCGGGAACGGGTTCACGGCTGAATGCGACGCTTTCAAGTATTCCCGTCAGCAGCGAGACGATCAGCAGAGAGGAACGCACTGCGCTGTTAGCTGCGGCAGCCTCGTTTATTTCGATTATGTTCCGCAGGGAATTTTCCATGGAAAATGAGTTTTCGGGAACGAACACCGCAGCGGATCTTGAGTAGAAGTAATCAAAATATTCCCGGGAGGTAGCTCCGTTAAAATGCACCCAGAGTATCTCCCACGGGTTCTTTTCGTCGGCTTTGTAGAGATGCTTTTTTGTGCAGTCGATAAAAAAAGCATTGCCCTCCTTAAGGGTATAGCTGCGTCCGTCATATTCCAGCACTCCCGAGCCGCTGAGGACAAGCACTATAAGGAACGAGCTGAGATTTTCACGTTCGGTCGCCGTGCTGTCGGGGGCGTTTATGTAGCCTGCTTCCTGGACGTAGAAAAAGCTTTTGCGTACCGTCTCCGACGGTGTGTTTATGATACGCACGGTTTTTCCCCGGCTTGTGTTCATAGGCGACGCTCCTTTGACAAAGTTCTTATATCTTATAATAAGTTTAGCAGATTAAATAAATATTGTCAAGGAGGTATAGGCAATACCGCACAGCCACCGCCTGACGGCTTTGTGTACGTCTTGCGGCGTTTGGTTTTGATCAAACGCTGCGGCTATTCCGTCATATTACCCAAATTCTCCTTGACATATGTTAGTATGCCTGCGTCGAATTTAGGAAATCTGACGAAAAATCTAACTGCGCAATACGCACACAATGGTTGTGCGGTATTGCCTATATTTTTTCTTGCGGTATTGTCTATAACAAAACACGGTACTTTTGTCCGGTATTTTAAAAATTGATTTCCGTTTTTTTCTTACCCGAAAAATTGACAACCACCCATAAGTATGATATAATAAAGTATTATGGATAAGTATACTTTAATACAGAAAGGGAATATAAAATGCACTCAAAAAATATACGCAATTTCTGCATTATAGCGCATATAGATCACGGAAAATCCACCCTTGCAGACAGGATCCTGGAGCTTACCGATACGGTCGAGCTGAGAGAAATGGAGGATCAGCTGCTGGACAATATGGATATAGAGCGTGAGCGCGGCATAACTATCAAGGCGAGAGCGGTGCGGCTCACGTATCATTCAGACAGCGGAGAGGATTATATTTTTAATCTCATTGATACTCCGGGTCATGTGGACTTCAACTATGAGGTATCACGTTCCCTTGCCGCCTGCGAGGGAGCTATACTTATTGTGGACGCTTCTCAGGGGATCGAGGCGCAGACCCTTGCCAACACATATCTTGCCATAGAACACGATCTGGAGGTACTGCCTGTTATAAATAAGATAGATCTGCCCTCAGCCGATCCGGAAAGAGCCTGCTCGGAGGTGGAAAACGTTATAGGTATACCGGCAATGGACGCACCGAGGATCTCCGCAAAAATGGGTACGAACATCAAGGAGGTCCTGGAGCGTGTGGTCACGGATATACCTGCGCCGTCGGGAGATGAAAATGCTCCTCTTAAGGCGCTGATATTTGACAGCTATTACGATCAGTACAAGGGCGTTATTATTTACGTCAGGATCAAGGAGGGACACCTTAAGGCGGGGGATACGATACGTCTTATGGCTGCGGGTGCTCAATTCCAGACAGTCGAGGTGGGATACATGGGAGCTAAGGATCTTGTTCCTGTGGGAGAGCTTCACGCAGGAGAGGTCGGCTATATTGCGGCGTCCATCAAGGACATTGGAGATACCCGTGTGGGCGATACCGTGACAAATGCCGCAGAGCCATGTTCGGAGGCTCTGCCAGGCTATAAAAAGGTAAATCCCATGGTCTACTGCGGAATTTATCCTGCTGACGGGGCAAAGTACGGAGATCTCCGTGACGCACTTGAAAAGCTTATGCTCAACGATGCGTCCCTTTCCTTTGAGCCTGAGACGTCGATCGCACTGGGCTTCGGTTTCCGCTGCGGATTTCTGGGACTTCTTCACATGGAAATAATTCAGGAGCGTCTGGAGCGTGAATATAATCTTGACCTTATCACCACCGCTCCCTCGGTCATCTATAAGGTGAATCTTACCAACGGCGAGACCGTATTTATAGATAACCCCACAAATTATCCGGATACCGGAACGATAGCGTCTGCGGAGGAGCCGGTGGTGAACGCACACATTTATACTCCCTCGGAGTTTGTGGGAAATATTATGGAGCTTTGCCAGGACAGGCGGGGAAGCTTCAAGGACATGAAATATATAGACGAAAACCGTGTGGATCTGCACTATGTTCTTCCTCTTAACGAAATAGTTTACGATTTTTTCGATGCGCTGAAATCCCGTACAAAGGGATATGCTTCATTTGATTATGAGATGAAGGGCTACGAGCCGTCAAGGCTTGTCAAGCTGGACGTTCTTCTGAATGGTGAGATCGTGGACGCTCTTTCATTTATCGTCCATGAGGAAAAGGCTTATTCCAGAGGCAGACGGCTGACCGAAAAGCTTAAGGAGAATATCCCGAGACAGCTTTTCGAGGTCCCTGTTCAGGCGGCAATAGGCGGTAAAATAATTGCGAGAGAGACAATAAAGGCGCTGCGTAAGGACGTGCTTGCAAAATGCTACGGAGGAGATATCACCAGAAAGAAAAAGCTGCTTGAAAAGCAAAAAGAGGGCAAGAAGCGTATGCGGCAGCTGGGATCGGTCTCCGTTCCGCAGGAGGCGTTTATGTCTGTTCTTAAGCTGGATGACTGATGACCGCAAAAAACGGGCATTATATTATTCGGAACTCTATATAATATAATAAGATGTGGGGGAGGAGCATATAATGAAACAATGTCCGGAATGCTTTGATCTTTTTAAGGACGAAGTACCGTTCCCGCAGCGTTTGCTGCCTTTTTAGGAGGATAAAAGGAAAGGTTTAATATGGAATTTTTAATAGGGGCAGCTGCAATTATAGCTCTTGCGGTGATCTTCGGAGCTGATCTGGCGGCGGTTTACTTTATCGTTATGCTGGCTATGGCTGCTGTGATGTTATTTATTGTGGGATTTTTTGTAGTATGCCTGATCTGGCTTGCAGGCTCGGAAAAATGCAGAGGAAGATTTATAAAACTGGACAAAAATCCGAGATACCGGTACAGATCTGCCTTTTATTCAGTGACCTCGGGGGAGAATGAAACGGAATATCCGAATATTTTCCCTTGCGAGCTGATATTGAAAAAATATATTTACAGATCTGATAAGATGTGCAGGCTTTATGTTAATAAGAAGCACGGCTTTGTGTTTGATCCCAACGCATTTGCCTGCGTATTTACGGGAATTGTGCTGGGTTCGGCATCGGCTGTGATGATGACTTATATTATAGTAACGATGTCGGGACTTGGATTTTTTAATGTGTAGGACCTTGCGGCTGTGAAAGGAGCGCTATGGAGAATTTAAACAAATCGATGAAGCTGTCACTTATCTTCGGCTTTTCCGGGGCGGCGCTGATGCCGATAATTTATGAGATCTACGCTAATATTTCAACGGGGATAGGACTGTTCCTGGCGGCTGTCTGGGCTGTGCTTGCGGGGGCAAGGTTTTCGCTGCTGAAATTCCGTGAGGCTTTTGTGGGGATAACCTGCACCATTGCTTACAGCGGTATACTGGGGTGGGTGTGCTATCTTTTCATTCACCCGAGAGTTGTGGAGCTTCTGATCTCACGATCGGTGTATTTTCAGCTGACGTTTCAGCAGCAGCTGTATTTTGTGGCTTGCGTTTTTGGGATTTCAGTGGGAATGTACGTTTTATGGGCTGCTAAATTCGGCATTTGCATGGCTGTGGAAAAGATCAAAAGCAACCGGGAAAAAACCGGCAAATATATAGATAACGCCTTTGATGAGGGCAGTGACGGCTTATGACGGGAATTTATATCCACATACCCTTTTGCATAAGAAAATGTCCCTACTGCGATTTTTACTCCCTTCCCTCGGACAGCGGGACAAGGGAAGAGTATACGGAAGCGCTTATAAAAAATATTCTTATGTATAAGGGAAGGAATATTTCTGCCGATACAGTATACTTCGGCGGAGGGACGCCGTCGCTGCTGAGCGTTTCACAGGTGGAAAGAATAATTTCGGCTTGCGCAGAGGCTTTCATGCTTGATGATCCGGAAATTACGGTGGAATGTAATCCGGACAGCACAGATCGTGAGAAGCTGTCAGGCTATCGGCAAGCGGGTGTGAACCGTATTTCCTTCGGCATACAGTCAGCTCAGGACTGCGAGCTTGGATTTCTGGGCAGACCTCATAGCTTTTCCCAGGCAAGACAGGCTGTGTACGATGCATTCAAAGCCGGATTTGAAAATATTTCCGGAGACGTTATGCTGGGGCTTGCAGGTCAGACCTACGTCAGCCTGCGGGATACCCTGGATAAGCTCTGCAAAATGCCGCTCAGCCACATTTCCGCCTATATGCTGAAAATCGAGGAGGGTACTCCGTTTGACTGCGAAAGAGTTAAAAATTCCGTTGCAGGGGAGGACGAGCTTTGCGAAATGTACCTTCAGACGGTGGAGTTCCTTGAGGACAGGGGCTTTAAGCAGTATGAGATATCAAATTTTGCAAGAGACAATAAGATTTCCCGTCACAATATGAAATACTGGCGGTGTTGTGAATACCTTGGCTTCGGAGCGTCCGCACACTCTTTTTTTGAGGGAAAACGGTTTTACTGTCCCTCCGGCGTGGGGGAATATATATGCGGCGGCGCACAGAAAAACGTTATTCTGGAGGAGGCTCCCGACAGGACTCAGGAATATATCATGCTGGGACTTCGGCTTTCGGAGGGAGTGAAGCTTGAAAAGCTCTGCGCTCTTGCAGGAGAGGATTTTTCCCGGAAATTTATACAAAGATCCCGTATATTGGAGCAAAACGGTCTGTGCCGCATAAGGGACGGAGCGGTAAGTCTTACGCCCCGTGGATTTCTGGTGTCCAACAGTATCATTTGTCAGCTTGCCGATAGCTAAAATCGCCAAATATTTACGCTTTATATTGTGCATATCTACAATAAAAACGATATTTTCTTGTAATTTCTGCGGGAAAATGCTATAATAACTTGTGTATAATAATATGCAATACGGCTTATGAAAGGATCAGAATATGAGAGCTTTTGCTTTGGTTCTGGCTGCGGTTCTTTGCGTATGTCTATGCTCCTGCGGTAAAAAGAAGGATAAGGAGGAAATTGCCGTACCTATCCTTGAAACGAAGGAGATAGAATATAAGACCTGCACTGCCGAGATCACCGATATTTCCCAGCAATATTATCAGACCGGCAGCTATGGCTACCCTTACAGCGAAGCGGTGGTTTTCAATGCGGGCGGTCAGATCAAATCTATAGAGGTCGAGTATCCATGTGACGTAAAAAAGGGGGATCTGCTTTGTACGCTGTTTTCAGATGAGGTAGAGGAACAGATCGACCGTGAGCAGATCAGGCTCGATCAGGCTAAAAGCACGGTGGACACCCTTTATGCAAACGGTGCGTCCGCCGGTGAGATCAGCATGGCTGAGTACGACCTGAAGATAGAACAGCTGAGGTACGATCATCTTGTGGCGTCTTTGGACGATTATAATGTGTACGCTCCGTGCGACGGTGAGTTTATGGCGTTTGAAAGGCATGACGCTCAGTTCAATATATATTCGCCTGTCAGCAAGGGTTCTGTTTTCGGATACACCTCGGACAAGTCTCAGGAATATCTTTGCGTGCAGGTGTACGATCAGCAGCTGACAAACGTTAATTTCGGTACATCGGTCAGACTGGAGCAGGGAGTGAAGAGCTCCACAGGGACTGTAACGGATATCGTATATTCAGAAAACGGGGATTTTTCCACTTACACATATGTTATCACTCCCGATAACCGTGATGAGTTGTTCGAGTTCGGCGATATTGACGTGGTTTTCGATGTTTATTCAAGGCTGGATACGGTGGTAGTTCCCAAAAAGGCGGTAAAGGATATTTCCGGGCGGACCTTTGTCAATCTTCTGATCGACGGCGTAAAGGTGGAGCAGGACGTGGAGCTTGGCATAGAGGACAATGAAAATGTTGAGATCCTGTCGGGACTGTCAGGCGGCGAGGAGATAATTCTCAATTAATATATAAATAAAATAAAAACGGAACAACAGGAGGATTTAAAAAATGAAGGATTTCTTGTCCAACGTATGGGTAAAAAGGGCAGTATCTGTGTTCAATATAGCGTACTTTGCTGTAATTGTACTCATCACATATGCTACCTTCCTTTATGATCTGGAATTTGCGGAGGGTAAGGAGCGGTCGTTCTTTACCGTATATGTAGTGGCAAGCGTAGTTTTTTTGGGACTGATGATATTTTCCCGCAACGAGCTGCCTACCAGAATGCTGAGCATACTTATGCTGCCGGTGGTATTCTGTCTGATACTTTTCAATATGTACGACTGGATACTTATAATTCCTCCGTTTGCGGTTGCGCTGGTAATGTTCTTTGCCGCCGGGACCAATGAAACGCTGAAGGTAATAATGGGTACTATTTACCTGCTTATGTATGTGCTGGGACTTGTGGCGTACTTCGTTTTCAATCTTCTTTTCGGCGGCACCTCTACGCTTACGGTGCTTAACGCCGACATGGACAGAAGTACGGATGTTTTCGGTCTTTACAAGCCGGAGTACACTAAGATCTGCGAGGTATCGGCGGACGAAAACACTATTTCTCCGGACGGCAAGTATCAGATCATTCTTTACGATGTTCAGGACAGCGACAAGGGCGGAGTCAAGATCTGCGTAGTTCCTTACGGAGAGGATATCAAGCTCAAGTTCTTTACACTTAAGCAAAAGGGTATTGAAAAGACGATCTCCAACAAGGGCATAAGAGGAACTGTTCCCGACGTAGGATGGATAATCGATGAGGAGGACGGAAAGCTAAAGGTCCAGTACAGGCTTTCTCCCGAGGACGGACTTAAAAAGACCTCCGTAACCAATATGCCGGATAAGCAGTATCTTGATTTCCTGGGTATAAGCTAAGTGAATGCTTTGAATTTTCAGATAAAAAAGCAGGGACGAATAAATGTTCGCCCCTGCTTTTTATTCAATTACGTTTATCTGACAGGATCGCATAGTCGCAAGAGCCGCTCTGTGGCTTTCTTCAGATACTCCTGCACAGCAGCTGCTGCGGACAATTATCTCGTTTTCGGGACAGTATGCCTTTATAAGCAGTGCATTTGATACCACGCATATATCGGTGCAAAGTCCGCACAGCTCTACAGTATCGTTTACATCAAGCTTATCAGCCAGCGTTTTTGCCAGATCGATCGAGCCGAAGGTAAGCTTTTCAAATATCTGCGCTTTGCCGTCAAGCGCCGCAGATACTCTTTTGTCCAGTTCCCAGCCCTCGCTGCCTTTTATACAGTGCTTAACGGGCAGCTGCTTTCCCTCGGAGGTCTCAAGATAGTTTTTAAAGTGGGTATCCATAGTGGCGTATATCACACCGCCGGTTTTGTAACCGGCGATCAGGCGGCAGACGTTATCCACGATTTTCTGAGCAGCCGGAGAACCGAGACTGCCGTCCACGAAATCCTTCTGCATATCCACAACAACAAGATATTTCATTTTACATTACCTCCGGAGATCTCAGGCGTTTTTTATAGCGTTTGAAATTTCAAGATACATATTATAAGCCTCGCCAAAGGTCTTTTCCATTGTCTTATAATCCTTATCACGGATAGAGTCCATTACTTCGCAGCATTTTCTTAAAAGACCGTTCATGCATAGCGTTCCCGTTACTGATTTCATTGCATGGACGGCTTTCATCACTCCGTCATAATCTGCGGCTTCCACGCAGTTTTTTGCCTCGTCAAAGGTATTGTCTGTAAGAAAATTCACCAGCAGACTTTCATAAAGCTCTTTTTCGTCCAGAAACTTTTCGACTCCCTCGTCATAAGCTATGCCGCAGTCAACAAGCAGTTTTTTATTCATATGCTCCCCTCCTATTATTAATTATACACCTTCTTGTAATAGTTTTCAATAGGTTTATTAATAATTCTGTAAAACACACAAAAATAGCGTGATCAATTTACACATTTTTCACAGTTATATGCAACAAAGTACAGATCGCATAAAAATCGGGCAGACAATTTACTTGTCTGCCCGATAAAATATGTTAAACAGTTCTGTCATGCGTTAAAGGTACACTGCTCCAAAAGCTGTTTAGGCTCTCTCATACGCCGCTTAGCCTCTGCAAGAGTGGAAATGATCTCGTCATTGTCGTAGCGGCTCATCATTTCCTTAGCCTGATTAAGTGCGTCTCTGCCCATTTCGACCTGATACTGGTACAGGCTGTCCAGACGTGAAGCTGCCTTGACCTCCAGATCCTGATAAACGGTTTTGATATCCTTTACGATATTTGTTCTTATTTCATCATAATTTTCAAGAGCAATATCGATGATATCCGTAGTTTTTTTCTTTTTCAGAATGCTGCTGAAGGTACTCATTGCTGCGGGTGGGAAGTTTTCGCTGGTGCCGAACAGCTTTACGCCCATAACGCTTCTTGTGACATTCTTGTTCATCGACATCATTATTCTTTCCACAGACGGAGCCTTTGTGACCTCGGACATATCGTCTATTCCCAGTGCGCCTGCAAGCTCACGGCTCATTTTCTCCACAAGCTCGGCTACTGCGTCTCTGTGACATTCTATACAGGTCCTGTAAGCTTCGCCCACCTTTTCCATAAGGAATGAGTAGAAGTATTTTTCAATATCCTCCGAGGAATAGATCTCCTCGCCGTTTTCGTCCTTGGCTCTGCATTCAAGTATGCTTGCCCTGAGCTTGGAGAAAAATTCGTACATCCACGTCTCGGCTTCCTGCTGCATTTCCAGTATGGAAAGGTGCAGCGCAGGCTTTTTATCCTCCAGCGCCTGTTGAAGCTCTGTACACTGCTTTTCAAATTCCTTTGCCTTTTCCTCCAGCTTCTGCTTGTCAAGCTCGGTCATATCGCTTATCAGCCGCAGCTTTGAGTTTATTTCGCTGCACATCTGATCGAGCATTGTTATAACTCGTTTGGAGCGTATAACGTCCTTCTGCATAATAATATCACGGTTGAGCGAAAGCTCGAACTGCAAAAACTGAGTTTCGTAAAATTCTCTGGTACCCTTGTCGGGAGGCCTTTTTTCTCCCAGCTTTCTTTTAAGCTCGTCTCCGCCGCTTATGCCGTAAACGATCGCATTAGGCACTATCCTCTCGGAGATACCTCTGAACCGTCTCATGATCTTATCAACGTCCGATTGGGAATTAAGGGCATCGACCATATTTACAAGCACATAAAGCATTCCGAAACGCTGGGGCTGGACGTGGCTTGCGAGAAAGATCTGTTCTGTTTCCGAAAATGGCAGCAGACAGGAAGCCGCATACATAATTGCGTCGGCGTTTACAATATATTCCTCCACCTGCTTATCCAGGGATTCCAGATCGGAAAGCCCCGGCGTGTCAACTATCCGTATGTCACGGAGTATAGGAGCGTTGTCCTTTATCTGCACGCAGGATATTTTTGCCGGAAAGAGCTTCATTCTTCTTTCGAGATTTTCCCTTGTGATATCCTCCAGCACAAGTGGAACACGCTGTCCGTTTTCAAGTATCGCCTCCACCGACTGTGTGTGACCGAACGAGATCTCGTTTATGGTATAGGTTTCCGGCGTAACGTTGATCGGAGCCAGATTCTTGCCCAGCAGGGCGTTGATAATGGTGCTTTTACCTCTTTTAAATTCACCCAGAATTACCAGAGTAAAAGGCTCCTCACATTTTTTTGCGATCAGTGCGTCCCAGTCCTTCAGTCCTGCAACGCAGTCTGCGCCCAGGACCGCTGAGATCTTCTCGTCCTCGATTATTTCATTAAGCTTGCGTCGGATAAGGTCGATATCCTTTTCGGCGGGCTTTAAAAGTTCGTTTTCCATTACAGCTGCCCTCCGTTTCCTATAATAACGCTTGTGCGCACATCGCAGATCTGTCCTGACTGGGCGTGCTTTTCAATATCGACCACGTCCTTGCGCCAGGAGTAAAGCGTATGACAGTAAAGAAACTCGTTACTTGCCAGCAATGCCCTTTCCAGCTCGGTAAGCTGACCCTCGACCTTTAGGGTGCGTGAGGAGCTTGCATGGATAGACTGGGCTTTGGAGCTTATGTCGTTAAAATCAAATTCCTTCTGAGCTCTTCCGTAAAAGTCCATATAACCCTTGTTTAAAAGTCCCGAGGCGATATCAAGGTATCTGCCGGGCTTGTCGAGACAGATCATTGCAGCCCTGTTGGCGGTCACGTCGGCATATTTCACCCACTGCACCAGCGCCGAGTAGAGCTGATTTCCTATCGGCTGATTATAGGAACGTTCTATGGGCTTGTATACGTTTCTGTTGACGTTCAGGTATGTGTACGCCATATTGTACGTGCAGTGATTATTCTGTATTCTTCCGCATTCGCAGCCTATAAGCATCGTAAGCTCATCCATTGAACACATATCCACCAGCCGCTTTGTAAGCACTATGCAAGGCTCTATGATCTCGCTGGCTATGGAGTATGCAAGCGCTCTGTCCAGATCCTCTCTGATAAAGACGATGGGCACGATAAGCTCCAGCCGTTCTGCGCACTTCTTCACAATATCGTATATTTCCGGATATTTCAGTGGTCCTACCTGATTGCATTTCATAAACAGATGCTTAGCCTCCGCTGAAATGTCCTGAGAATTTATAGCCTTAAAAAGCTTTGAGCTTCCGCTCAGTCCCATTATTTTCTGACGCACGGCGAAGTCGGATTCATATGCGTAATCGAGACTGCCGTCCACCATATGGTTCTGATAAGAGCGTGTATATGCGTTGAGATAGGAGCGGAAGCCTGTATCGATCTGAAGAAGCGGATTTATTTTCTCTGTAATTTCACTCATTGAGTGTCCTCCTAATAATAACAAAATTAATCAGAAAAATTTCAGCTTCCCGCTTCGTCTGCGAGAGTGCGCCTTACGGCGTATGCGTCCTGAACTATGTCGCTTGCCGTTCCCGCAATAATGTGAAGCCGCTCCATTTCCTTTTGCGACAGGTTATTCTTTTCCGCCTTAAGATCGTTAAGGTTATCCAGCGTTTCCTGGGTATCCCGCAGAATGATCTCAGTCTCCTCCTCGATCTTGCCCTTGAGGCTTTCAAAGGATGAGAACACCTGGCGTCTTACAGTTTCCGTGAAGTCGTTATTGAGCTTCATTTCATGGAACTGCTTTCTGACCTGAGTTTTGAAGTTTGATTTATACTTATCGATCCTTTCCTTTACAAGGATCTTGTCAACTGCGAAGTTGGAGGTAAATGTGCCTGCGATACCTGCAAATGCCATAAGACACAGCGTTATCGGACCTGCCGCAGTGATTCCGAAGAACCCGGCGAAGAATGCCGCCGCATAGTAGGTGGCGTAAAAACCGGCAAGACCTGTCGCACCTCCGAGAAGAGCGCCCTTGATACCGGATTCCCTGAAGCCGAGGAACAGTCCTCCCACGCCGTAGGAGCCTATAGCGGCGCCAATGATCTTGTCTATCATGCCGCCATTCTGGGAGACTCTGCCTGATATAGTGAACATTTCCTGTATCCTTGCGACCGATTCAAAAAATTCGTCTTCAAATTCCTGAAGTCTCTCAGCCTCTCCGCTGACTGCGTTATTGATGGAATTCTGTATCTGCTCGCATATGATCTGCGCTCTTGCCTCGATGCTTTCCTTGATCTTCTCGGTGAGCTTGCTGGTAATGATCTTGAGCTGATCCTTTTTAAAATCATCGGAGGACATCTGGAAGCTGTCGATAACCTCCATTGCCGCTTCCTCGATATTTGTCCAGTAGTTGTCAAGCACCGGTTTCAGGTCGTCGAAAACCTGATTGGCGGCGTTGTTGATCTTTACAAATTCCTGCCTCTTGAGATTTCTTATATCGTCGATCTCCTTTATGGCGGCGTTGTATTTCTCCATAAATTCGTCGTTTTCCATCATAAGGGCGTTTTCCTGCATTACGATGGAGCGCAGTATCTCTGTACCGGAATTGGTTATCTTGTTTGCCAGTATCTGGAGCGTGATAACGCCTCTCTCCTGAGTCAGCAGCGTTTCCAGAGCCTTTTCAAACTCCGGAAAATTAGACTGCTCCAGCAGCTCCTGACTGCCGATAGTCTTTGCCGTCAGGGCACGCTTAGCATACACCCCGATAACTCTCGGAGTGCCGATCTTTCTTTTATACACGGCAAATTCACGGGAATCCTCTCCCATTACCTTCTTTGCCTTTTCCATAACGTACTTGCCGATCCTTGCACGCACTGTTTCGACTATTTTATTTTCGTCCTCCTGAGAAAACGTACCGAAGCAGTTTACGACGAAGATGATCCTTCCAACGTCTGAGGTAAGCATTTTCTTTTCGAGGAACTCCTTTTCAAACTGTGAAAAAGGAGAGTTTGCGCTGATGACGAAAACGGCTGCGTCGATCTTGGGGATGATCGACAGGGTAACGTTAGTCATCTGGTCGTCATCGTTAAGACCCGGGGTATCGATGATATCCACATTGTTGCGGCAGAATTCCGTATCGTAATATACGGTGGCTTCCTTGACGGTTTCCGCCTTCTTTTCCGATTCGCTGGTGAGCTTGGTAACGTATTCCTCCAGTCTGTCTATCTCGACCTTTTCGGAATCTCCGTTTTTATATTCCACCTGAACGTACGGCTCGGTGCTGTATGTAACTCTGTTAAGCGTTGCGGTTGCAGGCAGAACGTCGGCAGGCAGCACCTCCTGTCCCAGCAGGGCGTTTATAAGGGTACTTTTTCCTCGCTTGAATTCACCCACTATAGCTACCTCGAAATGCTCGTCCTTGGCTTTTTCGAGAGTTTCCCGGATAGATTCGGCAGTGTTTACCAGCGAGATTTCCTCACTGAGCTTAAGCAGGCTTTTCAGGTCGGCGGTGAGGTTTTCCACCGTTTCCTTATATGCCGCATAGCTTGAGTAGTCAATTTGCTTTTCCATCACAAACCTCCAGTTTCATATTTAAGACCGTCATGTCGCAGGGTCTTAGAGATATCTAAACAAAATAAAAACAGCTATACTATCATACCTTACATTATATCATAATAATTACGTTCAAGTCAAGATTTTCCTGCGATCGAGTACGAAAAATTACCCTTTTGCACAAATAATGAACAGCTCTATACTGCACATTTCACAACAGATTTTAATTTTTTAAGTCATGTAACACAATATATTGTATTAAGGCAATCCCGCACAATCACCGCCTGACGGCTTTGTGTACGTCTTGCTTGCAAATATCAGATATGGATTTTCCGGTTCGGCTTATCCGTAATATGCATTAAAGCGGATAAGTCAGGCATACTATGTAATGAGGTGAAAAAAATGAACATAAAATGCATAAACTTACATTCTCTGAAGCTGAAAGCTCTCCTTGTCTCTATTGCCGTTCCGCTGTTGACCGGCGTCTTGTCAAATCTGCTTTCGGGGAGGATCAAGCCTGTTTACCTATCCATGGAAAAACCTTCTTTCGCACCGCCGCCATGGGTTTTTCCGGTAGTGTGGAGCATACTTTTTATTCTCATGGGGATATCCTGCTATCTGATATACGAAAGCGTTTCTCCGTTTCGGAAAAAGGCGCTTTACGCTTACGGGACGCAGCTGTTTCTCAATATGTTCTGGACGCTGATATTCTTCCGGCTCGGGCTTTATCTTTTTGCCGCCGTATGGCTGGGACTTATCATGACCGCCGCTTTGGTGACGATCATATACTTCTACAAGATAAACAAATGCGCGGCGTATCTACAGATACCGTATATGCTTTGGCTTGTGTTTGCGCTTTTACTTAATGCGTGCGTTTATTTTCTTAACTGAAACCAAAACGCCCCGGATATTCAAATTCCGGGGCGTTTAAGATCATTTTTCGGAGTTGCTTTCTTCGGCTGCCGCAGCGAATTTTTCATAAATGTCTGGAAAGCTTTTTTTCAGCCTTACCGGTTTCAGATCGGGTGTAGTAAAGCAGTGGGAGGTGTGGGCGGTCAGCGACTGCATACCCGACGAGAGGTTTATCACCTCATAGTCAAGCTCAAAGCGGCAGCCGTTGAATGAGGATATATGGCTGCGGATCTCAAATTCGTCTCCGAATCTTACCGGATATTTATAGTGCGTTTCCACCGACAGAACCGGCGAGACGATCCCCCTGCGTTCCGTTTCGGAAAACGGACAGCCTATCTGCTCCATAAGATCTATCCTTGCTTCCTCCAGCCAGCGTACATAGTTTGAGTGGTGTACGATATCCATTCGGTCTGTTTCGTAGTAGTAAGCTTTTCTGCGGTACGGTTTGAAAGTCATAAGGCATTCTCCTTAAAAGGTGAGTTGGTCCGGATCCTCCAGATCCTTGGCAATGCAGCCTGCAACGGGTATGGTTTTGCTGCGGTACTTTTTAAGCTCCCCGGCGGTTTTTTCGTCTATAATGTAAGCTCTTTCCACAACGGTGGTTTTGGATTTCATAGTCATGACCTGCACGCCGACAGTGCTTCTGGTGGTTTTAGGCAGCAGCAGGGCGGTATCGAAGATCATTGCACGGTTGTTTGAGGTCCTCAGCATGATATCCGCATTGTCCCTGACGAACAGTATCTCCACCAGCTTTGATTTGTCCGAATATGCATTGGCGAGCTTTTTGCGGTTGGTCTTTGTCTCATAGGCGTTAAGCGGGATCTTTGCCGCCTTGCCGTTTTCGTATACGAAGATCAGATAGCCGGAATAATCTGCTGTGTCCACCATATAGACTACGCTTTCACCGTTGTCAAAGCTCAGTGCGGCGGGAATGTAATCTCCCAGATCGCTTGCCTTGGTATTTTTGAACTGAGAGGTCTTTGTTTTATAAACGCTGCATTTATCTGTAAAGAACAGCAGATCGGTGCGGTTGGAGGACTCGGTTTCCTGAGAAATGGAATCCCCCTCCTTAAGCTTTTGCTCGCTTGCCATTCTCAGCGACTGCATGGTACATTTCTTGAAGTAGCCGCTGTCTGTTAAAAACAGCTTGCAGGGGTAATCCTCGATCTCCTCCTCGATCACAACATCTTCGACATCAGATTTATAGTAGAAGCCTGTTTTTCTAGGCTGTGCGTATTTTTTGATAACATCCTTAAGCTCGGAGATAATAACGTTACCGATCTTCTTTTCACTGGAAAGAGTGTTTTCAAGCTCGGCGATCTCCTTTTCAAGCTCGTCCGTTTCGGCTGTTCTTTTCAGAATATACTCACGGTTGAGGTGTCTCAGCTTGATCTCCGCCACATATTCAGCCTGTACCTCGTCGATACCGAAGCCTATCATAAGGTTAGGCACGACCTCAGATTCCTCCTCGGTCTCTCTGACTATCCTTACAGCCTTGTCGATATCCAGCAGGATCTTGCCCAGTCCTTTCAGCAGATGAAGCTTTTCACGCTTTTTCTCCAGATCAAAGACTATACGGCGTTTTACGCATTCCTTGCGGAATTTTATCCATTCGTCAAGTATCTCGTAAACTCCCATTATTTTCGGGTAGCCGTGGATCAGTATATAGAAATTGCAGGCGTAAGAATCCTGGAGGGGAGTGAGCTTGTAAAGCTTCTGCATGAGCTTGTCGGGATCGACGCCCTTTTTGATATCTATTCCTATTTTAAGTCCGTTCAGATCCGTTTCGTCTCTGATGTCGGAGATCTCTCTTATTTTTCCCGCTTTGACAAGGGATATTATTTTTTCCTTTATGGCTTCTATGGTGGTGGTTGCAGGTATCTCGACTATCTCAAGACACCTTGCGTCTGCGTCGTACTGATACTTTGCCCGCAGCTTTACAGAGCCTTTTCCCGTGCGGTAGATCTTTTCAAGCTCGTCCTCGTCGTAGAGCATTGACGCTCCCCCGGGGAAATCGGGACCCTTCAGGGTCTCCATAATATTGAAGCCGGGATTTTTCATCAGTCCGATGGTGGTCTCGCATATCTCCTGCAAATTGAACGGGCATACCGCCGACGCCATTGAAACGCCGATACCAACGTTTGCGTTCACCAGTATCGACGGAAAGCTGGCAGGCAGCAGAGAAGGCTCCTGCATGGTGTTGTCGTAGTTGGGGACGAAATCTACGGTGTTTTTGTCAATATCCCTGAAAAGCTCCTCGCATATAGGCTCCAGCTTTGCTTCCGTGTAACGTGATGCCGCATAGGACATATCTCTGGAATACGCCTTGCCGAAGTTGCCCTTGCTCTGGACGTATGGGTGGAGCAGCGCTTCGTTTCCTCTTGAAAGCCTTACCATTGTTTCATAGATCGCAGCGTCTCCATGGGGATTGAGCCGCATGGTCGCTCCCACTATGTTTGCGGATTTTGTAAGCTTGCCCTTTAAAAGTCCCATGTTGTACATTGTGTACAGCAGCTTTCTGTGAGACGGCTTGAAGCCGTCTATCTCAGGGAACGCTCTGGATATCAGAACGCTCATAGCGTAGGGCATATAGTTTTTTTCCAGCGACTGTGTGATCTTCTCGTCTGCGACAAGTCCTGCGCCCTCTATATATGCGTCTGCGGCGGGCTTGGCGCTTTTTTTCGGAGCCGCTTTTTTTCTTGCCATATTATCCTTTCCTTTCGTAGATCCTGTTTGTTTTTACTGCGGAATATTTTGCTCCCGTATACTGTACGGCTATCCTGCTTTCAGGGTCGGTGTCGAAGGCATAAAGAAAAAGCAGGAAGAGCCATTCCAGCGGTTTCATAAGTATATAAACGATATCTGCTCTCAGCGGGGTAGTTATTTTTACTGACAGCGGATATCCGTACTTGTCATAAAAGCTTCTGACTGCTCTGTGGAATCTCGGGACTTTATCCATAATATAATCCTCAAAAGCGTTTGCAATGCATAGCTGACGGTTCACAACTATCGGCTTTCCGAGACGTATTCCCATTCTCTGCGGTTTAACGATTTTTTCATGACCTCCTGCGGCAACGGTGCAGAGGTAGTGTCCCTCGTACTGTACAGGCGGAGGAGGTATCTGTGTGGAAAAAGTCCAGTCGGCGGTCATTGTAAAGACCTTGACAACGCCGTCCGCACCCTGTCCGAAAAGAATGAGTATCACGAGAAGCGCTGCAAGCAGTGGAACGAGGGCTGCAAAGCTTACAAGATACCAGCCGGCACTTCTGGATAACAGCTTATAGACCGCTCCCGTAAATTTTCCGTCCGGGACGCATTCGCCGTCCTCCATAAATTTCAGCTGTCTGTTTATTTCGTTTCTGATGATCCTCACCGACATCATAAAATAATTCAGCGGGAACAAAAACTCAATGAAGATCAGATAGTCAAGACAGTTCTCCCAAAGCTGTATGCAGAACAATGCTCCCAGTATGTTGCCCATATAGATACCGCTTATAAGCAATGCGCTCAGAAGGGGCGGCTTACGCCTTTTAACAAAGCTCAGTACAAACATACTTACAAGAGCAATGATAAGAGGAATAACGAACGACGGCATAAAATCCCCCGACAGAGGACTGTGAAGCTCGGAAGAACCGTCGCCCAATACTATCGGCTCGTCATACTCCACGCCCAGCCCCGCAGCGTAAAGATAAATGTATGAATAAAATGTTCCCAGAACCAATGTTGTCAGATCGCATATCCTCTGCTTGATTTTTTTTATTTTTTTATATAATCCTGTATAATTGACATATGTGAGATATATAGGCACACCCAAAAAAGCAAGCAGAAGAAGAGCTGCTCCGATCAAATCCAACAGCTCATACGGCATAGATCATCCTCCTATCCAAGTTTTCAAGATAGGTATATTATACCACAGGATATCTTGGTTGTCAATAATAAATTATCGAAAATCAATATTATTTTTATGATATACAATTAAATCAAGAGATATCTGCCATGTCGATATAATCCACACCGTTGTTGGTGATAAATTCTTTTCTTCCCTGCAGATCGTCTCCGAGGAGCATATCGAACATCCACTGGGTCTGCTCAACGTCGTCGGGGTGAATTTTTATAAGCCTGCGGGTAGCGGGGTTCATTGTGGTAAGGCTCATCATTTCAGCCTCGTTTTCGCCAAGACCCTTTGAACGCTGGATAGTAAACTTTTCATTTCCCAGCATACCAAGTATCTTTGTTTTTTCAGATTCGTCGTAGGCGTAGTAGGTCTTGTTTTTTGAGGTTATCTCAAATAACGGGGATTCCGCAATGTACACATAGCCCTTTTCGATAAGGGTCGGCGTAAGCCTGTAAAGCATGGTGAGGATAAGCGTCCTTATGTGGAAGCCGTCCACGTCCGCATCGGTGCAGATGACGATCTTGTTCCACCTGAGCCTGTCAAGACTGAAATTTGACAGATCCTTTTTCTTGCTGCTTTTTACCTCTACTCCGCAGCCAAGTACCTTTATCAGATCGGTGATGATCTCGTTTTTGAAGATCTTGTCGTAATCCGCTTTAAGGCAGTTGAGGATCTTTCCTCTTACGGGGATAACAGCCTGAAATTCTGCGTCCCTTGCCAGCTTGACGGAACCCAGCGCCGAGTCTCCCTCCACGATATAAAGCTCTCTTCTGGACAGATCCTTGGAGCGGCAGTCTACAAATTTCTGCACCTGATTTGCAAGGTCTATTTTTCCCTGAAGCTTTACCTTTGCGCTGAGCCTTGATTTTTCAGCGCTTTCACGGCTCCTTTTGTTGACAAGCACCTGTTCTGCGATCTTTATTGCCTCGTCGGGATTTTCGATAAAATAAACCTCTATGTTGTGTTTGAGAAATTCAGTCATGCATTCCTTGATAAACTTGTTTGTGATAGACTTTTTGGTCTGGTTTTCATAGGAGGTCTGGGTGGAGAAGGAGCTTGACACCAGTACAAGGCAGTCCTCTATATCCTGGAATGTTATCGGCTTTTCGTCCTTAAGGTATTTGCCGTTGTTTTTCAGGTATCCGTTTACCTGCGATGTAAATGCGGATTTTACAGCGTCCTCGGGAGAACCGCCGTGCTCCAGATAGCTGGAGTTATGAAAATACTCAATGCGGTTGACTGTATTGGAAAATGTAAACGCCACCGACAGCTTTACCTTATAGTCCTCCATATCGGCTCTGTCTCTGCCCTTGCGGTCGCCGGTGAAATACTGCACAGAGGTCAGGCTTTCTTCACCCGCAAGCTCCTTTACATAGTCGGCAATGCCGTGTTCGTAGCAGTATGACTTTTCCTCAAAGGAGCTGTTTTCACGCTGGATCCTCAGCACAAAGGTTATGCCGGGATTTACCACAGCCTGCTTTTTAAGTACCTCCTCAAAATATTCCCTGCCTATGTCAATGTCTGTGAAAACCTCGAGATCGGGTTTCCAGTGAGTTTTTGTGCCTGTACGTCTGCCCTTTGCAGGCTCCTTTGAGAGACCGCCTATGTTGTTTCCCTTTTCAAAATGCAGGGTGTATCTGAACCCGTCACGCAGTACCTCAACGTCCATATATTCGGAGGAATACTGCGTTGCGCAGGCTCCCAGTCCGTTAAGACCCAGAGAATATTCGTAGTTGTCGCCGCCGTTGTTGTTATACTTTCCTCCTGCGTAAAGCTCGCAGTAAACAAGCTCCCAGTTGTAGCGTTTTTCACGCTGGTTGTAGTCTACCGGGCAGCCTCTGCCGAAGTCCTCCACCTCTATGGAGTTATCGTTATATTTTGTGACGATTATTTTATCGCCGTGTCCGTCTCTGGCCTCGTCAATGGAATTTGAAAGTATTTCAAAAACCGAGTGCTGACAGCCGTCAAGCCCGTCCGAGCCGAAAATTACCGCCGGACGTTTTCTTACTCTGTCCGCACCCTTGAGCAGCTCTATATCTTCGTTGGTATATTCCTTTTTACCTGATCTGGTCGCCATTATCAAATTCCTTTCCTTATTAATTTTTCGCATACACATTTATTATAACACAGCTTAAAGGATTTTGCAAATATTTTTTTCACAGGATGACATTTCCGGGGAACGCCATATATTTCCGCAGGATATGCCGGTTTTTTTGCTCTGCGCTATTGCAATCGTTTTGAAATTGTAGTATACTATTATAAAGCAAGGTGAAATTATTCCGGGAGGTAATCTTATGAAAAAGGGAACAAAGGCAGTGCTGATCATTTTCGTCTCTGTGGTGCTGGCTGTTTTTACGGCTAACATTATTACGGAGATCTTCAAGACAAAGCTCAATAAGTATTATTCGGTAAGCTGACGTTTTAGGATCGGCAGCGGAAATTTTCCGCTGCCGATCCTTTTTTTTATTTGCTGATCTGTGAAACTATTACGGAAAAATTTCCGTCTATTGAAGTGAAAGGGGGCGGACCGTATGGATGTTAATAAAATAAACAGGGAATTTGAAAGGATATATAATGAAAACTACGATTATATATACAAATTCCTGACGGTTAAGGTGTATGAAAGAGAAAGCGCCGAAGATATTTTGCAGAATGTTTTCCTAACGTTCTATCAGAGAATGTGTGAAAAGGAAGGAGAAAAGATCCGGGATCCAAGGCATTATATTCTTAAAATGGCAAAACGGGCGGTGGCTGAGCATTATCGTTCACCGGGAAAACAAAGCTGCGATATAAACGAAGTTGAAATAGTAGATGAAAAGGCTTTGGACATTCTGGAAAATGACGACGGCTATACCTTTGAGGAGATCATGTCCGGGCTTTCGGAAGCGGACGATCTGACATTCCGTATTTTTATTCTGCATTTTAAGTATGGCTGCACTTTAAGAAAGACGGCAAAGGAGCTTGATCTTTCGGAGTCAACGGTAAAGTCAAAGATGTACAGGGCATTAAAACGTATCAGACAAAGGTATAAGGAGGGTGACGTTTATGAAAGTATCTGAGGGTGTAAGAAAAAGCTATGATATCAAAAAGAATGACATTTTTAAAAGCATAATAAATTCAGCATATGAACAAACTGCACAGCCCGACGGGATAAGCAAGCAAATTGCCGTAAATGCTGAAAGGTCATCGGAAAAGCCCAAGGTCAGATCCCGTAAGGCAGGGGTCATCGCAGCTGCCGCCTGTGCGGCGCTGGTAATAGGCGGAGGATATGCGGGAGGACTGTTCGATAATATAGGCGTGGGAACAGATCCCGAAACAGAGGACAGTCAGATCCAGGAAGGCACGCCGGGCATAGGCTGGAGCGGTCAGACCTACGCCATGTCTGCGGATATACCGACCTATCCGGACTTCAGCTCTCTTGCAGAGTCGTCTGACGAAATAATAGAGTACGAATTTTTGGATAGTTCTATAAAGCTGTGCGGAGATGACGGAGTTTTGACCGAGGCTTCGGAAAAGCTTGACTATGACAGTATCCATGAAAACGGATATGATATTTTTACGGTATATGAGGTAAAGGTGTCGTTTTCGCATAAGGGCAGTCTACAGGTCGGGGAACATATTCAGTTCAGGCAGTACGGAGCATGTACAGAAGATCAGAAATACGATTACGGATCTGAATTTATTCCTCACAGAGCGGGTTTTGCGGCTCTCAGAAAATGCGGCGGAGATATGTATGAGCTGACTGATCTGAAAAATTCCGCATACGAATATGACGGTGACGAGAAGCGTTTTGTTTCCCTCTGCGGCGGAGATATGGCGGAACAGGTCATGCCGTGGATAAAGGAGAATTTCAAGGGCAGAAGCTATGATGACGTAATTTATTGGTTCAGGGACATAAACGGCGGCAGTACAGACGGGTATGTCAGACGTGATATGTACAGCGATGAATACGGTCCCGGCTGCGTCATAAGTATAGAGGAAGACGGCGGCGAGCCCGTCATTAAGGTCAGCATAGGCAGTGCTGCCGAAACGAAAAAATATATCGGTATGAGCAGCGGCGAAGCGTCTGAGCTTATCAGCTCGGAGGGCCGCACCCCGATAATAAGGTATACAAGCGGCGAGGACGGAGTGGTTGTGGACGCTTCCATGGGCAGCGACGATACGGTCACGATCATTGTAGGCAGATCAGATCCCGAACCGGACGAAAAAATACTTGCTGAGAATACGGGGTATCTTTCGGAATATCTGGGACTTAAGGACTTTGCAGGAGGAGAGACAGACGGCGATGACGGTTCCGTAACAAAGATAAAGCCTTTTGACTATCAGTGCGGTGAGATAACCTCAGGCTTTGAAAATCTTGATATTCGTCTGATCGGCATATCATCAAACGATTCGGAAAAGGAATATAAGGTCTATATCCTCATAAAAACCCTTGACGGCAGCGATCTGAGCAGCGCAGGCAAAAGGCTTGACGACGACGCTATTTCGTCTCCAATAATTGACGCCGATCATTTCACAGGCTGCTTCCCTGGGGAAACAAAGGATCTTGGCAGCTATGCGATCACAAGTCTTGTTTTCCCGGAAAAAACAGACTCCTTTGCGGAGGATATCTACTGCGAGCTTGTTATAAGCTCGCTGGACGGACATGAAAACGGCAGCAGCGATATTATCAATATGTATGAGGGCGAATACAGGGCATTGTATCAGTTCCGCTTTGATCAAGGTAAAACCGAATAACAGACGACCGGGCAGATCGCATTGATCTGTCCGGTCATTTCTGCGCCCGGGGAAATACTGATCAAATTTCTGTTTTGATCGCATTAGGAGTGTTTCCCCGGCTTATTTTTCTGTAATAAAGTTCAGATTGATCTCGTACTGTGAATCTATTGAGTTGGAAACAGGGGCTTCCTTAACGTATTTGTTCACCAATGCGGCGGATTTTTCCACAGGCTGAAGCGTTCCCGCTCCGGCAACGCAGCCGCCGGGACACGCCATGCCCTCCAGCAGATAGCCGTTGTATTTTCCGGCTTTTGCAAGGGTCAGCAGCTTTCTGCATTCTTTAAGCCCCTGAGCCGAGGCGACCTTTACCTCTCTGTCAGGGTCAAGACGGTGGATAACGTTTTCCACTGCCTTTGCAACTCCGCCGCTTACGGCAAAGCCTCTTCCATCGCCGGTGCCTTCCTTAAGCTCTACGGCTTCGTCATCGGAGATATCCTCGAATCTGACAGATTTAGCCTGGAACATTCCCATAAGCTCCTCAAAGGTCAGCACAAAGTCAACATCTGAGCGTATGGTGCGCCTTGAAGCCTCCAGCTTTTTGGCTGCGCACGGTCCGATAAAAGCAATGCAGGCGTCCGGGTTGTCTTTTTTTATCATTCTTGCCGTAAGCACCATAGGCGTCAGCGCCATGGATATGTAAGGCGCAAGATCAGGGAAAAGCTTCTTTGCCATAACCGACCAGGCGGGACAGCAGGAGGTAGCCATAAAGGGCTGGTACTGTGGGACCTCTCTCATAAAGTCCTTTGCCTCCTCTATGGAACAGAGATCTGCGCCTATCGCTACCTCCGTCACATCGGCAAAGCCCAGCTTTTTCATAGCCGCAGTTATTTTTTCGGGGGTCGCCTTGGGTCCGAACTGTCCCACAAAGGCGGGTGCAACTATCGCTATGACCTTTTTGCCCTTTTTCATAGCCGTGATAAGCTGGAATATCTGTCCCTTGTCAACTATCGCTCCAAAAGGACAGCTTACAAGGCACATTCCGCAGGATACGCACTTGTCGTAATCTATCTTTGCCTTTCCATGCTCGTCGCTGCCGATAGCGTCCATTCCGCAGGCTTTTGCACAGGGACGCTCCATTTTGTTTATGGCGTTGTACGGGCATACGTTGGAGCATCTTCCGCACCTTATGCATTTTGACTGGTCTATCACCGATTTTCCGTGCATGATCTTTATAGCTCCCTTGGGACAAACCTCCTGACATGGGTGAGCAAGACAGCCCTGACAGCAGTCCGTAACGTGAAAATGCGTTTCGGGACAGGCATTGCAGGCGAAATTAATAATGTTTACAAGCGGCGGATCGTAATATTTTTCCGCAATGGCGCTTTCTTCTATGCCGTCTGCAACAGATCTGTGCTCGTCGATAGGTCTGAGGGGAAGTCCGATAGCAAGCCTCAGACGTTCCTCAACGATAGCTCTTTCAAGGAATATGGACTCACGGTAAACCGCAACGTCTCCGGGAACTATTTTATATGGAAGCTCGGTTATCCTGCGGGCGTAGTCCTCCTCCTCATAGGCAAGCCTTGCGACCTCGGTAAAAACCTTTCTTCTTATATCCGTAACGGAAGAATAAATACCTCTCATTTTCATAAAATCATCCTCCAGACAGGTATTGACTTATAGTTTTGTCATTCTTATTGTAACGTTAAATCTCAGTTTTGTCAATAGGATATATGAATTTTTACATTTGTTATATATTCCTCTCTATATGCAGGCTGCACATATATAATGCACAATATTTATAGGTGTCCTTTCTGTTTGTGAATTATCACTAAAAATTCGCTTGGAAAATCTGTTTTTTGACAGGATACTTTTTTTGCGAAATACATTGACAGCAATATCATTTTGTAATATAATATAAATTAACTTTATTAAGCAAAAGCGTCAAAGCTTTAAAGCGACGCTCTGGCTTTAAATTTTGTTAGGAAGTGTTGTTAAATGGTAATCAGATGGATAGTTCTTGTGTTCTACCTGGCGCTTATGATCGTCATAGGCGTATACTACCGCAAAAAGACCTCAAACGTGTCTGACTTCGTGCTGGGGGGACGAGGACTGGGCGCATGGTTTACGGCGTTTGCGTACGGTACGTCGTATTTTTCGGCAGTTATTTTCGTAGGCTATGCCGGAAAATTCGGCTGGGCTTACGGCGTAGCCTCCACATGGGTTGGAATAGGCAATGCGGTCATTGGTTCCCTTATGGCGTGGCTGATATTGGGCAAGCGGACAAGAATAATGACAAAGCATATCGAAGCGAAAACCATGCCGGAATTTTTTGAAAAAAGATACAATTCAAAGCTTCTGAAAATAATTTCCGCAGTTATAGTTTTTGTTTTTCTTATCCCTTATACGGCTTCTGTTTATAACGGTCTGTCAAGGCTTTTTGAAAAGGGCTTCGGTATACCTTATAAGTACTGTATTATAGGCATGGCTGTATTTACAGCTATCTACGTTATCCTCGGAGGGTACAAGGCTACAGCGCTTAATGATTTTATCCAGGGCATCATCATGCTTGTGGGTATAACGGCGGTAGTTTTCGCCGTTCTTAACGAAAACGGCGGTCTGGGTAATTCGCTGGATCTGTTGGGCGATATCCCTGCTGCGGACGGAAAAACAGATATGTACAATTCCATTCTGGGACCGGACCCGATCAATCTTGTAGGCGTAGTTATACTTACGTCACTCGGCACATGGGGACTCCCTCAGATGGTCCAGAAATTCTACGCTATCAAGGACGATAAGGCTATCAAGACAGGTACGGTCGTTTCTACTTTATTTGCATTTATTGTAGCGGGCGGCTGCTACTTCCTCGGCGGCTTCGGAAGACTTTTTGCCGAAAATGTGAACGGTGTTCCTGCGGAGGGCTTTGATTCGGTAGTTCCCATTATGATGGAAAGACTTCCTTCCGTTCTTTTCGGACTTGTCATTGTGCTGGTGCTTTCAGCGTCTATGTCAACGCTGTCATCGCTTGTTCTTACATCAAGCTCTACCCTTACGATCGACCTTATAAAACCCTTGATGAAGGGAAAAATGGACGAGAAAAAGGAGCTTTTCACCATGAGGTTCTTCACGGCGATCTTCCTGCTTGTTTCGGTGCTGATAGCTATCATCACTCTGGAAAACCCGCAGACGGTCATCTCGACCCTTATGTCCATTTCCTGGGGTGCACTGGCAGGAGCTTTTCTTGCGCCGTTTATGTACGGACTTTTCTGGAAGGGCGTTACCAAGGCGGCTGTACTTACAAGCTTTATATGCGGTGTGGGAATAACCGTTGTACATATGTTTTACTATACTCTCGGAGGAAGGACCGGTTCTCTCGGCGGACTGAACCTTGCTTCTCCCATTAATGCGGGAGCGTTCGCAATGCTTTTCGGCATAGTGATAGTTCCGCTGGTAAGTCTTGTAACCAAGCCAAAGGCTGAAGACGCAGCCGTTACCGAGGAAGTATTCAAGTGCTTTGAGACTGAGTGATATTAAGGCAATACCGCACACAATGGTTGTGCGGTATTGTTTTTAAATAAAATACGTATGTATTGACAAATTTGCGGAAAAATGATAATATAAATATGTTAATAATTTAAAGCAGGAAAGGATCTGATCTTTTGGATAAGAATATCCCCTATAAAATTTATCTGTCGGAGGACGAACTGCCAAAGCAGTGGTATAACGTAAGAGCCGACATGAAAAAGAAACCGTCTCCGCTTCTTGATCCGGGTACGGGAAAGCCTGTTACCCTTGAGCAGATGAGCGGCATCTTCTGTACTGAGCTTGCCCGTCAGGAGCTTGACGATACCACCCCGTACATCGATATCCCTAAGGATATAAGGGATTTTTACAGAATGTACCGTCCTTCACCGCTGACAAGAGCTTATTTTCTTGAAAAAGCGCTTGATACGTCTGCAAAGATCTACTACAAATTTGAGGGAAACAACACCTCGGGCAGTCATAAGCTCAACAGCGCTATCGCTCAGGCTTACTATGCCAAGCAGCAGGGACTTAAGGGCGTTACCACCGAGACCGGAGCAGGTCAGTGGGGAACCGCACTTTCAATGGCGTGCGCTTACCTCGGACTTGACTGCAAGGTATTTATGGTAAAATGCTCCTACGAGCAAAAGCCTTTCAGACGTGAGGTAATGAGGACCTACGGTGCGAACGTTACTCCTTCTCCCTCGGAAACTACCGAGGTGGGCAAAAAGATCCTTGCCGAATTTCCCGGTACCACAGGCTCGCTGGGGTGTGCGATATCCGAAGCTGTTGAGGCTGCGGTAACTCACGAGGGCTACAGATATGTCCTTGGCTCGGTGCTTTCTCAGGTGCTTATCCACCAGACGGTCATAGGACTTGAGACTATGACGGCGTGCGACAAGTACGGCATCAAGCCGGACGTTATTATCGGCTGCGCAGGAGGAGGTTCAAATCTGGGCGGACTTATTTCTCCCTTTATGGGAAGAAAGCTGAGAGGAGAGGCTGATTACAGATTCATTGCGGTTGAGCCTGCTTCCTGTCCGTCGCTGACAAGAGGAAAGTATGCGTACGATTTCTGCGATACCGGAAAGGTGTGTCCGCTTGCTAAGATGTACACACTGGGCAGCGGATTTATCCCGTCTGCCAACCATGCCGGCGGACTTCGCTATCACGGTATGAGCTCGGTTCTGTCGGAGCTGTACGATCAGGGACTTATCGAGGCAAGAAGCGTAGAGCAGACCTCGGTATTCCAGGCAGCGACGCAGTTTGCAAGGGTAGAGGGTACTCTGCCTGCGCCGGAAAGCAGTCACGCTATCAGGGTGGCTATCGACGAGGCTCTCAAGTGCAAGGAGACCGGAGAGGAAAAGACGATACTTTTCGGTCTGACAGGTACGGGATATTTCGATATGCTGGCGTATCAGAAATATAACGACGGAGAAATGTCCGATTATATCCCTACCGATGAGGAGCTTAAGAGCAGTCTCGATAAGCTGCCGAAGATCTGACGGTAAATACAAAACGTCCCGGGGGAAAGATCCCTCGGGACGTTTTTATGTCTGTATTCCGGAAAATTTATATGACCGCATTTGCCAGCATAAGCTTGATCCTGTTTTCCTGATTTACCTTTGTTGCGCCGGGGTCGTAGTCTATGGCAACGATATTTGCGTCGGGATATGCCTGCTTTATTGTTCTTGACATACCCTTTGCCACAATGTGATTGGGGAGGCATCCGAAAGGCTGGGTGCAGATAATGTTTTTTGTACCCGTTTCGGCAAGCGCAGCCATTTCTGCGGTGATAAGCCAGCCCTCGCCCATTTTAACGCCCTGATTTATATATTTGTCTGCGCATTTTCTGAGATGCTCAAAATCGTGAGGCGGCTGAAAAACTCCTTGCTCGGTGATGATCTTTATCTGCTGCTTCTGGAATTTGTACAGAACGTCGTAGCCTATTCCGTAAATAAGCGTTTTTTTGCTTTTCTTGTCGTAGATCTTTCCGTCGTTCACGGCGTCGGAGGCACAGTACATTACAAAGTCCAGAAGACCGGGAACGTTAGGCTCACAGCCCTCCTCCAGCAGAAATTCGTTAAGATGATTGTTGGCAAGGGGCGAATATTTTACATAGATCTCTCCCACAATGCCTACCTTCGGCTTCTTTTCCTTGGTCCTCGGCAGAGCGGCGAAGTCCTTTAAGATCGCTCTGTAGATCCTTGCTGTAGACATATAGTCCTTTTTGGTTGCAAAAAGCTTTCCCAATCGGTGCTGCCAGCGTGCCAGAAGCTCGTCGGCAGAATTTTTAGTGACCTCGTACGGCTTGCACTGATTGTACAGCAGCATCAGCATATCTCCGTAAAGCACTGCATATATGAGCTTGAGAGCTATCGAGGGAGTGACCTCGATGGAAGCGTCCTTTTCCAGACCGCTGAAATTAAGCGAAAGCACCGGTACCTGCGGAAAAGAGGAGGAAAGAGCCTTGCGCAGCAAATGGATATAATTTGAAGCCCGACAGCCTCCTCCCGTCTGGGAAATAAGCAGAGCTGTGTGGTCAACATCGTATTTTCCGCTTTTGAGTGCGTCCATGAACTGTCCTATGACCAGCAGTGCAGGATAACAGGTATCGTTGTGAACATTTTTCAGACCCTCGTCGATAACGTTTCTTGTTGAGGTCTCCAGAAGCTCCATATTATAGCCGTATTTTTTATATATTGCCATAATCAGCCTGAAATGTATCGGAAGCATATCCGGAACAAGCACTGTGTATTCGCTTTTTCTGGATTTATCAAAATAGGATCTGCAAACTCTGTCAGAGCCTGAATGATTTATTTCCTCTTTTTTCTGATCTGCCATTTTATTTTATCCTTTCGTATTTTCCCCTGCGGACTTAGCCGCTTCCTTTTCCTCAAGAGCAGCCGCCAGAGAACGGAGTCTTATCTTGGCTGCTCCCAGATTGGTGATCTCGTCTATCTTTAGCTGAGTATAAAGCTTTCCTTTTTCCTCCAGCACCGCTCTTACCTCGTCGGTGGTCACTGCGTCTATTCCGCAGCCGAAGGATACAAGCTGCACAAGCTGCATATCCTCGTTTTCACATACATATTCTGCCGCCCTGTACATTCTGGAGTGGTATGTCCACTGATTGAGAACGTCCAGTGCGGGGGTATCTACCAGTCCCGCAACGCTGTCCTCGGTGATGACCGCAAATCCCAGAGAAGCGATAAGCTTGTGTATGCCATGATTTATCTCAGGGTCTATGTGATAAGGTCTGCCTGCAATGACTATGATCTTCTGTCCCTTGCTCCTTGCCTCGGAAATGATATCCTGCGCTTTGCATTCCACGCTTCGGCGGTATTTCATCTGCGCCGAATACGCTCTGTTTAGCAGCCTGAGTACCTCCTTGTCGATAACTCCGTATCTGCTCAGCGCTTTTGACATTGCCTTGGCGACATGGCTTTTGTTGTTCAGATCGATATAGGGAGCTATAAAGTTTTCATCGGTAAGCCTGTCGTTGTTAGCCTTTAAAAGCTCGGGGTAGTATGCGACTACCGGACAGTTGAAGTGGTTGTCAGAGCCGCCCTCGTCGATATTATAGCTCATGCAAGGGTAGAATATGAAATCAACATTCTTCTCCAGCAGGCTTTCGATATGTCCGTGGCACAGCTTAGCAGGGTAGCACACCGTATCCGAGGGGATAGTCTGCTGACCCTTGTAATAGGTGTCTCTGGTGGATTCCTCAGAAAGTACGGTCTCAAAGCCAAGGTCTGTAAACAGCTGGACAAAAAACGGCATAAGATCGTAATATGACAGAGCTGCCGGCAGACCTACCGTCGCTATGGGTTTTCCGTGGGGTTTGATATTTTCAAGCTCACGGATATAATTGTACTTGTACTCTATCATATTTTCGGTCCTGTCGGAAATTTTGATACCTGCGCCCTTTTCGCAGCGGTTGCCGGAAACAAATCTGTGGCCGTCTCCGAAACGTATCACAGTAAGATTGCAGTGCGCACCGCAGCCTCCGCACTGTATGGCACGGGATGTATAGCAGAAGGAATCCAGCTGCTCAGCTGTCAGAATGCCGGAGATACTATCGGAATTTTTAGATTTTTCTTTTGCAAACAGCGCACAGCCCAGCGCACCCATAAGTCCGGCGATCGCAGGTCTGATAACATTTCTGCCAAGCTCCTTTTCAAAGGATCTCAGCACTGCGTCGTTAAGGAACGTTCCGCCCTGAACAACGATGTTTTTGCCAAGCTCGTCTATTGATTTTGCTCTTATGACCTTGTACACTGCGTTTTTTATGATCGAAGCGGAAAGTCCTGCGGAAATATCCTCAACCGAAGCGCCGTCCTTCTGCGCTTGCTTTACCGATGAATTCATAAATACGGTGCAGCGTGATCCAAGCTCTACGGGAGCTTTTGCAAAAAGTCCCAGACGGGCAAAATCCGCAATGCTGTAGCCCATAGCGCCCGCAAAGGTCTGGATAAAAGAGCCGCATCCGGATGAGCAAGCCTCGTTGAGCATAATGCTGTCTATAGCATTATTTTTGATCTTGAAGCATTTGATATCCTGACCGCCTATGTCGATAATAAAGTCAACATCCGGGCAGAAATATGCCGCAGCCTTATAATGGGCGACCGTTTCCACGATGCCGTAGTCAACGCCCAGACCTGCCTTGATAAGATCCTCTCCGTAGCCTGTTACCGCAGACGCTCTTATCTTAAGTCCCGGATTTGCCAGACGGTAGATCTCCCTGAGCTTTTCGGCTATAATATCCAGCGGCTGCCCCTTATTTGAGCAGTAATGCTGATAAAGCAGCCCGCCGTCCGGGGTGATAAGCACCAGCTTTGTTGTCGTTGATCCGGCGTCTATTCCCAGATAGGCGTCGCCCTTGTATGTGGTTATGTCCTCGTATTTAAGATCGGATTTTTTGTGACGCTCTATAAACGCCGCATAGTCCTGCTGTGATTCAAACAGCGGTTCGCCCACGACAATGCTGTCCGCAGACTTTGCATTGAGTATCCTGTTAAGTACCTCGTCGATAGTCACTTCCTCAGAGAGTGTGTCGGCGTGGAGAGCTGCGCCGTAAGCGATGTAGCATGATGATTTTTCCGGCAGTACGGCGTGTTCTCCGTCAAGCCCGAGGGTCGTGCGGAAGGCTTTTCTCAGTGCGCTCAGGTAGGTAAGGGGACCGCCCAGAAAAAGAACCTTTCCGCCTATCTTTCTTCCCTGTGCGAGACCGGAAACGGTCTGATCCACCACAGCCTGAAAAATGGAAGCGGAAATGTCCTCCTTTTTCGCACCCTGATTAAGCAGCGGCTGAATGTCCGATTTTGCGAACACTCCGCATCTGGAGGCTATCGGATATGTTTTTTCTGCATGGAGAGCAAGCTCGTTCATTTCGTCCGGAGTAACTCCCAGAAGTCCTGACATCTGATCTATAAAAGCGCCTGTTCCGCCTGCGCAGGAGCCGTTCATACGCTGTTCGACTCCGCCGGTGAGGAAAATGATCTTTGCGTCCTCTCCTCCAAGCTCGATAACTACGTCGGCATCGGGATAGCTTTTGTTTACGGCAATGAATGCAGAAAAAACCTCCTGCACGAAAGGAATGTCCGCAGACTGCGCAATGCCGAGTCCGGCAGAGCCTGTGATAGCTATCCTGAATTTGTCCTCCGGATAAAGCTCCCTGATAGACCGCAGCTGTTCCGCCACGGTTTCACGGACCTTTGAAAAATGTCTCTCATATTTATTGTAAATAAATTCTCCGCTGTCAAGAATTACTGTTTTTACGGTAGTCGAGCCAACGTCGATACCAAGATCAAATACCTTACTCATATATTTTACGCTGTCTCAGACAGCACTCCTTTCCTGAATCAGAATTTAACGATACAAAATAATTATATCACATTTTGTCTGAAAATACAATAGCAGAAATGTGAAAATTCAAAGGACTTAAAATACAGTTTTATCTGCATTTTAAGTCCTTGTCTTTGTTTTTTGCTTTATGCAAAATTTGCCGTGTCATGACGGCTCCCGTTTTGAGCCTGACCGACGCAGTTCAGCTATGATCCCGTTGGAGGTCCTGCTTTTTTGCAAGCAGATCTTAATTTATTTTTCAAAGTAGACGCTCAGTATGCGGGTAAGCTCCTTAATGTCGATAGGCTTAGCTACATGGGAATTCATACCGTGATCCATGCACCTCTTTATATCCTCCGAAAAGGCGTCCGCCGTCATAGCGATGATCGGAATTGAGGAGGCGTCGGGACGATCCATGCTGCGTATCATGTCTGTTGCTTCGTATCCGTTCTTAACAGGCATACGGATATCCATAAGTATTGCGTCATAGTAGCCCACAGGTGAGTTTTGGAACCTATCCGCACACTCCTGTCCGTTTTCAGCCCAATCCAGCTCCAGTCCCAATTCCTTCAGAAGCTCGCTGGCGATCTCCCAGTTCAGCTCGTTATCCTCTGCCAGAAGAACACGTTTTCCGCTGAAATCGACGCTTTGTTTCTCCGGCGCTGACGCTTTTTCGGGAGAATCCACATAAGGCTTCAGTCCATAATACAGGGTAGACTTGAACAGAGGCTTGGACAGGAATCCGCTGATGCCCGCTTCACGTGCCTCAGCTTCGATCTCGCTGAAATCGTAAGCTGATATGAGTAGGATAGGTACGTCGTTGCCGAGCTGCTTTCGCAGTTCCTTTGCCGTTTTTATACCGTCCATGCCCGGCAGCTTAAAATCGAGCAGGATAATGTGATAATCATTATGGATCTTATGGTGCTCATTTACCATACGGACCGCACTTTCGCCGTCCAATGCCCAGTCTGCACGGATACCGATAGACTTCAGCGAATCCGTTGTGCTTTCGCAGAGCTGCTGATCATCATCGACTACCAGCATTGTAAAGTCGGGAAGTATCATATCCTCTTCCTGCTCGGAGGTGCGTTCAAAGTCAAGGGTCACATTAAATTCGGTTCCGACTCCCTGTATGCTCTTTACGTCGATATTACCTCCCATTGCTTCTACGATATACTTTGTGATTGCCATTCCCAGACCTGTTCCTTCGGTCTTCTGGACACGCTTGTTATCCTCTCTTATGAAGGAATCGTAGATATGCTTCATAAATTCCTCAGACATACCTATACCGGTGTCTTTTACAGTCAGTATTATTCTGACATAGTCATCGCCCTTCGGTGATTCCTGTTCATGCAGTGATACTTCGATTGAACCGCCTTCCGGAGTGAATTTGATCGCATTGGACAGCAGATTGATGATCACCTGATTGAGACGCACGCTGTCGCACAGCACATTTTCGGATGAGATGTTGTATATAAATACGTCAAATCTTTGTTTTTTTGACTTGACCTGAGGCTGGACGATGCTGACAATGCTGTCCATTATATCACGCAGGGAAACAAGCTCAACGTTCAGAGTCATTTTACCGCTTTCTATTTTTGACATATCCAGCACGTCGTTGATAAGTCCCAGCAGATGCTTACTTGACGTAACGATCTTTTTCAGGCAATTTTCAACACGGGACTTATCGTCGATATTCGTCATAGCAATGGTTGTCATACCTACGATAGCGTTCATGGGCGTTCGTATATCGTGGCTCATGTTGGACAGGAATTCGCTCTTTGATCTGTTGGCTTCCTCCGCAGACTGCTTTGCTTCCTCAAGATCCTGTAGCTGCGCCTTGCTCATTCGGAAGTATTTTATAAATATTAAAAGAAGTACCGTCAGTATCAGTGTACAGCATATCAGGAATACGACCAGAGACTGCTTACTCTGCATTTCCACAGCTTCGTCAAGTGTTCCGTACGGCAGTATCGTGAGTACATACCACTCCGAAGAAGGCAGGCTTGAACAGTACATCTGAAGCCGTTTGCCATTCATTTTAAACATGGCGGAGTAGTCCTTGCCGCTTTCCATCGCTTCCTGCAATTCTGTAATAAACTGCTCCACGCTGTCCTTTCCGGATACTTCTTCGTAAAGCGCTCTGGCACGGTCAAAATAATTATCTCTGTATGCGCCTTTGCTGCGAACAACGAAGCTTCCGTCCCTGCGTATGACAAATGAGTACAGCAGTGCTTCCTCATCATCCAGCGACAGTGTTTCGCTTATGTATTCGATCGGCATTCTGCCTGCAATGGCAATGCTTGTTTTTCCGTCCTGCATTTTTGTCTCAAAGGGAGTGCCTATAATGGCTGACTGTTTTCCTTCAGAGTTGACGCCTACGGATATCGACCGAGCTCCGTTACGCATAGCTTTGAGGAATTTATCGGCATTGACCGAAGCTATCTGGTCGCCGAAGATCATCTCGAAGCTTCCGTCGTCAAAATAAAAAGCCAGGGCCTCCAATCCCCTGATCTTTGCGTTATATTCCAGCCAATCCCTCATTTCCTGCGTATCCTCCCGGGTATCTGTCGGGAGAGTTTTTACAAGCGTATCCAGCTGCGTCAGACGCAGATCGATCATAGTTGAGAAATGCTTGGAAATTCTCTCGTTCATGCTTGCCATATAAACGCTGCCCACCTGGTTTATGGTCTTTTCGCTCTGTGTATTCATGTAGACCGCCAGAAAGGAAAAAATGCCGATGCACACGATACCGATAAGTATCATGCTTCTTCTTAGGAAATGTGTGATTTTATATTGCTTGCTCATATTACTGCCTCCGCAATTATATTGCAGCATAAAAATATTTTTACTGCTGATCAAGTAATTCTATTGCGCAAACTATCTGCTCGTAATCGGTCTTTACCTGCTGATAATAGGAATCGCTGTCGGGCTTCTTACCACCTCTGAGAGCTTCCGTAATCTCATACGACGATTTGTAGAGCCGTTCAAATCCAAGGTTCTGACAAAGTCCTTTGATAGTATGGGCAGCACGGAAAGCTTCCTCGTAGTTTTCATCTTCAAGAGATCGGGTCAACAGGTCAAACGTCGGATCGTTTTTAAATTTCAATATAAATTTTTTAACGCGTTCTTCCTTTAGCATTCTGGAAATAACGCCTTCGTAATCGCCGCCGAACATCTCAAAGCATTCTTTCAAAGTCATATATTTCCCTCCGTTTATACAATATTCTCATTTTTCAGAACTTCCTTGGTAAGATATTCGGCTTCCTTGGAAATGCTTATTATGTCACGTCTTTCATCGGTCTCGCCTAAAAGCGATGATCTGATATGATCCGAGCATTCTACCAGGCATTCGAGAAGTATCGGATTAAACGTTCCGCATTCGCCGTTCATTATCATCTCAATGGCTTTTTCATGAGAATAGGCTTTCTTATGGCAGCGCTCGCTTGTAAGCGCATCGTATACGTCTGCTATGGACACTATCTGGGCTGAGATAGGGATCTCGTCTCCTTTAAGACCGTCCGGATATCCCTTTCCGTCATAGCGCTCATGGTGCCAGCGGCAGATCTCATGGGCGAACTTTATAAGCGGCTCGTCCTTATAAATTTCTATCTGCGACAGCATCTTTGCTCCCGCTGCGGAATGCGTTTTCATGATGGCAAATTCCTCTGGCGTAAACCGTCCGGGCTTGTTGAGTATTTCATCGGGGATAGAAATTTTTCCGATATCATGCAGGGCGGAAGCGCTGGATATCATTATTATATCGCTGATGTTAAGAGGATATTTGTCAGTTTTCCTTATAAGGTGTTTCAGAAGGATCTCCGTTATTATCTGGATATGCACTACGTGCAGTCCGCTCTCGCCGTTACGGAATTCAACTATATGACTGAGAATATTTATCATCAGATCGTTGCTTTTTTCTCTTTCATAAATTTGTTCCGCTACAATGTCGATCAGCTTCTGCTGCTTGGCATACAGCATTATCGTATTATGAATACGGTTTTTAACGATAGTCTCGTCATACGGACGTGTTATATAATCTGTAGATCCCAGCTTAAAGGAACGGTGCATAGTTTCAGGATTATTTTCAGAGGATATAGTAATTACCGGTATATTGTTTATCAGCTCTTCACGGTTCATAAATTGCAGCACGTCAAAGCCGTTCACATTCGGCATTACAAGATCAAGAAGAATGATCGATAACTCAGAGCCGTATTGCTGTATGACATCAATACCTTCACTGCCGTCGCATGCTTCAAGGACTTCGTATTTATCACAAAGCATATCCGCAAGAATTCCTCTGTTCAGCTCAGAATCGTCTATTATCAAAACTTTTCTCTTTTCCATTGGGTACTCCTTTGTATTAAATTATTTTTTTCGGTACGAAACGTCAATACGATAAAAAGACTGCTCACATATGAGGCAGCCTGTTACTTTGATTTTATACTTGCCGCTGATGCAGATTTCAATAAAAGGACTAAGACCTTCATACGTTTTAGCTGCGTAAAGGATTACAGCAAAAGCACGCCGGCGCATGACAGAAAAGACATATAGGCAGATGAAAATAAGCCGGAAATTTATTTAGGCTTGCGGCAGCAGCAAAAATATAATAACCAGTTGACTGTCATATTGATATTTCGTCTCCATATAACCGATGTAATTATATCATATTTCAATCTTTTAGTCAAGAGTCTGACACGCTGTTTCACAGGTATCGGCGCATAAATCTATCAAATTTTCGATGGGTTTAAATATACCTAACAGGATATTCATAATTGCAGATATGTCCCGGATCTCGCCAAAGGCAGGAAGTGTCTTAAATGTAAATTAATGCGAAAACAGCCATTACAAAACGGCTGCCCGGGTTGTCAAAAAAATCCACACAAAGCAAATAAGGGGCAGTCCTATATAGTAGGGCATATGCCCAAATTCACCTTATACTGAACTTCTGTGTATGGGGATTTTGCTCCTGCGAAGAGCGAAACCCCTGTATGTTCTTTAAATTCCCGATGTTTTTTTTACAGACTGAACGTATCTCTCCCCTCCGAAGGCGGGAAGAGATACATTGATCAGCATTTTCTTATCTTTCCATTTTCCATACCTCGACAGAGCAGGGCTTAAGCTCACTGCCTCCTCCGAAATCATGTACCGTTCCCGTGATAAGCTCGTCGGCTCTGCCGCATCTGGCGTCAAAATGCGCTGTATACGGCTGATCGTCGGCGTTTATCGCAACAAGGATCCTTTCTCCCTCATATTCTCTTTCAATTATGCACTGCTTGTTTGTCAGTACCGGGATAGTAACGGATCCGTAGCAAAGAGCCTTGCTCTCACGGTGTATTTTTGCGAGCTTTGATATCAGCTCTGTCAGGTCGTTCCACTCAGGCTTGTCAAAGGATACTCTCAGTGCAGGATCTCCCTCGCTCTTGTTAGCCTTCGTGCCCCATTCCGAGCCGTAATATACGCATGGAATACCCGGCATTGCAAAAAGCATTCCGTATATCAGCGGCAGATGCTTTTCATTGGTGAGCTGGCTGGCAATACGTGATACGTCGTGATTATCCACGAAGCAGAGGAGATGCTTTCCTCTGTATCTGCACCAGTTCTCAGGACCGAACTGATTTTTGATAGAGTGGCAGATCTCAAACATATTCATGCTGTTAAAGCTGGAATACAGTCCCTTGTAGCACTCATAGTTCGTGCATGAGTGGAGCATTTCGTCGTTTACCCAGCGTGCGTAGTCGCCGTGAAGAAGCTCGCCGATAAGGACGAAATCCTCCTTGACCCAATTTGCGTGCTGTCTGAGTCTTTTAAGAAAATCAAAGCTGAGGCAGTATGCCACATCAAGGCGCAGTCCGTCGATATCAAATTCCCTTACCCATTGAGTAACGCATTCCAGAATATGATCGACTACCTGAGGATTGTTAAGGTTGAGCTTTACAAGGTCGTAGTGACCCTCCCAGCCCTCGTACCACAGTCCGTCGTTGTAGTTGCTGTTTCCGCCGAAGTTGATGTTGAACCAGTCCTTATAGGGAGAGCTTTCTCTGTTTTTAAGTACGTCCTGAAAAGCCCAGAAGCCTCTTCCCACATGGTTGAACACACCGTCTATAACGACCCTTATGCCTTCTTTATGGAGAGCCTTGACGACTTCGGCAAAATCCTCGTTGGTACCGAGACGGCAGTCGATTTTTCTGT
Organism: Ruminococcus sp.; assembly: GCA_017626015.1. Lineage (GTDB taxonomy): Bacteria > Bacillota > Clostridia > Oscillospirales > Ruminococcaceae > Hominimerdicola. The sequence continues at coordinate 162,016 of JAGAJO010000004.1, forward strand.
AATCTCTTGTGTTGTAGCCGTGTGTATCGGATTCAAAAATCGGGGAAAAATAAATTGCGTCGGCTCCCAGCTTTTTGATATGAGGTATCCAGTCGATGACTTTTGTTATCCTGCTTTCCTCTTTGCCGTCGTTCTCGAAGGGAGCGCCGCAGAAGCCGAGGGGGTAGATCTGATAAAAAACGCTTTCATAAGCCCACATATTAACTAACTTCCTTTCATTATCGTGTTTGATGTTCCGCCAAATAGGGCAGTATTGATGAGTCACTTTTATTATTATACCAAATTTCGGACAATTACTCAATTCTCATTTTCAATCAATATTTCCAACACTTTTAGATATTTTGCACAACTATTGACAATTTTAAACCGCTGTGATATTATATTTATAACAAATATATTTAATATGTATTATTTTTTAATTCAAGGGAAATGCTGATTACAATAGGTTTTAAAACAGCGATCTGATCGGCGCTTCCCAAGGACGGGAGGAATGCAGATGAAAAAAATACTGGTTCTTTTTACAGGCGGAACCATAGGCAGCGTTTCGGACGACGGGATAATCCACGTTGCCGGAGACGGAAAATTTTCGCTGATAAAGGCTTACCGTGAGCAGTTCGGCTGTGAAACGCAGTTTGAATGCCGTCAGATACTGAACATTCTCAGTGAAAATATTCAGCTTCAGCATTGGGAGAGGATCGCTGAGATACTTTTTAACGTTGACTTCTCAAATTATGCGGGTATCATAATGACCCACGGCAGCGATACCCTTGCATATACCTCCGCATTTATAGGAATGTATTTCCGCCATATTGATATTCCGCTGTATATTATAGCCTCCAATAAGCCGCTGGGGGAAAAAGGCTCCAACGGACTTTTTAACTTTGCGGCGGCTGTTGAAAAGATCAAGGAAAACAAGTATTCCGGGATTTTTACTCTTTATGAAAAGGTGTATATTTCCACCAGACTTATACCTGCCGATACCTGCCGGGACAGATTTCAGGCATACGGCGAGGACGGCTGCAATGAATTTTCGGTCTTTCACGGTATCAACGAAAGCTGGCTTTCTCAGCCGAGGGAAAGATTTTTCACGCAAAAGCCGGAGCTTAAAAAGGGAGTTCTCAAGATAGACGGTTATCCCGGGATCGATTTTTCCTGTTACAGTATCGGAAATGACACGGCGGCGGTGCTTTATAACCCCTATCACAGCGGAACAGGCTGTACAGATATATCGGCAGGGGAAAATTATTCGCTGTGCAAATTCATTGAGAAATGTCTTATAAGGGATATCAAGGTATATATCTGCGGGATAAAGCCGGGCGGCGCTGTGTACAGCACTTTGCGGGATATTATCAAGGCTGGCTGTATACCGATGTATTCTATCAGCGATGTTGCCGCATACATGAAGCTTATTATCGCTTACAATCAGCGTGAATATCCGGTGGGAGAGGTTCTGCGCAGGAATCTCTATTTTGAGATCGTGGGGAAAAGCGTTAAATAATTTTATGAAAAAGCTAAGTCCGTCTGCGGGGTGCAGGCGGACTTTTTTGGATTACATTTTATCAAGTAACTCTTTGCGCTTTGTTTCAAATTCTTCCTGAGAGATAATGTTCTGGTCGAGGAGAGATTTGAGATCTTTTATCTTGTCGGCAGCGGTCTGGTTCGTCTCGCCTGCTACCTGTACAATGGTGGGTGTTTTTGATGATTTTCCTGAATTTGCCCAAATAAGCATTGCGATCCAGCCAATAATGGTACACCCAAAGATTGCATTTAGCCAAGCGATCGGAGTAGTTTGCTCATGACTGTTACGTCTGGCAACCTTTGTCGGATACATATAAAGAATAAATAAGATTGCAAATCCAAGCGGTATGCCGCAAAGCGTTAAGACTTCCCAACCAAAGCCAGAAGGTATATCACAAGAGAAGTTTGGGGAAAGAAATGCAGCGCTATCTATGTAACCATTTTCTTTAAGGATTCCTGCCCATGAGGGTCTAAAGTCATATTGAATTTTATTTGTAAGTTTATTATAATATGGATAGCTGAAGTGTTCCTCAATCGGATGTGGATTTTCAAAAAAGTAATCCATAACACTTTCATCATAAAAATCTTCTCCGAATGTTTCTATTCCTTGCCAATAGCCACTCAAATCTTTGTTATCAGAATCCGCTTCGTATGTATCATATATTTCCTCCAATATAGAAGTGAACTTTTCAGTATGCAAAGCATTATAAATCTCTTTTGCCTGTGAATAATGGCTAACACAAATAATTATTGTGGTTATAATACAAGAAATAACTGAGATTATTATAAGCCTTATATAAATCTTTTTAAAGGCTTTATCGTATTTTGTTTTCTTATTAACTCCGTATATATTTATATCATCTTGTAAAACTTCACTTTTTTTAGTTAGTTTTACAACGGATAATATAAATGCAATAGAAGTGACGATAATTGCTATTAACCCTAGATAAAACATATACACAAAATCCTTTCTTAACACTTATTAATTATAATATCGTTTTAAATTCTACTAATCAACAGTAAACCTAACTTTATAATTTCAAGACCATATTTTTCAAGAATTCTTTTACTTGAAGATTTTAAAATATCGTTTTTAAATTTCAATCCTGGTATCGTCAAGTATAAATTCATAGTAGAATGAGTATTTTCGTAGTTTGAATTCTTTGAAACGTAACCGTTAATCACTAATTGATTTATAAATTCATCAAACTCATCTTCCGTGATATCCCAATTTCCAAATGAAAATCTATCAAGATATTTGTCATTATCAATTGCTTTTACAATGTATTTATATATGTTCACAGTTGTCTTTTTTGCGCTATTAGGAATAATAAACGGTTCTTTTCTGTTAGGAATAATTATCCTATTATCATTAATAGTAATATCTGATATTTTCTCCTCATATATCAACTTGAGGATTTTTTCCTTTTTTAGATTCCATGTTTCAGCGGCCTGATTTATAGTCATTTGCTTTTCCCTCCATTCTGTATTCTGAAAAATATCCCGATAACCCTTTCATATCCCCATTATATCACACATTTTTCAAGATTTGTTAAGCTGTCAGCTTAGTATTGCAGAAAAAGTCGAACTGCACAAATGTTTTATCAGAAATTTGTTGAATTTGCCTTGCAATAAAAATCTTATAATCTGATGTGACTGGATATAATATATTATAATCTAATTAAATTAATTTGTCAACCCTTTTTAGTCATTTATGATAAAATATCCTAAAAAAGGAGTGTCATATATGGCGTTTTATCAAAGAATAAGAGATTTGCGTGAGGATATGGACAAGACCCAGACCGAGCTTGCGGAATATCTGGGCACGACTGCTCAGTATTACGGAAAATATGAAAAGGGTGAGCGTGAGATACCCTTTATGAGAGCGATACAGCTTGCCGAATTTTATAATGTTTCCCTCGACTACCTCTCAGGCAGGACAAACCACAAACAGGGCAAATCCAACCCCGATCTGACACCCGACCAGATAAAAATATCCGATATGTATGCCATGCTCAGCGAGAAAAACAAGGGCAAGCTTGAATTGTTTGCCGAACAGCTCCTTGAAAAGCAGTCGGAGGAGGATTCCCGTGAAAAAGGCGCAGTATAACAGTATACAACAGTTCAGATAAATAACGAAAGGGTCTGCCAAAGTGTCGGCAGACCCTTATCTATTGCCCGATAAGATCTATCCCAGCGCCACATCGAGGATCATCATAAGCACAAAGCCTGCCATGACCCCGAGCGTACCAAGGCTTGATTTGCCCAGATGAGCCTCAGGTATAAGCTCTTCTACCACAACATACAGCATAGCTCCCGCTGCAAAGGCGAGCAGCCAGGGGAGGACCAGCTGGATATGTCCTGCGATAAGCACGGTTATCATACCGAAAACAGGTTCTACCAGTCCCGACGCCGCACCGAATAGGAAGGATCTTTTTCTGCTCATTCCCGACTGCCTTAGAGGTATCGCTATTGCAGCGCCCTCAGGGAAATTCTGAATACCCATTCCGATAGCAAGGGCAATTGCCGAAGCCAGCAGAACAGAGCTTTCATTCTGTGCCGCCAGTGAAAACGCCAGTCCTACCGCCATGCCCTCGGGAATGTTGTGGAGGGTAATGGCAAAAACAAGCATCGCCGAATGCTTAAGTCCCATTTTAACACCTTCGGCACGATCAGGCTCCGGGTGAAAATAGGGCATAAGCTTATCAAGTCCCATAAGAAACAGCACTCCAAGGAGAAAGCCTCCTGCGGCAGGCACCCAGCCGATCCTGCCAAGACTTTCCGCTTCGTCGATCGCCGGTATAAGTAAGCTCCATACAGACGCCGCTATCATAACTCCCGCTGCAAATCCAAGAAATGCCTTCTGCATATTTTCACTTTCGTTTTCCCTTTTCATAAAAAAAACAACGGCGGCTCCGAGAGCAGTCATAAAAAATGTAAAGCCGGTGCCTCCCGCCGCCCATAGTAATCCCGTCATAGCTTTTGGTCCTTTCATGTTTAGTTTTTACCGCACTCAGTCCTTAAGGCGGTACTGTTTTCATTTTATGACGGCACGGCAAAATGGGTTACGGAAGCCTTACGGCAATGCCCTTAACAAAATTATGCCTGAAGAGCGGCGTACTCTGTTTAAGACGGGTTATAAAATGCTGTGTGGAAACATATTTTTAATATAGGGACTGACCGAAAAAATGTGCTATGGAAAGGCGGAAATATTATGAAATTTCACAAATTAAGCTCAAAGACAAAGTCGGCTGCCGGGATCTTAGGGGTCGCAGCCGTGATCGGCGGATTTTTGCTTGCATGGGGATTTGTCGGTACCCACGAGGCTTTGGCGACCTCGGCAAATCTGGATACATCGTGGGAAAGACAGGTTATTGTACTTGATCCTGGTCACGGGGGAATGGACGGAGGCTGCGTTTCGGTAAACGGAACTCCCGAAAAAGGTATAAATCTTGCGATCTCCATGTGCGGACGTGATCTGTTCAATGTAATGGGATTTGAAACGGTCTGTACCCGTGAAAAGGATATATCTATCCATGACAGGGGAATCGAGGGGCTTTCCAATCAGAAAAAATCTGATATGCAGAACCGTCTGAAAATATTTAACGGGGAGCCGGAGGCTATTTCTCTCTCCATTCATCAAAATCAGTTTACCGACGGCAGATACAGCGGTGCCCAGATGTTTTATTCGGAGACCAGCTCATCAGGCGAAAGGCTTGCCGGAGCGATGCAGAAGCAGTTTGTTTCGCTGCTTCAGCCTGAAAATACAAGAGAAACAAAGCCGGTGGGCGACGAGCTTTATCTTATCCACAACACGGAAAACCCTGCATTGATGATCGAATGCGGTTTTCTTTCCAATCCGGAGGAGGCTGCAAAGCTGGAAAGCGAGGATTATCAGCGTCAAGTGGCGTTTACGATCCTGACTGGAGTTTTTGAATTTACCTCCGGGGACACGTCCTTATAAGATCTGATACGGAGGTCTGCCGGCTCTGTATTTCGCAAAACAAAAACGGGCGGAGGTCTGCTCCACCCGTTTTTGTTATTCCGCAGCTGCGGTATTATCCTCCAGATCCATTGAAATAAGCGGGCTTGCGCTGTTTGCCACCTTGGGCAGCACGCCGTCCCATTTTTCAATTGTCTGATATTTGATAAGCTCGTCGGTAAGCGAAGCGGTCAGCGTTTTGTTGGCTTCCGCCTGTGCGTCGGCTTTTGCCTTTATCGCCTTGGCTTCTGCGTCTGCGGCGATGACTTTTTTCTCAGCCTCGGCGTTTGCAATAACGATAGCCTGCTCCTGCTCTGTTTTCGTTTTAAGCAAATTCTGCTCCGCAACCTGCTTGTCCTCGATCGCCTTGTTGAATTCGGCTGAAAATTCAAAGTTTACTATATTGAATTTTTCGATCTGAATGCCGTACTCGCCGACTCTGCTTTCAAGCTCGGACTTTATTTCGTCTCCGACCTGCGCTCTCATTGTGATAAGCTGTTCGGCTGTGTACTTTGCGCAGACCGATTTCATGCTTTCCTGCACTGTAGGCATAAGCACTACCGACTGATAATCCGGACCTATATTTTTGTATATGCTTGCGGAGTAATCATTCATGATGCGGTAGTTTACTGCGATCTTTGAATTTACACTCTGCAGGTCCTTTGAGACCGCATCGGCGTCAGCCTCATATACCTGGATCTTATTGGATATCGAGATTACCTCCTGAGCAAATGGGATCTTAAAGTGAAGTCCCTCGTTAAGTACCCCTTCGGACACCTTTCCGAAGGTCGTGACGACTCCCGTACAGCCTGCCGGTACGATCGACATGGAACTGAATACCAGTACGGCGACTGCGATAATAACCACAATAATGCCGACTATCCTTCCTGTTTTCTTTTTTTCAAGGTCTATAACCTTAGCGCTCATTTTTTTATTTCCTTTCGTTTTTATTGACCCTCGGATCCGTATCTTTTGGGTTAATAGAATTATATCATATTTTGACGTATGGGGCAAACGCTTCGGGAGTTGATCTGGAACAAGCGCAGACACAATTTTTCATATAGCTCGCTCATTCGTCTGATCTCGCACTTGCTCTCCTTTTTTCTCACTCTGGCGTAGTATTACTTAAGGAAGCACTGATCAGATAACTGTTTTAAAATTCACTGCTTAGCAGATAATGTATTCAGGAGTAACAAAACAGACGGACAGCTGCAAGCCGTCCGTCTGAAATGTTCCGATACTGTTATTTTAAGGTGATCTTCGGCAGATAGGAGATGATATCCTCCTTCATCCTTATTACCTCTCGTCTTGCAGCCTTGGCGTAGTCATGCTCATCGCAGTTTTCCTCTTTTTTGTATGCGCACATAACTCCTCTGGAGGAATTTACTATTGCGCCCAGACCGTTTTTATCGAAGCCCTTGGAAACTCCCTCTGCTCCGCCGCCCTGCGCACCGTAGCCGGGTACAAGGAAGAATGTATGAGGAAGAGCCGCTCTCATTTCGGCAAGCTGTTCGGGATATGTTGCGCCTACTACTGCGCCTACTCCACTGTAACCGTACTTGCCCATGACCTCTGCACCCCATTTTTCGCACATATCGCCCATAGCTGCATAAACTGTCTTGTCCCCGATCTTCAGATCCTGCAATTCGCCCGAGGACTTGTTTGATGTCTTTACAAGCACGAAAATTCCCTTGTCATGCTCCTTACACTGCGCCAGCAGAGGGGAGATCCCGTCAGTTCCTAAGTAGCCGTTTACCGTAAGGGCATCTGCGCCGAAAGCCTCGATTTTTTCTCCTCCGATGTCAGTCAGTCCAAGATGAGCTGCCGCATATGCCTCCATAGTTGCGCCTATATCGTTACGTTTTCCGTCTGTGATGACGAACATTCCCTTTTCCTTTGCATACTGAATGGTTTTGTAGAGGGTCTTGACTCCCTCATAGCCGTACATTTCATAGTAAGCTGCCTGCGGCTTTATGGCAGGACAAATATCGTGTATCTCGTCAATAATTCCCTTGTTGAACTCCCAGATAGCCTTTGCTGCGCCTTTAAGTGTCATTCCGTATTTTTTGAACTTCTTGTCCTTTATGTATTGGGGAACATAGTCAAGCTTGGGGTCAAGTCCGACAACCGACGGGTTCTGGGTCTTTACTATATTTTCGATTAGTCTGTCAAGTGACATTTTTATCTTCCTTTCGGATTTATTTATAAAACAATATTGCTGACCGTAATGCGCTGCTGAAAAGAAAAGATCTCCCATTTACAGCGAAAATACAACCTTGCCTCTGCAAATAGTGTAAATATTCTTTCCCTTTAGCCTTTCGCCCTTGAATACGCTGTTTTTGGACTTTGAATTAAGCTCCTCGGGAATGACCTCCCACTCGTAGTCGGGATCGAATATACACAGGTCGCAGCGTTCGCCCACAGCGATCCTTATGGGTTCAAGTCCCATTATTTTTCTGGGATTTACCGACATTATTTCTGCAATGCGTGAAAGGCTCATTTTTCCGGTATGGTAAAGCTTGGTGAGAGTTGCCGCAAGGGAAGTTTCCAGCCCTACGACGCCGTTGGGAGCTTTTTCAAAATCAGCCTTTTCCTCCGCCGAGTGCGGAGCATGATCAGTGATTATGCAGTCGATGGTCCCGTCCAGCACCGCAGCCTCCACAGCCGCCCTGTCCTCCTCTGTACGGAGCGGCGGAGACATTCTGTAGTCTGCGTCTCTCGAGAGCAGCTTTTCGTCCGTATATGTGAAATAATGGGGAGCCGTTTCGCAGGTGACCTTTATGCCGTCTCTTTTTGCCGCCCTGATAATGTTTACCGAGCCTTTTGTGGAAACGTGGCATATATGGATCCTTGCGCCGCAGCTCATTGCAAGGCATATCTCTCTGGCTGTGATACTGTCCTCGCTGGCTCTGTCCATACCCTTTACGCCCAGTTTTTCGGATATTTCGCCCTTGTTGATGATACCGCCGTTTATGATCTTCAGATCCTCGCAGTGGGAGGTGACCAGCAGTCCGTTGTCAACCGTTTTTTCAAGAGCCTGCCGCATCAGTTCAGCATTCTCAACAGGTCGTCCGTCGTCGGATATCGCTGTGATACCCGCCTTTTTCAGTTCGTCAAAGTCGCAAAGCTCCTCGCCCTTCATACCTTTGGTAATGCAGGCAATGGGTATCACGTCTATGCCCATTTTTTTCCCTTTGTCGAAAATGTATCTGACCGTTTCCGGATCGTCCACAGCCGGTCTGGTGTTGGGCATACAGGCGACCCCGGTAAAGCCTCCTGCCTTTGCGGCATTGGCGCCGGTGATGATGTCCTCCTTGTAGGTAAGACCCGGGTCTCTGAAATGAACGTGCATATCAAACAGCCCGGGGATGGCGCACAGCCGTCCCCCGCCGTCGATAATTCTGTCTGCGTTTACGCTTATGCTCCCGATCTGAGTTATGATACCGTTTTCCACTCCTATGTCAGTTACACGGTCCAACCCTGTCTGGGGGTCGCACGCTCTGACATTTTTAATAAGCAGCTCCATATCAATTGTTCTTTCCGTCGTAGAAATCGTCTACCGTAACGGTTCTTTCACAGCTGTAAACGCCGTCCTTGCTTACGTCTGAAAGCACGAATTTGCAGGAAGCCTTTTCTTCCTCCTCTTTTCCTGTCTTCCATGCGGTAGCGGTGGTATCCTCTGCGTCGTATTCGAGATTCTTAAATGTAAAGGTAGAGAAGAAGCCGAGCTTTTCACCCAGATCCACGCTCTTGTCACGTCCGCTGGGCAAAACGAGAACCTTTATTTTCTTGGTATCCTCGTTCAGCTTGAAATATCCCTTTGCGATCTGAGCCTTTTCGTCTTTAAGGGAAGCCTCGGGATCGTCGTCCTCGATATGAGCCATGGTGAATTTACCGTTCTGGTCAAACATCATTACGATATCCTTGTCATCGTCAGTCCAGTAGCCTCTGATTATCTGCCTTGAATCACCGGACTTGGACGGCGAGCTGAATACAAATGTGCATACGAAAATAACTACTACTACGATTATGACAAAAATAATACCCAAAAGCGTTGATATAAATTTTTTCATTGTTATTACCTCCGTAAAAAACTTTATTCTGCGTCGCAGGACGCTTACTTACCTGATCTCAAGCACGGCCCCTCTGTTGGCTGAGGTCACAAGTGAGGCGTACCTTGCTGCATAGCCGGTTTTGATGTTAGGCTCCTTGGGAGTCCAGTTTTTCTTTCTTTCCGCAAGCTCCTCGTCTGATACCTTAAGCTCTATGCTGTGATTGTTTATATCTATGGCGATGGTGTCGCCCTCGTTGACAAATGCGATAGGTCCGCCCATTGCAGCCTCGGGGCATACATGACCGATCGCCGCACCTCTTGTTGCGCCGCTGAAACGTCCGTCTGTGATGAGCGCAACGGTAGATCCGAGCCCCATGCCCTGAATAGCGGAGGTGGGATTGAGCATTTCTCTCATTCCGGGACCGCCCTTGGGACCCTCGTATCTTATTACCACAACGTCGCCGGGAACGATCTTTCCGCCTCTTATAGCCTCGATCGCCTCCTCCTCGCTGTCAAACACTCTTGCCGGACCCTCGTGTCTGAGCATTTCGGGAGCGACTGCGGAGCGCTTTACAACGCAGGTATCCGGAGCGAGATTGCCCTTAAGAACGGCTATGCCGCCGTTGGGCATATAAGGATCGTCGATGGGACGAATGATCTCGGGATTTTTGTTTTCGCAGCCGGCAATGTTTTCTCCGACCGTTTTTCCGGTGCAGGTCATGCAGCCTGTGTCTATAAGGTCTTTCTTTGCCAGCTCGTTAAGCACGGCGTAAACTCCGCCCGCTTCGTTAAGATCCTCCATGTATGTACGTCCTGCGGGAGCAAGGTGGCAGATATTCGGCGTTCTTTCGGAAATTTCGTTTACAAGCTCCAGATCAAGCTCTATACCGCATTCGTGAGCGATAGCAGGGAGGTGGAGCATGGAGTTGGTAGAGCAGCCCAGCGCCATATCCGCTGCGATAGCGTTTTTGAATGCGCTCTCCGTCATAATGTCCCTCGGTCTGATATTCTTTTTAAGAAGCTCCATTACCGCCATGCCTGCGTGCTTTGCAAGCTTAAGTCTTTCCGAGTAAACAGCGGGGATAGTTCCGTTGCCCTTAAGTCCCATTCCCAGGACCTCGGTAAGACAGTTCATGGAGTTTGCCGTATACATACCCGAGCATGATCCGCAGGTAGGACAGGCTTTGTTCTCAAATTCCTCCACATCGGAAAGCTCAAACTTTCCTGCGTCATAGGAGCCTACCGCCTCGAACATCGATGAGAGCGAGGTCTTTCCGCCCTTGACGTGTCCTGCAAGCATAGGTCCTCCCGAAACGAAAACGGTAGGAATGTTGACCCTTGCCGCCGCCATAAGCAGTCCGGGGACGTTCTTGTCGCAGTTGGGGACCATTACCAGCGCATCAAAGTGATGAGCCAGAGCCATACATTCGGTGGAGTCCGCAATAAGATCTCGGGTAACGAGAGAGTACTTCATACCCTGATGTCCCATAGCGATACCGTCGCATACTGCGATAGCGGGGAATACCACAGGCGTTCCGCCTGCCATAGCGACGCCCATTTTTACGGCGTCCACTATCTTGTCGATGTTCATATGTCCCGGGACGATCTCGTTATATGAGGAAACTATACCTACCAGCGGTCTTTCCATTTCCTCCTTAGTCATTCCCAGCGCATTGAACAGCGAGCGCTGAGGAGCCTTGTCAACTCCGTCACAGAAAAAGTTCTTTTCCATTTTTATTACCTCTTTTTTATAAATTATTTTACTTGATTATTAATGTATGCTACGAGATCCTTTCCTTGTACTCAAAGGGAGATCCGCCGAGTATCAGCAGGACAGCTCCTCCCAGCAGCAGCGGCAGGCTGTAAAGCCACAGCAGCTTCCTTGTGCCGATATTTATGATCTCGATAGTATAGTCGGACATTTTTTCTCCCGAAATATCCTTAAGCTCGTATGTATCGTAGAAAACCTGCGGACAGGTTTCGGAAAGCTTATCGGTATAGTCCTGTATAAGCTCGTTTTCCTTTTCATCGTATCTTATCACAGCGTCAAACTGATATTCCGTCTGTTTGGACATATCGGTAAAGTCTCCGCTTATAATATAATGATACAGATCCGTGTGGGTAAATTCGTCTATCCAAAGGCAGATGTACTTTCCGGTACCCGGGGCGAGATCTGTGATAAACGCTGTTTTTACCGCATTCAGATCCGCACCCTGAGATGCGGTGGATATAACGCTCAACGCTCTGGATCTTCCGTCCGTCGAATCTGCCGGACAGCCTCTGCCCACGCCGCTTACCGTGCCTTTGACGTACATTCCGTCCTTTATGGTATCCTCCGTAAGCTGGGATACGTCTATCCTGCCGTTTATTTTTGCGATCCTGATGATCCCCGCAGCGAGGATGATCATTCCCGCCAGCAGCAGGACAGCTCCCGCCTTGTGGAGCATTGACGGCTTGAAAAGTCTGGTCTTATCCTTGTTTTTCATTATGCTTCACTGCCTGTTCTCGGTGTAGGACATTGCAGCCTCGTCAACAGCGGCAATAAGATTTGCTTCGGCAGCCGTGCCAGCGTATTTCTTCTTGTAAACGACGCATATCCCCGTATTTTTCCACGAATAGCCTCTGTCGCAGCCGTAAAAATACATTACGCTGTCAAAGTATGCGATCTTCGCTTTGAAAAGCATCTGAGATCCGTTCACCCTTTCAAAATACATAGCTCCGGGAATGCTTCCCGTTTTTTTGAAGCTTTCCACAGCCTTGTATACCTTATCGTCGCCGCATGAGATGAAAAAGTACGGTTTTCCGCCGTTTACAATCTCATCGTCCCCTATGAAATCCTCTGTCCATTCAGGTGCGTATCCGTAAAGCTGATCGCATTCTGCGGCATGACTTTCGCTTTCAACGAAATCTCCGGAAAGTCTGAAGGAGTAGGGTATCTCCGCATCGGATCCGTTCGGCGCAGTGTCGTATATGATCCCTTTGATCTCTCTGGAGGGCTTCATAGGCATACGCTGCTGTATTGAAGACGGGTCTGTCTGAGATCCGCTCGTTACCGTATTCTGACCAAGTGCGCCTTCGATTTTGTCCGCAACGGCGTTTTCGGCTTTGTTTACTGCGGTATGCACAGCTCTGTCAGCTGCGTAATGTGCTGCGTTTTCGGCTGTTCTGGCTATTTCACGTTCAGGATCCTCAGCAAATCCGGCTATATTTCTTGCAGCGCCGGTGACCTTTGAAACAGCGCCCGTGACCTCCCTGAGTTTATCAAAAAATCCCATAGCTATCTCCTTGTACTGTCAGTGGGAAAGTCCCAGAAAAGCTGCTCCGATAATTCCTGCGTCGTTGCCCAGCTTGGCAATGACGATCTCTGTGTTCTTTTCGGAGTTCTTTGTGTAGATCTCCCTGGCAACAAGCTCCTTCAGGGGTATCAGCAGGGGATCGCCCTCGTTGCATACTCCTCCGCCTATGCACAGAATGTCGGGCTGGAATATATTAATGGTATTTGCGATACCGCAGGCAAGATATTTTATATATTTGTCCACGACCTCCTTGCCGGCACGGTCTCCCGCTCTCATAGCGTTGAAAGCCGTCCGTGCGGAGATCTTTCCGTCCTCGTCGTTCATTTTCCACATAATGGAGTCCTTATCCTCGAACATAGCTTCTCTGGTCATTCTTACAAGTCCCGTTGCCGAGGAGAATACCTCGAAGCAGCCGTGACGTCCGCAGGTACACTGGGGACCGTTGGGATCTATGACTGTATGACCGATCTCTGCGCCGGCAAAATTGAATCCGGAATAGATCTTTTTGTTGATGATGATACCTCCGCCGACTCCAGTACCTAAGGTAATGCACACGGCATCGTTTGCGCCCTTTGCGGCGCCTGCGACAAATTCTCCGTAAGCCGCTGCGTTTGCGTCGTTTTCAACATAGCAGGGCTTCTGTATGAATTTCTGCATAAGCTCCACTACATGGAAATTCAGGAATCCGAGATTGTTTGAATACTCGATAACGCCCGTTTCGGAGTTTGCCGTTCCGGGAGTGCCTATGCCCACCGATTCTATTTTATCGGCGGTAAGTCCGGCAAGCTTTACAGCCTCCAGTGCGACCTTAGCCATATCTGCGCATATCTCCTCGGCAGGTCTCGGGAGATTGGTCTTGCAGGTAGCCTTTGCGATGATCTCAAATTCATCGTTTACGACGCCAGCCTTGATGTTGGTACCGCCTAAGTCTATACCTATATAGTATTTCATAGAAATTCTCCTTGAATTTATTTTTTTGTGATTAACCTTTCCGCATTGATACGGCTGAGAAAATCCTCGAATCTCATCAGTCTATCTTAGTGAGAACAAACTGACATTTTCCCTCAACGGTGTATTTTCCCTCGCCCGCAGAAATAAACACGCTGTCGCCCTTTTTGGTTTTTACGCCGCCGACAGTGGGCTCGCCCTCGAGGACAAGAATGCTGTTAAAGCTTTTGCAGTCCGCTTCAAGCTCCGCCTTGGTCTCGACGTCAACTCTGTATGTGGTGAAGTACTCGCACTTGGAGAGCAGCTTGCTTGTATATCCGTCGTACTGCTCCACAGGAGTTTCAGGGTACTGCTTTGCGGGTCCCAGAACCGTAACGTCCTTTGCCTTTTCAACGTGCAGCTCTCTGGGCTTGCCGTCCTTGCCTACTCTGCCGTAGTCGTAGATTCTGTATGTAGTGTTGGAATTCTGCTGGATCTCCGCAATAAGGATACCCTTGCCGATAGCGTGGAGAGTACCCGACTGGATAAAGAACACGTCTCCCTTTTTAACGGGAACGGCATTGGTGACCTCAAGGAGGGTATTGTCCGCAATTCTCTGAGCGAACTCGTCCTTGGAGATCTCTTTCTTGAATCCGTAAAGGAGAGTTGCGCCCTCGTCGCAGTCAACAACATACCACATTTCCGTCTTGCCGTATTCGCCCTCAACTCTCATAGCGTACTCGTTATCGGGGTGTACCTGAACGGACAGATTGTCCTTAGCGTCGATAAGCTTGATGAGGATAGGGAAGTTCTCAAATTTTCCGCAGTTGGTACCCAATACTGACTTGCCTTCCTTTTCAATGTACTGAGCGAGGGTAAGACCGTCGAATTCTCCGCCGTCAACAACGCTTGCGCCGTCCTTGTGGCAGGAAAGCTCCCAGCTCTCGGCGACCTTGTCGTAATCGCAGTCCTTGCCGTATTCGTCCCTGAGTCTTGTGCCGCCCCAGATATAGTCCTTGAAAGCGGGTTTTAATTTAAAAATCGCCATAATAATGACCTCCGTTTATTTAAACTTTATTACAATATACCTTTTATAATAATATCACAAAACGATCTTCAAGTCAATAAATTTCAGCAAATTTCAATAAAATCGCTTTCGGGCGCAAAAAAGAGCGGCAGAGCGATATACCCTGCCGCTTAATGAGGATTATAAATTGGAGATCGCAATTTTATTTTTTGCGCTTTGTCACAACGACTGCGCCGAGTCCGACAGCCGCAAGGGCAAGTCCTGCCGCTGCGCCGGTGTTGGGGTTAGCGGTGGAGGAGGTGTTGGTCTTGTTGGAGCTTGTTTCGGATTTTGAAGAAGTATTTGTTTCTTCGTCAGATTTATCCAAAAGAACATAGTCAAAACCGTTGTCAACAGCATATTTTTCGCCTGCTGTGCCTGTATAGCAGTAAATTTTAAAGCCGTCAACTTTCTTGACTTTGTTCATATCAACTGTCATTGCTCCTGAGAGGGTAATGGTTGAAGTGCCCGCAACCGCGTTCTCGTCAAGGTAATATCCGAGAGCATAATCGCCGATATTTTCAACGTTTTTTGGTATCATAACGCTTGTAAGAGCAGGGCAGTTAAAGAAAGCGTATTCGCCTATGCTTTTCAGAACTGAGGGCAGTTCAACGCTTTTTATCTCCATTCCCGCAAAAGCCCAACTGCCTACGGAAACAACATTTTTGTTGTCGATCGTTTCGGGGATTTTGACTGTATCGCCTGTTACGGTATTGTCGGTTATTTCTATGCCGTCGGTTACTTCGGTATGCTGGAATTCGGATTGGTCGTTTGCTGCGTTTTCAGAGCCGTAGGTAATATTATCGTCAAAATATGCCGTATTAGCATTTTCTGCAAAAAAATTTTCGGCAGCTGAACCCGAAGCATAGGTGAAATTTATTGTTCCGTTCATGTTACTTGGAGAAAATTTATAGTGCAATTTATCCCCGTAATAATAAGCACGTCCTACTTGCTCAACCGTATCCGGAAGGTGTATGTTCACCATATCAGCATCAGCTACTTTTTCATTCGTAAATATAAAGTATAGGCTTTCAAGCGAAGTGGTATATTTGGACATACCCATTTCTGTGAACTCGAATTCCCCAGGGTAAGAAGCCTTACAGACTTCGCTGGGAGTTGAAATCTTTTTTACAGTAAGTCCGTTAATTGTTTCAGGTATCGTTATATCTGTGCTGTCGCCTGTATATCCACAGATCGAAGCATAGCCGTTTTCCTCTGCATAAAGGAAACCATTGGATTCTTTTACATAAGAAATTTTATCAATATAAACATTAGAACTATGATCTTCTTTAAGCCATGCATAATGAACGTCGTAAATATACCAATTTATAATGAACTTATATGTATCGTCATTGTTTAATTCACGTTTATTGACATATATACCGTCTTCATATGATTTTATATAGTTATAATCCCCATTAGCATCATTGCCATCTAATGCGTCAACTTGCGAGCGAAGTGATGTTTCCCCGAAAAATAGTTCAATATCATTTGACTCAGCATATGTAACAACTGCTCCATCTTTTGAATAGGAAACTATCTTAAAATTGTCTATCTTTGTCGGTTTGCCGTTGGAATCGATTGAATAACCCAATGCATTTTTTCCAATACTGTTAAGTTTATTTATAAAAACCACGTCTTCGAATTTGCAACCCCCAAAAGCCTCATCACCTATATTCTGGACTGCACCAAAGGAAACAGTTTCAAGTGAAGAACAATTTTTAAAAGCTCCGTCGCCAATTGATTCAATGCCATTGATTGAAACCTCTTGAATTTTTGTGCAATTTTCAAAAGCCCCATTGCCTATCCTTGTAACATGTTTGCCGTCGATCTGGCTTGGAATAGAAAAACTAGGATAATGGTAACTTAATTCACCGGTTTCATCTGTAACTGGGATCGGGTCATGTTCATAATATTTTGTAATTTCTATTGTACCGTCATCAAGCATAGAATATGCAAATTTTTCGTTATTCCATTCATCTACATATATCAGCGTCTCATCGTTTTCGTTTGCATTAGCCGCAATAAATATACTGTCAGAGTAGTTTTCCGGCAAAACCGCCGCCGAACCGAACACAATTGAAATCGCCATAACTCCTGCAATAATCTTTTTCATATTAAGTCCTCCAATTTGCAATTTATATCATTTAAGGATATATTAATCATATTATATATCATCTAATTCTATATTTCAATAGTTATATATAACAAAATTCCGTAAAAAATATTGTTTATATATTATAATGATATACAAGAAAGGCGGTGCAATTTATGTATGATGAGCAAAAATTCGCTTTACGTATTACAGAGCTAAGAATGCAAAGGGGAGTATCGGCACGTGATATGAGCTTGTCTCTGGGGCAAAGCGAAAGCTATATCAACAAAATTGAAAACGGCAAGTCTCTTCCCTCAATGATGGGCTTCTTCTACATCTGCGAATACTTCGGTATCACTCCCGCCCAGTTTTTTGAATTTGACATAGAAGATCCCCGTCTGACAGAGGAGCTGAAACGATGTATCGAAAGGCTGTCGCCCAGGCAGACCGGTCATGTTCTTGATATCGTAAGGGATATATTGGAATAGCGGCGGATAAATACGCCATAAAATTATTTTTGTTTCGTAAAAAGTATTGACAAACGCAACTGCCGGTAGTATAATTTATAAGGGTATCACGGCAGTTTTGCCCTTAAAAAAACAATATGAAATTATATGGAGGAAAAATCTATGAGCAAAGGTTTAAAATTTTGTATCTTCCTGATCCTTGTCGGACTGATAATGACTGTTACCAGCGTAGGTGACGCCTACAGGCTTATGTTCAAGGATACCAAGGATCTTAAAACAAAAACCCTTGATAATTTTACCAAAAACGAAATGGTCGATGGCAAGGTGCAGTACGTTTTTGACGAGGTAGCAACTCTCGAATCCACCAAAACAATGTACGGCGTTCCTTACAGCAAGGAGAAAACACCGTATTATCTGGTCATGATAACCGACAAGGACGACATTGTTCAGGGCTACGTGGTAATGCATATAACCAATAAAGACGATATATCCAAGTTTAAAAATCTTGTAAACAGCACATTGAACCTTATGGACGATCCCAATGTCGTTATGCCAGACCCTGTCAGCGTACAGACAAAGACTACGGAAATGCCGGACGATCTTAAAAAGATAGTATACGATTATTTTGAAGAGGGCGGAATGACCAAGGCGGAGTGCGACGAGCTTGTTGCCGACTGCGTTCTGGAGCAGAATAATTATAAAACCTCCAAGATCATGCCCCTTATAGGAATAGGTATAATGGTTCTGGGCGTTGTGATCATTATTGCCGTAAAGGCGTCCGGAAAGGGCAAGAAGGTCTACGTCAACGAGATCCCTCAGTCCACAGTGCCTAATCCTACTTTCAGCGGAAGCGTTCCCAACCGTTACGGTGATCAGTACAAGGCAATGGAGGAGCAGAAAGATCAGAACGATGATTTTCTCGGCAAAATGTAAATATCCGTATTGACGGCGTACGGCAGAAGTGGTATAGTTATCGTATCGGCGGATCATCCGCCGGCAGCGAACGGAGGCTTGACAAGTGAAAAAAGATTTGTTTGAGTATATATGGACCGATAAGAAAAGAACGATTTTCGGACTTCCGATCTCTTTTACAAGGTACTTCCTTACCGAAACCAAGTTTATTACCCGCAAGGGTCTGCTGAGCGTTGAGGAGGATGAGCTGGAGCTTTACAGAGTTACCGACAAAAAGCTTGTGCTTCCGTTCGGACAGAGAATGTTCGGCTGCGGAACGATCGTGATGAACGTCCGGGACGTTGATACTCCTGTAAAGGAGATCAAGTCGGTCAAGGCTCCCAGAGAGGTGCTTGAAAAGCTTGACAAATATATCAATATCAACCGTGACAAATACCGTACAAGAGGCAGAGATATGATCGGCGGAGATTTTTACGGCGGTCATGTTGACGATGATCCGGACGGATACATCGATTGAATGGGTTTGTTTAAGAAAATGCTGATTAATGTATAAAATATTATCGGGCGGCTTATGACCGCCCGTTTTTTCGGAGATCTTTATGGACGGACTGTATATTTATCACGATTTTTTTCTCGGACTTGAAAGCGTCTGGGACAGACTTAAAAACTGCGGGAAACCGATATATATGTACGGAGGAGGAAACGGCGGAGAAAAGATCCTGCGTGCTTGCAATGAAAACGGGATCTGCATATCCGGGATTTTCGCCAGCGATGATTTTTCCGCAGATAAAAGCTTCTGGGGATATAAGGTAAAACGTCTTTCCGAGATCGAAAGCGAAGCGAAGGATCTTGTCGTTGTTCTTGCGTTCGGCACCGATATCCCGGAGGTAATGGAGCGTATCGATCGTATCGGAAAAAAGCACGAGCTTTTTGCTCCCGACGTGTCAGTGGCAGGGACGGAACGCTTTGAAAAAAAATATTTTATGGAAAATTTCCGCAAAGCGGCAGAGGCTTACTCGCTCCTTTCTGACAGCGCCTCGAGAGAGGTCTTTGTCGATCTTACCGCCTATAAGATCACAGGCAGACTTGAATATCTCAGAAAGGCTTTCAGTACGCCTGATGAGTCTGAAAGACTTCTCATGCTGGGAGAAAACGAGATATACTGCGATCTGGGTGCGTATAACGGAGATACCGTCCGGCAGTTTGCGGAGCGGACAGGCGGCAGATATAAAAAAATTTACGCCGTGGAGCCTGAAAAGAGAAATTTCCAGAAGTGCGTAAAAAGCTGTCTCGGTTTTGAAAATATCAGCTTTTACAATGCTGCGGCATGGTCGGCAGACGGCGAAATGCTCTTCGAGGGCGGTTCGGGAAGACAGGCAAGGCTGGGTTCAAACGGGCGCAAAATTCCTGTGCGCAGTCTTGATTCCATACTCGGGGGAGAGGAGTGTACATACATTAAATACGACGTGGAGGGTGCAGATATTCCCTCGCTTGACGGCTCTGCATTTTCTATTTCCGGCTATGCTCCTAAAATATGCTGCGCAGTTTACCACCGATGCTACGACTATATAAAAATACCGCTGCACATAAATCGTCTGCGCAGCGGCTATAAATTTTATATGCGGCAGTATCCTTACTACCCCGCATGGGAAACAAATATTTTCTGCATAAGCGGCAAATGATCTTTACCAGGGAGTTTCCTGAAGTACGTTTGAATATACGAAGCTGTCCTCGTCCGGTGTGATATTCTTAGCGTGGAAAAGCTCCGAGACCGTCACAAGCTCGTATCCGTCGTCAAGCAGCGCAGGGATTATAGTTTCCAGCGCTTCGACCGTCTGGTCGTTGCCCTGCGCATCGTGCATAAGGATAATTGCGCCGTCCTCCGCCTGGTTAAGGACCGTCTGCGCTCTTTCCTCCGCAGTCACCGAGTCATCCCAGTCGTTGCAGCCGAATCCGTTGATAAAGGGCTTGTCGATATTTTCAAACATCGTGTCGTTTACGTCAATGTACGGAGGTCTGAAAAATGCGGGAACAGTCCCGGTAATTTCCTTGATCTTTCCGTCAGTGAAATCTATTTCCGCCTTGATCTCATCTGCCGTCATCTTAGTCATATACGAATGGGTCTGAGAGTGGTTGGCTATCTCACAGCCCATGTCATATTCACGCTTTATTGTGTCTGCCGTACCCTCGCTTATATTGTTTCCCACAAGGAAAAATGTAGCACGCACATCGTATTTTTCAAGGACGTCCAGCACCATGTTGGTAGTTACCGGGCTTGGTCCGTCATCAAAGGTCAGCGCAATGACCTTTCCGTATTCTTCCGGCTTTTTAAACTCCGCTGCGGGAGCCGTTTCGGTCTGTGACGAAGCGGTCTGAACCGTTTTTGCGGCAGAGCTTTGTGAGCCTGTCTCAGTCTTGCTGTTCGAGCAGCTTGTCATAGCGATCATTCCTCCGATAATAAGAATATAAGTCAGCGTTCTGTTTATATTTATCATGATGCTTTACCACCCCATAACAGTTCTGATCTCTGCTTCGAGAGCTTCGGCAGCCTTGCCGTGGGTTTTTGCTGTAGGGTGCCAGTCGGCGGCAAGCCCGTCCTCAGCGCCGTTCTGGGGAGTGAATTTAAAAACGGATATGTTATCGTCGCCGCTTTCTTTCTTGTATTCAAGATACATTTCCTCCACTGACGGGTACAGATTAACTCCCATTATTCCCAGCGAGCATATAATATGCGCATCGGGATTTTTTTCTCTTACCGTGCCTAAAAAGGCTTTGTAGCTGTCGATATAATCCCGCCTTTTTTCCTCGTCCGAGCCGCAGTAGCTGTCATCGTTCGTTCCGAGATTTATTACGATAAGCTCAGGCTGCCAGCGTGTGAAATCCCATTGGATATCCTGAGGAGCGGTACCGGCGAAATTCCCGTAGGAAAATCCCAGCGATCCGTAATACTGCGGAACAGCCTGTTCCGGTTTTTTCTGACCGTCGCCCGTCCAGCCGGAAATTATCCCGTAGCCGCTTATTGAAAACATACTGTAATCTGCGTCAAGAGCCTGGGCGGTTCTGTATGCGTAAGCCTTCGTTACGTCTTCGGTGGAGGTTTTGAAGGAATGGTTTTCGTCCTCGTCATCAACGCCGTAGCCACAGGTTATTGAGTCGCCTATAAATTCTATGCTGTGTTTTTTTGCACCCACAGGGGATATACTTGCGCCCTCCTCAAGCTTGACAGGCATGATCCCCATAGTAGACATAGCGGTTTCCGACAGCTTGATAATTTTGACGGTATACGTTTTCACTTCTGTGCCGTTAACGGGAGTATAAAGCTTAACGGCTTCATTCAGCATATCGTCCACAACTCTTTCGCCGTTTACATAAATAGCAAGGCGGCAGTAATTGTCCGCATTGCCGGAGGTCGAGACGCTGTCCCCCTCGATCATTATGTCGAGCTTTTTCCCTGTAAACTCAAACTCCGCTCCCGAACCGCTGAGAGCGCACCACAGGGTGTCGTTTTCCGCAAGATAGGTCCTTCCCACAAGCTTTACGTTTTTTTCATTCATTACTATTTTATTCATATCATTTTCCTCCGAAGATCCGATATCGGTATCCGTACCTCTGCCGGAAGATTCCGAGCAGGCGGTAAAAACGGACGCAGCCGTCATTACGGCGCAGATAAAAGCCAGAATTTTTGCAGCCGGCATAAAGCATTCTCCTTACGATATAAGTTTTGTATTATTATATCATATTTTGCGGAAATATTCAATAGTGTGAGCAATACAAATTCATATTTTTCCGCCTAATACGGGGATAGATACATATAAATACGTTATCTGCGGGACGGTGGATCTTAAGGCAATAAAAAGGCTGCGGACCTGGGAAACGGTACGCAGCTTTTTATATGGGGGATTGTGGGCTATACCGCCCGAAGAAAGCTTTTGCCGGTATAACAGCGCAGGTCTATTTCATTGAGTCTGCGCCGATATACTCCAGCGGATCTATCCATTCGCCGCTTTTTTTCAGGGCAAAGTGGAGGTGCGAAAGCTCGGCTGCCTCGCATTCGGCAGTATCTCCTACTGCGCCGATGACCTCTCCTGCATTTACCTCGTCTCCCTCGGTAACGTTCATGGCTTTGGAAAGGCTGTAATAATGTCCTATTATCCCGCTGCCGTGATCGATAGTGATGCAGTTGCCCCACAGAGCGTCCTCCCAGATCCTTGTTACCTTGCCTTTGTTCATTGCCTTCACCTGAGAGCCGACATCAGCTTTGATATCGACGCCGTCGTGAGTTTTCCATACGCCCAGCGTTTCGCTCTTCACCAGCTCGCCGTTAGAAAAGGGATTGAGTATCTCGCCGTTGACGGGCATAACGTTGGGCTGAGTTTTAACGTCCTTAAGACTCTGTTCAGATGAACTTTCAGCTGATGAGGTCTCTTTTTTTACATCCTTTGTTTTATTGTCCGCCTGCTGTTCGCTGGGTTCTTCGATCACCAGACTGTCGTTGATATCGTCGGCAGCCATATTGTATGCGGCTGTTCCCGCACCTGCCAGAGCTATCAGACAGGCTCCCATTGTGATGTAAAGACCCTTTGCGCCCAGCTTCTGTCCGAGCTTTGTGTTGATCAAGAAGTTGTTCATTTTCTTTTGCCCTTTCCCCGATAGTATGACCTGATACCGGAAACTAGAAATAAGGTATAGGTTTTTGCCAATGACGGCAGTATTCCGCCGCCTTGTCCGAGCCTTACGGACAGGCAGGCTTATGCTATCGGCTGCATAAGTCCTTTGGCTATATTTTTGACAGATCGGCGGTATATATTCAGTAATATTGAAATTTTTTCTTGAACTGCGTCATATACCGATGCGGAGATCAATTTTAACCATTAAGATTTTTGATTATAACGCATTGTACTTCTGTCCGGTATCTTGAAAATAGATTTCCGTGCAATACCGACATGGAAATCAAAACTCAGGCTTCTGTACTCCGGACAAAGTACGATGCTTTACTATAAATGAAATATTTGATATTTAAAATTGATTTCCGTGCAATACCGAAATTGCGCCTTGACAAATTTTATGCGTTGTGTTATACTGTTTCTATCGATCAATGAAGGGAATGATATAAAATGCGCAATAAGGATACGGTAAAGGTCAACTAACAGAATATCGGACGGACGTTTTTTACCGACGTTTCGCCGCTTCAGCCGATCGAATGTTTTCAGCGCACCGATCAGGGCGCTTTTTTTGTGCTTTCACAGCGGACTCCGGTATTCACAGAAAAAATATGTACGGAGGATCTAATCATGGCTGAAATTTTAAACAATACACAGACAAAACCAAGGATACTTCTTGCTGCGGCAGATATCGGAGAATACGATGCGGAGCTGTCTATGGACGAGCTTGCGGAGCTTACCGATACCGCAGGAGGAGAGGTCATAGCAAGGACCGTGCAGAAAAGACCCGCTTACGATACTGCGACCTGCATAGGCAGGGGCAGACTGGAGGAAATTGCCGAGATCTGCAAAAACGAAAATATAGACCAGATCATTTTCGACTGTGAGCTTACCGCTACCCAGATAAGAAATATCGAGGAGGTATGCTCAGTTCATACTATCGACAGGACTATGCTGATACTTGATATCTTTGCTCAGCGTGCCGTTACTCACGAGGGACGGCTTCAGGTGGAGATCGCCCAGAACAAGTACCGTCTGCCAAGGCTTGCGGGAATGGGTGTAAATCTTTCAAGACAGGGCGGAGGAATAGGCACAAGAGGCCCCGGAGAGTCAAAGCTTGAAACGGACAGGCGGCATATCCGTGCCCGTATAGAAAGTCTTACAAGGGAGCTTAAGCAGATCGAAAAACGCAGGGATATGCTGAGATCACGCCGCAAAAAGGACGGTGTTCTCACAGCGGCAATAGTCGGGTATACCAATGTGGGAAAGTCCACGCTGCTGAACGCTCTTACAAATGCGGGCGTTCTGGCTGAAAACAAGCTGTTCGCCACGCTTGAGACCACATCACGGTCGATAGAGCTTCCCGACGGCAGATCGGTGATGCTTATAGATACCGTAGGACTTATAAGACGGCTGCCTCACCACCTTGTTGAGGCGTTCAAATCCACTCTGGAGGAAGCCTCAAACGCCGACGTTATTATCCACGTCTGCGACGCCTCCGCAGAGGACTGCGACGAACAGGCAAGGGTAACGCTGGAGCTTCTGAGGGAGCTTGGCTGCGAGGGGATACCGGTCGTCACTGTGCTGAATAAGTGCGATAAGGTCCCGTATATCGACAGGCTGGAAATTTCCCAAAGCGACAATGCAGTGAAGATCTCAGCAAAAAACGGCACAGGGATAGATACGCTGCTGGAGGCTGTGCAGCGTTCGCTTAAAGGCTCTGCCGTAAGATGCAGACTTCTTGTGCCTTTTGATAAAGCTGGTCTGCTGAATACGGTAAGGATCGACGGAAAGGTGTTTTCGGAGGAATATACCGCCGAGGGAATATCTGCGGATGTACTGTGCGACATCAGGGTCTATCATCTTGTTGAGGACTATAAGGTAAAACAATAGATTTTAATAAAATGCCGATCAATGTATCTTTCCCCGCCGAAGACGGGGAAAGATATACCTGAATACGTTATATGCGAGGAAGTGAATTTTAAAACAGCGATTTGATCAGTGCTTCCTTAAGGCAATACCGGGAACAGTGGGGGATCTATAATGGAAGAAAAAGCATATACGAAAAAAAGCAGGCTGATTGCTTATATTATCCTTGCGGTGATAATTGCTGTCCAGCTTGTTTATACTTCATATTTGTTCACACAGAAAAAGGAAGGATACCATTCGGACGAGATCTGGAGCTACGGACTGTCAAACAGTTATTACAAGCCTTTCTTTCATTTAAAGGACAATGTTATGAACTCGATCGTCAGCGGAGAAGAGGATTCTTATGAAGATATTGACAATATACAGCAATGGATCCCGCCGGAGACCTTCCGGGATTATCTGACAGTACAGCCGGGGGAGCGTTTTTCTTACGGCTCGGTAGTGCATAATCAGTCCCTTGACAACCATCCTCCCGGTTATTATTTTCTTATACATACAGTATCGTCACTTTTCCCGAATAAATTTTCTTTTTTCTACGGATTTGCCCTTAACTGCATATTTCTTGTTGTAACGCAGATCTATCTGTATAAGCTCTCAAAACTTGTGATCGGCGGGAAAAATGTCTGGCTGCCCCTGCTGGTGTGCGCCCTCTACGGCTTTGGCATAGGAGCTACAAGCACGTTTATATTCATAAGGATCTATGCAATGCTTGCCATGCTGACGACAATGCATATATATTATCAGTTCCGATATTATACATATCCGGATATGTCAAAGGTAAAGCTGCTCATTCCCGTGGCAGTTACAGCTTTTGCGGGATTTATGACAGAGTACCTTTTTATTGCTGCTGCCGGCATATGTACGGCGTGCCTTTGTATAATTTTTCTTTTCAGAAAAGAATTTAAGAGAATGTTCGCTCTCGGACTTACAATGCTCGGCTCGCTGGCTCTTTTTGTTTTGATATATTTTTCCTCGATCATTCAGATAGGAGGATATCATGTAGATAAGACACTGACTGTTTACGAGCAGTTCAGACGTCTGCTGAGTCTGAGCCTTTATCCGACTGTAGGAGTTTCGGTTTCGGTAATGCGGTCAAGCGCCGGTGCATATTTTTTTGCGGTACTTGTTATCCTGCTTGCAATTCTTATTCCCCTTGTATTTCTTTTCAGAAAAGAGGAGTGGTTTAAAAAATTTGCCGGCAGGGCAAGGACAGTGGTTTTGAAAATAATTGCAGATATAAAAGCGGCGGTAAATGTGAAAATGCTTATACTGGCTGTAATTTCCGTAGCCCACATTATAACCGTTGCGTGCGTGACAAATACCTTCATGAACGGAACGCGGGTAATGCGTTATGTAATGAGCATTATGCCTGTTGTCGTTCTTACAGCATTTTCTCTCATATACTGTATTGTCAGAATTATTCCAAAGGCTGAAAGGTATGCCGTTCCCGTTATGCTTGCGGTAAATGCTGCAATACTTGTGCATATGTATGCAGTGTATGACAATTATTTCTTTTTTGAACAGCCAGAGGGTTCTAAGGATCTTGCTGAAACAGCTGCCGGATCAAGATGTGTTGCAGTGATAAAAAACGACTGGTACTCTACCTGCTTCACGCCGTTCATGCTGGATTGCAGATCGTGTTATTTTTCAAGATACGATTCTGCTGTCAACGGTGATCTCAGCGAAGTTGTAAAGCCGGAAAATGGTGAAACCATGTATCTTATAATCCCTCAGACAGCTCCCGATGACTCCGAAGAAGATCCGGAGGACGAATGGTTAAGTATGAATACAGATGGTATGGATAATAAAACTGAGAATGAATTGGAGAAAATAATTTCCTCCGTGGGAAACTCCGGGAACGTGACAAGCATCGAGGAAATGTACTATATAAACGTCCAGGGAGCAGATTACTGCGTTTATAAGATCACATGATTTGTAAAAAAAATATTAACTCCTGCGTATGCGCTTGACAAACGCTGTGCGCAGGAGTATAATTTTAGTGTCTGAAAATGATCTCAGACCGGTAATATTCAGGAAAGGATATGCGTAAGATGTCTGTACCTTCTGCTCTTACAGTCTTTACATACTTCTTTATGAGCTTGAGCTGGTTTTACGGCTTCGAGTTTTTTTGGCGTATGAAAGCTGCCGGAGTTAAAAGATACAGGTGAAAAGCAAATATCCGCCTGCGCTGTTAAACCGCCGCTTTCGCTGAGACGAACAGGGCGGATTTTTTTATGTAAATTATTAAAAACGGAGGAAATAAAAATGGTAATCGTACTGAAAAACGGAGCGACAAAAAAACAGATCGACGAGCTTATGAGCTGGCTCACCAGATTTGACGTAAAGACAAATCTGGTAGAGGGCGTACACTCGAACATTATAGGACTTATAGGCGACACCACGCAGATAGATATGGAGTCCGTTCAGGCTAAGGAGATCGTAGAGACGGTAAAGCGTGTGCAGGAGCCTTACAAGAACGCTAACAGACGTTTTCACCCGGAGGATACCGTTATCGAGGTAAGGGGAAGAAAAATAGGCGGAGGAACGCTCAATGTCATTGCGGGTCCGTGTTCAGTGGAGACGGAGGAGCAGACTATCTCCACGGCGATCGCAGTCAAGGAGGCAGGAGCGACTATGCTCAGGGGAGGAGCCTTCAAGCCCAGGACCTCGCCGTACTCCTTCCAGGGACTGGGAAAAGAGGGCATAGAAATTCTCAAAAAGGCAAGGGATATCACAGGACTTCCAATTGTTACTGAGATCATGGAGCTTACGGATCTCGATCTTTTTGAGGACGTGGACGTTATCCAGGTCGGCGCAAGAAATTCGCAGAATTTCACGCTGTTAAAGGCTCTCGGAAGATGCGACAAGCCTATTCTTCTCAAAAGGGGACTTGCGGGTACCCTGCAGGAAACTCTTATGTCTGCGGAATATATAATGTCCGAGGGAAACACCAAGGTAATTATCTGCGAGAGAGGTATAAGGACCTACGAGACGGCTACCAGAAACACGCTGGATCTGTCGGCAGTTCCGCTGCTTAAGCAGAAATCGCATCTGCCGGTAACGGTGGACCCCAGCCACGCAACGGGAATAGCCTCGCTGGTCGAACCCCTTTCGCTGGGAGCAGTTGCGGTAGGCTGCGACGCACTGGAGATCGAGGTGCATAACGATCCCAAGAACGCATGGAGCGACGGAGCGCAGTCGCTGACCCCCGTCCAGTTTGCAGAGACTATGAAAAAGATCAAGGCTATGGCAGAGTTCTGCGGCAGACCTCTCGACGTATGCGAATGATAAAAATGAACGGTTTTGTTTAATTATTTTTCCAATTGTAGGATTTTAACAAAATAAATTGTTATTATTTTACGCCGGAATATGTTGACAATTCATGAAAAATGCTGTAAGATAATATACAGAGGTGAGATTTATGTGCAAAATAGCTATTTCCATTAACTGTAAATGGGGGGGCGCTCTAAGGTAGCCTTTGGCTGTTATGCACAAAAATCATCTTTGAACGGTTTATTAAAGCGTAGTATACGGTGAATTTGTCCGTGATCTGTTCACGGTCAGATTCGTTGTATGCTGCGCTTGATTTTATTTTAAGGAGGTTTTTTTATGAAAAAACGAATGGTAAGCTTTTTTACAAGCTTGCTGATGGTCTTTAGTTTGGCGACGATTATGCCGGGTATGAGTGCGAGCGCAACGCAGGACAGAAGTGCCAATTTCAGTAAGTCGTACGCATTAACCGGTAACGGTGCAAACGATATAGTAGCTGTTGCAATGGCGCAAAAGGATAAGACCAAGGCTCAGCTTGGCTATACTGAAGCCTGGTGTGCGGATTTTGTAAGCGATTGTGCAAGACTTGCGGGGATAAGCAATAAAATACCTGCTAATGGATATTGTGGAACTCTTTACACTAATATAAAAAATGCCGGCGGTAAGGAAGTAACCTCGCCTCAAAAGGGAGATATAATTTTTTATTACTGTACGGCAAGCTCATGCCCAAATTCTGGGAAGCCATGGGTACACGTCGGAATTATGACCGGTTCGGGAAGTTCTATTGAGGGTAATTCGGGAGGAAAGGTTTCATACAAATCAAAGGTAACATATACTGATGCCAATGGTCACACATATAACCATTCCGGAACGAATTTAGTTACAGTTAAATATCTCAGACCTAATTATCAAAATGCAAAAAAAATTCTCCCCGGTACAATTGACAGCGGTTGGAACGTACCGGCAAATGTAACTGCGTCAAAAAAGATCAGTACCTACAATGAATATGGCAATGTCGAATCGGATCATTATATCGATTCGGGCGATAATTGCTATGTCAGCGAGGTATATACAAATGGCTTTGTAAAGGTGCAATATCCAATTACAGGCGGTAAACGCTGGGCTTATGCGAAAAGAACGGATTTCTCTTTAACAAAGAAAGAAAGTTATATTAATTTAGGAAATGATTTCAAAGCACTGATAATTAATACAAATCCATGGAAACCAATATTGCTAGGTGACAACGGAAATGTAGTGTTAGGTAGCGAAAAAAGAACAAATTTTGATAAAACGTTATGGCATTTTATTCGAAACAAAGAAGATGGGACATATACCATTTGGTCATATTATAGCGGTAAACCTATGTATGTGAATGGGGGGAAAAATGCGGATAGTGTAATTGTGAAAAGCGGTGATGTACCGTCGTACGAGTCACAAGCTTGGTATATTATTAAACGTTCAGATGGATCATTAGGATTAAAACCTAAATGCTCTTCTATTAGAGTTTTAGATATTGCCGGCGGTGCTACTACAGATGGAACACCGGTACAAATATACACCTCGAATAATTCGTCTGCACAATGCTTTAGTATTTATATGCTTGACAGTAAGCGTGACGTGTTAAATTATAAAATATCCGCTGCGAAAACAACGGCTAATTTAAATGAAAAAGTAAATATAACCGTTGGAGGTAATACTCCGTATGTTTATAATTACAAATTCCATATTATTGATCCTAGCGGAAAAGAAACTGTAATTGATAATAAGTGTAATTTCACCTATGGTTTCACAGGTACAAAGGTAGGTAAATATGTCATTTATGCTGAAATAAAAAGTCCGATATTAACTGAAAAAGGTTCAAAAACAAGTAAATGTGTGACTATTAATGTTGAAAATGTACTGTCGGTATCCTATAATGCCAACGGCGGTAAGATTACATCTGATACATATAAACTTAACAGTAATATTGTTTATAAGGGCAATACAAAATTTACCGAAACATGGAAGTATGATGAAACGCATAAAAACGGATTAACAAATGCTAAAACCTTTGGCCTGACAAAAGAAGGTTATACATTCAAAGGCTGGGGAACAACTGCAAGCGGCGGAACAATCTTTGATCAGGACGATACGACTGTTAAGCCCAGTCAGATAAATGCAAATGTTAAAAAAGGTAATTGTTCGACAACGCTGTATGCAATCTGGACACCTAATGTATTAACTGTTAATTTCAATGCCAACGGCGGTAAGATCACATCTGATACATATAAACTTAACAATAATATTGTTTATAAGGGCGATACAAAATTTACCGAAACATGGAAGTATGAAGAACCGCATAAACACGGACTAACCAATGCTACAACCTTTGGTCTGACAAAGGACGGCTATACTTTCAAAGGCTGGAGTACCTCCTCAAATGGATCAGCAACTGTGTTTAACGACCATGACAACACTGTAGTTCCCAGTCAGATAAATGCAAACGTTAAAAAAGGTAATTGTTCGACAACGTTGTATGCAATCTGGGAAAAGAATCATGTTCATTCATATACAAGCGAAATTACAAAGCAGCCGACATGTACCTCAGCCGGAGTTAAGACATTTACATGTTCTTGCGGAGATGAATACACCGAAACAATCAATGCCGCAGGTCATACAGCAGTTACAGACAATGCAGTTGCCGCAACCTGTACAACAGCGGGCAAAACAGAGGGTTCGCACTGCTCAAAATGCAACGCCGTTATCAAGACTCAGACAGATGTTCCCGCAAAGGGTCACACCTACAGTTCATGGAATACCACAAAAGCAGCGACCTGCACAGCAGCAGGATCGCAGACCAGAAAATGCTCGGTGTGCGGAAATACTGAAACAAAAGCTATAGCGAAGCTCAGCCATACGCCCTCCGGCTGGATAACCGTAAAGGCTCCTTCAGTCGGCGTATCGGGACTCATGCAGAAAAAATGCACCGTCTGCGGTACACAGCTTGAAACTATGGATATCCCTGCGATCGAAGCCAAAAAGCTTTCCGCCTGCAAGATCACCCTTAGCTCGTCCTCGGCATATTTCAGAGGAACAAGGGTAAAGTCCACCGTAACGGTCAAGGACGGCGATACCGTGCTGAAATCGGGTACGGATTACACAGTCGCTTATTACAATAATCTTTCCGTAGGAACGGCTTCTGTAAAAATCACCGGCAAGGGCAACTATGCGGGTACGGTAACAAAGACCTACACCATAAAGGCAAGGAACATTGCAAACTGCGATATCGAGCTTGCCCAGAGCAAATATTATTTCACAGGCGCAAGAGTCAGACCGGCGGTCAAGTCCGTAAAGATAGGCGACACCGAGCTTTACAGCGGA
>JAGAJO010000020.1 GCA_017626015.1 Ruminococcus sp.
GTGAAATCTACCGCTGCGTCTATTTTCCTTAGCAAATGATCATGTGGGACAAATTCCTCCACGCTGAATAATTCCAACTGCGATGTCCTTGACTCTTCTTTTCTTATCATTTCTTTCTGCTCCTATTTATACCGTTTTTTTTATTATACCATATTTATGTGAAAAAGCCCAGCCTTTCGGCTGGACTTTTTCGACAGACTGAACAGACCCGCAAAAATGCAGGTCTGTGGTCGTATTTATAATCCAAGTGAACAAATTCTTCTGCGCTGCTGTTCTTTTGACGAAAGCGTGTATCGCCTTGTGGTGTCGATGGAGCTGTGTCCGAGGATATCCGCAAGCTCGGCGATATTGTTAAAATGCTCCAGATACGTTCTGGCAAAAAGATGACGGAAGTTGTGGGGATAAACCGATGAAGCCGGGATCTCCGCTCTGTTTGCAATACGCTTCAGGTTCCTCCATACTACCGACGGATCTATCGGCTTAGTGCCGTTTCTGTCGGTGAATATGTATCCTGAGCCTATGTTTTGTTTTATGCAATATTCGGTAAGAAGTCCGATAAGCTCATCGGGAATAACGATAGAACGTATCTTTGATTTGAAATGTATCTCC
The DNA here is from genome assembly GCA_017626015.1 of Ruminococcus sp. Taxonomy (GTDB): domain Bacteria; phylum Bacillota; class Clostridia; order Oscillospirales; family Ruminococcaceae; genus Hominimerdicola. Next base: position 610 of record JAGAJO010000020.1, read on the forward strand.
GCAATACCTTCTGAAACCGCTTCAAATGTAATAAATTTTAATTCACCTACTCTTATCCCAAGCATACCGAGACAGCGCATAATGAGATACCATTTCTGCTTGTCGGGAGAACTGCGGCATAGCTCCAGCATTTTATGGTAATTGACAAATGAGAGCTCGTTTTTTATAAAGAATGTCCTTTGTATTTTTACAAGCTTTACGCAGTATTCCTCACAGCCGAACCACTTGAAATAACTGTTGAGAGAGATAAGATATGAATTTGCTGATGAAGGCTTGTGATCCTCCAGAAGTCTGCGCTTGTATTCAAGTACAGCCTCCTTGCACAGGGGTGTGTTTTTTGAAAAAGCAAAAAAAGCTTCGACGTCTCTCAGATACTTATTGATCGTTGCAGGACGGAGATCTTTCTCACGCAGGTATTTTTCATACGTTCCTTTACGAAAATTATTATTTTGCATAACTGTATAACTCCTCAAAATATATTCTAAATTCTCGAGAAGTTTAGTTCCATAAATTTTATGCTTGGTGAAGAGTAAGTAATTATTTATATTAAAATGATTTTTCAACCTGTATAATTAGGAATGCGCTGATTAGATCGCTGATTTAAAATTCACTGCCTCGCAGATAACGTATTTAGGTGTACCTCTCCACGCCTTCGTCAGGGAGAGATACATTGATCGGAATTTCCTTAGTAGTTTTCACCTGTTAAACTTTTTCACTATAAATATAACATTAAAACCTTTAAAAGTCAATTTAATGGGACAAAATTCGTGAATTTCCACAATTTGTCGGAATTTGTCGAACCCTAAAAACTCTGGAATAATAGGTCAAACCAAATCAAGCGATAAGAGCAGATCCATGTTTTATTTGTTTATTTTGACGAAAAGCATCAAAATCTCTCATGTAAAAATTAAAGGAGTTGTCCGTTATGCATGAAGACAGGTTCTAAAAATGCGCACCGCTTGATCCCGGTGGCGAAGCTGTTATTCAGGAGTTGAATTTTTGCAGACGCTGTGATATAATTAAATAAATTGATATATGGGGGAACTAATATGGCGCTGCCTGATTTTAAGAAAATTTCTCAGGATAAAACTGCTGTTCCGGAATGGGCAAGGTATATGAAAGACGGAGATTTTATCAGTTATTCCACGACATACAAAAGCAAGACCTATTTTCATCTTTTTGATGAGTATGTATATCCGTGCAGTGAAACGGGAGATATAAGATATTATGTTTACGATCCTGTAAAACACGGAGCCGATCCTTCAAAAAAATATTCTGTTCTTATGTGGCTTCACGGTGCGAGCAACTCTTTGATGGGTGAAGGCTGTATTATGTGCTGCGGTGCAGAGCAGTATGCTTCGCCTAAATATCAGCAGAAGATGGGCGGTGCATATTTAATTGTCCCTCTTGCAAATGAAGAACGGCTCGATGACGGCAGAATACTCGGGACCTGGTCTGAAGCATATTCGAAACCGATCAAAGCGATATATGATAAAATATGTTCGGACAATTGCCGGAATGTCGGAAAGAAATTTGTTATGGGCGCTTCTTCAGGCGGATATTTTACATGGCAGCTTCTTGAGGATCACGGAGAATATTTTGACGGTGCGATCCCGGTATCATCAGGGTATATGCCGTCATATGAAGCTCTTGACAGGATCTCTGAAGCCGGGGTAGATCTTATGATCGCACACGGTCGTCATGATGAGATGGCTTTATTTGACGAATGTATAGCGCCTCATATCGATAAGCTGTCAAAGTTAAAGAACTGTATTTGTTTTTTCCCCGAATGGGTATATAACGGAGACGGAGGTTTGTCTTCTGTATTCTACGGTTTTGAAATGGGACAGCATTGTATGATAAACTGGATCCAGAACGATCTTATGTTTGACAACGGAACTCCTGCTGATGAGCGGCTGCCGGAGGGTGTGACAGGGTGGATAAAAAGTGTTTGCGAAAAATGCTGATCCCGAATAATAAGATCAAATATACCGAAGCTATGGCTGTTGTGATGCAGCAGCCCATGGTCAGGCTGTTTATAGGCAGAAGCAGGGGATACAAGGCTTAAAGACGCAATAAAGGTTTACATTCATGAGACGGATGAATGTAAGCCTTTATATATTTGTTGACCTTATTCCAAGCACATATATGCTTTTTTAACATAGTTTAAATTTAAAATTGATTTCAATTAGTTTTATTTTACCGCTGTTGCATTTTGCTATAAATTGTGGTATAATATTTCGGAAAGATCATTGCTCCGCCGTCGGAGCGGTATAAACAGGGAGGTAAAAAATGATTCTTACAGGAAAAACCGTAGTTCTGGGTGTTACAGGAAGTATTGCGGCATATAAAATACCCAATCTTGCCAGAATGCTTAAAAAGCTCGGCTGCGACGTTCAGGTGCTTATGACGCAAAATGCAGTGCAGTTTATAAATCCCGTGACCTTTGAAAGTCTTACCGGAAACAAATGTCTTATAGATACCTTTGACAGGAATTTTCAGTACAGCGTCGAGCATGTTGCGCTTGCAAAAAAGGCGGACGTTGTAATGATCGCTCCCGCTTCGGGCAACGTTATCGGGAAAATTGCCGGAGGAATAGCCGACGATATGCTTACCACAACGGTCATGGCATGTCCCTGCAAAAAGATCGTTTCTCCTGCAATGAATCACAATATGTATCATAATCCTATAGTTCAGGATAATATCCGTAAGCTGAAAAAATTCGGCTATGAGATAGTAGACCCCGATCCTGGAATGCTTGCCAACGGCGATATCGGGGACGGCAGGATGCCCGAGCCGGAGGTGCTTTTTGAATATATCCTGCGGGAGATAGCTTTTGAAAAGGACCTTGCGGGTAAAAAGGTACTTGTTACTGCCGGCGCCACAAGGGAGCCTATTGATCCGGTGCGCTTTATTACAAACCATTCCAGCGGGAAAATGGGTATAGCCGTTGCAAAGGCTGCTATGCTCAGAGGAGCGGAGGTAACTCTCGTTGCGGGACACTGCGAGGCTCAGCTTCCTCCATTTGTCAGATATGTTCCCGTGACGTCTGCGGAGGATATGTTCAATGCTGTCACCGCAGTAAGCTCCCAACAGGATATCATAATAAAAGCTGCGGCTGTGGCGGATTATACTCCGGTCAGCACTGCGGACAAGAAGCTTAAGAAATCCGATAACGATATGAAGATCGAGCTTAAACGCACCAGGGATATCCTGAAATATCTGGGAGAAAACAAGGGATCGGGACAGCTTCTGTGCGGCTTTTCAATGGAGACGGAGAATGTTCTGGAAAATTCCGCAAAAAAGCTTGCTTCCAAAAACTGCGATATGATCTGCGCAAATTCACTCAGAACAGACGGAGCGGGCTTCGGTACAGACACAAATCTTATCACCGTTATAACCAGGGACGGAGCGGAGGAGCTGCCTATGATGACGAAGGATCAGGCAGCGCATGAGATACTTGACAGACTTGTGAATTTAAAATGAGCCTTGACGGAAAGCAAATGAATGATCTGTTCAAGTAAGGCTATAATTGCCGGGAAAGAGGATAAGCAGCATGAAAAGGATAAGTATTTACGAAAACGGAATATATTTGGTCTTTGAGATCAATGATGAAAACGAACCGAGACTGTTACACCTTTCGGCTTTGCCATTCGACGAGAAAACTCTTACTTCAAGGACGGGAACAACGGGCTTTAAGCTTGTGGAGCTTCAGGTCAGCGGGATTGACAGGGCAGGTGAACGGCACGGGAACAAGTATATCGTGACCGCTCCGGGCTACCGCATGAAGTTCAAGGCTTTCAGCGACACCAATAACAGTCTGGGCAGAAAGCTTGAGATAACCTGTATCGACGAACCGACAGGACTTGAGACCGTTTCGCATATGCAGTTTTATACAGGCGTTTGTGCAGTGAGATGCTGGACGACTGTCTTTAACGGCGGAAGCGAGGTACATACTCTGGAATACGTTTCCTCCTTTGCTCTGACGGGTATAGAAAAGGAAGGTCTGCTTTCTCAGGACGAAAAGCTGAAGATCGGAGTATGCCACAATTCGTGGCAGAGGGAACTTCAGTGGCAGTTCTATACGCTGCCGCAGGTGGGACTCGGCATGGCTCAGCCGCTTGATTATCAGCATTCCTCAAAGGTTATGGGAGTTACTAATGTGGGAAACTGGTCGGCCAAGGAATATATCCCTATGGGATATCTGGAAAACACCGAGACCTCCTCCGCACTTTTCTGGCAGATAGAAAACAACGGCTCGTGGCATTGGGAGATCTCCGATCAGGAGGGTCATCTTTATTTGCAGCTTTCAGGTCCGTCTGAGATAGAATCTCATTGGTCGAAGGAGCTTGCTCCCGGAGAAAGCTTTACCTCAGTGCCGTGCGCAGTATGCGCTGTAAGGGGAGGAGACGGTCTGCCCTGCTTTGATACCGCCGTCGGAGAGATGACTAAGTACAGGCGTATCATACGCCGCAAAAACTATGACAACAAGCGTCTGGCTGTAATTTTTAACGATTATATGAACTGTCTCTGGGGAGATCCCACTGCCGAAAAGGAATTTCCGCTGATAGACGCAGCAGCAGACATCGGATGCGAATACTTCTGTATCGACGCAGGCTGGTACTCGGACGGTATATGGTGGGACTGGGTAGGAGAATGGCAGGAGAGCAGAAAGCGCTTCCCCAACGGACTTAAAGAGGTAACGGACTATATCCGCAAAAAAGGCATGATCCCCGGGGTGTGGCTCGAGATCGAGGTCATGGGAATAAAGTGTCCTCTTGCCGACAAGCTGCCCGACGACTGGTTTTTCCTCCGCCACGGCAAGAGGGTTTTCGACAGGAGCCGTTATCAGCTGGATTTCCGCAACCCCGAGGTAAGAGCGCACTGCGACGGGGTCATCGACAGGCTGGTGGGAGATTACGGAGTCGGGTATATAAAAATGGATTACAATATCGAGCCGGGTATCGGCACGGAGCATGATTCCGACAGCTTCGGAGACGGTCTGCTGGAGCATGAGCGTGCCTACATAGCATGGCTGGACGGAGTATTTGCCCGCCACCCGGGACTTATTATAGAGAACTGCTCCAGCGGCGGACTGAGAATGGATTACGCTATGCTTTCAAGATATTCCATACAGTCGACCTCGGATCAGGACGATTACAGAAAATACTGTACTATCGCAGCAAATTCACCATCGGCGCTTTGCCCAGAGCAGTCTGCGATATGGTCATATCCCATGAATACAGACAGATCTCCAGAGGGAAGCCGTGAGGAGGTCGTGTTCAACATGGTCAACGCCATGCTTCTGAGGATACATCAGAGCGGGCATATGGGATATCTTGAAGAGGACAGCAAGACGCTCGTCAGGGAGGCTCTGGAGGTGTACAGGAGGATCCGTGGGGATATTAAAAACGCATTGCCCTTCTGGAGCTTGGGACTGTCCAATTTTTCGGACGAATGGGTATCTCTCGGGCTAAGGACGGACGTCAGAGCGTATCTTGCCGTATGGAGACGGGACGGCAAAAACAATTGCTGCACTCTTCCTGTTGAATTTTTAAAGAACAGAGACGTAAAAATTTCATGTATCTATCCTTCGTTCAGCAGCGATGCATTTGCCTTTAACAAGGCTGCCGGAACCGTTTCGGTAAGGCTTGAAAATCCTTTCAGTGCAAGGCTGTTCATGCTGGAATACTGATCCGCCTGTCAGCCGTCAGGCGGAAGCTGTGCTGTGCTGCCTGTATCTTCTGATGACTGCCAGTACGCAGAGTGCGGCGGGCAGTGTAATGAACAGATCCCCTGTGCGGGCGTAAAGAGACCTTTCAGTGATCAGCGAGATCTCACCGCTGACTGCGCCCTCGCAGCTTTCCTCCAGAATGGCTGTTTCCTCTCCCCATGGAGAAATAATGGCGGAGATGCCGCAGTTTCCCGAACGCAGCAGCCACTTTCTGTTTTCCACCGCCCTCATGATACAGTGGCGGTAATGCTGATATCTTGCAAAGCTTTTGCCGAACCATGAATCGTTGGTGGAAACGCAGATGAGCTGCGCTCCCTCTTTTGTCTGCTGCTTTACGAGGGAGGAATAGACCGATTCAACGCACACTGCGCAGCCGATCTTCATACCGTCAGCCTCGGTAGGTTTTAAATATCTTTTGTCACTGCATTCGCTCAGAGTGTCTGCACCGGTGAAAAGCGCAAAGGGAATTTTTTCCCCGAAGGGAACCAGCCGCTGCTTGCAGTAAGGATCGGACGCTCCTTCGTCGGTAATGGCGAGCATGGAGTTATAATCCTTGCCGTCATGCAGAAAACAGCCTGTGACGATAACGCAGTTTTTCTCAGCCGCAAGCTTTCTCAGTATTTCAAATTCCTGCGCCGACGAGCTGTAATCGCAGGGAACGGCTGTCTCGGGGAACAGCACAAGATCTGCGTCGGAGGAGCTTTTTGCTATTTTTTCATAGGTCAAGGCTGCTTCCATAGACGTCATTTCATTCTTTTTTAACCCCTCTGCATCGTCCTGTACACACAAAGCGGTAAGCTTTACGCCATTTTGAGACAGCTCTTTGCAGCGGTCAAGCGAGTACCCTCCGTAGGAGAATACTCCTGTGAAAAGCAGTACGAGAAAAGCTGCGGGAGCCTTTTTTTCAGGCTTCATAACAAGCTCGGCGATCAGACCGCCTGCGCTGAGTATTATAAAGCTTACAAACCGTGAGCCGAGCAGATTTGCGGGCTGGAGCAGTATAGGTGAACCGGTAACGGACAGCCATACTCCCGACCACGGAAACGATAGGAAGAATATGTTCTCCTGTAACCATTCGCCACCTGTAATAAGCAGTGCAAGGGCGAAAGTATCCGCATATTTTATTCTTTTTAACCATAGAAAAGGGTATACGGGAATAAGCATGAGCAGACATTCCCAGACAGTAAGGAGAGCCACCGTCAGTATCATAAGGGGGACAGTCAGAAGGGGACTTGCCGGAATCAGCCTGTGAACGCTTAACAGAAATGAGAGCGAGACGGCGTAGTACGGCGCAAAAAAAAGCATGAATCCCTTAAAAAAGCCAAAGCGTCCCTCGGCGTGAACAAGAGCGTACATCATCGGGGAATAGCATATGAACGCAAGGTATGGCAGACTGAACGATCCCTGGATAAGACCGCATATGATCCCCGAGAAGATCAGCAGGACGGACTGCGGAGCAATTTTGCACATCATATTTTTCATAGTAGTATTATTGACATGAATTTCACATAAAATGCGTAAGGAGGCGGGAACGCTGAAAATAAAAATACCCGATCATGTGGATAATATCCTGAAGATCCTTAAAAGCTGCGGCCACAGCGGTTATATAGTGGGCGGCTGCGTCCGTGACAGCCTTATGGGGGTCAGTCCGCACGATTACGACGTCTGCACCGACTGTCTGCCGGAGGAAATGCAGAGGATATTTTCCGGCTTCAAGACGGTGGAAACGGGATTGAAGCACGGCACGCTTACTGTTATTTCCGACGGTCAGCCGGTAGAGGTAACGACCTTCCGCAGCGACGGAGAATATTCCGATCACCGCCGTCCCGCCCATGTGACGTTTGAGCGCAGTCTTTCAGAGGATCTCAGACGGCGGGATTTTACGATAAATGCAATGGCTTACGATCCTGAGGAGGGACTTACCGATCTGTTCGGCGGACAGCAGGATCTGAAAAACGGTATAATACGCTGCGTGGGAGATGCGGGGGAGCGCTTTGACGAGGACGCTCTCAGGATAATGCGCTGTCTGCGCTTCGCTTCCGTAACGGGATTTGAGATCGACAGCAAAACAGCGGCGGCGGCAAGTCAAAAATCGGGACTTCTTAAACTTATTTCGGCTGAACGCATTTATTCCGAGCTTATACGGCTGCTCTGCGGCAGGGGAGCGGAAAGGATACTTCTGGAATACCGTGATATCATTGCCGTCATTATCCCCGAGCTTGAACCGTGCTTCGGCTGTCAGCAGAACTGTCCTCATCATATTTACGACGTTTACGGACACATATGCAGAAGCGTTTCAGGTATAACTCCGGACGGAGAGCTGCGGCTGTGTATGCTGCTACACGATATCGAAAAGCCCTCCTGCCGCACCACCGATGGGAACGGGCAGGATCACTTCAAGACTCATCCTATCTCAGGCGCCAAAACGGCGGAGGTCATTCTTCGCAGACTGAAATGCTCCGCTAAGACCATACGGCGTATAACGGATCTTGTGATGGAGCATGACAACAGGATCCCTCCCCAAAGAAGCTCCGTCAGACGTCTTATCTCGAAATACGGCTATGAATTTTATTTCGACTGGATCAAGGTACGCAGAGCCGATACCCTTGCGCAGTCGGATTTCCGTAGGACAGAAAAGCTTGTGGAGCTTGATGAGCTGGAGAGACTGGGCAGAGAGCTTGAAAAGGAGAACTGCTGCGTTAAAATATCGCAGCTGGCTGTCAACGGCAGGGATATCATGGATATGGGACTTTCCGGAAAATCCGTGGGCGAAGCGCTTGCATTGGCGCTTGACGCGGTAACGGACGAAAAAACAGACAACGACAGGCAACAGATACTGGATTATCTCAGGAGACATTATAATGAAGAAGCTTAGTGCGAAAAAAATAATATTCAGATATGCGCTGCTTATTCTCGTATGTGTGTTGATCTTTTGGTTTTCTTCCAACAGCGGCGAGGATTCCGGCGGTCAGAGCGGAAGGATAGTCGATTTTATATGCGGTATATTTTTCCCGGACATGGATATGCTAAGCGCCGAAAGACAGCTTGCTATCAGGGATATTCTTACCGTTGCGGTGAGGAAGGGAGCGCATCTGTGCGTTTACACGCTGCTGGGGGCGGTGTCCTTTGCGGCGTTTTTCCCGTTGAGGAAAAAGGGACTCAGGTACATAATGTCGGTGGGCTTTGCATTCCTTTACGCCTGTACGGACGAGCTGCATCAGGAGTTTGTTCCGGACAGGACGGGGAAAATATCCGATGTGCTGATAGATACGTTCGGTGCGGCGGCGGGAGCCTTCATTATTCTGTGCGTTATTATCGTTATCGAAGGTCTGAAAAGAGATAACGGCAGTGCTGAGGGCAGATCAGGGGATTCTGAAAAAATGTAGTTGAAATAAAAATATCTTCGTTAAATATATTGAAAAAGTCAAAAAAGTGTGATATAATAAAATGCATAGGCAATACTGTACAACCATTGTGTGCGTATTATAATATGAGGGTCTGCAAAGCGGACAGATCTCGGATAACGGAGGTAGATTTAATGAAGAAAATAGTAGCGGCGCTTACCGCAGTCATGCTCGTGTGCGGTGCGGCTGTACTTCCTGCGGCTGAAAGCGGTATAGGCATCAGCAGCATTACGGCGTCAGCCGATACGGTCACGTCGGAGCTTTCACTGTCAAGCAATATGACTGTCAGCGGAGATCTGCTTGCCAGCGCAAATGTAAAGCTTAACGGTCATACCCTTACGGTAAAAGGAAATATGCGTATGACTGCCGGAACGCTTACTCTCGGCGGCGGAACGCTCAACGTTCAGGGAGATCTGCTCTTCCAGAACGAAAACGGTACTGCGTCAAAGGCAATTACGGCAATGTCCAACGCAAATGACAGAATAAACGTAGACGGTAATTTCGTGTGGGACGTTTCAAGCAGCGTAGCCTCCTCGCCTACTTTTTCAGCGGGAACGATCACAGTAAAGGGCAATTTTACGGATACGTCGGACGGCAGCAGATCGGCTGTCAGAGCAAGGAATACCAACAGGTTTGTCCTCAGCGGTTCGGGAACCCACACGGTAGAGCTTTCCGAGTGGAGCTATCTCAATGAGCTTCAGGTGGAGAGCGGAAATATTGTGGGAAAAAATTTCCTGCATTTTAAATCTCTTGTAAACGATCTCAGGATCACCCCGGATAATCTTACCCTCAGGGGTATTTACTGTATGGGACACGCACTTACCGTAAACGGAGACGTTTCCCAGAACGGAATGTGCGACCTTGCGGGAGGCTCTATGACCGTAAACGGCAGCTTAAAGGTGCTTAGCGGAAAGACAACTCTCAATGGCGGCACGATAAACGTCAGGGATAATTATTATATCAGGTCTGAATATACGCAGTCGGGCGAGATAAAATATCAGGATGCGTCAGCCTGTCTTATAATGTCCAACGCTTCGGATACCGTAAAGGTAGGTAAGGATTTTGAGATCCGTTCCCAGAGCGAGTTTGCAAATACTCTCACCAACGGAGTAATATATGTGGGGGGAAACTTTACCGATTCGGCAACTACCTCTGCGGGAAGCTTTAAGGCGTCATCGTCACATAAGCTCGTTCTTAACGGAAGCGGTGAGCAGACGGTTACGGGAAACGTTTATACCGCAGTGAACGAGCTGGAAGCTGTAAACTCCGCAAACAGAAAAATTACATACAAAAAATATTTCAATGTAGCCAAGCTTACGGGAGACAGCATATTCTATACGGACAATCTGCTTATGAAGAAATTTGCACCGGGAGGTAAAAAGGTTACATTCAAGGGTGATCTGAAGCAGGCGTGCAATGTGGATCTTGCAGGCTCTGCCGTAACGGTCACGGGAAGCTTCACCCAGATAAACGGTTCAATGAAGCTTAACGGAGGTTCTCTTACCGTTGGCGGAAGCTACGGGCTGCAAAGCGCCGAAGGAGGTACGGCTCCCTCTACGCTGAATATGAGCAACGCTAACGACAAGCTTACTGTCGGCGGAGATTTTATTTTCAAAAGCACCGGCTCAAACACCCTTACAAACGGCGTGCTGACCGTTTCGGGAAATATCACCGACGGCTCGTCAAGCGGCTTCAAAGCGTCCATGCAGCACAAAACAGTGCTTAACGGAGACAACCATCAGACAGTCGATATGCCCTCGGGAACCTTTAATATCCTTGAACTCACAAGGTCGATGTCCAATTATACCTTTACGAAAAACAATTGCTGGGTGAAGCTTATATCGACAGCCGGAAACACTACCGATCTGGCAGACTGCACGGTATCGCTTTCCGCATCTTCATATACCTATGACGGAGCGGCGAAGAAGCCTTCCGTTACCGTCAAGTACGGCAGTAAAACGCTTACGCAGGGAACGGATTACACAGTTACCTATGCTAAAAATGTCAATGCAGGAACGGCTACCGTTACCGTAAAGGGTGTCGGAAGCTATTCCGGAACTGTAAACAAGAGCTTTAAGATCAACGCCAAGAGCGTAGGCTCCTGCGGAATCTCGCTGGCGTATACTTCAAGATATTTCAGCGGAACAAGGGCAAAGCCTGCGGTGACTATAAAGAACGGTTCTGCCGTTCTTGTAAAGGACAAGGATTATACCGCATATTATTATGACAATCTTTCCGTAGGAACGGCAAGGGTAGTTATTACAGGTAAGGGTAACTATTCCGGAACAGTGACCAAGACGTATCAGATAGTTCAGCGCTCGATAGCAAACTGCGATATAGTTCTTGATCCTACGTCCGCAGTATTCTGCGGAGAAAGAATAAGACCCTCCGTAAAGGTTTACTGCAACGGTACGGAAATGTACAGCGGCAACTACAAGATCTCGTATACAAACAATTTATCTGCGGGAACGGCTTCGGTAACTCTCACAGGCATGAGAAACCTTAAGGGCACCGCAGTGAGATCCTTTAAGATAACTCCGCTTTCCGTTAAAAGCTGCAATGTGATATTTACCGCAAATTCCTCAGACAGATATAAGCCTGATGTTACGCTCAAGTATCAGAACCGCGATATCTACAGCGGAAACTATACCGTAAGCTATGTTAAAACCGGAGAGGGAAAGCTCACGGTAACAATTACCGGAAAAAATAATCTTAATGGAAGCATCACCAAAACACTGTCAGTCTGATATGTAATTATCCTGCGGGACCGTTCATTGATACGGTCCCGCATTTTTAATGCAAAAGCTCAGCATATATTTGTTGAACGCATATGCCGTTTTACTGCGTTATTTAATGGTCAGGATCTGTTCAGACCGGTTTAAAATTATCGCCTTTTAAACGTGTCTATTGACAAAGGTGTGAACAGATGTTAAAATTAAATAAGATAATTTTTTAGCAGACGGGGGAATTTTTATGGAAAATCTGTCGAATATAGGTGTAATAAAGGATATATTGGCAAGACATAATTTTACGTTTTCAAAGGCTTTGGGTCAGAATTTTCTTGTGAATCCCTCTGTCTGTCCGAGAATAGCCGAAATGGGCAACGCAAAAGCGGGCTTTGGCATAATCGAGATAGGCACCGGTATAGGCGTGCTTACAAACGAGCTTGCCAGACGTGCGGACAAGGTTGTGGCAGTGGAGATAGACGAAAGACTTATCCCTGTGCTGGAGGAGACTCTCGGTGAGTACGATAACGTGAAAATAATAAACGCCGACGTTATGAAGCTGGATCTGCATAAGCTTATCCGTGAGGAATTTAACGGTCTGGACGTTGCTGTCTGTGCAAATCTGCCGTATTATATTACCTCTCCTATTCTTATGCGGCTGCTTGAGGATAGACTGCCGATAAGATCCGTTACCGTTATGGTGCAGAAGGAGGCGGGAACACGTCTTTGCGCCCGTATGGGAACGAGAGATATGGGTGCTGTCACCGTTGCGGTCAATTATTTTTCCGAGCCAAGAATACTTTTTAACGTTTCCAGAGGCAGCTTTATGCCCGCACCTAACGTTGACAGCTGCGTTGTCAGATTTGACATCAAGGACGAAACTCCTCAGTGCGTGAAAAACGAAAAGTTTTTCTTCAAAACCGTAAGGGGAGCCTTCTCTCAAAGGAGAAAGACTCTTGCCAATTCAGTTTCGTCGGCGATGAATATTGAAAAATCCGTTGTTATGCAGGCAATAGAAAAAGCCGGTCTGGCATCCGGCGTCAGACCCGAGCAGCTTTCTATGGAGCAGCTTGCCGGATTCTCCGAGGCTCTGCTAAGTCTGTCCGATAATTAAGACAGTTAAAATAAAAACAGCGAAAAATAAGATAGTTTTACCCTGAAGTGACATTTTTCACATTTACTGAATGATAGAATATATTTGTATGAATTTTATCAGACGAGGATGTGTTTGAAATGTCGGAAAAGGTAAAAGTAAGGAGCGGAGGTCCCGCTGTGCGTCAGGATGCTGCCGTTGTCGAAAAAGGGCGGGAAAGGACTTTAAAGGCGTTGATCTCAGCGGCAGCAGCTTTTGTTACGGGACTGGGGAGCCTGCTGGGTTTTCCCTCGTATATGTGTGCGGCTGCGGCTGCATTGTCGGGGGGATATATTATCCCGGCATTTGTCGGGGCTGTCGGCGCATACTTACTCAGGGGAAGCTTTGAGGGCGGGATAGTTCAGCTCTGCTCTATACTGACGCTTGCTGCGCTGAGGGCGGTAGATCCCTTCGGCGAGCGCAGGGACGAGCCTGTATATCTTTCGGTCATGACGACCGGAGTCCTTATGCTTTTCGGCTGCGTTATGTCTGTCGCCGTTCCCGCCGATTTCTATACCGCTTCCATGAGAATGATAAACTCGCTGTTGGCAGGGTGCGTTGTCTTTGTTGCAAAGTCAGTTGCAGCCGCCAGGAGCCGCAGCGGAGTTTACGATCTGACAGGTATAAACGGAGTTTTTGTCGGTATAATTTACATAATGTCAGTCGCTGTTCTTACCTCGGTAACTCTTATGTCCGTTAATCTGGGAAGGATATTTGGAGCATTCATACTGCTTCAGACGGTGAGAAAATACCGCAGCTTCGGCGGAGCGGCGGTGGGAGCGCTTACGACCTGCGGCGTGCTTATATGCGAACCCGATCTTGCCAGAAATACCTTGCTGCTTGCGACCTCCGGACTTATCTGCGGAGCATTTGTGCAAATGGGTACGCTGGCGACTGTGCTGGCTTTTCTTATCTCCTCGCTGGTTAGTCTGGTCGCAGTGGGAGTAAACGGAGATACCTACCGTATGTTTGCGGATATGGTCATCGGTTCGATGCTTTTTGTGGCTGTTCCGATGCCTGCCGTTAAAAAACTTGGCAGACGCATTGCCGGCTTCGGAAGCTCTCTTGACATTGTGGGACAGACCACCTCATCGAGACTTTCTCTGGCGGGGGAGGCTCTCGGCGGGATACGCCGTCAGCTGTCGATGGTCACCGCCGCTATGGACAGAAAGACTGCGTCCCTCTCGGCTGCGGCGGACGTACGCAGATGTATTTGCAGCGAATGTCCATCCGACGGACTTTGCTTCGGCAGGAGCGATAACGGCAGTCGGGCTTTTGCGGAGCTTGAAGAGCTTGTGCGCAAGCGGGGCTGCGTAAGCGGAGATGAAGCGGCAGAAAAGCTTAGATTCTGTTCCAGACCGGATCTTATAGGAAGAGCCTTTACGGATTTTCAGGCAAGGCTTGCCGAAGAAAAGGCGGAAAATATCCGTATGCGTGAGATGAGGGAATTTCTTGCCGAGCAGCTTTCGTCAATGGAGGATATTCTTAACGATCTGTCCTACCGTTCGTCACAGGTGAGGAGCATCGATCCCGGACTTTCAGCAAGGCTTAAGGACTATTTTGCGGTCATAGGCTACCCGGGAGCGAGGGCGTGCGTTTATGTTGACGAAAACCTGTGCCGCAGAGCAGACGTGTTCGTTTCTTCTGATTTTGACGGCGATACGGTGAAAATAACTGCAGCAGTATCCTCTCTTCTCGACTGTGATATGTCTCTGCCGGATATGGTGGGAGAGGACGGGCTGACAAGGATATCCTTTGCCGAGATCCCTGCTTACTCTGCCGAGACTGCCAGCTTTTCCTCGTCTGCGGGCGGGGAGTATTCCGGAGACAGCTTTGAGATCTTCGAGATCAACGGCAATGAAAAATACATTCTTCTTTCCGACGGAATGGGTACGGGTAAAAGGGCAAGGCTCGATTCAATGTTTACTGTAAGCCTGACCCGTAAGCTTATCTGTTCGGGAATGTCCATGGCTACCGCTCACAGGCTCATAAATTCCATGTTAAGGGTAAAGGGCTGGGAGGAATCCTTTGCCACACTTGATCTGATGAAGCTTGATCTGAGCGGAGGGGCTGCAAAGCTGCTGAAGTCCGGCGCAGTGAAAAGCAGACTGTGCAGAGACGGCTGCGTGACCGCATTCGGAGGACAGGCATTTCCTGCCGGGATCCTCTGCGACTGCATTCCGGATATTTCAGACATAAAGCTGTTTGACGGAGACATAATAGTAATGACATCGGACGGCGTTGACGAGGAAGCAGCGGAGGAGATCGCAAGGCTGGCTGCCCTTAACAGCTGCGCTCCGCTGGAGGATATCGTCAGAAAAATGGGAGAGCTTGCGCTGTCTGAAAGAGCCAAGGAAAATCCCGATGATCTTACAGTTATTGCAGTCAGGATACGTCTTAACAGCAGAAATTGATCCGGAGCAATAAAAAACAGCGTTAAGGACAAAATTATGTAGTCAAAATGCACAAAAATTAAAGTTGAAATATGTAGGAAACTGAAAAGAATTACTAAACTACTTGAAAAATTCTTTAAAAAAGGGTAAAATATAATTATGAATAAAAAGGCAGTTTTTATGCCAAAAGGAGGTCAGTATATGATCGATAAGATCCCGGAGGAATATGAGATACCGATATATCTCTTTCATAACGGAACCAATTATGAGACATACAGGTTTCTGGGATGCCATAAGGGTGAAAAAAACGGAGAAAGCGGATATTATTTCAGAGTCTGGGCAGCCCGTGCGAAGGGCGTATCAATAGTAGGCGATTTTAACGACTGGGACGAGAACGCAGATCCCTGCGAGCTTATCAAGGATTCGCAGATCTGGGAGGGCTTTGTTCCGGGACTTAAGACCTTCGATACATACAAGTATTGTATTGAAGGCTGCGACGGAAAAAAGCACTACAAAGCCGATCCTTACGGAACACATATGGAGGTAAATCCTCAGACGGGTTCCAAGGTCTTCGATATAGACGGATATTTGTGGAGCGATAATAAATGGCAGGAGAAAAAGAAGACCAAGGACGTATACAATTGTCCCATGAACATCTACGAGGTACATCTCAATTCATGGAAAACCTGTGAGGACGGAAAATATTATTCGTATGTTCGTTTTGCGGATATGATAATTCCTTATCTTAAGGAGATGGGCTATACTCATATTGAGTTCATGCCTCTGGCGGAGTTTCCGTTTGACGGATCATGGGGATATCAGGGCATCGGTTATTATGCGCCGACCTCCCGTTTCGGAACTCCTCATGATTTCATGAAAATGGTGGATCTGTTCCATCTGGCGGGGATTTCGGTGATCCTTGACTGGGTGCCCGCTCATTTCCCGAGAGACGCTGCCGGACTGTTCGAGTTTGACGGAAGCTGCTGCTATGAGTACGAGGATCCCAGAAAGAGAGATCACAATTCATGGGGAACAAGGGTTTTTGATTACGGAAAAGGCGAGGTCAAGTCGTTCCTTATATCAAACGCTTTGTACTGGATAGAGAAGTTTCATATAGACGGTCTGAGAGTGGACGCCGTAGCGTCGATGCTCTACCTGGATTACGACAGACGTGACGGAGAGTGGACTCCCAATAAGTTCGGCGGACATGAGAACCTTGAGGCTATAGAATTTTTCAAAGAGCTTAATACGGCTGTTTTCGCAAGAAATCCTAACACGCTGATGATAGCTGAGGAATCTACCGCATGGCCTATGGTAACAAAGCCTGCCAGCGACGGCGGACTGGGCTTCAACTTCAAGTGGAACATGGGCTGGATGAACGATATGCTGAAGTATATGGCTTACGATCCCATCGACAGGGCGTTCCATCACGATATGCTTACATTCTCTTTCTTCTATGCGTTTTCGGAAAACTTTATACTTCCTATCTCTCATGACGAGGTAGTACACGGCAAAGCGTCTCTTGTCAATAAGATGTTCGGCGGAGACGTGGATAAGAAGTTTGAGCAGTGCAGACTGTTCAACGCTTATATGATGGCTCATCCCGGAAAAAAACTGATGTTTATGGGTACGGAATTTGCGCAGTTCAGAGAGTGGGATTATGAGAACGGACTGGAATGGTTCCTGGTGGACGAGTATGAAAACCACAGGAATTACCACGAGTTTTCCAAAAACCTCAATCATTTCTATCTGGAGCATCCGCAGCTGTGGGAAAGAGATTTCGACTGGGGAGGTTTCAGCTGGATATCAAACGATGATTTCAAGCAGAGCATTATCATTTTCAGAAGGTTTGACCGCAGCGGCAACGAGATAATCGTTGTGTGCAACTTCGTTCCGGTAGAAAGGAAATCCTACTGCTTCGGCGTACCGTATCACGGAAAGTATACGGAGGTATTTAACTCATCCTCAGCCGACGGTTCACCCTGTACCAACGGAACGGTCAGATCTCAGGATACTCCCATGCACGGCTTCGATCAGTCGATATGCATAGATATTCCGGCATTTTCGTGTATGTATTTCTCGGTCAAGGAAACTCCTGTTAAAAAGAAAAAGTCCGCAGACGGAGAAAAGCCTGCCGCTAAAAAGGCGGTAGTGAAAAAAGCTGCGAAGACCCCTAAGTCTTCTGATGAAGAGTCGGGAGTGCAGAAATAAATCAAGTCAAAACTAAATTTTAATATTGGTGGGTGAATTATTATGTTCAACAAAAAAGAATGTGTTGCAATGCTTCTTGCAGGCGGACAGGGAAGCCGTCTGTATGCGCTGACGCAGAACGTTGCAAAGCCGGCGGTTCCTTTCGGAGCTAAGTACCGGATAATCGATTTCCCGTTGTCAAACTGTATTAATTCCGGTATAGATACCGTGGGCGTGCTTACCCAGTATCAGCCTCTTGTGCTTAACGAGTACATCGGAAACGGTCAGCCATGGGACCTTGACAGGATCCACGGAGGAGTTCATGTACTTCCTCCTTACCAGAAGGCATCGGGCGCCGATTGGTATTCTGGTACTGCGAATGCTATCTATCAGAATATCGCTTTTGTGGACAGGTATGACCCCGAGTACGTTATCGTGCTTTCCGGCGACCATATCTACAAAATGGACTACAACAAGATGCTTAACTTCCATAAGGAAAAGAATGCGGACGCAACGATTGCCGTTCTTGACGTTCCTAAGGAGGAGGCGTCACGTTTCGGTATCATGATCACCGACGAGGAAGACAATATCATAGACTTTGAGGAAAAGCCTAAGAATCCCCGCTCCACACTTGCATCCATGGGAATATACATATTCACATGGAAGAAGCTGAGGGCTTATCTTATCGCAAATGAGGAGGATAAGGAAGCAAGCAAGGACTTCGGAAAGAATATTATACCTGACATGAGAGAAGCAGGCGAAAAGCTTGTGGCTTACCGTTTTGACGGCTACTGGAAGGACGTTGGAACCATTGATTCTCTGTGGGAAGCAAATATGGATCTTATCAATCCCAACATCCCTATAGATCTTTATGACAAGAGCTGGAAGATCTATTCAAGAAATCCCGTTATGCCTCCTCAGAGCATAGGAAAGAATGCGCAGATCCAGAATTCCATGGTAACAGAGGGCTGTGTTATCGACGGTTCTGTTGAATTTTCAATGATCTCCGACGGTGTTACCGTTGAAGAAGGCGCAGTTATCTACGACTCGATACTTATGCCGGGCGCAGTGGTAAAGAAGGGCGCAAAGGTAGAGTATGCTATCGTTGGTGAAAATTCCGTTATCGGCGAAAATTCTCAGATAGGCGCAAGACCCGAGACGATCGAGGACAAGGATTCCTGGGGCGTCGCAGTAGTGGGAAATAACCTTACGGTTGCACCTGAGAGCGTTGTAGCTCCGAAAGCAATCATTTATGAAAATATTTAGAAAGGACCGAGTAAACATGGATGTAAATATGGGTAACGTACTGGGTCTTGTTTTCGCTAATATGCACGACACGACTCTCGGGGATATGACCAAGAACAGAACTATGGGTTCTGTAATGTTCGGCGGAAGATACCGTCTTATTGACTTTCCTCTTTCAAATATGGTAAACAGCGGAATATGCGAGGTAGGAGTCATCACAAAGTCCAATTATCAGTCACTGCTGGATCATCTGGGCTCTGCAAGAGAGTGGGATCTGGCAAGAAAGAAGGGCGGACTTTATATCCTTCCTCCTTTCGGAAGCAGAGAAAGCCAGCTTTACAGAGGCAGGATAGAAGCTCTTTACGGAGCAATGAATTTCATTAAGCATTCCAGAGCTAAATACGTTGTTCTTTCGGACTGCGATGTTGTTACGAACATAGATTATAAGCCGATCGTTGCGCAGCATATTGAGAGCGGCGCAGACATAACGGCAGTAGTTCATACTGGAGTTTATTCGTCTGACGAGATAGCGACCTCCACAGTATTCAACACAGATGCCGACGGCAGAGTGACCAGCGTTCTTATACAGCCTGAGCTGAGCGGAACCTGCACCACCAGCCTTAATATGTTTGTAATGTCTATGGAATATCTTACCGATATGATAAGAGACTCCATTGCAAGGGGACTTGTAAGCTTTGAAAAGAACATTCTTCAGGATAAATGCTCAGAGCTTAAGATAATGGTTTACGAATACAAGAACTATTTCAGCAAGCTCAACAGCCCTGAAAGCTACTTTAAGTCCAATATGGCTCTTCTTGACCCCGAAAATGCAAGAAAGCTGTTTGTTCCCAAGCGTTCGATCTACACAAAGGTAAGCGACAACGCTCCTGCCAAGTATGACCTTGACAGTGTTGTAAAGAATTCACTTGTTGCGGACGGCTGTATCATTGAGGGCGAAGTTGAAAACTGCGTTCTGTTCAGAGGTGTTAAGATAGGCAAGGGTGCGAAGGTCAAAAACTGCATTCTTATGCAGGATACCGAGGTGGGCGACAACGCTCAGCTCAACTATGCGATCACAGATAAAAATGTAACCGTATGCGACAATCACATTCTTACAAGTTCGCCTGAATATCCTATGTATGTAGGCAAGGGAGCTACCGTATAATTCAACTGATCTCAGTACCGCATTACCGTTTCAGCGGTTATGCGGTACTGTTCTATCTCGATAAAATGTGACTCAAAGGAGGTTTACGATATGAACATAATTTACACTGCCAGCGAGGCTCTGCCCTATATTGCTTCCGGCGGACTTGCGGACGTTGCTGGCTCTCTTCCTGCGGCTATAAATCGTGAGGGACATGACTGCCGGGTCGTTATACCGTATTACGGCAGTATACGGCAGGAGCTTAAGGACAGGCTTACCTATCTGACCAACTTTACCGTACCTGTTGCCTGGAGAAATCAGTATTGCGGAGTTTTTCAGGGGGTAGAGAACGGTGTGATCTATTATCTGCTGGACAACGAATATTACTTCAAGAGAAACGGTCTTTACGGTTTCTACGACGATGCTGAGAGATTTATCTTTTTCTCCCGTGCAGTGCTGGAGCTTCTCAGATATATAGATTTCAAGCCGGACATAATAAACGCCAACGACTGGCAGACGGCGCTTGTGCCTGTTTATTACGATATTTTCTACCGTTATCAGCAGGGCTATGAGGATATAAAAACCGTTTTCACTATTCACAATATCCAGTATCAGGGACAGTATGGGCTGGAGCTTATAAACGATATCATGGGTATCCCTCTTTATCATACCGATATGCTCAGCTATGACGGCGATGTGAATTTCATGAAAGCCGCTATCGAGACCTCTGACAGAGTCACTACCGTTTCCCCCAGCTATGCATGGGAGATCCTCGATCCGTGGTATTCTCACACGCTGGACAGAGAGCTTGTTCATCATCAGCATAAGCTCAGCGGAATACTTAACGGAATTTCTCAGGATATTTACGATCCCGCAGCGGACAAGGTTATCGCAAGAAATTACAGTCTCGAGGACAAGTCAGGCAAGGCGGTCTGCAAGCGTGCTCTTCTGCTGGAAATGGGAATGGCTACCGGAAAAGAGCCTGTGATAGGCATTGTAACAAGGTTCGTTTCCCACAAGGGACTCGATCTTATCAAGTACGTATTTGAGGATATTATCAGACTTGGTTATAAATTTGCGATCTTAGGCTCAGGCGAGAAGATATACGAGGACTTTTTCAGCGAAATGCATTACCGTTATCCCGACAGAGTAGGTCTGAGGCTTGGATTTGTTCCCGAGCTTTCAAGAAAGATATATGCGGGTGCGGATATGTTCCTTATGCCCTCTCAGAGCGAGCCTTGCGGACTTGCCCAGATGATCTCACTGAGATACGGCACAATACCCATCGTAAGAGAGACTGGCGGTCTGCGTGACAGCATACATGACGCAGGTGCTCCCGGCGGAAACGGCTTTACATTCAAGTCGTATAACGCTCACGATATGCTTGACGCCTGTGTAAGAGCAAGAGCATACTACGACGACAAGATGAAGTGGGGCAGGCTGGTAAACAATGCGTTCAAGCAGGATTTCAGCTGGGAAAAATCAGCCAAGCAGTATATTGATCTGTACAATGAGATAAGATGATAAATACTACACACGGGCGGATGGTATTCCGCCCGTGTTTTTTGCGCCTGACCGTGAGTATCGATATTTTGCGGAGCTGCGGCATATAATTATATGGCGGACGGCAGACTTGACGCTTAGTCCGCAGAACATTATATTCCAAGACGGGAGGGTCATTGTAATGAACGATATACAGGGAAGTCATAACGCAATTCTTGAAAATCGCAGAAAGCTTATGCTTACAGGTGTAACGGATGTGGAAAGCTTCAACGAGGAGCAGATAAATCTTTACACACAGCTTGGAGAGCTGACAATAAAGGGAAATCAGCTGCACATAAATGAAATGAGTGTGGACAGCGGAGATCTTAGCGTGGAGGGGGATATTTCCGCCTTGATCTACGGAGACAGGGACAGGCGGAATAGGCTGACTACGCTGGGAAAGCTTTTCAGATAGAGGTGCAGCCATGGATATTTTTACAGCAGCCGGCGAAATCGGAGTTTTTCCGTCTGCAATTATCGCAGGTGCGGCGCTGGGACTTATTTACGATCTTTTGAGAGCGTTCCGGCTTTTGATACCCCATGGTAAGATCCTGATATTCCTCGGTGATTTCTTTTATGTACTCTTTTTTGCCCTTGTGCTTTTTGTATTCAGTACCGGGCTTGTGGGAGAAATACGTTATTATACGGTCTTTGCCATGTTCGCCGGAGCAGCGGCGGAACGGTTTGCGGCAGGGCGGTTTATCGTCAGTGCAGCCGCAGGTATTGCAGTTTTTTTTCGCCGTAAAATATTTGATAGAGTAGTGGAATTTATCACTAAAATACGTCAGAAAATAAGGTCGTGTTTTGTGAAAACCGCTTAATTTTTCAAAAAATCGTAAAAATCTTTTAAAAGCTCTTGAAAGTTGAAAGTTAAGTGGTGTATAATAAATAATGATAACTTGTAATTTGAAATCAGGGAAAGGAGTACGCAATGGATACGCTAACAGAAGATTTTGTCAGGGAAGAAGAACAGACAGAGACTGTCGGCGGTAATGAGACAGAGGCAGGTGAAACTGCCGACGTGAACGACTCTGCACCTAAGAAAAAGCGTAAAAAGAAAAAGTCAAGATTCTTTAAGCCTATAATGGTTCTGATAGTTGTTTGCTTTTGTCTTTATGCCGTTGCGGAAATTATATCTCAGCAGGCTCAGATCGAGCAGATCGAACAGGAAACCGAGGCAATGACGGAGAAGGTCAGCGAATTAAAGCACCAGCGAGACGAATATACCGAAATGCTGAATGCCGACGAGGATGAATTTATGCTGAAGGTCGCTGTGGAGCAGCTTGGGTATGCTTATCCCAACGAACGAAGATTTTACATAATCAACGGTTCGGATAACTGAAGTATACTGCGGCTTGGGGGAGCCGTGTAATAAATTAATTTGAGAGAGGATATTTAAATCAGATGCAGCTTGAAGTAGGAAAAATTTATGAAGGAAAAGTAACGGGGATCACAAAGTTCGGAGCTTTTGTGGAGCTTGATAAAGACACAACAGGAATGGTTCACATTTCAGAGATTGCAAATACCTTTGTCAGTGAGATAAAGGATCATATTCAGGAGGGTCAGACTGTTAAGGTCAAGGTACTGAGCCTGGGGGATGACGGTAAGATCTCGCTGTCTATCAAGAAAGCGCTGCCGGCTCCTCCAAGGAAGCCTAGGCAGGAAGGCGGCTTCGGCAGAGGCGGCAACAGCTTCGGCAAGGGAGGAAACGGTCAGCAGGGCGCAAGACAGGGCGGACCGAGACCGTACAGGTCATATGACAAAGACAAGCAGCCGCAGGATTTCACAAAAAATCCTCCGCCGGTCTATGATCCGTCGGCAAATTCCGGCAATGCGGATTTTGAAGATATGATGAGCAAATTCAAGGCGGCAAGCGACGAGAAATTCTCAGATCTTAAAAAGCTCACCGAGAACAAAAGACGCTCCCCGTCAAGAAGAAAGTAATTTATAATTTTACATACAGGATAGCTTATGAAGAATTTTAAAAGGACCTTTGCGTTTATCTTTTTTATGCTGGCAGGGATAATCCTGGGCGCATTTCTTGCTTATATATGCAGCGGCAAAGCGTATGTCGGCTGGCTGGCATGGGGAAAAAGCATAGGAATCGAAAATGTTTCTGTGGATCTCTACGTTATAAGGTTTAACATCGGACTGATGATAAACGCAACCATTTCTCAGATCTTTACCATTGCGGCGGCGCTTATCGTGTTCTCCAAGACCTGTAAAAATCTGTGAGCGAAATCGGAGATATCATATGAAAACATTTGGAATATCATTGGCGGCAAGGTGCTGCGCTGCGTTTTGCTGCGTGTTGTCCGTCTGCATTTCAGCTTGCTCCTGTTCGTTGAAGAACGAGGACAAAGCGGGCGGAGATCTGATAAAGGCTGCACGGCAGGAATACTGTGGGCTTGACTCGGCAAAGGTCATAATGACCAACGAAAATACCGGTGAGGCGGAGCAGACCTTCACATTTAAATATGACGAAAAGGATGTGCTGATGTTTTCCTACTATGGTAAAAGCGAAAATTCGGAGTATGCGCAGTACAACAACGGCACAGAATGCTTTACCTACGATAACGGAGAGTACATTCATTCGGTCAGGGGCGACGACGATTTTGTCAGGTATACCCGGGCAGTGACTCACCCGCAGGCGGACGAGGGGCTTCTGATCTACGAACCGAAATATATTGTTTCGGACAGCTCTGAAACGGACGACAGCGGGATCGAGCATATAACCCATGTTTACGATGCTGAGAAGATCGGAGCCGAGGTGGAACACGGCGATGTCACGGATTTTTGCGTTGATTATTATTTTGATCCGGACGGTAGTCTGCTTTATTTTGTAGAAACTACCACTGCCGACGAGGACGGGGAGGAGGTAACCTATCCGTATAAGGTGGAGATCACCGAGAGAAATTCCGTTAAGGATGTAGAAAACACTACCGAGCCTTTCAGGGATAAGTAATTAAAAGCGATGATGCTGTTCTGCATAAGTGTGGGATATATAGAAGAATTTACGCCATAGTAATTATGATTTTGTTATAATTACTATGGCGTTGTTTTAGAATAATAAAATATTTTACTTCTTTCTTGGAAACCACGGAATACACCTGTTCACTCTCTTACAATAATCAATGTATTCCTGACCATATAAGTTTGTAAGCCATTTTTCCTCCGTATTTTTTAACACGATCGTCATCTCGATCCAGAATAATATTGGAATGATCAGAAGATATAAATTGTGTGCTATTAGAATTGTACCCGTACAGCCTAACATAAAAGCTGTATAACAAGGGTTTCTTACATACTTATATGTACCATTCGTTTTCAATTTATTATCTTTTATATTGTCTATAAGATTACCACCTATATCAGCTCCAAAAAACAATATTAAAGCTTCTATAATCAATAGTACACCCAAAACGATAAGTATTGTATTTACAATAATATTAAATTCCGTTTTTGGAATTATCTCTTTTATGCTCAAAACAATAGCAACCGCTGTAATTGCTACCGTCGGAAAACATAATGCTGGTCCTATTCCCAAAACGGGCAAATGTTTTTTCCCTTCTCTTTCCATCTGTTCCATCCCTTCGGAGAAAAATTGAAATTTATCCGCTCTGCAAATTTTGATTCGTACAGCTGTATTATAGCATAAAAGCCCGGAACCGTCAACAACATGCGGTTCATGAAAACGCACGGAAACTGATCTCAGAAGCTTCCTTATATGATCGATACACAAGTATGAATAAAGGTGCGCCGTGCTAATTATTCTTGTACGGCGCATTGAATTACTGTTTTGTTATTTTAACCTTTTGTGCTTGTTCAGATTTCTGATCTCCTCTGCTACTGATTGTCTCGGAGGCTCAGGCTCTATCATAGGGTAATTTACATAAAAGCCCTGAATAAGATCAATTCCGCAGTTAATGACAGTTTTCAGCTCATTATAGGTCTCAACGCCCTCTGCAAGCACCAGCACGTTACGGCTCTTTGCCATTTGCACCAGATTTTTGATTATGCTGATCCTTCCGGGATCTGCGTCACAGCCGCAGATTATGGATCTGTCAAGCTTTATCAGATCCGGCTCAAGCCTTATGAGAAGATATTCGCTGTTGTATCCGCTGCCGAAATCGTCAAGAGCCATTTTTGCACCCCAGCGTCGCAGCATTTCCTGCTTTTCTTCTGTATAGCGTTCGTTTTCCTTTTCGCTTTCCAGAACCTCAAGAACGATATTTTTTAGCATTGGAGCAAATTCTCTTTCAATATACCTCATGTCGCTGCTGTTGACAATACAGTTGGAAAGCGAATTTATAAAGATCCTGGAATTATCGGGTATCCTTCCTTTTTTGACCTGTTCACGGAAGCTTGAAAGTCCGTTTACCCATGTCAGTCTTTCGATCTCATAAAGCTTTGCGCCTGTCTTTGCAAGTCTGATAAAATCGAGAGAGGTGCGCAGTATTTCGGAATTTGGACGCATAAGCATTTCATAGCCGTAGATCTCTCCAGTATGGGCGCTGACAATGCTCTGGAATGCAAAGCAGATCCTTTCCTCGTCGATTATGCGATTCATTTCTTCAATGCCGGTCATAAGGATGCTGTCCTGCTTATAGGTCTCCATATCAAATTCCGCAATGCTTCCCTTGGTGGAGTGCTTAATGGTATACATGGCAAAATCAGCATACTTAATGAGCATATCGTAATTGTCTGCGTCGTCCGGATACCATGCAACGCCTCCGCTGGCACGGAGCTTATATTTTGTTCCGTCCGAAAGAATGCAGTAGGTCGTAAGAAGCTTGTCCTTGATCTTCTCGATTATCAGCCTTATCTCTTCCTTGGAGCTGAAGCCGCTGAGACAAACGTTGAACTCGTCGCCTGACATTCTGGAAACTATTCCGCCGTAGTCCATAAAGCTTTTGAAAACGGAAGCCGCTGTTCGGATATAATCGTCTCCGAAATCGTGACCGTATGTATCGTTGACATATTTAAGGTTATCCAGATCAAGCATGATGATAGCTGTAAATTTAAGCCGCTTGGGATCCGAGAACACCTCGTTGAGTTTTTTGATATATGCACGCCTGTTCAGCAGACCTGTGGTTATGTCGTGGTCACGCTCAAATTCAATACGCTTTTTCTCTATGATATCCTTTGTAACGTCCTGGACAAGGCACACAACGTCGGTCTTGTCTCTTGAAAGGCTGAATTTATACCACTGCTCGTCCATAGTAACGGGGTGTCTGAAGAAAATCTCTATGTCGATCTTTTCAGTTGTAGAGATCGTTTCCGCGCTGTGTGAAAAAATACGGTTAGAGCAGACAATATTTTCTTGGTCTATTTTGCTGAGTATGGCGGAAAATTTCTCAAAGCTCAGCATCACATCGGAGTCTGTGGGAAGCTCCTCCAGTTCCAGCAGATGAGTCAGTGTGGAGCTTACATAAACTGTGCCGCTGTCGTATGAATATGTGAAAACGCCTATTCCCGCATCAGCCATGCCGATGATCTTGGAGAGCTTATGCGCATTTTCCTTTACATTGTTCTGAAGCCGCAGTATAGCGTTTCCAAGCATATCGATCTCCCGTATGTTGGACGACTCAAATCCCACAAGTCCGTCTGCGTCCTCGGAGCTTTTATTGAGAGTATCGATCATATTTTTGACCGGAGCGGTCATACGGCGGTTAAGTATGATAGAGCCGGTAATACTCAGGGCGAGAGAAACCGCAGAAGAAATGATGAACATAACAACAAGCTCGTTGTATATTGCCATGATCCCGTTGCTGTCGCCGATAGCGATAAACGCCCATTTCTGCTGCTTGAACGGGGATCCTGAATTATACATATTAAGCTCCTGTATATTTCCTACGGTGCTTAGATCGTTTTTGGGGTTAAAGTTATATATATCTCCTTCTATCTTGTTGCTTCGGTCGAGCTTAGTATTTTTGTTGACCAGTCTGCTGAACAGGGGACCTGTGTGCATGATCTCGGTATATTCGCCGTTATTATCCAGGTCTACGCCGAGAATATAGCATGACATACCGTTAAAAGAGTCTGCATCAGGCAGTGAGTCAAGTATAAGCTTTTCCGTTATTCCTATTCCCACTACTCCGTAAATAGTTCCGTCTGCGGACATGAGCGGAAGCGTATATTTTATACTCGGCATAGCCGAACGTGAGATCCTTGAAAAACCGCTCCAGTAGCCCATTTCGTATAGGTCTGTATCCGTAAAGGTCTCGGCGGCGTCAATGGTGTTGTAATAAAAGTCGTAATTACCGCTTTCTCTGTCTGTTATATCAAGCTGCGCTGCCCATTCAAAGTCAAGCACTATGCCAAGATCAGAGGCGATGCCCGAGTAGCCCATTTCCATGAGCAGATCCTCGTTGTTTGTATAGTCGTTCTGATAAGGATCGTTATCCCTGATATAAATGCCGCATTTCTTCTTTTTATCCTCGCTGTTGTAAAGGTTGCCGGAATTAAGGATCATAAATACGTCATTTACCTGATTTTGACGTACCAGTGACATCAGTATGTCTGATGATTCGGATATTATGCGCTTGTCAAGCTCCTTATCCTGCCTGATATCCAGCGCTGTCAAGTCCTCCTCCTCAAGGATTTTTTCTACTCGCTGATTTATCTCTACAGCAGAATTGTACACGGTCTCGGTACGTTGATTGAACATATTTTCAACATAGCTTTTACGGTTTGAATTTTTTTCGATAAATGTATTGTACGCATATTTTCTTATGTATGAAAATTCGCCGCCGAAAAGAAGCACGGCAAAGAACGTTCCAAGCTGTAAAATGGTAATTATCATCATGGGTATAAACAGCTTGGACGAAAATGTGCTTACTTTTTTAGTTCGTTTTTTTGCAGAGGAATATGACGCTTTTTTCATGTTTATAACGGCCCTCTCCGTGGGAGCGGCTCCTTTCTGTGAAGTTGGCGGCAGGCGGCAGTATTATGAATTTATAATTCCTTCCAGGCTGCTTACAAAGCTGTCGTACCATTTGTCAAAGGCTTCGTCGCTGATAAAGTCTTCCAGCACGGCGTCTCTGTCTTCTCCGCCGGAAATTCTCTGCATAACCGTTTCGTGATCTGCAGAGGCGGTACTTTGTATCGTATCGCCTATATAATCTCTCATTTCCGCAGATTTGCTGAAGGGTGCGCTTGTATAAAGAGCCCTTTCGTTTATTTCTTCAATAGCGATATTTATTGCGTTGAGCATGGTATCGTCCATAGGCTGCTCAAGATTTTCGTTGGTATTTTTGATAGCTTCAAAATCGTTAGCAGCTTTCTTGACCGGCAGATAACCGGAGCCTACGGAAAATTCGATATTTCTTTCCTCTTCGGTAAACCATTTAAGAAATTCAAGACACGCATATTCTGTCTTTTCATCGGATTTTATAACGCTCATTCCGGCTCCCTGCTGGACAAGATACGGTTCCGTGCCCTCGAAAACGGGGACTTTCGTAATTATATTTTCGATGGGGTAGGTGTAATCGTCGTTGAGAGTCACCTCGTCCGGGAAATATGCGGCGCCGGTGGTGGAGCATACAAGGGCGATAAGCGAGCCTGTTTTTGCGTCATCGCTTCTGAAACGACTCTGAGCGGTAAAATATCCCTTAACATAAGGAACATAATAATTATCCCAAAGCTTTCTCACAACACCCTTATCCACGTTTAACGAGGCTTTGCCGTCTTCGTTTATGTCAACATACTGACATCCCAGCTGTCTGGCTCCTATATACATATAATTTGCGGCGGAGTCTCTTCCGTAGAACGCTTTTCCGTCATTGGGAATGTCGGGAGTGAGAGCGTCGGTGTAATTGTAATATTTTTCCGAAACCTCCACCAGTCCTTCTATGGTGGAAATATCGTCAAGACTTACTCCTTCCGACTGCGAAAACTTGTCCCAGTCGGTTTTGTTTATCATCATGATCTCCGTACTTTTGGCGGTCGGGAATATTTTAAGCGTCTCGCCGTCAAACATTCCTTCGTCAATGTATTCGTCAATATATTCGCCGATCTCGTCATTGGTAAGATATTGCTTAAGATCAGCCAGCTTGCCGTCAAGGTCAAGGGTGTACGCTGTTTCAGAGTAGGTAGCGAATATGTTGGGAGGAGTATCTGCACCTGCGTCTCCGTTGACAGCGGCAACGACGCTCTGAGACAGCTCATCAATGGAGGATTTGCTGTATGCCTCCACGATGATTCCCTCTTCAAAGCCTACCGTATCGTTGAACTCCTTCACTATTTCGTCAAAGGAGGTTTGCTGTACGCCGTTGTAGTAATGCCATACGGTGATAGTTACAGGGTCTTCTTTGTCAAGTGGTTTCTTTTTTTTATTTTCTTCTTTTTCATTGCCGCAGCCAACTGTACCTGTGCAGGCTATAAGCATAGCTGAAATGATGCATAAAAGCTTGTGGTGTCTCATTTTGGTCAGCTCCTTTTTAGTTTTGTTTTCAAGGAATTTTTATATAGGACTTTATTCACAAATATTTTATATTATTATACCATTATTTGTACGGATTGTCAAGGCAGATAGTACAAGTTTCACAAAAATCGATATTAAGCTGATCTGACTGTGTACAGAGTAATTGACCGCTGTCCGGTAATGCTGTTGTTTTATAATAACATTTAATGAATTAGTATCAAATATACATTTTATCCATTGAAATTCCCGAAAAAATATGATATAATATAACAAATATAACCATTAGAATTTTATAAGATCAGGGGGCATTGATATGAAATTTGCATACGTTTTGAGAAGAAGGATACTCCTTTCGGCAGCTGCTGTCGTTATGCTTGCGGGGGCAGCCGCTGCGGTACGTTTTGAAAAAATAAACACATTTTTTATGAATGCTCAGGCGGCGGAAGCTTACGATATAAGCTCCGCAGAGATAACCTATGCCAAAAGCCATACCTTTGGGGGCGTAGCTAAAACTCCTGCCGTTACAGTTAAAATGGGAGGGGTTACGCTAAAGAAGAATACCGACTACACCGTTTCGTACAGCAATAATATAAATGTGGGAACGGCGTACCTTACGGTTTCCGGCAAAGGCAAATACAGCGGAAGCGTCAAAAAAAGCTTCACTATCTCTCCACGTTCAATTTCAAACTGCTCTGTGTCTCTTGCTACTGAAACCAAGTATTTCAACGGCGTAAGGGCGAAGCCCGTTCTTATCGTAAAGATAGGAGATAAAACGGTCACATCAGCGGATTACAGTACCTGCTATACGGACAATCTCTCTGTAGGTACGGGAAAGGTCACTGTTACAGGAAGAAAAAATCTAAAGGGGACGGTCACCAGGTATTTTAAAATACTTCCGAGAAATATAAATAACTGCGGGATAACTATAGATGAGGAGAATTTCGACTGTGAAAGCGAAAACCTTAAGCAGTTTATTACCGTTACGGTAGTCGGAAAGGAGATCTACAGCGGCAATTATGAGGTTACGGCTGTAAACGATTACTCGAAGGGGATAAGTACCCTGACAATAACAGGTCAGAGAAATCTTGCAGGAACGGTCACAAAGACTGTAAAGCTCCCCGAGGATGACCGTGTTGACATTTCGTCTGCCGGCTTTACGGTTACACTGGGGGCGGAAAGCTTTATTTATTCAGGCTTGTCAGTCACACCCTCCGTCAAGGTACAGAACGGTGGGGTAAATCTTAAGTCCGGTACGGATTTCAGGGTCGTATATCTGGATAATGTCAATGCCGGTACGGCAAGGGCTGTCGTCGAGGGCATAGGAAACTATAAAGGAAGCGTTACAAAAAGCTTTTCGATCAGTCAAAAATACATAAGCGCTGCGGAAATAACCGTTGATGACAGCAGTCTTGTTTTTGACGGGAAGCCCAAGGAGCCGAAGATAACAGTCCGCTTCGGAGACAAGCTCCTGGAGGAGGGCAGGGATTACACCCTGGAGTATCTCAATAACATAAATACGTCTAACAGTCCTGCGGTCAGAATAGCCGGTATCGGAAATTTCCAGGGTGCGGTAAGCAAAAAGTTTGCTATTGCATCGAGAAAGGCGGAGGACTGCGTTGTTACACTTTCCTCGGAAAGCTTTGAGTACACGGGCGGATATATCAAGCCCGGGGTGTCCGTTACGCTTGACGGAAATACCCTCCGTGCAGGAACGGATTATTCTGTCGCCTATTCTGACAATCTTTCGGCGGGGACTGCAAAGGTGACAGTCACCGGAAAAATGCTGCTTACAGGTACTCTTGTCAAGACCTATCAGATAACTCCGGCAGACATATCAAAACGCTGTGAAACGGCATTTGATAACAAGGCTGTTTACTATACAGGCTCGGCAGCGGTGCCGGCAGTCACGGTGACTAAGGGCGAAACTGTTCTGAAAAACGGCAGAGATTATGTCCTGGCGGGAGAAAATAATATAAACGCAGGAACTGCTTCGGTCACGGTCAAGGGCATCGGGAACTACTGCGGCAGCGTGACAGGCAATTTCGAGATCCTGCCAAGAACCATAGGTTCGGCAGAGTTTTTCGCAGACGATTCTGGTCTTGTTTTCGACGGCACGGCGAAAGAGCCTGCGGTCACAATGACCTATAACGGCATGGAGCTTAAGGAAGGAAAGGATTATACCCTTGAATACCGTTATAACGTTAATACCTCCAACAGTCCTACGGTCATTGTCACAGGGTTCGGAAACTATATCGGGAGCATAAACAGAAAATTTACCGTTTCTCCCAGACCTGCGGCGGACTGCGTTGTTATACTTTCCTCGGAAAGCTATGAGTACACGGGCGGATATATCAAGCCTGAGGTATCGGTCACGCTTGATGGAAACACTCTCCGTGCGGGAACGGATTATTCTGTCGCATATTCTGACAATCTTTCGGCTGGTACAGCAAGGGTGACTGTCACCGGAAAAATGCTGCTTACAGGTGCGGTGGAAAAGACCTACCGTATAACTCCCGTTGATATTTCCAAGAAGGGTGAGGCAAGCCTTAACAACACCGATTTTTATTACACTGGCAAACCTGTAGAGCCTGCTGTGACGGTTTCCTCACAGGGTAAGCTACTGGTCCAGGACAAGGACTTTACCGTCTCCTATGCGGATAACCTCAATTCGGGAGAGGGAAGGATCACCGTTGCGGCAACGGGAAATTATACGGGAACTGTGCAGCTTGGTTTCGAGATACAGCCGAGATATCTTGGCAAGGCGGAAATATCTGTTGACGATGCGGGCGTAGTTTATGACGGAACTCCCAAACAGCCAAAGGTAACTGTATCATACGAGGGCTCACAGCTTGAGTGTGGAAAGGACTATATAATCGAATGTGCCAATAATATAAACGCCACCAGCAATCCCTCGGTCACAGTTAAGGGAACGGGAAATTTCAGTGGTGAGCTGAGCAGTCACTTTACCATTCAGCCGAAGCCGGTAAGCGATTGCCTTTTGCCTGCGTACAGCTATACCTACAAGTATACCGGCGGATATATCACACCCTTTAAGAATACGTTTTTCGGCGGAGAGCTTGAGGCGGGCAGGGATTATGACGTTTCCTACGAAAACAACACCGGAATAGGAGAGGGTGTTGCCGTTATAGAGGGCAAGTCAAACTATACCGGTACTCTCAGGCAGCCTTTTCAGATAAAATACGATATATCGAGAATGAATATTTCGGGAATAGATCCGAAATATACCGCAGACGGTAATGAGATCGTGCCGGAGATCCGTGTGAGAAACGGAAACACTCTTCTCAGCGAAAATATCCATTACACGGTCGCATTCAGCAATAACCGCTCCGCAGGAACGGCGAATGTGCAGATCATGGGAATGGGTGAGTATACCGGTTCTATAGAAAAAACCTTTGAAATAACCGATCAGAATACTCCGGAGTATACTACGGTGGAATTTGACGATACCGACAGCGTACTGAAAAATCCTCACAAGGGACTGTTATATTATACCGGAGCCAGAAACGGCTTTAAAATAGGAGAAGCTTTCCTTGATCGGTACGGAGAATACTCCGATACGGCGTATGCAAGGATCTACTGGTATCAGGTAGAGAAAACAGCTCCGGAATATAAGATTGATACTAACGGAAATATTCTTAAGGACGAGTACGGTTATCCCGTCATCGCAAAGCGGAATTACGACTGGGCTACCATAGACGAGGCAATAAGAAGCGCAGCCGAAAGGGACTGCACCTATGCTCTCGCAATTTTCCCGGGAGTTAATCCCTCCATTGCATACGATACGACCAATGAAGCGCTGAACGAAAACGGTTATTATTATGTTACCCCGTACTGGCTCGCCCAGTCGCTGGGTCTGGAAAATTCTTTCTACAGCGAGGAGACTAAAAACGACGCTGGATATCTCAAGGAGGTCTCAGATTTCGGCGCAATGCCCGGGGACAGCGGTCTTACGGTGCAGTGGATCCCGAACTGGAAAAACGAATATATCCGTGAACTGACTAACGGAATGGTGCGTGATTTTGCAAAGCACCTTTCAGAGACTCCCTGCGGCGACGGGGTCATGGCGGATTATGTGGAATATGTTGTAATAAGCAGCTACGGCGCCTGCGGAATCCCGCTTGTGGACGCTATAGGTCCTCAGGAGGAGTTCGGTCTCGGCAGCGACGAGCTTTACTCTGACTACATCGAGCCTTTTATAGAGGAGTTCAAGGGCGAGGGATGCTCGCAGTCGCTTAAGGATATCACACTTCTCGGCGCCTATGCAAATCCTCACCGTGAGGACGGCGCAGGACTTTATGACAGTCTTTATGAAAAGCTTCTCAAAAGCAAAACCGTTTCAATAGCAAGCTACGGTGTGCTTGCTTATCTGGAGGCAAAGGGAGAGGTAGAAAACAGCATATGCTCCTCTGCTGACGGCTATATGCCGACGGTTTATGAGTATATCCAGAAATATGAATATCTCAGGGATATTATGCTCAGTCCCGACAGAGTCGGCGAGGGAACGACAGACTGTCAGAGAGACGGCATAATAATGGAGAGAATGAAAACTGCAGTCGAAAACGGCAGACCGACCTATATCGAGCTTGACGCAGAAATGATAGATCCCGAAAAGAGCAGCTCTCCGGAGGAATTTTCACAGCTTTACAGGTATCTTGCAAACAGGATAGGCTATTATTTCAGGATAACCGAAGCTAAATATTCCGTAACGGGAGATATTCTCGATATGAAGCTTACCTTCAAAAATGACGGTGTAACTCAGCTTTACGGCAGCGCAAGGGTATATGTGGGAGTGTTTGATAAGAACGGAAATCTTATTTCAAAATACGATACGGGTATCGACGCTTCTCAGTGGAGATCAGACAGTCAGTATGATCACAATATTTCCCTTAAGCTTGAAGGATATACAAAGGACAGCAGACTTGCAATAGGTCTTTTTGAAAATGAAAACGATGCATATCCCGCTTATGCTCTGGGAAGCGCAAGCAGCTTCGGCAGCGTGAATAACTGGTATATGCTCGGCTGAAAATCAATAGTAAGCTGGAAACGGTGAGAATCTGATTATGGAAAAGATAAAAATAAAAAGACATAAAACCGATCCAAAAACGACTTTTATTGTGATCGCCATGTTCGCTGTAGTTTTTATTTCTGAATTTCTTAAAACCCGGTTTATTCCCGATACGCTGATAGGGGAGTCTGCGCTAGAAGAGGCGAAAACCTGGATCATTGCGGATATTTTATGTTCCGTTCCCCTTATCCTCCTGATAATGGCAGCGTGTTTTATCCCGGTCGGTGCAGTTGTGACTCTTGCTGTTTTACGCATAAAAAGCAACAGGCTGATGAGGGATCTCCAAAGTGTTATGCAGGAGGCGGATATGACTTTGGACGAAAATGATAAAGGTACCGTATCCGACCCGCCGTTTATGCGTAAACGCCGTTCATCGGGAATAGCTTTGGGGCTGCTGGCTGTAATGATGCTGATACTTACGGTCTCGTTGGTAAGCGAATCACTTATCCCGCTTTTTAAAGACAATGGCGGAATAGTTTCCCGGATAAAGCTTGCAGTGTGTATCAGCGACGACCTTGAAGATCGGGTAACTGAGACTGAGGATTTTGAAAATGTCATGTTTTCGTCGGTAAAGGGTGGAGTGTCGCACATGGTATGCAGGAACAGCGGCGGCGACAAACGTTTTATCCTCAGCGGAAATGATGTTTACAGCTTAAGGGAACAGTACAGAAGCTATGAAAGAGTCACTGCTCATGTTGAGTACTACAAAAATTCAAAAATCATAAAAAGCGTTGAGCTAAGCGAAGATATCTGTTCATATCCGCAGGTAAGTATATCTATGGACGATTCGTGGGAGCTGTACCGTCCCGAGAATATGGAGGATTACGGAAGAATAGCGTGGGTAGTCCTTCGTGACGGCGTACTTGTGCAAAAAAATCCCGACGATATACCTTATTCTGTAAATGCCGATCATTATGTCAGCACTAATCTTGAAGAGGATCGTCTTATCAGAGAAGACGGCAGCTATGAGGTCTATCTTGTCAAGGTCATCGTTACTCCGGACGAGGAGGGACTTTACAGGAACGTCAGCGTATTTAAGATAAGCAACAGTATTACGTTTGTTATAAAAGACGGTGAAAAAGCAGATCAGTAAATAGACCTCCTCGGAAACCGGTGCTTCGGAAGTTTCCGAGGAGGTCTAATAAAAAAGGATGTGTCTTTATGCAGTTTATCAGTTATTACTCGTCACCTCTCGGAAAAATTATCATGTCGGCGGACTGTGACGGCCTTACAGGACTTCGGTTTGAGGGGCAGAAGTATTTTCCCGAAGATCTCAGGGACTTTGTAAATACTGAAACTAAGGTACTGTCTGCTGCCAAGGAATGGCTGAACGTCTATTTTTCGGGAAAGGAGCCTGATTTTATTCCTCCGTTAAGCTTGCATGGCACTTCGTTTCGCATGGAGGTCTGGGAGAAGCTTCGGCATATTCCGTACGGTACGGTAACGACCTACGGTAGCATTGCAAGGCAGATATCAGCTGCGCACGGAAATAAAAACGTATCCGCACAGGCTGTAGGAGGTGCGGTGGGTCGAAATCCTGTTTCGATCATCATTCCCTGTCACAGGGTGGTCGGAGCTGACGGCAGTCTTACGGGATATGCTGGAGGGATCGAGAAAAAGCTTTTTCTGCTGAGAATGGAAGGCTCATATTCATGAATAACTGTGTAAAATACTCTTTAAATAACGGGAAAAACTTAGTATAACTTAAAAGCTCCGACGGACTTTATGCCCGTTGGAGCTTTTGTAAAGGGGAAATAAATTTTTACATGAATTATGATACCTTATATACCTTTACTGCGGTATCCCAGAGGTTTCTCGAACCTCTGATCGTGACCCTTACTTTGCCGTCAGCCGAAACCTCCGAATATTCTACAGTGTAATTTCCGTTGTAGATCGAAGTTCCGTTTACATTTACGCTTACCAGCGGCTGATTTTTATTATCGGGATTTTCCGTAAGGGTGATCTTACAGTTTTTGATGGAGCGCTGTCTTATCGTATACGTCTTGACCGCAGTGCCGATGAAGTTGCCTTTTCCGGTAACTGTTACGGACGCCGTTCCTGTGGAAAGATTGTCCGAATAGGTAACGGTGTAATTGCTGCTGTCAAGCTCAACTCCGTCCTTCATAAGCTTAACTGTCGGCTTCAGACGCTGTCCGTTGAAATATACGTTTTCGCTGGACAGTTTTATCTCATAGTCGTTTATCGATGCAGAGTCGATGGTAAAGGTTTTTCTGAGCGTTCCCTTAAGGCTTCCTGTTCCGTTAAGTATAAGGGTAGCAGTGCCTTTTTCGATGTTGTTTTCGCAGCTTATCTCGCAGAATCCGCTTACGTCGGTACCTCCGCTGAGTACAGTGACATCGGGGATAAGCTCACTTCCGGTATAATTCATGACCTTAGTGTATTCAACTGTGCAGTTTGATATAGAACGTGGAAGGATAGTGAATTCCTTTTCCACCGTGCCTTTATATATACCCGTGCCCGTTACTGTAACATAGGCTGTTCCCGCATTGATGTTTTCTTTGTACTCAACGCTGTAATCTCTGTCCTTTACAAGAGTTTTTCCGCCGTAAACAGCCTTTACGGTCGGTCTGATCTCAGAGCCGTTGAAGTATAATGAGGTCTTGGAAAGTGTGATCTGAGCGTTTTCAAGTTTTTTTACGTCAGCCTTTTCGGTTCGTGTTTCGCCGCAAAGCAGACATGTATATTTTATCTCGCCAAGAGCCGTGTCGGTTGATTCCTTAGTTACAATGCCTTCATCATAGGCGTGAGCTGTTTTTGCAAGGGGAACGATATCCGTTCTTTCATCGCACACCTTGCAATGCTTTGAAACCTCTCCGTTTTCTTTGCAGGTGGGGAATTTGTCTATTACCCAGAAGGACGTGTAATCATGTCCGGTTGTGGGGATCTCCTCGCTGTATGAATAACCGCAGTCGCAGTAATATGTATTCAAGCCGGGTTCGGTGCAGGTAGGCTCCTGAGTTTCGTAATAGCTGAATTCATGATCGGTATTTTCATATATATTACTGGGAAAAGTAACATCGCTGCCGTTAACCTCAGCGGGAAGTACAGTATTACCCGTTATACTTGCGGAGAAAACAGCGTTGCTGAAGTCTCCGAACTGAGCGTTGAAGCCGATACAATAACAGCTGTATCCGTGGGAGAGCGTCATCGGGGAGACGAACAGTTTTCCTTCCTTATAAGCCTTTTCAAGTATATCGCCGCTAACTGTTACAGTATAGACCTTTTCGCTTTCTTCCGTTACGTCAAGCAGACCGGAAGGCTCATGTCCGTCATATGACGCGTTATAGCTGTCTAAAGCGAGAAAATGCATAATGGTGTATTTTCCCATGTCGTAAACATTTTCACCGCTTTTACTGTCGATATCCCATTCAGCCTGAGACGCATCAACAGTGAATGTCAGGTACATTCCGTCAAAATCAAGATCAGAAGTATAGAATTGCATCCATCCGCCGTTCCATCTGTCTCCGGTGAGAAGGTTTTCGGCGGTAATGGGTGAGTCGTAATTGCCGAGCCAATCGCTGAAAAGAGTCAGAGGTTCTTCAACAGCCGTTTCTTGGTACCACGGCAGCTTCTTGATGTCTTCGTCCTTTCCCGATCCGCCGGAGCTTGAGTCGTCACTTGCGCTTGAGTCAGGTACAGACTCATCGATCGCATTGTATGTAATTCCCGTAGTATAGCCGGAAATTGTACCGGCTGTCATCATCATCAAATTGCAGCCGAACCAGCTTTCTGATTCTGCCATTTCCTTGTCAAAAAGCATATTTCCGTCAGAGCCGACAGCGTTGAGAAGTTCCACAAGCGGAATCTCATATGTGAACTGCGTACCGGTATACGGTGCTGCATATGAAAATACTGAATTTTCACTCAGATCTGCAAATTTTAAGATCTCTGTTCCCTCGGCGATCTCTTCGTCGGTTGTTATATCTATCACAGCCGATGCGCCTGAAATATCGGCTTTATATCCCTCTCTTGCATAATTCATGTTAAACCATGTGCCGTCATAGGCGTTAAAATGCACATTTCTGAGCTCGTCGTAATTAACGGTTTCTGAACCCCATGTGCTTCCGCCGTCTGCATAAATACGGCCGCTTTCCTGCTGATTGAGAGTGATAGATTGTATGT
This sequence comes from Ruminococcus sp., assembly GCA_017626015.1. Classification (GTDB taxonomy): domain Bacteria; phylum Bacillota; class Clostridia; order Oscillospirales; family Ruminococcaceae; genus Hominimerdicola. Next base: position 39,774 of record JAGAJO010000020.1, read on the forward strand.
GCATGGTGAGGGTAAAATCCCCCAGCGATCTGAATGCAGCCCAGTCGGTACCGTATGGGAAAAACTCAATAGTTGTAAAATCAGTTACTCCCTTGAAGCAGTAAGACAACGTATCTTCGTATATAACGGTGCCGTTTGAGTCGGCAAGGGCGTAGTCATATTCAATGCTTATTTCTTCTGCGGTGCCGGTTGTGGATCCATAATTGCTGTACAGCTTTATGCCGCCTGTACCGATCGCCTCGTCCCCCGCACCATCTGCAATAGCATCGGCATTGCCGGTAATACAAAGGGTTCCGCTTTCGTCAAAGCTTGATTGTCCGGTACTTGAATACATCCATGTCTCGTTTCCCATTACAAAAAGCTCAGCTGAAAACATATCGGGAGATATGTCATATGAAGCGCTTGCCGGGACAACTGACATCAGTGAGGCTGCCATTGCGGCTGCGGAAAGACCTGCCGCCAACCTAGATCTGATCTTTTTCATTCTTTTTCCTCCTTATTTATATTATACTTCTGTGCATAATGTGTAATTTCACATTAATAATTATATACCTGTATGTATAATTTGTCAACTGTTAATAAAATATTATATAATTTAACTTATAGAATTTTTTATGCTCTGTTTGTGCATTATCAACAAATAATTAAACCTTTTTTCTAACTATGTTATAAATTTTTTCTGGCAAGGCTTTGGGGTGTCTCAAAGCCTTCTTTTATATAATCTCTTTCAAAAAGCTCTGAGCAGATCTCTTCAAGAAGCATTTTGCTGTCTATGGAGGCTATCAGCTTCTTTGTGATAAATTCACGGCTTTTTTGCGGGTACTTTGGAAGTCCGTACCGTAAAAGGATATTACGCAACTCCCGTTTCCATAAAAGTCTAAGAAGATTTTTCATTTTGACTTTTGGATTAGGCTTTGAGTCCCGTACCGTTTCAATTTCGTCGCCTACACAGATAATACCCCAATATTCCGGGATATGTTCCTTTGCGCTTTTCAGATGAGATCTTCCTACCACGAGATAATTTTCGCAGAAGAAAGCGTCATAGCTTTTGATCTGGGATCTGAGTCTGGCATAGCTGTCTGCGTCGCTTTTTATCTCATAGCCTGTCAGTCTGTCTGTCACCGTGAAAAAATCACACCGTGAGCTTCCGATAATAACTTCTTCAAATATGCGTATTTTTTTCGATTCGTTTTCCAGCTTAAAGAAAAGCCGGTCTCTTATCTCTGCGTCAAGCATACTGCGACCTCCGTATAATGCTGATGTAAAAATTATATCACATAAGACGAGCAAAATCAATGAAATTAAGACAATACCATACAAAGCTGTCATGCGGTTGTGAGGAGAGATACACCAAACAGCACTTTATTAGAAAAATACGGATAAAATAACGCATTGATCTTTTTTCCCCTTGACGAAACGGGCAATAAGTATTATAATTATGAAGAACGTTTTCAAACGGTTTACCGTAAAAATTTATGAGAGGGATATTGCTATGACGAATAATGCAGTTGTTCTTGCCGGTGGGCAGGGCAAGAGAATGAAAACAAACGCACCTAAGGTTCTGCTTAAGGTGGTGGGAGAGCCTATGCTGGAATGGGTGCTTTCCGCCTGCGAAAATGCCGGGATCGGGGATATTTGCGTTGTAAAGGGATTTGAGGGGGAGCAGATAGACGGGTATATTTCCGCAAGGCAGTCGAAGGCTGAAATTACTGCGGTAATGCAGCAGGAGCGTCTTGGGACCGGACACGCAGTTATGCAGGCTGCTGATTTTCTGCGCAGCCATTCGGAGGGAAACACGCTGGTACTCTGCGGGGACGCTCCGTTTATTGATGAAGAAACTATCAGGAATGCTCTGGAGCTGCATATTAAAAACGGCAGCGCCGTTACGGTCGTTACCTCCAAGTTAAGGGATCCTTTTGGATATGGCAGGATCATACGCACGGAGAACGGTATTTCCGGTATTGTGGAGCATAAGGACTGTACTCCGGAGCAGCTTGCGATAAACGAGGTAAACTCCGGCTGCTATTGGTTCAGGACAGCGGATCTGCTGGATGTTCTCTTTGATATCAAGCCTAACAACGCTCAGGGGGAGTATTACCTTACCGACTGCATTGAGCTGCTTATCGCCGGTGGAAAAAGGGCTGACGCTTTTGTTTCGGAAAATCCCGACGTTGCCCTCGGTGCAAACGACAGAAGAGGTCTTCTTATGCTTAATGATATTGCCCGACGTAATATAATTGAAAAGCATCTTGACGACGGTATAGAGTTCACTTGCACCGACGGTGTTTCAATTGGCAGGAGCGTTAAGATCGGTGCAGGAACGGTGATCCACAGCGGAGTAGTTCTCAGAGGAAATACCGTTATCGGAGAAAACTGCGATATCGGAGAAAACTGCCTTATCGAAAACACCTCTGTCGGAAACGGCGTCCGCCTGAACAGCGTGCAGGCGTATGACTCTGTTATCGAGGACGATGTAAAGATAGGACCGTTCGTTCAGCTCAGACCCGATTCCCACATAAAAAAAGGAGCGAAAATAGGCGACTTTGTAGAGATCAAGAATTCCACGATAGGGGAGTACACATCGGTTTCACACCTTACATATATAGGAGATTCCGATGTAGGTGCTAACGTAAACTTCGGCTGCGGAGTTGTCACGGTCAATTATAACGGCGATAAGAAATTCCGTACGGTAATCGGCGACAATGCGTTTATAGGATGCAATACCAATCTGGTCGCTCCCGTAAAGGTAGGCAACGGCGCATATACGGCGGCAGGCTCCACGATCACTTCAGACGTTCCTGACAATGCTCTTGCGATAGAACGTGGAAGCGCAGTTATCAAGGAGGGCTACGCCGAGAAAAAGCTCAGATCCAGAACAGAGAAATTTCTCAGACTGCACGGAGATAATAAGTAATGCGAAACTCATGACGGTTTTTTAAGGCAACACCGTACAAAGCCGTCGGGCGGTCTTTGTGCGGTGTTGTCTTAATATTTTTGAGCCTATTACAGTATAAAACACCCCCGAAAGATCTAAGACCTTTCGGGGGTATGTTATTCCGTTAGGAGCAGCAGTAAGATTCAACGCCCTGCGGTGTTTATCTTTCTCCGATCTTGACAACGGCGTCTCTTGCGCTTACGACAGCCTTCAGATTCTTTTCAAGAACCTCTGCGGCGTCGGAAAGCGAGCTGTTTATGTTCATAACCATTGCTTCTCTGATCGCCTTTTCCTTTTCCTTTGCCTGATTTACAATGTCGGCAGCTTCTTCGTTAGCTCTCTGAGCCTGAGCCTTGGCATACTCGTTAGCCCTTGATATGATCTCCTGCTGGGAAACAAGCTTGTCAGCCTGAGCCTGAGCATCCTTTATGATAGCGTCAGCCTTCTGCTTTGCTTTTGCAACAATATCCTCTGCCTCCCGGTTAGCCTCTGCCATGATAGAGCTTTTCTCCCTTGCCATATCCTTGGCACGCTTGACCTCCGGCGGCATATTGAGCCTTATACTGTCAATGTATTCATGCAGCTGGTCTGCGTCGACCATTTTTTTGTTGGAAAAAGGCACTGCGGACGCAGATTCAATTTCTTCGTCCATTTTGGCGAGGATCTTTTCAACCTCGTTCTGCTCTTTGTTTTCGCTCATATTAATACGTCCTTTCATTACCTTTCGGTATTATTTTATTTGGTTGTTTGATCAGGCTTATAAAGTCTGTTTTTTATTGTGTCAAGAATTTCCGGCGGAACAAATCCGTCTATATCTCCCCCGAAGCTTGCGATCTCCTTGACGACGCTGGAGGATAAAAACATATTCTCTCCTGTCGTGGTGAGAAATACGGTTTCGGCATCGCTGTAAAGCTTTTTATTGGCGAGCGCCATCTGGAACTCGTATTCAAAGTCGGAGACGGCACGCAGACCCTTTACGATAGCGGTAGCGTGAGACATTTTCAGATAATCCGCCAGCAGACCGTCGTAGCAGTCTACGACTACGTTGTCCAAATGCTTTGTGACTGCCATTATCATTTCCATACGCTCTTTTGAAGAAAAGCTTGCGCTGTGTTTGTTTTTATTGAATGAAACAAGCACAATTACCTTGTCAAATATCTTAGCGGCACGATTGATTATGTCCAGATGACCGAGTGTTACCGGGTCAAAGCTGCCCGGACAAACAGCAATTCTCATAATTATTCTTCCTTTGAGGGGATTTTGTAGATAGTGACTGCGATTTTACCGTACTTATATCTTTTGTGAAGCTCAAATCTGCCGCAGCTTTCGGGAAGCACGAGCTCCTTTTCGTGTTCGCAGACTGCCAGGGCGCCTTCGTTCAGCTTGCAGTCAAGCAGCGGAAGAGCCTTTTCAATAAGACCGCAGCCGTAGGGAGGGTCGAGAAAAGCAATATCGATTCCGCTTTTTGCAGCCTTAAGATACTCCAGACTGTCCATATTGAGGACACGGGAAGCCCCGTTAAAATTGCAGGATCGTATATTCTCTTTTATTATTGCCGCAGCAGCGGGGTTTTTATCCACAAAAACGCAGTGAGCGGCGCCCCTGCTGAGAGCCTCTATGCCAAGCTGACCGCTGCCTGCAAACAGATCAAGTACGTTTGCTGCGGGGACATCGAACTGTATTGCCGAAAAAACTGCTTCCTTGACCTTGTCCGCTGTAGGACGGGTATCCATAGTTTCAAGGGTTTTAAGCTTTTTTCCCCTGCATATGCCGGTAATAACTCTCATAAAAAATCTCCTAAAATCATTATATAGTAATTATACAATATTTATTTTGATTTGTCCAGTATATTTTATACTTTTTTTCATTTTCTATACACGGTACAAAAAAGGGACTCCACAAAGGAAGTCCCTTAGTTATTTTTTGTAAAACCGCTGTTTCAGCGGAAATTACTTTCTCTTGGAAACTACGAGAGCTGCGCCTGCGAGAGCAAGACCTGCAAGTGCGATACCTGCTGTTGCGCCTGTGCCTGCGTTTGTATCGTCAGAAGCCTTTGAGGAAGAAGCTGCTGATGAGGAAGAAGTCTTAGTAGTTGTTCCGCCATTGTTTGTAGAACCAGCCTTGGAAGAAGAGCTGCTCTTAGAGGAAGAACTGCTGGAAGAAGAGCTGGAGCTGCTTGAACCAAAGCTTGAGCTGCTTGAACCAGAGCTTGAGCTTGAAGAATTGTCAGCTGCAGGCTCCTCATTAGCCTTTGCAGACCACTTGTAGCCACTTCTGTCTGTGCCGTCTTCAAATACGGAATCCTTGCTGTTAGGATCAACAACAGTGATAGTACCGCTCTGAGCAATGCTTACAGTGTACTGACCGTCGCCGTTGATCTCAGTGTCGCCGCAGTCTACGTTATCGTCAAAGCCGTATCCTCCGCCCTGAACGCCGACTACCTTGTTAGGAAATGCAGCGGGAGCAACGAACGCACTTGTATCTGATCCGTATGTGTTTCTGAAGTTCCATGTGCCGTCACACTGGAAAGCGATACCTGCATTACCGGAAACATCGCCAAGACCCTCAAGAGTGAAATCAACGGTAATGTACTCGCCCTCGCCTGCAAGAGGAGCCTCAGTTGTAGGCCTCTCGATCTTATTGTTATAAGCATTGAGGACCTCAAAGCAAAGGTATGCCTCGTCGGACTTCTGAGTAACAACGTCCATTGTGTATGTCTGAGATCCTATAGTGATCGTAGCGTCCTTACAAGTAACAGCCTGACCGTTAACCATTGCAATAGTCTGGTTACCGTTTTCATCATCTACGACTTCATCAACAGGGATATCAGTTGTGATAAGGATAAACTTGTAAAGCGGATCGGCAGCTGATACATTGGCAGCAAAAGCTGTCAGAGCGATAGCGGAAGCAGCCATGCCGGCAAAAATCTTTTTAAGTTTCATAAATAAAACTTCCTTTCTTAATAACTTAATTGTATTATACTTTATTTTTGTTAAAAATTCAATCGACTATTTACACAAATGTGTTATCGTTTTCTTATGCATTTATAACAACTTTTCACATGGAAAATTATATATATCGGATAAAAAAAGGCATAAATATCACAATTTGAAACTATGTTGATTTATTGTATGCTACTTTATTTTACTGTGCTGTATTTTTCCTGCAACTGCCAGAGCTAACTTTCTGGGAGTAAGTCTTGCCGCCGCCTCGGACAGTCTGATGGTTTTTCCGGGAACGATAATAAGCTTTTTTTCAAAAAGCCCCGATACTCCTGTCTCTGCACACTCTCTGGCGGATATGGGACCTACTGAGAATTCGCAGCCTGCAACGCTGTTAAATTCTGTATCCACCGGTCCGGGACAAAGTGCTGAAATGTGGACGTTCGATCCGCTGCTTCTCAGCTCCTCGTAAATTGCGCCTGTGAGACTCACAACATAGGATTTTGTGGCGTAATAAGCAGCCATCATGGGTCCGCCGGGCATAAGTCCCGCAGAGGACGCCACATTCAGGATGTATCCTCTGTCCGCTTTTACAAAGTCCTTAAGGAAAAGCTTGGTGAGGATATGGACAGCCTTTATGTTGGTGTCTATCATTTTAAGTTCGGTTTCAAGAGGTATCTCGGTGAATTTTCCAAGGCTGCCAAAGCCGGCATTGTTTACCAGTACTGAGATCTTTTCGTTTTTCAGCTCGTTGTAGAGTCTTTCGCATTCTTCGGGGAGCGAAAGATCGCAGACGACGATCCTGCTTTCGCCGCAGAGACTGTCCGCAAGCGATCTGAGTTTGTTCTCACGTCTGGCAGTAAGGATCACCTTAAAGCCCTCGGAGCTTAGTATTTTTGCGATTTCTGCGCCTATTCCGGAACTGGCGCCCGTTATCAAAGCTGTTTTTGACATATTCATCCTCCGTACAAATTTTTTTCATTATAACGTATTTAATGATTTTTGTCAATCCTTATCCATAAAAACTGCGTAAAATTCATGCTCGCATCTGTCGGGAAATATTGTAATGCCTGCATTCCTGACGTCCGGACGGAATTTCCGATATATTTTTTTAGATCATTGCCGATCTTTCCGATATATATTCACGCTTAAGTTTTAAAATATCCTGCAATGACCTGGATCATGATCACAAAAAAAGAGCCGCTGCAAAAGGCGCAGCAGCTCTTTTCGGAAAGCCGAACGAAAAACGTTATTCCGTTCAAAATTTTTTTCATGTATGGGGGTAGGAGCAAAGCTCTGCTCCTCACTGATAAACTGATGTTTTATCAGTATGCAACGCCCTGCCACTTCATAGCGTCAGCAACCTTCATGAAGCCTGCGATATTTGCGCCGGCAACAAGATTGCCTTCCATGCCGTATTCCTTAGCAGCATTGTAAGAATTGTGGAAGATGTTGGTCATGATGCCCTTGAGCTTAGCGTCAACCTCCTCGAATGTCCATGAGAGTCTCTCGCTGTTCTGGGACATTTCAAGAGCTGATGTAGCTACGCCGCCTGCGTTTGCAGCCTTTGCAGGTCCGAAGAGAACGCCCGCATTCTGGAATACTGCGATAGCCTCGGGAGTTGAAGGCATATTAGCGCCCTCTGCAACTGCAAATACGCCGTTTGCAACAAGAGCCTTTGCGGATTCCTCATTGATCTCGTTCTGAGTAGCGCAGGGAAGTGCAATGTCGCACTTGATGGTCCAGATACCGCTGCATCCCTCGTGATACTCGGCACCCTCAACTCTGTTTACATATTCCTTGATCCTGCCTCTCTCAACCTCTTTGATCTGCTTAACAACGTCAAGATCTACGCCCTTGGGATCGTAAATGTAGCCGTTGGAGTCGGACAGTGCAACGACCTTTCCGCCGAGCTCGGTAGCCTTCTGAGTAGCATAGATAGCAACGTTTCCGGAACCGGAAATTACAACTGTCTTGCCCTCGAAGCTCTCGTTCTTCATGCACTTGATCATCTCAGCTGTGTAGTAGCACAGACCGTAGCCGGTAGCCTCTGTTCTTGCCAGCGAACCGCCGTAGGAAAGTCCCTTTCCTGTAAGTACGCCTGTGAACTCGTTTCTGAGTCTCTTATACTGACCGAACATATAGCCGATCTCTCTTGCGCCTGTTCCGATGTCGCCTGCGGGAACGTCTGTGTCAGCGCCGATGTGCTTGCAAAGCTCTGTCATAAAGCTCTGGCAGAATCTCATTACCTCAGCGTCGGATTTGCCCTTGGGATCGAAGTCGGATCCGCCCTTGCCGCCGCCGATAGGGAGACCGGTAAGGCTGTTCTTGAAGATCTGCTCGAAGCCGAGGAACTTGATTACGGAAGCGCATACTGAGGGGTGAAGTCTCAGACCGCCCTTGTAAGGTCCGATAGCAGAGTTAAACTGAACTCTGAATCCTCTGTTTACCTGTACCTTGCCGTTGTCATCTACCCACGGTACACGGAAGATTATCTGTCTCTCAGGCTCTACGATCCTGTCGATAATGCCTGCCTCAACGATATCGGGTCTCTTTTCTACTACCGGTACAAGGCTTTCCAGAACCTCGTAAACTGCCTGGAGGAATTCCTTTTCGCCGGGATTTCTCTTTTCAACCTGCTCGTATACCTTCTGGAGGTATTCATTTTTCAAAGCCATTTCAAAAACTCCCATCTTAAAATTAATATGATTTTTCGTAACCGTCCGGGGCGGTTTTCCCGCAGACAGCGAATCCGTCTGTACGGAATTCGTTTTACGTTAAGGATATTATAGCACACTATTTTGAATTTTGCAAGTCCTGAGAGAAAAAATTTCAAAATTTTATTTATTTTTTATAAAAAAGCGGAATGCTTTTTGAAATGCAAAGCAAAATGCGTACGGAAATTCAAACCGCATAGCTTTCGGGATATTCCTGCCGCAGAAAAACAGCCGGACCGTCATGCGGAGCGGCTGTGAGCTGTACCGTAAATCAAAAAATGAATTTTGACGGATCGAATCCTGCAATTTTACGGTTCTTGACATTGAGGATCAAAAAGTGTAAAATGGTATTTACAGAGTGATAATCTCGGAAAGGGTGATGAAAATGACGAAAAAGGAAAGGGCGGCAGAGGTCATTCAAAGGCTTGAGGGCGTTTATCCCGACGCTTTATGTTCGCTGACGTATCAGAAGCCTCACGAGCTTATGATAGCCGGCAGGCTCTCCGCACAGTGTACCGACGCAAGGGTCAATACGGTTACAAAGGTTCTGTTTGAAAGGTACAGATCCATAGACGATTTTGCCGCTGCTGACGTTCATGACATAGAGGAGATCGTCAAGCCCTGCGGACTTTACAAAACAAAGGCTCTTTCTATCGTTACCATGTGCAGACAGATCCGTGATGATCACGGCGGAGAGATCCCGGACAGTATTGAGGAGCTTACAAAGCTTTCGGGGATAGGCCGCAAAACAGCCAATCTTATTATGGGGGACGTTTTCCATAAGCCGGCTGTTGTGACCGATACCCACTGCATAAGGATATGCGGAAGGCTGGGTCTTACCGGGAACAAAGAACCTGCTAAGGTGGAGCAGGATCTTCTGAAGATACTGCCCCCTGAAAAATCCTCTGACTTCTGTCATCGTCTGGTGCTTTTTGGCAGAGAATACTGCAAGGCGAGAGGAGAACGCTGTGCAGACTGCCCGCTGAAGGATCTTTGTCCAAGCGGAGGAAGGCAATTGTTGAAGCGCTGAATTTTTAGCTTTTTAAGGCAACACCGCACAACTATTGTGTGAGGTGTTGCCTTAAAGCAGGAGATATCCCAGTCCCAGCAGAAGCTTGACGTCAGCGCCCTGCTTGTACAGTATGTAGATGAGCATACCTATGAGCGCTTTTTCTTCGTCGATCTTTATACCTCCGAGGCTGAAAAGCTCCCCCTTTTTGCCGCCGCCCAGAAGCGAACCTAAAAGCCCTCCCAGGTCAGGCTGACCGGAGCCTTGACCGGGATGTCCGGGCGGGGTGTTTTCCGGGGGACCGGCAGGGGCGGCGTTTTCTTCGCTGCCGTTTTGCTTCGGCGGTTCGTCCACCATGGAACGTGAACGCCGCTGCATTTCCCTGACCCGTCTTACCGCTTCCTCCTGCATAGCGTTGAAACGGTTTTCAGAGTAAGCCAAACAAGTCACCTCCCAGTAATCCGCTTTCTTTTAGAGCAGGATAGACAGCAAACAGCCTGAATATTTTTATCAGCCTGTCTATCTTTATCTGATTTTCCTCCTTTAAAAGAGGTCTCAGCGCCATAAGCAGATCGATGTTTTTATCCGGCTTTCTTGCGCTGCTTATGACTTGACCCAGTTGTAAGAGCTTCGCTGCGTCGAAATCCGGCGCAGACGGTATCGCTGAACTCTGGGGCGTTCCCTGACCGCCGATAGGGCTTCCCGCAGCAGGGGTCAGACCCGGCGATGTGCCAGTGCTGGGCTGCTGGGGGATCATTCCGGACAGTCCGGACAGGATCGATGAAAGATCCGGAGCCTGAGGAGCATTCTTGGGGCTTTCAGGCTGAGCAGTCTGATCCTGCGGCATCTGGGAGGTAAGCATATTTGCAAGCTCCTTTATCTGATTCATGCTTTCCTCGTCGTTCAGAACATTCTGAAGCTTATTCATTAGATCGTCCATGGCTCCTTCACCACCTTTCACGCTGACAGATCTTATCTGCTACTTTCCCGAAAGCTTGCGGTATATCGCCTGAGCCTGCGGCGATGAAAGTATCCTTTCGCAGGCAGCCTTGTTGGAAAGCGCCTGGGTCAGCATTGCGGCTTCGTTAGCAGGCATTCCCGAAAGAGCCTTGTCGAAGGTGCCGTCCTGGAGCTGTTTCTGAAGGGTCTCGGGAGTTGTGCCTAGCTTTTTGGAAGCAACGGCAAGCAATGACTGAAGCGCCTGTGGAGGTAAATTGTTCAAATTATTAATATTGCTCATAAAAAATTCTCCTTTTTTCAATTGCTTTTTATAAATTAATATGTTATACTGTGTTTAATTATTCTGAAACGATATTTAAGGCAGCACCGCACAAAGACCGCCTGACGGCTTTGTACGCCATATGCTTGCATTATTTTCCGTCATATCGCACAGAAACTCCTTGAAATACGACAGTATTCCTTCGCCGTTTCTGTACAATCTGACGAAAAATCTGACTGCGCATCTGCCGCACAATCTTTGTGCGGTGTTGCCTTAACAGTTTTCGGATCGGAGGAAAATATATGCGGATCGTTGTTTTTTCTGATACCCACGGTAATTATTCTGCCATGCATAAAATTTTCAAGCGTAACGGCGACGCCGGACTTTTTGTATTTCTCGGCGACGGGGAGCCTGAGCTGGAAAGGCTTCGTATCCAGTATATTGACAGCAATATCGTAAGCGTTGCCGGGAATTGCGATACCTGCTCCGCAAAGCCGGTAAGCTCTGTTTACGACATTGGCGGCGGAAAAAAGATCTTTTTTACTCACGGCCACAAATGGGGCGTAAGAGGCTCTGTGGACAGGCTTTTTTTCAAGGCTAAGGAGGAAGGCTGCAGCTTTGCTTTTTTCGGTCACACCCATTGCCGGTATGCGGAAATGCGTGACGGGATACTAATCCTTAATCCCGGAAGCGCAGGCTGTCCCCGGGACGGAAAACCTGCCAGCTATGCATGGGTAGACGTGACGGACAAGGGTGTTGTCTGGAATCATGTCGATCTTTAATAATGATCTCAGAACGGAGCGCTTTGTGCGTTCCGTTTTTTTGCTTCATACTCATTATATGAAGCGCACGGCGATATGTTGACTGAAAAAGTATCGGCGTAAAGAGCTTTACCGAAGAGGGATTTTTTCGCCTATTCTCTGAAAATCAGCCTTAATAAGGATTTTTTTATTGACAAATTTCGCATTCTAATGTATCATATTATTTAAGACAATATTCACACAGTGGCTGTGCGCTATTGCCTTAAGCTGACTCATAGCAGCGAAGTAATACGGCAAAGGAGAAGAATATGAAAAAGTCAATAAAAAAATTTGCGGCTGCGCTCATGGCTGCCGCAGCGCTTATCCTACCGTTTCAGGGGATAGCCTGTTCGGCGGAAAACAGCGATACCGAGCTTGTCGTGGGCTTTGACGCAGAGTTCCCTCCATACGGATATAAGGACGATAACGGCGAATATGTGGGCTTCGACCTGGATCTTGCACAGGAGGTCTGCAACAGAAACGGCTGGACTCTGAAAAAGCAGCCTATCGAGTGGAATTCCAAGGATATGGAGCTTAATTCAGGCTCTATCGACTGTATATGGAACGGATTTACCATGAACGGCAGAGAAAGCGAATACACATGGAGCACGCCTTATGTAGACAACTCACAGGTGGTTATCGTCAGATCCGATTCGGGTATTGAAGAGCTTTCAGATATGTCGGGAAAGATCGTGGCGGTTCAGTCGGACAGCTCGGCTCTTGCAGCGCTGGAGGGCGAGGATGCCAGCGAGGAGAACAAGGCGCTGCGTGAGACCTTTGCGGAGCTTCAGCAGGTCGGAGACTACAACAGCGCATTTCTCAATCTTGAATCGGGAGCAGTAGATGCGATCTGCATGGACATAGGCGTTGCAGGCTATGAGATAAAATCAAGGGGCGACGGCTATGTGATGCTGGAGGAAAGGCTTTCCTCAGAGGAGTACGGAATTGGATTCCGCCTTGGAAATACCGAGCTGCGTGACGAGGTACAGACGGCTTTGCTTGAAATGCTTGCGGACGGCACCTTTGACGAGATCGCCGCAAAGTGGGGTCTTGAGGACAGCGTCTGTCTTTCTGCGGACGATCAGTATGCCGATGAGGAAGCGGACGGCTCCGCAGACAGCGTTTCGGGTTCGTCAAAGGAGGAGAAAAGCTTCTGGGAAAAAGCCGCAGATATTTCAAAGCAGCTTTCAAAGGGTCTGCTTGCTTCTCTGTCAATATTCCTGCTTACGCTGCTTTTCTCACTGCCACTCGGACTTCTTATAACTGCGGGAAGAATGTGCAGGATCAAGCCTGTGCAGTGGCTTGCAAAGCTGTACATATCTATAGTGAGAGGCACCCCTCTTATGCTTCAGCTGCTGGTGGTGTTCTTCGGTCCGCACTTCCTTTTCGGTGTAAGCACATCTCCAAGCTACCGTTTTTATGCTGTAATTATAGGCTTCTCCCTGAACTATGCCGCATATTTTGCGGAGATCTACCGTTCGGGCATACAGGCTGTACCAAAGGGTCAGTACGAAGCCAGCGCAGTGCTTGGATACAGCAGGGCGCAGACCTTCTTTAAGATCGTATTCCCTCAGATGGTGAAAAATATCATTCCCTCCGTAACCAACGAGTTTATTACGCTGGTAAAGGATACCTCCCTGGCGTTTGCGGTCTCCTACACGGAAATGTTCACTATAGCAAAGCAGGTCGCCGCAGCGCAGACGACTATCATGCCTTTGTTTATTGCGGGAGTTTTCTACTACATTTTCAACTTCCTTGTGGCTTTTATCATGGAGCGCATAGAAAAGAAAATGAACTATTACAGATAAGGAGGAATGCGCAATGAATCTGCTTGAGGTAAAAAATATAAGCAAAAGCTTCGGGGATCTGCAGGTGCTTAAGGATATAAGCCTTTCCGTGAGCGAAAGCGAAGTAATTTCCATACTGGGTCCGTCGGGCTCCGGAAAATCCACATTCCTGCGCTGCCTTTCCATGCTGGAGCAGATCGACGGGGGCAGTATCAGCTACTGCGGCGAGGAGGCTGTAAGCTCGGCAAACGGATATCCTGTATACGCAGGCAAGAAGAAGCTCAGAGAGATACAGGGTACATTCGGTCTTGTATTTCAGAACTTCAATCTTTTTCCCCACTATTCGGTTTTAAAAAATATATGGGATGCGCCTGTACACGTTCAGAAGCGGAACAAGTCGGAGGTCATGACAGAGGCAAAGGAGCTTCTTGATAAAATGGGTCTGGGGGACAAGGGCGATTATTATCCTTATCAGCTTTCGGGAGGACAGCAGCAGCGTGCTGCGATCGCCAGAGCGCTTGCTATGAAGCCTAAAATGCTTTTTTTCGATGAGCCTACTTCCGCTCTGGATCCTGAGCTTACCGCAGAGATCTTAAAGGTCCTTAAGGAGCTTGCGGCTGAAAAAATGACTATGGTCATCGTGACACATGAGATCGAATTTGCCCGAAGCGTTTCGGACAGAGTGGTATTTATGGACGGAGGGGTCATTGTTGAGCAGGGCTCTCCCAAGGACGTAATAGATAATCCGAAAAATGAACGGACCAAGACATTCCTGCGTAAAATGCAGGCAGAGGAGTAATGCGGATAATCGGGATATCCTAAATTAAACTCAGTATTTAACGGGCGGATATTATCCGTCCGTTTGCTTTGCAGCGTTATTATACACGCTGCGTTTTCGGACATTGATTGACAACCGCCGTCCGGTATGCTAAAATTATCGTATACAGATTCTTGTAAGGAGGATTCATATGGAAATATTCTACAAATTTATGATACTTGCATTTCTGTTTTTTTGCGGCTGTCTTATCGGCTGGGCGATAGAAGTCATATTCCGGCGCTTTCAGCCGGAAAACAAGGAGAGGATATGGATAAATCCCGGTTTTCTTGTAGGACCTTATCTTCCGCTTTACGGATTTGGGCTGGTGACCCTGTATCTTCTGGCTGGTCTGGAAAAATATATACATACCGACAGCGAAATTACGGAAAGGCTTATTTTGTTTGCGGTAATGGCTGCCGCCATGACACTTATAGAGCTTGTCGCCGGAGAGATATTCATAATCCGTATGCACGTCAAGCTTTGGGATTATACCGATAACCGAGGCAACTATAAGGGAATAATATGTCCGCTGTTCTCGTTTTTCTGGGCTGTGCTTGGCGCTGTTTATTATTTTCTTATACACCCGCATATCCTTAATGCACTGGAGTGGTTTTCGCATAATCTTTTGTTTTCTTTCTTTATAGGAATGTTCTACGGCGTGTTTATAATAGATCTGTTCTATTCCTTCAAGGTGGTGGAAAAGATCCGTGCTTTTGCGGCGGAAAATGAAATGGTTATCCGTTACGAGGAACTGAAAAAGCATATACGTACACGTTCGGCGGAACGCAGAGAAAAATACAGCTTCATACTTGCATTCAAAACCGAGACCGCCTTGTCGGAGCATCTTAAGGAATATTTTCAAAAACAGCGTGAGGAGCAGAAATATGACCGGTTAAACGATTTTATAAAGGAAAAGCTCAAGAAAGCAAAGGAAAGGTGACATAAATGAAAGCAGAAAGAAATTTTCCCGCATTTACGGTGTCAAAAAAGTGTGAAAACTCCGTCAGGGCAGGACACCCATGGGTATACGCCGATGAAATAAGAAGTTGTCCGGACGAAGTGGAAAACGGCTGTATCGCAGATGTTTTTTCAGAGAAAGGTTCATATCTGGGTTCGGGCTTCGTCAGTCTCAGAAGCAAGATAAGGATCCGCATTCTCTCGGACAACGCCAATGAAAGCTTCGGAGAGAAGTTCTTTGCAAGAAGAATACGTTACGCTCTCGATTACAGGAAAACTGTCATGGGAGAGGATTTTTCCGCCTGCCGTCTTATCCACGGAGAATCGGACGGAATGCCCGGTCTGACGGTAGACAGATACGGAGATATCCTGTCGGTACAGATCCTCTCTTATGGAATGGACAGGATCAAGGATATGCTGTTCAGACTGCTGACTGAGGAGCTTGCAAAGGACGGAGTCGAGGTCTCGGGAATTATGGAGCGCAACGACGCAGCTATACGTGTATTGGAGGGTCTTGAACAGTATAAGGGCTGGTATCACGGAAAATTTCTGCCGGATCCTCCTTCGCCGGTGACTGAAATAACGGAAAACGGAGTAAAATATCTGGTAGATGTTGAAAACGGACAGAAAACGGGATTTTTTCTGGATCAGAAATACAACAGGCTTGCAGCGGCAAAGATAGCAAGAGGAAAGAAGGTACTGGACTGCTTTACGCATACCGGCTCGTTTGCTCTTAACTGTGCTTACGGTGGGGCAGAGCATGTAACGGCTGTTGACGTTTCCCGCTTTGCAGTGGATACAGCGCAGGAAAATGCGGTCAGAAACGGTCTGGAAGGGAAAATGGACTTTATGTGCGCCGACGTTTTCGATCTGCTGCCCAGACTTGCCGAGGAGCATATAAGATACGATATGATAATTCTTGATCCGCCTGCATTTACAAAAAGCCGCAAAACGGTTGGCAGTGCAGAAAGAGGATATAAGGAGATAAATTACCGTGCAATGAAGCTGCTGCCCAGAGGAGGTTATCTTGCGACCTGCTCCTGTTCGCATTTTATGAACAATGAGCTGTTTGTGAAAATGCTCATGTCTGCGGCAAAAGACGCAGGAGTGCAGCTTAAGCTTATCGAGGCAAGACAGCAGGCTCCGGATCACCCTATTCTTTTGAACGTGCCGGAGACGGATTATCTTAAATTTTATCTTTTCCAGACAGTATAGCCGCAAAAAGTTTTACGGGAAACGGATATGAAATATTGTGTGTACGAGTATTTCCGTGAAAACGGAAGACGCCTATTTCTGCTGCATTAATGCCGACAGACGAATCTATAAGAGCTATTTTAATAATGATGTTAACGCTATAACAAGCTGCCTCGAAAAAGAGGAGGGAAAAGCAAGAAACTGTAAAAATGAGATTTGAATAAATTCAGGTTTATCCGCAGAGAAAATCTGCGGATTTTTTTCAATATGACCGAACCGAACTCCGTTTTGAACGACTGTATAAGCGAAAGCTTTCAAAGAGGTGACAAATGTGAAGGATAAAACCGAAATTCAGGATCATGCCGACCGTCTTATGAAAATTGCCCTGCAAAAATGCGGAAATATCCACGAGGCGGGAGATCTGACGCAGGATACTCTGCTGGCGGCGTTAGCCTACGAAAAACGCTCGGGGAAAATTGAAAATATTAGCGCATGGCTGTCCATAGTGCTGAACCGAAAGTACAATGATATGCTGAGACGAAAGTACAACAAGCCTGCCGTTACCATAGGCGAAGGCTTTGACATTCCCTGCGATTTCTCAGCGGAAGAAGATATGGAAAGCTCGGAGGAGGCGGAAAATGTCCGCCGTGAGGTTGCGTATCTGTCTCATATGTACCGAGAAATTATAGTCCGCCGGTATTTTTACAGTCAGTCGGATATTCAGATAGCGGCCGAGCTGAATATCCCTGTGGGAACGGTGAAAAGCAGACTGAATTACGGAAGAAAGCAAATTAAGAAAGGTCTTGATGATATGGAGAATTATGCCTCAAACAGCTATGCTCCGCAGAAAATGTATCTGCGATGCAGCGGCAGGTTCGGAATGAATATGGAGCCTATGTCCCTTTGCACGGATGACGATATACTTACGCAAAATCTGCTTGTGCTTGCATACGAAAAGCCCCTGACAGTGTCGGAGCTGTCCCGGAAGATAGGCATTCCGACGGCTTATGTAGAGCCGATCGTGGATAAGCTTACAGCAGGCGAGCTGATGAAAATGACAGGAGACGGCAGGGTCTATACGGATTTCATTATCTACGAAAGGGACGATTTCACAAAATATCAGGCGGATGCGGAAAAATTCTGCCGTGATACGTGGGAGATCTACGGTGAGCCTATGAAGTCCGCTCTTGAAAAACTGCGTAGCAGGGAATATTACAGCGAAAGGCTCGAGAGATTTTTTATTATCAATTTAGCTGACAGAATGTATGCATATGCTATTGACTCAGCTTCGGACGAACAGTATTTTCCCGACAGACCCAACGACGGCAGATGGCTGGCGTTAGGTGAGAAAATTCCTTTTGAGAAAGAGCTGAAATACAGCCACAGCGGGTGCAGATCATGCTATATTGACGAGTTTATCGGCGGAAAGAATTTATGGATGTATAATTATGAGACGTCCTTGTACAAGGACAACAAGCACGAAGGTCTGGGCTATTCCGGCTTTACAAGCTTTATGGAAACGGAGCAGGATATGCTTAAAATGTTCTATCTTATTAAAAAGAACATTGATTTTGCGGACGTCGATCTGGATACAAGGATCGTGAAAGCTATTCCGAAGCTGGCAGAACACGGCTTTCTTGCAAATGAAAACGGCAGAATTGAGGTTTCTGTGCCTGTGCTGACTTCGGCTCAGTGGACGGATATGTGCAGTATAAAAGATGAATTTATAAACGGAGTGAAAGATAAAATGGCGGAGGAATTTAAAAAGTACTTCAGCACACACAGAAAGACAGTCCCCAAACATTTAAAGAGCGTTCAGGAGTGTTATCTGGTGTACCCGTATTCGCCGCAGGTAATGAATTTCGTTTACGAGGCTATCGGGCGGGGTATTCATAAAGAGGATCTGGGGTATAATTGTCCTGAAACGGCAGTTGTTTTCGATTAGCGGAGGGTCTCTTCGGAGACCTTTTCTGCTTAATTAGTCATTATGCTGTTTGATGCGCGAAAATAGGGACAAAATATATGCAAATATCATAAATCGAATTTTTTTGATAAAAATCGCTTGACAAACATATAAAGGAGTGATATAATAAATAAGCTGTTTCGAGAGGGGCAGCGAAGTAGAGACATTCTGAAAAAAAGTTGAGAAAAAGTACTTGACAAAAGGAGCAGGATGTGGTATACTGAACAAGTCGCCCGTGAGAGCGGGAGCGGCGAAGGCATCTTGAAAATTGAACAGCAAAGAAAACGAA
>JAGAJO010000017.1 GCA_017626015.1 Ruminococcus sp.
GACATTCTGCCCAATAGTCTGCTGCGGCACAGCGGGAGAATATTTCCCCGACTGCTTTGTGACCCCGTTTTCGCCCTACTCCGGCAGCGAATGCACCCTCGACGCAGAGGGCGTGAAGTACCTGTACAACGGATATATAGCCATGAAAGAGTAGGAGGCGGACATGAAAACCAAACTATCCAAGCTTATAGACGTAAAGTCGCTTGTAACGCTGCTGCTGACGGCGGTTTTCTGCGTTCTGGCAGTCCGGGGAACGGTCTCCGCCGAGCAGTTTCTGACGGTTTTCACCGTTGTGATAAGCTTCTATTTCGGCACGCAGTACGAAAAACATAAGGGCGGTGAGGACTGATGTCAAGCGAGATCATTGTAGCTCTGCTGTCCCTTGCAGGCACGTTTTTCGGAACGTTTTCCGGCATAAAGCTGATGAGCTACCGCATAGAGCAGCTGGAGAAAAAGATGGAGGTTCTGAGCGGTCTGGTGGAACGAATAGCGGTAATGGAAAATAAAATAATAACGGCGGAACACAGGCTTTCACATATAGAGCGTTCCGCCGCCGGCACCGGATACGATCCTGCTGCGCTTTCTGAGAAGGTCTCATACAAATGCTGAGAAATATATCCAAGCCGACAAAAAGCACGTCAGAAACATTAATAATTTTAAAGGAGGAAGATAGGAAAAATGGCGGTCAAGGGCATAGACGTATCCCGTTATCAGGGGGATATTGATTTTCGTAAGGTTAAAGAGGACGGTTATGAGTTTGTAATAATCCAGGCAGGCTTCGGCAGGTTCATTTCCCAGAAGGATAAATATTTTGAACAGAACTACCGAAACGCAAAGTCTGCAGGCTTAAAGGTGGGAGCGTACTGGTATTCCTATGCGGTCACCGCAGCTCAGGCAAAGGCTGAGGCAGAGGTATTTCTGGAGGTCATAAAGGGAAAAAGCTTTGAATATCCCGTCTGCATGGATATAGAGAACGAATCCCAGCGTTTGCTTTCAGACAATGAGGTCGGCGATATAGTCAACGCATTCTGCTCCCATATGGAAAGCACAGGCTATTATGCCGCAATTTACAGCTACGCCAATTTTCTCAAAAGCAAGATACCGGCAGAATGCAGAAAAAAATACGACGTATGGATAGCAAGCTTTGACGTTTCCGCTCCGGACTATTCAGGGAACTACGGAATGTGGCAGTACTCAAACTCCGGCAGAGTAAACGGAATAAGGGTAAACTGCGATCTGGATTACGCCTACAAGGACTACCCTGCCATCATGACAGAAAAAGGTCTTAACGGCTTCGGTACAGAGCGTAAGCGCCTTGACGAAAACGGCTTCAGAAAGGGCGACAGAGGAAACGGCGTGCTTTCCCTGAAACAGCTGCTGACTCTTGCAAGACTCAGGGGAGAGATCTCTCAGGGGATTGACAACAACGGCATTTTCGGCGACGGTACTCAAAAGGCTGTAAATGCACTGCTGAAAAAATGGGGATACACACAGAACGGCATTGCGGGAGAGAATTTTATAAAGCGGCTCGGCGAGGAACTGCAAAAGGACTGAATAAACAACATTTTAAACGGGCGGAAAATATCCGCCCGTTTTGCATTGCCGCCGTCATAACGACATTTTTCGTTTAATGGCTGTGATACAATATAACTCAAAACAGAAAACGAAAGGAATGATGAAAATGAGTACGTCAATAAAAACCGAAAACGACATCACAGTGGCTAAAATAAACGGCGACCTTGACCACCACACCGCCAAATTTATCCGCGGAGAGATCGACAGAGAGATCGCCGCAGAGCATCCTGTCCGACTTATAATAGACTTTTCGGAAGTCACCTTTATGGACAGCTCCGGGATCGGACTTATCATGGGAAGATACAAGCTTATGCAGGATCTCGGCGGCGATGTCGTTGTCGCCTCTCCGCCGGCATACATAAAAAAGGTACTGCGTCTTGCAGGGATAGACAAGCTCACCAGGATCGTCGGAGACGTCCGCAGCGCAATGCCGCATACAACGCCGGACGTCAAAGAAAACGGGATATCCGGATCAACTGAGGAAAGGAAGAAGATCAATGAAGAGATCGGCTCAGAAACCAATTAACGAAATGAAGCTGGCGTTTCCCAGCTATTCGGAGAACGAACGCTTTGCACGTATAGCGGTAAGCGGATTCCTTTCTCAGATCGACCCGTGTATAGACGAGCTTTCCGACATAAAAACAGCCGTATCCGAGGGAGTGACAAATGCGATCGTCCACGGCTACAAGGGTACGGTGGGGATCGTGCAGCTGAATGTGAAAATTTTCGAAGGCGGAAGGATCTACATAAAAATTCAGGACAAGGGCTGCGGTATAGAGGACGTGGAAAAAGCCAGAGAACCGCTTTTCACCACCGCTCCCGAAGACGACAGGGCAGGGCTTGGATTCGCTATAATGGAAACCTTTATGGAAAAGGTGCGTGTACGCAGCAAGGTGGGAAAAGGCACATCGGTAGTGCTTGAACGTACGGTAAGATCAAGAAAGCAGAGATCATGAGTATTAAGACAATACCACACAGCCATTGTGTGCGTATTGCGGCGCTTAATCTTGATTAAACGCTACAGATCTTTTCGTCAGATTGTCTAAATACAACACAGGCATACTGACGTATTTCAAGGAGGATTTGTGTGATATGACGGAAAATCCGCAAGCAAGACGTACACAAAGCCGTAAGGCGGTGGTTGTGGGGTGTTGTCTTAAGGAGCAGACTCAAAGTCCCGCAGCAGAGGATAATCTGGGGCTTGTTCACCTGTGCGCAAACAGATTCCGGGGGAAGGGAATAGAATACGACGACCTCTACGGCGCAGGCTGCATAGGTCTTATAAAGGCGTCAAAGGCTTTCGACGTGTCAAGAGGCGTAAAATTTTCCACATACGCCGTACCGGTGATTTTGGGAGAAATAAAGCGGCTTTTCCGTGACGGCGGAGCCGTGAAGGTCTCACGGGGAACAAAGGAGCTTTCCCTGAGACTTACAAAAATTCGAGAAAATTTCATGCTCAAAAACGGCAGAGAGCCTGCGGTATCGGAGCTTTGCACTCTTTCCGGCGCATCGGAGGAGGATGTGACGGAGGCTCTTAACGTAGCCATGCCGCCAATGAGCCTTACCGGTTCGGGAGACGATGACAGCGGCAGTCAGATAGATCTGCCGGTAGATCCTCCCGATGAGGAAATAACCGACAGACTTTCCCTGGAGCAGGCTCTCTCCTCTCTGGACGCTCAGGACAGGCAGCTGATATTTTTGCGGTATTTTCAGGGAAAAACGCAGACGCAGACGGCAAAGCTCATGGAAATGACGCAGGTGCAGGTCTCAAGACGAGAGAAAAAAATACTATCAAAAATGCGTGAATTCATGTCCGGAGAATAACGCCGCATTATGATCGTAAAGCACCTGTGCCGCATCGATAGTACATTCTCCGCTTTTTACCGTGAATTTAAGGGTATGCCTGCCGTCCTCAAGACCTCTTGCCGCATAGATAGACTGCCTGTTTGATGTAACGGGAACAGCGTGATTTTCCTCAGTAACATCTCCGTCTATCTCAACGGAAATAACGCAGTCCTTGCTCTGCACGCCTGTAAGTAAAAGCCCCGTTCCGCTGAACTTTACCTCTGCAAATGCACCTTCTATGCCTTTGGAAACGGTACGCCTGTAGTTTTTAAAGCTGTCCATAGTGTTGTGTTCCCAGCCGTCGGGACTGTAGGTAAATGCGATATCAAAGTTGTCCAGCTTGTTTACATAAGGCTGGATATCATCGGTCGCTTCAATATTTATATTGTGAAAACAGCAGTTATTATAGGAGCTGTAAAGTGCCGCCCTGCCTGCCGAATATCCTCCGTTTTCCGATTTATAGACAAGCACCCTTTCTCCGTCAATATAAACCTCAACATCATCATAAAGTGCGGAGAGCTTTACATTATGCCATTCGGCGCTGTCAAAATCTTCGATAATACCACCCTTGACAGCCTTCTTCCCCGTAATAAACAGCCATCTGCCGTCGTTGTAAAGAGTAACGCCATAGCCGCTCATTCCGCTGTCTGCAAGAATGTATCTCAGACCAACGCCTGCGTAGCTTTTTTCTCCATCTGTAAGAACATCGGCGCTTACGCTGTAATTATACCAGCGGTCATCTCCGAAATTTGTGACAGGCTCGGGAGTAAAGCCCCATTCGTCAGCCTTGATATCATATGTTATCTTCTGCATCAGAACCTTTTTCCCGTCCTTTTCGGCAACCTCAAACGCACCGCCCTCATCGGTTGTATAAAGGGGCGCACCTCCTCTTGCGGAAAGAAAGTCATCTGCGTAATCAAAATCATCGGCATAAGGCAGAGGCATAACGGTATTGTCCGACTTTGACGGGGTTTTATATTCAATTTCGGGAACATCAACCGTTGAAACCGTCACAATTGAATAGGGCTTTACCGTAACGGTGAATTTTCCGCCTTCGGGCGAAATTGTATCAATCTTTTTAAAATAGTTCGCATTATATTCCTGACCGCTTTCGGGGCCTCTTGTTTCCCATACAAATACATCGCTGTCGGACTTTGCAAGGTTTGTTACCTCAAAGCTGTAGGTAACAGGCTCGGCAGTTGTGTTGGTGATAACAGTGCTGTGATCTCCCTCTCTGCTGCAAGCGGTCATATAAGTATAGGTTGTGTCAACAATAGCATGACCGTCGCCGCCCGCCTTTCCGTCGGCATTGCAGGCATCAAAAATAAAGCTCCATCCCTTGTCCATAAACTGCGAAAAATGCAGATCCATAAAGTAACCGCTGTCAAGCTCATAGCAGCCGTTCCAGGGAGTGTTTGCCGTAATAAGCTGCTTCTGACAATAGGTAACGCCGTCATAATATGCGGCAACAGCAGGCTGATATTCGTATAACGTCATATATCCGTCACTGACCATAGTTATCATTCTGTTTGCAACATCAAGCACACCGTTTATTCCCGTAAGACCCGAGTTCCCCTCATCAAAGCGGTAAACAGACTGCGCATAGCTCATAGGCGGGCTGCCTTCAGAAAACCATATTTCCTTGCCTTTTTTCTCGGCAAGCAGCTTTGTAAATGTGTCGGCATAGCTTGTGTAATGGGAACCGATAACGTCCACCGCATCGCAAAGCTCATCGTTGTTTGTCATTTCCCTTGAGATGCTCCATGTCCCGCACTCGTCCGCTGCTACTATCTTGATTTTTGAATAGTCATAGGGACAGTCCTGCTCGCTTTTCAGGGCTTTGGAAAGATAGATTATCCACTCCGTATCGACACTGCGCTCGTTTCGGTTGGCGCTTACATAGTCAAATTCAAGTCCGTAGGTTTCGTATGCCGCATCAAGAGTTTCCTTGTACCATTTGTATCGTGCGGCGTTCACGTCCTCCGCATTTGTCACCCATTTGGGTTCGCTCCACCAGAGCATATCAAGAGTAACATCGGGATTTATCTTTTTTATATCTGCTGCGATCTGAAATCCTGCACCCCTTGTAACATCTGCTTTCTCGCCGTCATATCTCATCACCGCAGGCTCTGTACCTGACGAGGTATTCACATCAGAACCCATTTCCACCTTGAAATGGGTGAACTTCAAACCATTTTTACCGTAGATATATTCAAGTATTTGCTGATAGCTCTCTGGAGCTTTTGCTTTGTAATCAAGGAGAAGCCGAGACGAGCCGTTGCAGCTTATCATTCCATGTCCGCGGTAAAGAAAATTCTTCCTTGTTTCAGCCTTGCTTCCGTCAATTTTAATTTTCACATCGATCACTCCGTTTTCATTGCCGGCACTCACATTTATTCGGTGTCGCCTTAATGTAAGTATATCATATATTTTCCGAAAATGAAAGTGTATAATTTGATTTTGTGAAAAATACGAAAACTGCCCCATTTTTCACAAAAAGTGAAGCTGAGACAGTTTTTCCAAAAAGTAAGTGATCTACCCGGTGTTGGCTTATATAAAATGTGTGTGGATACGTTCTTCGTATATTGGCGCTGATATACCCTGCTTTCGTCCCTCATCAATATTTTTCAGAAGCCAAGCCATATTCTTCGCTAATGTCCGCATTGTCTGCAAGCCTTCTCCGTCCTTACGAACATCATCGGGAGTAAAGCCGTGGACCTGATTCCAATACTGAGAACCGACAATGTGCATATTGCAGATAGTAAAATACTTGTTCAAACGGTCAAACGCAGCACTTGCACCTCCACGGCGGCAGGATACGACCGATGCTGCAAGCTTTCCTGCCATACGGCTTTCACTGCAATAGAAAAGCCTGTCAACAGCGGTTCTCAGCTGACCGCTCATATTCCAGTAATACAGCGGAGATGCGAGAACAACCACATCACATTCTTTTACAGCAGGATAAATTTCCACCATATCATCTTTCTGAACGCAGGGACATTCCCTATCACTGTGACCGCCGAAGCAGCCCTTGCAGCCGTGAATATCCATACTGCCAAGATGAAATTCAGCCACAGTATTTCCCGCACTTTCCGCACCATCGGTAAATGATCTTACAAGTGCGGAGGTGTTCCCGTTCTTACGTGGACTGCCGTTTAATATTACGATTTTCTTTCCCATTTTGCACCCGCCTTAAAATTTATCAGCAAGCTCCGCAGCCTGCTTGCAGCCGTCTGTCTTTTCAATATCTCCCACATTCAGGACGCCGGGGATAAGCACCTCGCCTACCATTTTCCATTTAAGAAGTGAAGCAGTTCTCTCCATAGGAACACGAACTCCGTCCATAACAGACATATCGTTTTCCTCACAGCAGGTGATAACAGCACATTCCTTACCCGAAATATCCTTACCGCCTACCACAAAGCTGAACATTTTATCAATAATTCCCTTTATCTGTGCAGGAATGGAGTACCAGTACACAGGCATTGTAAATACAACGGCATCAGCTTCTAAAATTGCAGGTGCGATAGTATTGAAATCATCGTCAAAGGAACAAGGCTTGCCCGTCCGATAACAGGTTTCGCAAGCGTGACAACCGCCTGTTTTTTTCATTGCCGCATCAAATCGGGTAACGGTGTGTCCATTGCTTTCGGCAGCCTTAATAAATGCCTCTGTCATTGCAAAGCTGTTTCCGTTTTTGCGTGGGCTTCCTGTTATTACAACTATTTTCTTGCTCATTATAATACCTCCAAATTATCGGGATTGACTTTTCCCTTTTTGTATATTATAATTATAGCATAAATTATATAAAAAACAAGTACGCACATTCAGGTGCGATACTTACCTTTAGGAGAGTGTAAAATGAATTGTATTGAAAATGCAAAGCTGGAGGATACGGGATTTAATTATACAATGTCCCTCATTCAAGGAAAATACAAGATGTTTATTCTTTATACGCTGATGGAATTCAAGGTTGTCCGCTTTAACGAACTGAAAAAATACATTGGCTCGATTTCATACAAAACCCTGAGTTCAACGCTTAAGGAGCTTGAAAAGGACGATCTTGTTCATCGTGAGGAATATCCGCAGATCCCACCAAAGGTGGAATACAGCCTGACCGAACGCGGACAAAGCCTGATCCCCATTTTGGATAATCTCTGCGAATGGGGAGATAAACACAGGATCTAACCTTTTTTATCCGAATGCTTTATGCTTTGGATGATCGTATATCATACCAAATACAAACGGGGCTAATGGACATTTCTGTCTAATAGCCCACCTTTGATGAAATTATTTAGGTAAATGCTGATCAATGGGGCTGTTGTGGTTGCAACAGCCCCATGTTTTTCCTAAAACCGCTTATATTTTCAAAAGCTTTTGTCGGTACTTATAGAAATGGGGAAACCATTTCGGCTGCATACGCAGCGGTCCGATAAATTTATAGACCCAGCTCATACGATATGTAAAATTTGCAGACAGTCTATGGATAACATTCATTGTGAGTTATTATGAATGGATTTCCTCGGAAGCTTCCAAGGTACCGTCTTACTTTTTGTAGTATTTTCAATATGTCAGATCAAATGCTTTGCAGATATTACTGAAAAGCCGTTCTATCTTCTCCGCCGAATAAGACAAAGCCCTTACTGTAAAACCTTTTTCTGTCTTTGAGCAAGCAGCCGAAGTACCGCTGTCTGTACCATCACATATTTTCTGTATATCGCTTGTCAAAAGATTTTTTTGAGTATATGCATATAAAATCCCTGTATGCGTATATCCTTCAAAAAATCCAAGCTTCCTTACAGGGAATTTTTCGGGTTCTATCAGCGTGTTGTCAATAAGATCTGTTTTTCCGTCAATGCGTATTTGCGTGCGGGAATGAAATCTTTTCAGCGCAAATGTCTCACCCATTGCGGTCCGTCCGCAGCAGTATATTTCTGCAAAAACAAGCTTTGAACTGCTTTTTATGTCTACGGTATTTACTGCATCATGACTACAGCCGCCGAATGTCATTATCGGGTGCGGAAGATATTTCAGACTTGCGTTTTCGCCCACACATATATTTACCTTTTGTTCGGAACAGCTTCCGTTGGTGTCAAACAGCTTTTGATATCCCTGATCGGTAAAATGAACATTACAGCCCTTTCCTATATCGAGACTGATCTCATTTCTGTCGCCTGCAAGCATACCTGCCGCCGCACACATCGAAATAAATTTGGCAGTACAATTCTCATAAAAAGGCGAATAAAGCTTAAAGGGAGGAGTAAAAAAAATATCCTCCGCAACGGTTTTTGAACCCAAGACAATTGTTTTTAGTCTGAGCGTCCCATTCATTTCAGATCCTCGAACAATACGGATTTCTTTATCCAATCAATAACATCGTCAACTCCGTCACGGCTCATCAGATTTGTAAAAATAAAAGGTCTGCCGCTTCTCATACGCCGGGAATCCCTTGCCATTACCTCAAGACTTGCGCCTACCAACGGAGCAAGATCTGTCTTGTTGATAACCAGCAGATCCGAGCGTGTTACGCCGGGACCTCCCTTTCTGGGAATTTTCTCCCCTTGTGCAACGTCTATAACATAGATAGATGCGTCTGCCAGATCGGGAGAAAATGTAGCCGAAAGATTATCTCCGCCGCTTTCTATGAAAATGATCTGAACATCAGGAAACTTCTCAGCCATTGTTTCAACCGCTTCAAGGTTCATAGAACAGTCCTCACGGATCGCAGTATGAGGACAGCCTCCCGTTTCCACACCTACGATACGTTCGGCAGGCAAAGCAGAATTTTTTATGAGGAATTCTGCGTCCTCCTTGGTGTAAATGTCATTTGTAACAACGCATATGCTGTATTCCTTTGACATTTCCCTTGTAAGCCGTTCAATAAGCGCAGTCTTGCCCGAGCCTACGGGACCTCCCACGCCGATCTTTACATAACTCATTTTAATTCTCCTAACTCATATATTGCCGTGAATAAATATACTCATGCTCCATTGCCCTGAGATCAAATCCCGCTCCGCTTATCCCTATTTCATCTATGGTGACATTTACCGCTTTTTCGGCAGCTGAGGATATTTTTTCAAGGCCTTCCGATAACACCCTCTGTCCTTCAAGCTGACTTAGCGGAACAAGCTTGACACAGTTTGTCACTATCGCTGAGCATATGGAATATCCGTAAACGGTCAATGCCTGTATCAGATCCGTTCCCGTATCACGCATAAAAAGCCCGTAGGCTATTGGCTGATGTCCCACGCATTTACCGCTTGCCGCAAGCTTTCTGTATTCGTCAACCCGTGGAGATATTACAGCAGTATTTTCGCTGACCTTGAAAAACCGTCCTGCGACCCTGCGGGAGCCGTTACGTATTTCCATAGAAGCTTTACAGGCATTGTATATCTCGTCCAGAAGGCACAGATCAAAGCCTTTATACGCCAGCGCAGCCGCACCCAGCTCGTTGTAGGGCAAAACGCACAGATAGGAATCAAGGTACTCCTGCAAATGCTGTGCGCACGTTATTATATTTTTCTGCACATAGGTCTCAAGTCCGTTTGAAAGAGTAAAGCTGCCTACGGGGAAAAGGCTGTCGCATATCTGAAGTATTTTCAGCAGTCCGATATTACTCATGGCTGTGATGATGTCCGTGGGAATGACCGTGAGCCTTACAAACAATGAATCTGTCAAACTTACCGATGATCTTTTCGCAGCAAAAGCCCAGATTTATCAAATGCTGCTCCGTGGGGGCATCGTATGGGATAAGCACTTCATTTCCGGTAATTTTCAGCGAAAGATGCCGGTTGCCTATTTCAAAGCACAGTCTGCCCATTTCCTCCATTGATGAGACCGTTATTTTTGTCAGTTCGCATTCAGCAAGCCTTACCGCTATGCAAAATTTGCTGTCAGTATACAGGATATCTCCGTCGTCAAGCTTTTCGTTCACAGCTATGCCTATTTCCCGTCCTCCCTCTGTGATCTTTCTGAGCCTTTTGCTGTCTGCCTCGAACCAGTCAAGCAAAACAAAGTCTATCGGTACATTGACCTCCGCATTATGTATATTCCCAAGTATCTTTTCAGCTATCATATTATCATCCTCTCAGAAATCAGAACATAAAATATCGCTGCGCCAAAGCCAGTTCTTCAAAGGGTTCACAGGTTATTTTCTCGCCGTCCACCGTGACAGTATATGTCTCGGGATCTACACGGATATCTCCGCAGACGTTATTAAAGCGCATATCCGCTTTTGAAATGTTCCTGCAATTTTTTACGGGCAGTACCTGTCTCTTCAGCCCCAGCTTCTCCCTAATTCCGTCCTCGTATGCATACCTTGATACAAAGGTTATACAGCTTGAGGAAAGTGCCAGTCCGTGCGCACCGAACATATCTGTATACACAACCGGCTGGGGAGTAGGTATAGAAGCGTTGGCATCGCCCATTTTTGAGGCAAAAATAAAACCGCTTTTTATTATCATATCAGGCTTTACGCCGAAAAACGCAGGATTCCACAGCACAAGGTCAGCGACCTTTCCTACCTCCACAGAGCCGACATATTCAGCTATTCCGTGTGTGATCGCAGGATTTATCGTATACTTTGAAATAAAACGCTTTATTCTGAAATTATCGCTGCGTTCACTGTCCTCAGGGAGCGTCCCACGCTGTTTTTTCATCTTATCAGCAGTCTGCCAAGTGCGTGTAATGACCTCTCCTACTCTGCCCATTGCCTGAGAATCGCTGCTCATCATTGAGAAAATCCCCATATCATGCAATACGTCCTCCGCAGCAATGGTCTCAGGACGGATCCTCGAATCCGCAAAAGCTATATCCTCGGGAACATTCTTATCAAGATGATGACATACCATAAGCATATCCAGATGCTCGTCAAGGGTATTTTTAGTATACGGCATGGTAGGATTTGTCGATGACGGCAGTACGTTTGGAAATGCCGCCGCTCTGATTATATCGGGAGCGTGACCGCCGCCTGCGCCCTCTGTATGATATGTATGTATCGTTCTGCCCCTGAACGCAGCGATCGTGTCCTCCACAAAGCCGCCCTCATTAAGAGTATCCGTATGTATCGCCGTCTGAACGTCATACTTATCGGAAACGGTCAGAGCGCAGTCGATGACATCGGGGGTCGCTCCCCAGTCCTCGTGAATTTTAAGTCCCATACAGCCTGCCTTGATCTGTTCCTCGCTTGCACGGATATCGCTGCAGTTTCCCTTACTGAGAAATCCGAGGTTCATAGGCAGATCTTCCGCCGCCTCAAGCATTCTGTGAACATTAAAAGCTCCCGGCGTACAGGTAGTTGCGTTCGTCCCGTCGGCAGGACCTGTTCCTCCGCCTATCATAGTGGTTATTCCGCTGTAAAGCGCCGTACGGACCTGTGTCGGCGAAATAAAATGAATGTGAGTATCTATACCGCCTGCGGTAAGAATAAGTCCCTCGCCTGCGATCGCCTCAGTTGACGCTCCGATTATCATATTCGGATCAACGCCGTTCATAATGTCCGGGTTTCCCGCCTTGCCTATACCTGCGATCTTACCGTCCTTAATGCCGACATCTGCCTTGATAATGCCCGTACTGTCGATAATAAGAGCATTAGTAATGACAGTGTCAAGACATTCGGCGTCTGTCGCACAGCAGGACTGTCCCATACCGTCTCTGAGGGATTTGCCGCCGCCGAATTTAGCCTCGTCTCCGTGTACAGTCAGATCCTTTTCCACCTCGGCTATCAGCGCAGTATCCCCCAGACGAACACGGTCCCCCACAGTGGGACCGTACATATCGCAATAAGCCTTTTTTGATATACTTATCATCACTCACACTCCCTTAAAGCCAAGTTCCTTTGCTTTTGCAAAGGCGGCAGCCTTTACCTTTTTGTCGTCCATTTTTCCGTTTACAAGTCCGTTAAGTCCGTGACCTGCCCGTAGTCCGCCTATGGGAATAAGACGTACTGTCTTTTTCTCTCCCGGCTCAAATCTTACCGCCGTACCCGAAGGAATATCCAGCCTCATTCCGTAAGCCGCCTTTCTGTCAAATTCAAGAGCCTTGTTAAGCTCAAAGAAATGGAAATGCGACCCTGCCTGGATCGGTCTGTCCCCCGTATTGGAAACGCTTATCTCAATAGACTGTGTACCCTCGTTGAGCGTTACTTCGCCGTCATCTATAAGAAATTCCCCGGGTATAAGCCTGCCGTTTCCGGTTATAGGGTCATGTACGGTAACAAGCTTTGTACCGTCCGGCATAGTAGATTCTATCTGAATTTCACGGATCATTTCGGGAACGCCGTCCATTACGTCGTCGGCAGTCAGCAGCTTTGTGCCGTAATTCATAAGCTCTGAGGCGGTAACACCCTCTCTTGCCCGTTCCATTACCATCATACTGATATAAGCTACTGCCTCGGTATAATTAAGCTTAAGTCCTCGTTCCTTCCGTTCCTTTGCAAGCATACCCGCATAATGCAGCATAAGCTTATCAAGCTCTCTGGGTACCAAGCGCATTGAAATTACCTCCCTGTGAAATAAATATTGCCTATAGTATTGCTATTTCCTTGATAAAGCATTCCTTACGGTACCCTTTGGGTCTTTTATCAGCAGTACCGCAGTCCATATGATAAGTCCGAGCACGGTCACGCACAAGCCTAAATATGTATCGTTTATCATTTGTGAAGCGGAGGGCGCAAAGAACTCCGCACCCTTTTCCGAATACTCAAAAGCTGCGTCCACAAGCCACATAAGCGAAGCTCCCCAGTACATATAGCAAAGAATACCGATATCAAGTTCTCTCGCCTCTGAGCTGAAGTACCAGATAACGGTTGCAGAGATCGCTGCAATAAATGTTATGAGCAGAGTCATACAGATCCCTCCTCCGCTTGTGTTACGGAGCGTTTAAGTATCTTATCCCCAGCAAAAGTAATTACTGCCCAGAATACCGTTACCAGCGCCGCCATAGCTGTTCCTGCTGTTGCCATTTCGTGAAATACCTCCGCCATTTGTTCCGGATCGTTTGCCGCCGTCAGGAACGGGAAAACAGGAGTTATTTCTCCGTGCCAGAGATGTTCAAAAGCCAGAAGTCCCGAGCCGCCCCACAAAAATCCCGACAGCCTGCTGATTTTTTTTGAAAGAGGAATTTTATCCCCTTTTAACGTTTTGATCTCACCGTCAGCCGAGATCTTGGATTCATGAAGACTTACTGCCTTTGCAATAACAGTTGTTACGATCGCCTCAACGGCGGGTACTAAAAAACAAGCCATAAATTTATCGTCCTTCCATAATAAAATAAAACGCTGAAAAACCCGATCAGGTAGATGTGTCTGCCTTGTCATTCAAACATTTTTCTCGCAGCAAAGCAAATCATTTCCGCAGTAAGATCTGTGCCATACTCGCTGACGTCGATCATAAGATGCTTGTTATCTCTGTCGCCACGGTTTTTGCCTGTTACATATTTATAATAATTATGCCTCTGACGGTCAATACGCTTAATAAGCTTCTCTGCTTCAAGTCTTGAAAGACCGTACGCATCTGACATATGCTTTATTCTTGCTTCAACGGGAGCGTAAAGAAAAACGTTCATATGATTAGGATATTCTCTCAGCACATAGTCGGCGCATCTTCCGAAAAAAATCGCAGGTACTCTTTTGTTGGCAAGATCCCTGATAACATCCACCTGTGCTTTAACAGCCTTGTCTGAATAAAACTGCGTTGAAGAACCGTAACTGAAGGATCTTATCAATCGCTCTGCGTTTTTGTCTATCATCTCTTCGCTGTCAAGAAAAGAATCCCTGCTTATTCCCGCTCTGTCCGCCGCCATATCTACAAGATCCTTGTCGTAAAACTTAACATCAAGCTCAGCGGCAGCCTTGCGAGCTACCTCTCTGGCATTGCAGCCGAACTCTCGGCTTATGGTAATAATAAACTTTTTCATGTTTAGACTCCTTTGTTATTTATTAGATTTCCTTTCAGGGACTTGTCTACTGCATCAGTATCCGATCTTTCGGTTATACATATCTTTGGAAGATTCCAGTTGTATCTGACCGAAAGCAGACGCAGAGAAAATGTAACAGCAAGGCTCCCTATGCAGGCGGGCATAAAGGACAGTTTGCCGTACATAAGCAGAAAGTCCGCCGCACCAAGCGCAGAAGCACAGGCATAAATGTTTCCCACAAAGATCTCAGGCTTTTTGTTTACGAAAATGTCCCTCAGCACTCCGCCGCCTACTCCTGTTATTACTCCGGAAAATATCATAAGAAAAATATTTCCGGAAGCTCCGCTTCGCATTGCTGCGGTAATTCCCGTAACGGTAAAGATGCCCAGTCCTATGGTGTCAAGCAGGAGCATTGCGCCGTCATAAAGCTTTAAGATCTTTCCGCCAAATCCGCCTGTAAAGCCAAGAATAAGAAACAGTACTACCGATACCGCTGCGGCAAATCCCACTGCAAGAGGATCTCGGAATGCAGAAACAGGATGATTTCCTATTACAATATCTCTCATTATCCCGCCGCCTACAGCCGTTGTTATGCCGATTATTATAACTCCGAAAAGATCGAAACGTCTTTTTATCGCTGTCAGCGCACCCGAAGCAGCAAAGGCAGCCGTTCCGATCATTTCAAGAACAGTAACAATAACATCAAAACGCTCGTTCATATTTATTCACGATCCTTGCCGACATACTTATGTATCTTTCTAACCGCCGTCGCCTGACTTATGCCCAGTTTCTCCGCAACGGCAACGGAGGTCTTATATTTTTTGTAGGCTTGCACTATAAGCCCGCTTTCGTAAAATTCAAGCATATCTTTAAGAGACGCATTCTGTGCAAACACCTTTGA
Source organism: Ruminococcus sp. (assembly GCA_017626015.1). Classification (GTDB taxonomy): domain Bacteria; phylum Bacillota; class Clostridia; order Oscillospirales; family Ruminococcaceae; genus Hominimerdicola. The sequence goes on from JAGAJO010000017.1 coordinate 15,236, forward strand.
CGAAGCGCCTGTAAGCTTGTCGGTAAGATCAAAAATATCTATTCTGGACTTTTGAGCAGTGAGGACAAGGCGTTCAACAGTGCGCTTTACCTCGTCTATATTTTCTTTCCATTCGTAGCTTAGCAGACATCCCATTGCTCTTGGCGTAAGCTCAACATTTCGGGAATATTTCTTATTAGCGTAATTGAGATAATAATCAATATAGCTTTTCAGATCCTCTGTCCGCTCATTCACGGAATACACCTTGACCTGATAGGTTTCAAACTCGCCCGCAAATTCCTCTGTTACTCCGCCCTTTCGCCTGAGTTCTTCAAGAGAATACTCAGAAAGTCCCACAGGGATTATGCCGGAAGCCTTGCATTTTTTTATCAGAAGTCTTTGCAGCCTGGGAGTAAGCCTGTCGATATTTTTGATTATCACAGCATAAATTCCAGAGAAAGGTGAGATCATCGAGCCTTCGCCGAGAAGCTCCCGTTCCGTTACCTCTTCTTCGACAGGCGCACAGTCGTATGAATAAAGCGCCCCTTTTTTGCCGTATATAGTGGAAGCGAGAAAACTCTTTCCGCTGCCGGGCGGACCGTAAATATAGCAAGGACAGCCTGCATCGCAGAACACTCCTGCCAGCCTGCGGGAATCCTTTGAACGGCTGCTTTCGGCAATAAAGATTTTTCCGTCGCTGCGGCAGTTGATCCGGTCTATCTCGTTGAGAAGCTTTTTGTTCTGATACTCCAGAATATTGTACCGCTCCCGCAGATCGTCAAAGCCTGTTATTTCCCACGAAGAATAGCTTATTATCATTTCAAGAGCGTCTTCACTGAAAACAGGTATTCCCGTTACAAAGGTCTCGTCATCATTCACGCCTTTCTGAACTGTCGTAACACGCTGATGAGTTTCAAGGACCATCTTGGTAACGCAGGGGGAAAATATTTTCATCATTTCCTCCGACCCTGCAAACCTGCCTAAAATATCCTCTTTTTTCACAGTTCTGCCGTTAAGATAGGACTGTGAAACAAACCTGAATACCCCCTGTGAATCGGCGATAGTAACACCGGGATGTATACGCTCCAATATATGACCTAGCTGTTCATAGTTGTACTCCTTTTTGAGACTGCACATTCAAGCCTACCTCCTTTCCTCCTGAGTATGCAGGAAGTCATACGTTCAGTATCTTTGAAAAGAACTGCTTTGCTCTTTCGCTCTTAGGATTCTTGAAAACCTCTTCCGGCGTTCCGTCCTCGATAACATATCCTCCGTCCATAAAGCAGACTCTGTCGGAAACCTCCGCCGCAAATCCCATTTCGTGAGTAACAACTATCATGGTCATTCCCGCTTCCGCAAGATCCTTCATAACGTTCAGTACCTCGCCGACAAATTCAGGGTCGAGGGCGGAGGTAGGCTCGTCAAAGAGTATGACCTCAGGCTCCATTGCAAGAGTTCTGGCGATAGCCACTCTCTGCTGCTGTCCGCCTGAAAGCTGAGTAGGATATGCGTTGGCTTTACCATCCATTCCGACTTTTTTCAGAAGCTCCATGGCCTTTGCCTTAGCGTCCTCCTTATTGACCTTTTTCACCTGAACGGGACACTCTGTCACATTTTCCAGAACCGTTTTGTGAGGCCACAGATTAAACTGCTGGAAAACCATTCCCACATTCTTTCTGATCTCTCTTGCAGCCTTGTCGTTCTGCTTTTTGTGACGCTTGTCCTCGTCAATGCCTTTTAGCGTCTGGTCGTGGATAACTATCTCTCCCGAAGTAAGCTCTTCAAGGTAGTTAAGGCACCTCAGAAAAGTGCTTTTTCCGGAACCGCTGGGACCGATGACGCTTACGACCTCTCCCTTGTAAATATCTATATCTATTTTTCTGAGAACTTTAAGCTCTCCGTAATTTTTCGCCATATTGCGAACCGAAATAACAGGTGTTCTGCTTTCCGTCATAATTCCTACACTCCTTTATATTGCCACACGGTTATTGTGCTTTTCGATACCCTTTGAAGCAAACTCAATAACAAGGTTCAGCGCCCAGTAAAGTACGCCTGCGCAGATATATACAAACAGCGGACTGAAGGTTATCCCGATAGCTTCCTTTGTCATCATAGTCATTTCAGCTACGGTAATGATAGAAAGTATGGATGAATCCTTTACTGTCTGTACAAACTGACCCGTCAGCGACGGAACGATTATTTTCAGAGTCTGCGGAAAAATTATCCTTACCATTGTGGAAAATCTCGACATTCCCATAGCATATGCAGCTTCAAACTGACCCTTCGGTATTGCGCTTACACCGCTTTCGAGGATCACGGCTGTATAAGCGGCGGTATAAAGCCCGAGGATAATCACTCCGGTCGAAAACGCCGATACGTTAAGCCCAAGGGCGGGCAATCCGTAATAGGCAAGATAGACCTGAACCATAAAGGGAGTACATCTGAAAATTTTTATAAATGCCCTGGCAATAAGCTCAACAGCCTTATTCGCTGAAAGACACATATAGCCTACCGCAGATCCTAAGATCATTGCAATGATAATTGAAAGCACAGAGATAGCCGCTGTAGCTCCAAGTCCTTGAAGAAGAAGCGGAAGAGCAATTTCCGCTACGTGTATAAATTCATCAAAAAAGCTCATTTTTCCTCCTCCTTATCGTTCAAGTCTTTTCTTCTGGAGCTTAACAAGCTCCTCAAGTCCTGCGCAGATAATAAAATACAGAATTGCAATGGCAACATAGAAAGGCAGATTGATATATGTCTGAGAAACAAGTCTCTGCGCCGTTCTTGTAAGCTCTACTATCGCCAATACGGAAAGCATGGGCGAAACCTTTATAACATTGATGAACTCGCTGGTAAGCTGCGGAAGCGCAACCTTGAAAACCTGTGGAAAAACGATCCGCATAAGTATTTTCGGCTCGCTCATACCCAAAGCTCTCGCCGCCTCGGTCTGTCCTTTCGGAACGGCTGTCAAGCCTCCTCGGATTATTTCGGCAATGAATCCGCCGCTGTTGAGGCTGAGTGCGATAATGCCCGACACCAGATTAGAAAGGTTAAGTCCCATTATCGCAAGTGCCTGATAGATAATATATATCTGCACCAGCACGGGAGTTCCTCGGACAAAGCTTACGTACACCGCAACAAATTTTTTCATTATTCTTGACGGAAGAGAATTACCGCCCATTCTCATTACCGACAGCAGCATTCCCACACATAAGGCTATAATAATAGCGGCAGCGGATACGAAAAGGGTATATCCAAGTCCTTGAAGCAGCAAATCTTTATAATGCCATATGATATTGAAGTTTTCCATTAATATTCAATGCTCCGCCAAAGTCTGCGCTCAGACGGAGCATTTCCTCCTTTCAAAGAGAAGTCGCACGGGAGTCTATAAGTCCGTTACTCGGCAGGAATATAATCCGACTCGGGAAGCTCCGTTGCTTCGCCGAACCATTTCTTCTGAAGCTCGTCAAGAGTACCGTCTTCCTTGAACTTATGGATCTCGGAATTGATAAAATCCGAAAGCTCGGAATCCTCTTTGCGAACAGCCCACGATACCCATGTATCCGTACCCACATATTCGGCATTGCCTGATCCGTCGCATACTATCTCATAATCGTCCGGATTCTTCATTACAACCGAAGCACAGCTTGCATAGTTCTGAGCGACAAGATCGATCTTTCCGTTTTTAAGCTCCGAAAAAGCTTCCGGGAATGAGTCATATGTAAGAAGCTCTGAATAACCCTCCTTGCCCTCTGACTGAAGCTTTTCATTGAACTTCTTTGTGTCATCTTCATTATAACAGGAAGTCTGTGTACCGACTTTCTTGCCTGACATATCCTCGATAGACTTGATACTGTCATCGCCCTTTCTCTTAACGAATACCGTTGTTCCGTTCTGGATAGGATAAGTCATTGTATACTTGCTTGCCCTCTCGGCAGTAACGCCCAGAGTAGCGCCGACAACATCGTATTTCTTTGCCTCAAGTCCTGCAAGGATACCCTGGAACGGAAGATCAATATAATCAAGCTCTACATCCAGATCCTTGCATATCAGCTCGAACAGATCGGCGTTATATCCCACGATATTATCTCCGTCCAGATACTCAAATGGTTCGTAAGCCGCTTCGGTAGCTACCGTAAGCTTACCGTTCTCCTTGATCTGATCCAAAGTAAGAGGACCGTCCTGTTCTTTGCTTCCGCAGGATGTCAGACAACCAAGCGTCAGCGAAGCTGACACAGCTACCGCAAAGACTCTTTTAAGCATTCCAAATCTTCTTTCGTTTTTCATAACCGATTCCAACCTTTCATTTTTACTCCATACCGCACACATTAAAATGCAGCATTTACCCTTACTGATGACGGGTTCTTACGATCCCATCAATAACAAAAAAGGAGCGTTGACAACTGTGCTTTCGCATCTGTCAACGCTCCTTTGCGTCCAATATTTTATTAGTATCCTTATATCATGCCGTTCTTTTTCTGATACGCAAGAATAGACATGAATTCAAATATAATGTTTGCTCCCATATACGCCGTGATCTCTGAATGATCGTAGGGAGGAGCGACCTCTACAACGTCAAAGCCTGTGAAATCAAGATCCTTCAGCGCTCTTATATACTGCAAGGTCTCAAAGGAGGTAAATCCCCCGACCTCCGGAGTACCCGTACCCGGCGCATATGCCGGATCGACAAAATCAATATCAAAGGTGAGGAATACTTTGTTGTCGCCTACCTTTTCCTTGATGACCTTCAGCAGATCATCGGGAGAATATGTATGGAGCTTATCTCCGGGGATAACCGTAAATCCCAGATCAGCCGCAATTTTAAAGTCATCGGGGTCGTAAAGAGAACCTCTCATACCGATCTGAACGGAATGCTCAGGATCTATAAGTCCTTCCTCCATTGCTCTTCTGAACGGCGTTCCGTGGTTGTATTTCTGACCGAAAACCGTATCGCACAGATCAAGATGTGAATCGAAATGAACCAGCGATACCTTTCCGTGCTTTTTGGCAACGGCTCTCAGCTCTCCGAGAGTTACAGCATGATCGCCGCCAATGCTTATCGGAACTGCGCCGCATTCAAGAACTCCGTCCAGAGTCTGTTCGATAGCTGCATAGGTTTCGTGGATATAATCAGGAATAACAGGAACGTCTCCCAGATCGGCTCCGTTAAGAGAGTCCATAATATTTACACCCATTGCAACATTATTAGGTTTTATCATAGCCGAGATATTTCTCACGCCGTTAGGACCAAATCTTGCACCCGCTCTGAAAGAAGCCGCAGTATCAAAGGGAATACCTATGATAGCAAAGTCCAGACCCTCTGCGGAATCTGCATGAGGAAGCCTCATAAAATTACCCATATTACAAAAACGAGGCGAACCCGAAGCGCTTGGCGGCTGACATTTGTTACTCAATTAAGGTCACTTTCCTTTCAAGAATCAACTCAAAACATTCAGAACAAAATTATTCTATGTGTAGAATTATATCACTCGTAATGCAGGCTGTCAACATCGCTTTTGCAGAAATCGACAGATTCGTTCATTGAAAAGCAAATCGGTATATTGCAAAAATCACGCAGATACGTTGTTTTATCAGTCACAATTTTTTAACTATTCTTTTTTGAATAGCATTTCCAAATCAAAAAGAAAAATAAAATGCAAGTTTGCGTCAAGAAAAATTCATTTTTGTCTTACAAAGCTATTCGGTTCTTATAAATTTATAAGATTGTAAAATAAAAAATGTTATGCTATAAAACAGCGCCCGAAAAGAATGCTTATGAAAAAATACAGCAAACGTTCAATGAGCCGACGGATATTTTTATGACAGAAAGCAAATAAACAGTATAAAACAAATACAACATTTCAAGTGGATCCGAATCGATTTTTATATCAAATAGACAATTTTCGCTTCTTTTAAACAAAAATTTCAAAAAGCTATTGACATTTCCGAATCAGAGTTCTATAATATAATCAGAATATTTCAAAAGCAAAGGCGCTTCGAGTTGATCGGAGCGTCTTTTCTGTTTTTAGAATCCTGCAAATTGCAAATGAAATATTACTATTAGGAAAAGGTGTGATCAAAATGAAGAACCGTCAGATATTACCTGTTACAAATGCAGACGAGATAAACCAGCTTCTCCGCAGATATGGTGTAAAATTCGGTGTGTACAAAAACGGTCAGTTCAAGGAGCAGTTTTTTCCGTTCGACCCGATTCCCAGAATCATTGAATCGGAAAAATTCAAGGTCATTGAAAAGGGACTTGTTCAGAGAGCGGACGCACTGAATAAGTTCCTTTTTGATATTTATCACGGCAAAAACATCATTCGTGACGGCATTGTACCGGAAGATTTTGTGTACATTTCAAGCGGCTATCTGCCTCAGTGTGAAGGAGTTACTCCGCCTGAAAATATCTACAGCCATATTTCCGGAATAGATCTCGTGGAGGGAGGGGACGGCGAGTGGTACATACTCGAGGACAATCTTCGTATTCCCTCCGGCGCATCCTATCCCCTTATCGCAAGAGAGCTGACAAGAGCTGCGTCGCCTGATGTTTTTTCGGAAAACGGAGTCGTTGACAACCGTAATTATGCAAAGCTTCTGAAAGATACGATGGACTTTGTAAACCGTGGCGGGATCAATGCGATACTCACTCCCGGACGTTACAATGCCGCATATTTTGAGCATTCCTATCTTGCGGAGCTTACAGGTGCTGCGCTTGTTCAGAACGACGAGCTTTACGTAGAGGATAATATGCTCTGGCAGAAAACATATTCCGGCGGAAAGACGAGGATAGGCGCATTGTACCGCAGAATCTCCGACGAATATCTTGATCCGCTGACGTTCAATTCGCAGTCGCTTATCGGAATTCCCAATCTTATGGAGGCTTACAGAAGCGGAAATGTTGCGATCATAAATTCATTGGGCAACGGTGTTGCTGACGATAAGGGAATCTATTACTTTGTGCCGAAGATGATCGAGTATTATCTTGGCGAAAAAGCGATTCTGAAAAACGCTCCAACCTATCTGCCGTTTTACGAGGAGGACAGGGATTATGTCCTCAAAAATATTCACAAGCTCGTTATCAAGGACGTTGCGGAGGCAGGCGGTTACGGCGTTGTTTTCGGCAGTGATCTATCCGAGGAAAAGCTCGCAGATTTCCGTAAGACTATCATCAACGAGCCAAGACGTTTTATAGCTCAGGAGGTTATTGATTTCAAGGATCTTCCCATTCTGGAAAACGGGGAACAGGTCATGAGAAAGGCTGATCTAAGAGCATTTGTATTGTCCGGCGAAACCACAAGAGTGTGGGCGTCGGGACTTACCAGGTTCTCACGAAATCCCGATTCATTCGTAGTAAACTCATCGCAAGGAGGAGGCTTTAAAGACACATGGATACTGTCACGATAGAAAGAAAAAGTAATATTTCAACAGAACACAGCAGCCGTATTTACTGGCTGGGACGTTATACGGAAAGAGCGTTCACAACGCTGAAATCACTAGAAAGGCTGTATGATAAGGTCATTGACCGTGACCCTGAACACTATAAAAAATATCTTGACTGTTTCGGGCTGAATGATATTTACGGCGACTACAAGAAATTTTTCCGCAGCTTTATTTTCGATAAAGACAACTGCTGTTCGGCGGCATACAGTCTGGAGCGTGCTTATGATAACGGAATCGTACTTCGTGAGGAAATTTCTACCGATGCACTGGCTTATTTGCAGCTTGCAAAGGATAAGCTTGAATCCTCTGAAAACACTCCGCAGGGACTTGTTGTTGCTATGATGCCGCTGGAGGATATTTTGTACGGATTTTACGGCTGTTTTGCCGATCATGTTTACAATGGGGAAATACGTGATATTTTCTTTTGTGCCAAGTCGGTTGAACGTGTGGAGCTTTACATAAGACTAAAGTACCGCAGTGAAAAAATTCTTTCGGAATCGGAAAGAATGTGTGAATTCCTAAAAAGGATCCCAGAAAACACGCCATACAGATATAATGAAAAAAATCTTGAAGGTCTCATGAAAATGATTTATTCCAAAGAATACATAGGTCGTGAATCCGAAGCAATATCGCTGATCGCACGGCTTTTTGACGGAGGTGCGATATGAAGCTTTTAAATTTCTCATTTTCCACAAAACTCACCTTTGATAACTACGTTCACAACCATTCCTTTGCTTTGCGGTGTATGCCTATCGAAAGTGAGGTGCAGCATATTGTGAACTGCGAGATGAGCATTTCTCCATTTGTGCCGACCAAAATTACTATTGACGCATTCGGAAATACTGTCACAGCGGGATATATTTCCAAAGAGCACCGTTTCCTTGATTTTGAGATAAACGGATGCGCCGAGATCGACTTATCAAAGTCCAAAACAGACTATATGCCATGTTATCTGTATCAATCGGAATACACAAAGCCGGACAAAGAATTGACCGATTTTTACGCTGATGTCTCTGCAAAGTGCAATGCTAAAGATCCCTTTGAAAGAGCCGTTTTTTTCTCGGATATTCTGTCCGATATCATTCAATATGAAAAGGGTGTTACCGATACAAAAACTACCGCAGATCTGGCTTTTGAACTGAAAAAAGGCGTATGTCAGGATTTTTCTCACATCATGCTTTCACTGCTGAGAATGGATAGGATACCGTGCCGATACATTGCAGGACTTGCCGCCTGCGACGGCGAAACTCACAGCTGGATCGAAGTCTGGGACGGCGAAAAATGGCTTGGCTTCGACCCTGCCAACAACTGCCCTGTAAATGAAGATTATCTTGTCCTGTCTCAGGGACGGGATTTCGGCGACTGCTCCATTGACAGAGGCGTAATGTTCGGAGCGTACACAAAGCAGTTACAGCTTATTACGTCCAGCCTGACAACAGCATATTAAGGAGGACATTTTCCGATGATAAAAACAATATCGCAGGCAAGTCTTGCGGTGAATGAAAAGCTCAAAATACAAAAAAACTGCATTAAAAACGGCAGTTCTGAAAAGCGCATCTGCATAGTTACGGGAACTCACGGCGATGAACTGGAGGGGCAGTATATCTGCTATGCGCTGGGTGAATATCTGAATAAAAATATTGATAAACTCAACGGAACTGTTGATATTTATCCTGCACTCAATCCTCTTGGAATTGACAGTATCATGCGTGGTATCCCGGGATATGACCTCGATATGAACAGGACCTTTCCCGGTACCGAATCAGGTACGATGCCCGAAATGGTAGCGCATGAAATTCTGGAGGATATGAAGGGTGCGGACATCTGCATAGACATTCACGCAAGCAACATTTTTCTGCGTGAGATCCCACAGATACGCATGAGCGTACCGACCTCTGAAATGCTCCTGCCATATGCAAAAATGCTGAATGTGGATTTCGTTTGGGTCCACGCTTCGGCAACTGTGCTGGAATCAACCCTTGCACATTCTCTTAATTCCACGGGAACAAAAACCCTTGTTGTGGAAATGGGCGTGGGTATGAGGATCACGAAGGAATACTGCCGGCAGCTTATGGACGGGATCATAAATCTCCTTGTACGCTTAGAAATGCTGACAGACATTGAAGCTCCCGAGGTTCGTGAGCCGATCGTTTCAATGGACGGCGCTGTGGGCTTTGTTAATTCTCCTGCGGCAGGCATTTTTGTCCCCGATACGGAATTTGGCAGCGTTGTTTCGGGGGGCGATATTATCGGCAGAATAGTCGATCCTCTGACGGGAAAGGTTGCTGAAAATGCAGTCGCTCCATGTTCGGGCTTGCTGTTCACCTTGCGTGAATATCCGGTAGTTTACGGCGGTTCGCTGATAGCAAGAATTCTGCGTCAGGAGGATAATAACAATGACTGAGAAAACAATTTACGCTCTTGAATCCGTTTACAGAGAACCTCTGGAAATAAAGGCGTTCTGCTTCGGCGACATGAGTCAAAAAACAATTTGTATTATGGGAGCAATGCGTGGAAATGAGGTTCAGCAAATGTATGTCTGCGCAAGGCTGGTCAAGGAACTGAAAAAGCTTGAGATCAACGGGCAGATCACAAAAAACACGGGAATTATGGTTATCCCCTGTGCCAATTATCATTCCATGAACATCGGCAAGCGTTTCTGGGCAATGGACAATACCGACATAAACAGAATGTTTCCGGGATATGATCTCGGCGAGACTACACAGCGTATTGCAGACGGTATCTTCTCCGAAATACAGGGATTTGATTACGGCATACAGCTTGCAAGCTTCTATCAGCCGGGGCAGTTTTTAACCCATGTCAAGCAAATGGTCACGGAGTTTACCTCAGATGACGGACTTACAGATTTCGGGCTTCCCTATGCTTTAAAACGCACGCCGAGACCCTATGACACGACAACGCTCAACTACAACTGGCAGATTTGGAATACAAAGGCGTATTCCCTGTTTACACACTCCACCGACGATATGAAAGAGGATTCCGCAGATAATGCGGTCAATGCTATTCTTCGTTTCATGAAAAATCGTGGAATCATAAATTATCCTATTCATCCCGGATATGTGACTTCCGTTATCAGCGAATCGGATATGATCCAGGTGCATTCTCCCTGCGGAGGAATTTGCAGGGTAAAAACCAAAATCGGCGATGCTGTTGATCGTGGGCAGGTAATTGCGGAGATTCTTGATCCTTTGACCTGTGAAATTCTTGCAGAGATCAAAGCTCCGGAGAAGTCAACGGTATTTTTTCATTTTGCTTCACCTCTTATTGTTGAGGGAACGGTGATTTTCAAGCTGATAAAAAACAATAATTTCTGATGTGATCTCAATGAGAATTATGATACCTTAACCGGATTTTCAGATGTACTGTCTGAAATATCCTCTGAATCGCTTTTTTAATTGACCCCAAAAAGTTAGACAAAGTTTAAGAAGAAAACTTATGCAAAGCGACTAAGAGAGATCTTGGTCGTTTTTGTTATGCAGCAAAGAGCCTGAATTGAACAGGAGACATACCATTAAGCTTAAGCTTGATGCGTTTCGTATTGGTATCCGTCCAACCCGCCCCACCAACTAAAAAAGGAACCCAGCTCAGACAGCCGGGCTCCATTTACTCAAATCTTCACATTCCAAGGCAGTAACCGAGAAACTTTGCACCCTGTACGCAGCATCTCAAAAACATACTC
>JAGAJO010000005.1 GCA_017626015.1 Ruminococcus sp.
ATAGCATGAGGCAGTCTGTAAGCATAGGGTCACGCCCCTCACGGGCGTGTGAGTTGAAATGACAACAACGGCACGTTCGGCGACGGCACGCAGAGTCACGCCCCTCACGGGCGTGTGAGTTGAAATACTTCTGCGGAAAACGGAGCAAGAGTTAACGAAGTCACGCCCCTCACGGGCGTGTGAGTTGAAATTAGCAGCATTTTTTGCAGGCTGGAGTATTGGCAGGTCACGCCCCTCACGGGCGTGTGAGTTGAAATTGTGTTGTAGCAATATCAACATGACCTAGCAACGCGTCACGCCCCTCACGGGCGTGTGAGTTGAAATGTAACCGCAAACTTCCCCGATTAGTGCTAGAATAGGCGGCAGAGCGTTCACAGGGAACGGCAGAAGATTTGTCCTGTCGGGACGTAAGGGTGTGGGAGTTGCCCACGGTGTAGGTTCGTTCATATATCTACGACCTTTCTGTTTTAGAATCAGCCGACTTTCGCCTGCTGTATTTCCATTGTACCACCTCAGAGATCCCAATGCGGAGACATTGCGTATATCCACAAAACAATACGCAATTATTTTCAGATACGAAAATTATATTCAAGAATACGCAGATTGTTGACAGAATTCGTATTTTATGCTATAATATGTTAAGATAAAAACGAGGTGCGAAAATGACCACTACAACAATTTACCGTATAAATGAAACAGACCGCACGGTCGAAATCGCACAGTCTGTTCAGAATGATGATGATAGTTTGCACGGTGCTGTCCTGAATACGAGGACTTTCACCTTTGATGAGATGATGAATCAGCATAAAGTGTTTCGGGAGCATACCGAACCGTTTGATACTTTTCGAGACAGGCTTCACAGTGCCTTACGCATCGGCAGAAGCATAGAAGTCAGCACCGAGGATATGATCGCAAGGTTTATTGCAGAGTATGGGGAAAATATATTTTTCAAGAGCTTTGTGTCGGCAGTCATTGAACTGTATGATACCGAGCGTTATCAGCTTTTGAAGCCGAATGATGTGGTACTTGCAAAGCTGAACAGGAACAAGATACAAACAGGTATATCCGGACGCATCAATGCTTTTTTCGATACGCAGCTCACTTTGTTATGCAGAGAAGCGTATTTTAGCTACACAGTTACAATGGAGCATTTTGCTCTTGTATCGGGCAGAACAATCATCGCTGCTGATGATTTTACATTCAACGTATTTCATGAGAGTGACAACTGCCTGTTGACTGTCCTTGCTGAGATCGGGCAGCTCGTCCATAAGAACAAGTGGACGGTCTGCGAGTGCGGATTCTGCCATAAGCTATTCCTCGAAACGGAAAAAGAGGTCTGCTGTCACGCTGCCGAGTGCATCGAAGCTCAGAAACAGCAGAAAGAAAAAATAGTCGAGGAAAGTACGCAGGAATATTCTGCTATCAAAAAAGACTACGATTCATTTGTCCGCAGATACAAGGGATACCTTGATGTGGCGGAGATTGACCGATTTCACCCTGATGATTATGATGTTTTCATACAAGCGAAGAAAGAACGTATGGATAAAATGACAGCCTTAAAAAAGAAACTGATACGAAACGGCTTGCCTTCTATCGAACTGTATGAACTTGGAAAACAGTTCAAGTCAGAGATTAAAGCTCTCGCTGAAGGTATCCTTGATAAGTATGGGTTTGATGTAACAGCTGTGGCTAAAATCAAGAAGCCGAGTAAGAAAAAGAAGGAACTTTGATTCCGGTGGAGTTGAAGTTAAAATCAGCGTAAAATTGGAGAAAAATGTTGTTTTTTCGACATGATTATGCTATAATGAAATAAAGTTCGTACTAAGGGGAGAATGTCATGATAGATACTAACAAAATCATACCCGTCATTGAAGGCTACAAGCAGTACTTCCCTGCGCACTGGGAAGATGAAAAATACAAATGGGAAGCTGTTAAACATTTTCAGGAAAACTGGAATATTGAAGCTGAGAATTTTGGTGCAATGTTTAAGAAAGCAACAGATAAGACCTTAAATTTGCTTGCGTCGGGTTATGCCTATCCGAGAGGCATGATACTTGAATTTGCTAAAGCCGATGATAACGCTGTCCGTGAAATGTTCCGCAGACTTTATAACGAAAGCCTTGACCTTTCCGAAAGAGTGTCAGTGTTTATGGATACTGCTGAGGAACTGCGGAACAAGTACAATGACGGAACTTGGAAACAGCATTATCAGAATACCAATTATGTCAGCACCTATTTGTGGCTGATGTATCCGGATAAATACTTTATCTATAAGTATGAACTTTACCGTGCAGTAGCAAAGGAACTTGATAACAGCTATCAGCCAAAAAAGAACGGTTCTGTTGAAACTATGGTCAACGGATTTAAGATGTATGACGAGATATGCGAGATGCTAAACCAAGATACAGAACTCAGACAAATGCTGGAATCTGCCCTGACGGATAGTTGTTATAAGGACAGCCGGCTTAAAACTATGACAGTTGACTTTGGTTTTTATCTGACGAGATATTATGAACAGGATAACGCCACTATCGTTGAGGAAAACGATATGAATGATTTTCAATCAGAAAAACAAGCTAACAAACCTGTTGTTAATTCATGGTTGCTTACTTGGAATCCTAAAAACTATGATTGGGAAAATGTCGATGAAGAATATAATTATAACACGATGATAAGCAGGATCAAAAAAGGTGCAGCTTATTTGGATTGTTGGAGATGCGTTAGTTCAAAAGTCAAAACAGGAGATAAGATATTCATAATAAAACTTGGAACAGAACCAAAAGGTATTATTGCATCGGGGTACGCAATCGCTGATAGTCTTGATAATCATTATTATGATGATGACGGTGTTGAACTGCACGAACGTGTAGTAGAGATTTGTATTACAAAAGCAATCGACTACCGAAATGAAGAAGTAATTTCACAGCAAAAATTGAAAGAGCTATTTCCGGATCAGCAATGGAGTCCGCAAGGTTCAGGCATTTCTATTAAACCCGAAGCCGCACGCTGGCTTATTGATAATTGGGATAATCATGTTGCAAAAAAGAACAAAAGTCAAGTTATAGACACACTCCCGGTTTCTAACTCTGAATTTTTAAAATACTTTGCACCTTTGATTCAGTCAATCAAAGAACTTGGAGGTAGTGCTACCAGAAAAGAAGCTCACGAAAAGGTGATTGAGCTTATGGATATCACCGAAGAAGAGCTTAATGTCACTTATGAAAAGACAGGTGCAAGCCGTGTACTAAATCAGATCGACTTTGCAAGAAATGACCTTGCTCACGAAGGTTTTATTAGTAGTGGAACAAAAGGTGTATGGGCGCTTACTGAGCTTGGAATGAATATTGATATGACAATGGAGCTGGCAGGACTTATCCATATGAAGTGGGTAAAGATCAATACTGCCAAGCGCAAGGGAGAGCCTATTCCAGAAATTGACCTGTCAAAGTATTATAAAAAGAAGATAGACCATAAATACACAAAGAAAGATTTCTTAAATGACGTATTCATCACAGAATCCGAATACGACAAACTCCGTTCTCTTATCTTCAGAAAGAAAAATATCATATTGCAGGGCGCTCCAGGTGTCGGAAAGACCTTTTCTGCAAAGCGTATGGCATATTCTATCATTGGTGAGAAAAACGAAAGCCGTATCTGTATGGTGCAGTTTCATCAGAACTATTCTTATGAAGATTTCATCATGGGATATCGCCCGACCGAAAACGGCGGTTTTGAGCTGCAAAGCGGCGTGTTTTATAACTTCTGCGTGAGATGCAAGGAGAATCCTGGCAAGCCCTATTTCTTCATCATTGACGAGATCAACCGAGGAAACCTCAGCAAGATCTTAGGTGAACTGCTGATGCTGATCGAAGCGGACAAGCGCGGCGAACAGCACAAGATTAATCTTGTTTATGGCGGAACGGCTTTCTATATTCCCGAAAATCTGCACATCATCGGCATGATGAATACCGCCGACAGAAGCCTTGCCATGATCGACTATGCACTCCGCAGGCGGTTCAGTTTCTATACAATGAAGCCTGCTTTTGGAAATGCTAATCATAACGGTTTTGACGATTATATGCAGAAAATCTCTTGTGCACTGTATCATACCGTAATTATGAGAATCAAAGAACTGAATAATGATATTCGCAAGGACACCACTCTCGGCAAGGGCTTTGAGATCGGTCACAGCTATTTTGCCCCCGAAGATATCTCTGTTATTAATGATGAATGGGTGCGTAATGTTGTAGAATATGAGATCATTCCGCTGATTGAGGAATACTGGTTCGATAACGATAAAAAGCTCGATGAATGGACAAAGACTCTGTATCAGGCTTTAGGTGAGGAATATGACAGTTGATAAGGGCATTTTTATTCAGAACATCTACTATATGCTGTCCTATGCCTTTCAGATCTTGAAGCAGGAGGATTACAAACAGGTCGCAAGCGAGAAGTTCGACAAGATAAATGACCTTTTTGCGGCAATACTGGAAAAGGGCGTTTCTCGGCAGATCAAGCAGGGGCTTTACCGTGAGTATGTGCCGATGCAGGAAAACTTGTCCATTATGCGTGGCAAACTGAACATAGGCGAAACGGTTCAGTTGAAAGTGCAGAATAAACAAAAGCTCGCTTGTGAATTTGACAAGTTTTCTGTGGACAACATCTATAATCAGATACTGAAAGTTACGATACATAGATTAATCCGTGCCAATGATGTGAAACCCGAAAACAAGCAGAAGCTCAGAAAGCTTATCGTGTTTTTCGATAATGTTACATTGATTCAGCACGATCATATTGCATGGCACGGGCTGATCTATCAGCGCAATAACCGCAATTACGAGCTGCTGCTGAACATCTGCTATCTTATGCTGAACGGTATGTTACAGACTACCGAGGACGGCAGTTATAAGTTGCTTTCTTTCTCTGATGAACACATAGAACGGCTGTATGAGAGGTTTATTCTGGAGTATTACAAGCAGCATCACCCGGAGCTGAATCCTGCTGCACCTGTGATCGACTGGAATCACACAAAAGATCCTGATGAAACAATGATACAGTTCTTGCCGAAAATGAAAACGGATATTGTTCTGACAAAAGGCGAGAAGAAGCTGATCATCGATGCCAAGTATTATAGCAAGGCGATGGTGCAGAATTACTCCAAAGATACGCTGCGTTCGGCACACCTATATCAAATCTTTGCTTATGTGAAGAATATGGATACGGAGAATACAGGCAATGTTTCTGGATTGTTACTGTATGCCAAGACCAAGGATGAGATATTTCCGGAGGGTGAGCCGTTTGTGATTGGCGGGAACAGTATTGGAGCGAGGACGTTGGATCTAAATCAGCGATTTGATCATTTGTCAAAACAACTTGATGAGATAATAAAGCACCATTTCAAGTAAGCTTATATTTTGTTTTTAGAAGCCTGTCACCTGATGAAGGAAGTGATCAAAATCAAACTACTTTTCTGGATAAGAAAACTAAAGTAATGATTAAAGCAACTTTTTCCAAAGAAGAATATAAGAAAACAACATCCGTGGTAATTGGACAAACATTATTGTCATTTGCAGGCTCTAAGGAAGCGATTGTTGAATCCGAACTTTTAGATTATTTATATTAGACTATCGTCCGGTATTTCCAATTGAAATTGAAGTTGATGAAGGAATTAAAGACGAACTCAAGTTGTCAACAATAGAAAAAATCAATAGCGATGATGAATTAAAGGAGTTAGTTTCTGCTATTTTCTCAAGTAATAAAGTGCAAATGATTATTAAAAGAATGTATGCACATAAATAACAGCTGCACCGCAAGGCACAGCTGTTCCGTATCAGATATAAACCATACACTCAAATACAATCCCTCTCCATACTGATAAAGCAATTCTCCAGACCGAGCATTTTCTCAGCATTACCGCTGAGAACAGTAGCCTAATAGCAACGGTCGGCTTGTTTCGACAGCTCAACCTGACGTTCAATAGCTTTACCGACTTTTAGCTTCAGATCATCAAGGTATTCACCGATCTTTCCGTCGTTGACAAGCCTGCGAAGTCTGTCATGATAGTGGCTTGCTGAAAAAGAATGATGATATTTCACATAGTTCGTGTGGTAGATCTTGCTCTCGGTAGTACAGGCCACAGCATCAAAATATGTGACGGTAGCTGTTGATGTATCAAGTCTCCACAGCGGAACATATTTCTTTTTCAGTGAATCATAAATGCTCTGTTCACTATTGTATCTTTTCATAGTGCGATACCTCCTGCTATTGAAAAATATATCGAATCTGGCTTCTAATCACCTGTTACTATTTACAATAATATTCCTAATCTCATAAGGTATTTTAGCAGTCACGCCCCTCACGGGCGTGTGAGTTGAAACGAAACGCTGTATTACTCACTTAGTCCATTCAAATGTCACCCCCTCGAAAGCACACATATCAATTTTCCATATCAAAAGCACAGTATAATTTACGTTCTCCGGGAAAAACTTTTAAGGCAGAGCCGTAAATCCCACATGGGTAGTTTTCGGTTTTGCCTTAATATTTCCAAAAAGGAGCTTAAGGAGGAGAACAAATGAATTCAAAAGGCTTTGCCGACGGACAGGATATTCCGCTCGGACTTTCTATGGCTATGGCTCAGAACCCGCTGGCATTCGATTACTTTGCAAAACTGACAACACAGCAGAAGCAGAATATTATTAACGGTTCAAAAAAGGTCCGCACCAGAAGCGAAATGCACGCCTTCACAGATTCTCTAGCTCACGGAGAAATTCCGGGCAGCACAGGGATAGGTTGATCCGGCGCCGGAAAGCCGCCATTGTTATTTTACACAATAAATTCAATATTAATCTGTATAAATTTTATATGAAAAAGTGTTGAAATTCGTCCGATAATATTGTACAATATTAATGTAAGGCTTTATTTTGTCTTTAAAAAGGCTATGTAAAATCCTGCCTTATAATTGTGCAGCGTGTCTGTTGAAACGGGAGAATGTTATGAACGGCTTTAAAACGAATTATACCGTCCTTTCCTCAGGTTCATATTTTATCGGCGGATTTCCGGGCTTTTCCGGCTTTCGCTGCTGCGCTATGCACTCTAATTGTATTATGTTAATCCATTCATACTGAACTGCAACGGGTTTGTTGCAGTTTTTTGTTGTTTTAGGGAGGAGTTTTGATATGAAAAAAGTAGCGGTCATTATGGGATCCGACAGCGATCTGCCCGTAGTAAGTAAAGCCGTCGGGGAGCTTAAGGCTTACGGCGTGCCTTACGAGTGCCACGTCATGTCGGCTCACAGAACGCCTCAGCTTGCCTGCGAATTCGCAGCAGCGGCTAAGGATAACGGTTTCGGCGTTATTATCTGCGCAGCGGGTATGGCGGCTCATCTGGCGGGAGTTATCGCAGGTCACACTACCCTGCCTGTTATCGGCATTCCCTGCAGATCGTCCAATCTTGACGGACTTGACGCATTGCTTGCTACGGTCCAGATGCCCTCGGGTATACCTGTTGCAACTGTTGCCATAGACGGCGCAAAGAATGCGGCTATCCTTGCAATTCAGATGCTTGCACTTTCCGACGATACTCTTGCAGAAAAGCTTGCAAAGGCAAAGCAGGATATGATCGACGGCGTTGTTGCCAAGGACAAAAAGCTTCAGGAAACGCTCAAGGAAATATAACTCAACCGGAAGTTGAATTCATGCTGAAACTATCATAACAGGTTATTGAGATGCGTTACCGTTCTGTGTTAGAATTTTCACAGAAAGGATGTGACTTATTATGAACAGCACAATAGGAAAAAACATTTACGCATTAAGAAAAAAGCACGGTATGACACAGGAGGAGCTTGCAAACAGGCTGAATATTTCGTATCAGGCTGTAAGCAAGTGGGAAAACGGAGGTACAATGCCCGATATTTCCATACTGCCCTCTCTGGCGGTAGTATTCGGGACAAGTATCGACGCTCTGCTGGGATATGCGGCTGAAAAGCAAGCTTCCTCATACTACGAGGAAAAATACCGCTCAGACGAATATTACTGGGGAGTAAAGCCCTCTTATATGTGTTATGAGGTGCTGAAGCTCCTGCCGCCGGACAAGCCTCTCAAGCTTATCGATATCGGCTGCGGCGAGGGAAAAGACGCTGTATTCTTTGCAAAAAACGGTTATAAGGTCTCTGCGTTTGATATTACCCAGTCGGGTATAGACAAGGCAAAACGACTTGCCGAAAAGCACCGGGTCGAGATAGACTTTTTCAAAGCGGATATCAGAGATTTCAGGCTTGAAAACAGCTTTGACGTTATATTCTGCTCGGGAGTGCTGCACTATATCCCAACAGATTATAGAGAACAGATAATAGCTGATTATAAATGCCATACTTCAGACGGAGGTATCAATGCATTGAATGTGTTTGTGAAAAAGCCGTTCATTCCTGCTCCCCACGACATGACAAGCTCAGAAAACCTATGGAGATCGGGCGAACTTTTCGGTTTTTATCACGACTGGGAATTTAAAGAATGCAGTGAATTTATCTTTGACTGCATGAGCGGAGGGATACCTCACAAGCACTGCATGGATACGCTTATTGCCGTTAAGCGGTAAAATAAAATCAAGTCAAAATTATATATTGGAGGAATAAAAATGGAAAACATCACAAAGACAGAACAGCTCTATGAGGGCAAGGCAAAGAAGGTATACGCTACAAACGACCCGGATCTTGTTATCGTGGATTACAAGGACGACGCTACCGCATTCAACGGCGAAAAGAAGGGTACTATCGCCGGCAAGGGCGCTATCAATAACAGAATGACAAACTATATGTTCAAGCTTCTTGAAAAAGAGGGCGTTCCCACTCATCTGGTGGAGGAGATAAACGACAGGGAGACCATTGTTAAAAAGGTTGAAATAGTTCCTCTGGAGGTCATTGTAAGAAACGTTGCGGCAGGCTCCTTCTCCAAAAAGCTGGGCATTGAGGAGGGTACTCCCCTTAAGCAGCCTACTCTCGAGTTCAGCTACAAGAACGACGAGCTTGGCGATCCGTTCATCAATAAATACTACGCCCTCGGTCTTGGACTCGCTACAGAGGAAGAGATCGCAGACATCACAAAGTACGCTTTCAAGGTAAACGAGTTCATGCTTAAATTCTTCAAGGAAGTAGGCATCGACCTCATCGACTTCAAGATCGAGTTCGGAAGATTCCACGGTCAGATCATTCTCGCTGACGAGATCTCTCCCGACACATGCCGCTTCTGGGACAGCAAGACCCACGAAAAGCTTGACAAGGACAGATTCCGCAGGGATATGGGCGGCGTAGAGGACGCTTACAAGGAAATGATGAAGAGAGTTATGGGTGAATAATTTATGGGTGGATTTTTCGGAGCCGTTTCCGCAAACGACTGTATTCAGGACGTTTTCTTCGGAACGGACTATCATTCTCATTTAGGGACCAGAAGAGGAGGAATGACCTCCTACTCTCCTGAGCTTGGTTTTCAGAGAAATATACACAGCATTGAAAACTCCCCTTTCAGGACCAAGTTTGAAAAGGATATAGAAAAAATGCGGGGCTCTATCTGCATCGGCTGCATAAGCGATACGGATCCTCAGCCTATCATGGTGCGCTCCAAGCTGGGGCTTTACGCCGTGTGCTCAATAGGCATAATCAACAATGCCGAACAGCTTTCGGAGGAGCTGCTGGAAAAGGGCTGCGCAAATTTCGAGACAATGAGCAGCGGAAACATAAATTCCGCAGGTCTTATCGGTGCGCTGATCGCACAGAAGAACAGCTTTGTAGACGGGATACGCTACGCTCAGGATAAAATAGAGGGAACTATGTCCCTTGTCATAATGACGGAGGATTCGATCATATGCGCAAGAGACAAAGCCGGCAGGCTTCCCATACTTATAGGAAAACGCTCGGACGGCTACTGCTTCTCCTTTGAGAATTTTGCTTATCAGAAGCTTGGTTATCAGAATTATCACGAGCTTAAGGCAGGCGAGATCGTAAGACTGACCAAGGACGGCATGGAGATACTTGCCGAAGGCTCGGACGATATGAAGATCTGTACGTTTCTTTGGACTTATTACGGATATCCCAACGCCTGCTACGAGGGCGTGAACGTTGAAGCCATGAGAACACGCAACGGCGAGATAATGGCTGAAAACGACATCAAAAACGGCAGACTTCCCGATGTTGATTTCGTCTGCGGCATACCCGATTCGGGTGTTCCCCATGCTATAGGCTATGCCAACAGAAGCGGCATACCCTTTGCAAGACCTTTTATAAAGTACACCCCCACATGGCCCAGAAGCTTTATGCCGACCAATCAGTCCATGAGAAACCGTGTGGCAAAAATGAAGCTTATACCGGTCCACGAGCTTATCGAGGGCAAAAAGCTGCTTTTTGTAGACGACAGCATTGTAAGAGGCACTCAGATGAGAGAGACGGTGGAATTTCTGTATGAAAACGGCGCTAAGGAGGTCCATATGCGTTCCGCTTGTCCGCCGATCATGTACGGCTGCAAGTACCTTAACTTTTCAAGAAGCACATCCGAGCTGGAGCTTATAGCAAGGCAGATCATCGACGAAAAGGAAGGCGCTGAGGGAGTAAAGTTCATCGAAGAATACAGCGACTCAAGCACAGAAAGAGGCAGGATACTCAGGGACGAGATATGCCGCAGGCTCAAGCTTACCTCGCTGGAATTCCAGACGCTGGAGGGTACGGTAAAGGCTGTCGGCAAGCCAGAATGCCAGCTTTGCACCTATTGCTGGAACGGAAAAAAGTAGTACGGATATTTACATTTAATGGTTAAATTAATTAGTTAAATTATTATACCTCCTCGGAAACTGGAGAAGTGCCGGATTCCGCAGGATATTTTGACCTGTGCAAAGAGGCTCGACCGCAGGAATACTGTATGTATTTCAAGGGAGCGACTCAAAGCACAGGGCGAAATATACAAGGAAGGCGGTACTTCGTAAGTTTCCGAGGAGGTCTATTATAAAAAATAATATTTGAGTCGGGAGAACGGCTCGGGGAACAATGGTGTTCGCTTTATTAAGGGCGGAGCTATGTCCCCGTCTCCCCGACTCGGTCTCCCGGATGCGAAAGCGGAAAGGAACGGATCGGGTATGATAACAGGAATTCACGAGGAATGCGGAGTTTTCGGCATTTACACCAGGGAGACAAGCGATGTTGCGGCACAGACCTATACCGCTCTGTATGCTCTTCAGCACAGAGGACAGGAAAGCTGCGGGATAGTTGTGAACGACGACGGTGTGTTCAGCTATCACAAGGCGCTCGGTCTGGTAAATAAGGTTTTCGACAGGGAGACCCTAGAGGGTCTGGGTACGGGACAGATCGCAGTAGGTCATGTAAGATATTCCACCACCGGGAACTGCGTTGCTGCAAACGCTCAGCCGCTGGTAGTCAGACATATCAAGGGACCTATGGCTATAGCCCACAACGGAAACCTTACCAATGCCAGAGAGCTTAGAGAGCAGTATGAAAACAAGGGAATGATCTTCCACACCACCAACGATACGGAGGTCATATCCTACGCAGTTACTGAGGAAAGACTCAAAGCGCCGTCCATTCAGGCGGCTGTGGAAAGGGCAATGTATAAGATAAAGGGTGCGTATTCGCTGGTCATAATGTCGCCCTCAAAGCTTATTGCCGCAAGGGATCCCAACGGATTCCGTCCGCTTTGTCTGGGAAGGATCGGCAGCGGATATGCGGTAGCTTCCGAAAGCTGTGCATTTGACAGCATCGGCGCAGAATTTATAAGAGACATCAGACCCGGAGAAATAGTTGTCATAGACAAAAACGGTGTGAATTCCATAACCACTCACTGCGGCAGCAAAGGAACTATATGCGTATTTGAATACGTTTATTTTGCCCGCCCCGACTCGGTCATCGAAGGCTCCAGCGTGCATAAGGCAAGACTGCGTGCGGGAAAATATCTATGGAGGGAGCATCCTGTGGAAGCGGACATAGTCATAGGCGTTCCCGATTCAGGTCTTGACGCTGCGCTGGGATTCTCTCAGGAAAGCGGTATACCCTACGGCATAGGCTTCATAAAAAACAGATACATCGGCAGGACCTTTATCCAGCCTTCCCAGACGGAACGGACAAATTCAGTCAAAATAAAGCTGAACGCAATATCAAGCACCGTCAAGGGAAAAAGAGTGGTAATGATAGACGACAGTATTGTAAGAGGAACTACCTCCGGCAGGATCGTAAAGCTGCTGAGGGACGCAGGCGCCGCAGAGGTCCATGTGAGGATATCATCTCCCCCGTTTATAGCTCCCTGCTATTTCGGTACGGACATCGACAGCAAGGAAAATCTTATCGCCTGCAAAATGACAGTCCCCGAGATATGCCGTGAGATCGGTGCGGACAGTCTCGGATATCTTTCGGTGGAAAGCGTGAAAAAGCTTGCGGGAAATTCCGGATGCGGCTTCTGTACAGGCTGCTTTACGGAAAAATATCCTGTAGAGGTACCGAAAAATATGCCGAAGGATAAATTTGAAAGCAAGATCTCCGAAAAAAACAAAGCTAAGAACCTGTCTTCATAAGCAATGTGTGCGGATTTTCAAGCATAATTTTGTCACTGACAAGGCAAAACTCCGCAGGCATACTTGCTGTATAGCAAGGAGTTTTAACGCAGTCAGCGGCAAAATTTGCGGAAAAGACGTGTGCATTTGCTTGTGAAAACAGGTTCTAAATAAAACGACGAAAGGAAAGACGTTATGAACACGAACAGCTACTCAAACAGCTACAAGGAGGCGGGAGTTGACGTAACCGCAGGATACAAGGCAGTAGAGCTTATGAAGCAGTACGTTTCCAGAACAATGACAAAGAACGTACTCAGCGGTATCGGAGGCTTCGGAGGACTTTTCGAGCTGGATATGACGGGTATTTCAAAGCCCGTACTGGTTTCCGGCACCGACGGAGTCGGAACGAAAATAAAGATCGCCTTTCTGCTTGACAAGCATGACACGGTAGGCATCGACTGCGTTGCCATGTGCGTGAACGACATAATCTGCTGCGGCGCAAGACCCCAGTTCTTCCTTGACTATATCGCCTGCGGAAAGAATTATCCGGAAAAAATAGCGAAGATAGTATCAGGCGTTGCAGAGGGCTGCGTAAGAGCCGAATGCGCACTTATCGGAGGCGAGACCGCCGAGCATCCCGGACTTATGCCTGAGGACGAATACGATCTTGCAGGATTCTCGGTAGGCGTAGTCGACAAGGACAAGATACTCAAACCCGAAACTCAGAAGGCGGGAGACGTTATGATCGCCATTAAATCCAGCGGCGTACACTCAAACGGTTTCTCACTGGTAAGAAAGGTGTTCGACGTCAACGAAAAGAATCTTTCGGTCAAATATGACGAGCTGGGCGAAACGCTGGGCGAAACGCTCCTCACACCCACAAAAATATATGTCAAGGCTGTAAACAGTCTTCTCGGATCGGTAAATGTAAAGGCCATCTCTCACATTACGGGAGGCGGATTCTATGAAAACATTCCACGTTCGCTGCCTAAGGGACTTTCCGTTAAGATCGCCAGAAGCGACGTTCAGGTCCTTCCTGTTTTCGATGTTATCGGAAGGGTCGGAAATATCCCCGAGAGAGATATGTTCAACACCTTCAACATGGGCGTTGGCATGACGGTGGTTGTGGACAAAAACGACGCCGACAAAGCCGTTGAAGCTATAAAGGCTGCCGGCGAGGAGGCTTATGTTCTGGGTGAGCTTGTGGACTCCGATATGGGCGTTATTATCTGCTGATATTATAGCTGAACGGCGGTGAAAAAATGAAAAACATAGTTGTACTTGTTTCCGGCGGCGGAACAAACCTGCAAGCCCTGATAGACGCTGAAAAAAGCGGCTCGATAAAAGGCGGAAGGATCACCTGCGTTATCTCCTCAAAGGAGGGGGCTTACGCTCTCGAAAGGGCAAAAAACAACGGGATCCCAACAAGAGTTATACCAAGAAAGGAATATCCCGACGTTGCGGCTTACACCAAGGCTATGACGGAGGCTCTGCTTGAAGAAAAGGCTGACCTTGTGGTTTACGCAGGCTTTATGACAATTCTTGACGAGCAGGTAGTCAAGGCTTTCCCATATAAGATGATAAACGTACACCCTGCGCTTATCCCCTCTTTCTGCGGAAAGGGATATTACGGACTTCACGTTCACGAGGCCGCTCTTGAAAAGGGAGTTAAGGTTTCCGGCGCTACGGTACATTTTGTAACGGAGGTCTGCGACGGAGGTCCTATAATCCTGCAAGGTACTGTGGCTGTTGAAAACAACGACACTCCCGAAACGCTCCAGAAAAGAATTATGGAGAATGTGGAGTGGAAACTGCTGCCTAAAGCCGTTTCACTGTTCTGCGAGGACAGGATCACTGTTAAGGACGGCAGGGCTTATGTTGACCTGTAATAGGTTACAGGACAGATTTTCAGGACAATAAATGGATTTTAAAGGACGGAGGAAATAATATGAAAATGCTTAACATTTACGACGAGCTTAAAAGCAATTCCTACCCCGGAAGAGGTATCGTTATCGGCAAATCCGAGGACGGAAAAAGCGCTGTGACCGCTTATTTCATTATGGGCAGAAGCGTGAACTCCAGAAACAGGGTCTTCACAGAGACTGAGGACGGCATCAAGACCGAGGCGGCAGACCCCTCAAAGCTTTCCGACCCGCACCTTATCATATACTCGCCTGTAAGAGTTCTGGGCAACAAGACTATCGTCACCAACGGCGACCAGACGGACACTATCTATGAGCTTATGGATAAGCAGCAGACATTTGAGCAGTCGCTCCGCACGAGAGAGTATGAGGACGACGCTCCCAACTACACCCCCAGGATCTCGGGAATCATGCACATCGAGAACGGCTCCTATAATTACGCTATGAGCATTCTCAAGTCTGCTGACGGAAATCCCGACTGCACGGAAAGATTTACTTTTACATACACAAGCCCGCTTGACGGAGTGGGACATTTTATCCACACATATATGGGCGACGGCACTCCCCTGCCAAGCTTTGAGGGAGAGCCTAAAAAGGTCGCAATTCCCAACGATATTGACGCATTCACCGCAGATCTTTGGGAGGCTCTCAACGAGGACAACAAGGTATCGCTTTTTGTAAGATACATTGACATTGCAACAGGAAAGGCTGTCTCAAGGATCGTCAATAAGTATTCAAAGTAGTTCGGAGACAATTAAAATTATATGAGGAAAAATACAGAAGCTTGTCGATACTGTTGTACAAATGAGCTTTATCAGTTTTTCTCAGAAAACGAAAAAGGAATATCCGAACGTTAATAAAATTGAAACGGGGGGTCATTATGAGTTACAAATATGTTAGTATAGAGCTTGAAAATCACAAGGCTACGACCTCAGAGCTTAAGGGTCATCATGAGATAATTGAGGAGTATTCAAAAAACGGCTTTGAGTACTGCGGATATATCCCTACCCTATACGGTTCCAGCGGAAAGGTTCTCAGAATTGAATTGATTTTTAAATCAAATGATTGATCAGGAGGTAAAAACATGGCAAACGAAATGCTTTTAAAGTACGGCTGTAATCCAAATCAGAAGCCGTCAAGAGTTTTTATGGAGAATGGCGGCGATCTGCCCATCGAGGTACTCAACGGAAAGCCCGGATATATCAATCTGCTGGACGCCTTCAACGGCTGGCAGCTGGTAAGGGAGCTTAAGGCTGCAACGGGAATGTGCGCTGCAACCTCATTCAAGCACGTTTCACCTGCGGGCGCTGCTATCGGCAGACCTCTTACCGAAACAGAGGCAAAGATCTATTTCGTTGACGATCTGGGAGAGCTTTCTCCCCTTGCCTGCGCCTATGCAAGAGCAAGAGGTGCGGACAGAATGTCTTCCTACGGCGATTTCATCGCTCTTTCAGATATCTGCGACGTGCCTACCGCAAAGATGATACAGAGAGAGGTTTCCGACGGTATAATAGCTCCGGGCTACACCGACGAGGCTCTGGAAATTCTCAGATCCAAGAGAAAGGGCAGCTACAACATCATCAAGATAGACGAAAGCTATGTTCCCGAGCCTATCGAGAAAAAACAGGTATTCGGCGTTACCTTTGAACAGGGCAGAAACGAGTTCAAGATCGACAGGGAGCTGCTTTCCAATATTGTTACCGACAACAAGGAAATACCCGACGACAAAAAGGACGATCTTATCATTTCGCTTATCACCCTTAAGTACACCCAGTCAAACTCGGTATGCTATGTCAAGAACGGTCAGGCTATAGGAATCGGAGCAGGTCAGCAGTCGAGGATCCACTGCACAAGGCTTGCAGGAAACAAGGCTGACAACTGGTGGCTCAGACAGCACCCCAAGGTCATGGGACTTCAGTTCGTGGACGGAATAAGACGTCCCGACAGAGACAACGCTATCGACGTTTATATGTCGGACGAATATATGGACGTTCTTGCAGACGGCGTATGGGAAAACACCTTCAAGGTCAAGCCAGAGGTCCTCACCGCAGAGGAAAAGAAGGAGTGGCTTGCCAAGAATACCGACGTTTGCCTTGGTTCGGACGCATTCTTCCCGTTCGGCGACAATATAGAGAGAGCAAAGAAGAGCGGAGTTGCATATATTGCAGAGCCGGGCGGATCTATCAGAGACGATCATGTTATCATGACCTGCAATAAATACAATATCGCTATGGCTTTCACCGGAATGAGACTTTTCCACCACTGATACAACGGATCACTGATCCGCTGAAATAAAAAATAATTAATTAAAGGAGTATTTATTATGAAAAAACTATTGATCGCAGCAATGGCTGCATCGATCGCAATGGTATTTGCAGGCTGCGGAGACAGCGCAGATTCATCTTCCAAGACTTCCGAATCTAAAAAGGATACCACGTCTGCAACCACAACTACAACAGTAGCAGAGACTGAAAAAACCGATACCGAAACAACCACCTCTGCTGCTGCGGAAGAATCTGAAACCTCAACTGTTACAGAAGCTCCGGATGCATCTTCTGCTGCTTCCACCAACGATTCTGAAGCTGCGTCCACAGGAGACGGCTCAAAGCTGTTTACATTCACTGCCGATGAATCCAAGTGGTCAACAGCCGACGACGCCCTTGGAAATACAGTAGTAACATATACCGGAACCGACATTGAAAACGCTGCCGGAACCTGCTTTATCCTCATCAACAGCGAGGAAGCATCCGACCTTCAGGATTATTCCTTTGAGGAGCTTGCACCTACCTTCCAGCAGTCAATGGGACTCGGCGACGCTTTTGTTATTGAGGAGCAGAAGGCAACTGAATTCAACGGCTACGACGCTTATATCATGAGCGGAACATTTACGCAGTCAAACGTAGTGTTCGATCTGGACGTTATCCTTGCAAGAAAGGATACAAAGCTTGTAGTTGTATGCCCGATGACATACAGCGAATGCACCGAAGCAATTTCAGGAGAGGTCCAGGCTATTCTGGATTCTATACAGATCGTCTGAAAACATCTCCCGTAAGGGAGGTATTGTGACCGAATCTGAGGCATACGGTCAAAGGAGGTAATTTTTTTGAACATACTGGTAGTAGGCGGCGGCGGACGGGAACACGCTATTATAATGAAGCTCGCAGAATCGCCGAGAGTAGATAAGCTTTACTGCACACCGGGAAACGGCGGCATTTCACGCTATGCGGAATGCTTCGACGTTGCGGCTACCGACATAGACGGAGTTGTGGCTCTGGCAAAAAAGCTTAAAGTAGATATGGTCGCAGTAGCTCCGGACGACCCGCTGGTACTTGGAATGGTGGACGCTTTGCAGGCTGAGGGTTTTATGACCTTCGGTCCTAAGAAAAACGCTGCTATCATTGAAGGCTCAAAGGTCTTCTCCAAGGAGCTGATGAAAAAATATAATATCCCTACGGCAAAATATGAGGTTTTCACCAACAGCGAAGACGCAGTAAAATACGTTAAGGAACAGAACACCTATCCGACTGTTATCAAGGCGGACGGTCTTGCTCTCGGAAAGGGCGTTATACTTGCCGAAAACGAGGAAGAGGCTGTTGCGGCTATCCGCTCGATGATCGACGACAAGCAATTCGGCGAGAGCAGCTCTACCATTGTGGTTGAGGAATACCTCACAGGTCCGGAGGTTTCGGTACTGTCCTTTACAGACGGAAAAACCGTTGTCCCCATGATCTCATCTATGGATCACAAACGTGCGCTTGACGGCGACAAGGGACTTAACACCGGCGGAATGGGTACGGTATCTCCCAATCCCTATTACACCGAGGACGTAGCCAAAGAGTGCATGGAAAAGATATTCCTGCCGACAATAAACGCTATGAACGCCGAGGGCAGAACATTTGAGGGCTGTCTGTATTTCGGACTTATGATAACGCCGGACGGTCCCAAGGTAATAGAATATAACTGCCGTTTCGGAGATCCCGAGACGCAGGTCGTTCTTCCCATGCTGGAAGGCGATCTCTGCGAAATTTTTGAGGCTGTTTACAATCACACTCTTGCGGACGTAAAGATCGGCTGGAAATCAGGCAGCTGCGCCTGCGTAGTTATGGCAAGCGGAGGATATCCGGTCAAGTACAAAAAGGGCATTGAAATGTCCGGAATGGACGACAAGGGGCAGGTTGACGGAGCTTTCGTATATCATGCCGGAACGAAATACAGCGATGGAAAATTCTACACCAACGGCGGAAGAGTTCTGGGCGTGACCTGCAGCGCATACACATTAAAAGGCGCACTGAACAAGGCATACGAAGCAGTTGAGAAGATAAGCTTCGAGGGTGAGCATTACAGAAAGGATATCGGTCAGCGTGCTTTGAAGGCGCTTCCTGACGATCCTCTCGACCTTGAGTACAAGCAGGATATGGAAGATTACATCGAGGAAAACGGAGTTTATCTGAGACAGTGATCAAAGATCGCATAAAACAGATATATACAGGCGGGCGGACAATTTTATTTGTTCTCCCGTCTTGTTTTTTATTCCACGGAAATCAATTTTCAAAAAATCGCACTGAAATTCTGTTCTTTCCCAACCGTACGGCAGGGAGAGATACATTAATCAGCATTTTCTTAAAATATTAGTCTTTAAAATTGATTTCCCTGTTTTTATTCTGAACAATGTTGCAATAATTACGGATATGTGGTATACTATAGGTATAATAATACAACAAAGGAGAGATATCAATGAGCGAGGAGAGGATCCCAAAAAGAAGCGAAGTTCCCGAGGAATACAGGTGGGCGCTGGAGGATATTTACCCTTCGGACGAAGCGTGGGAGAAGGATCTGGAAAAACTTAAGGCTATGCCTGAAAAGATTTTATCGTATAAAGGCAGACTTTCGGAAAGTGCGGAAACGCTGCTTGACTTTTTAAGGCTCAGCGATGAAATATCCGTGCTGTGCGACAGTCTGGGAAATTACGCACAGAGACGTTCCGACGAGGACACTGCAAACTCAAAATACCAGGGCTTCATGGGACAGCTTATGAATGTGTATGTTGCGGTAAATTCGTCCGGAAGCTTTGAAACTCCTGAGATAATAGCTATACCCGATGATACGCTGGAACGCTTTTATGCAAGCTTGCCGGAGCTTAAGCTGTATAAGCGTCAGCTGGACAGGGTCAGAAGCAAAAAAGACCATATTCTTTCAGAAGCCGAGGAGAAGCTCCTTGCTCTTACCGGAGAAATGGGACAGTCGCCTGAAAATATATATTCCATGTTTTCAGACGCCGATCTGAAATTTGCCGACGCTGTGGATAAGGACGGCAAAAAGCATCAGGTAACTCACGGCAGCTATATCCCGCTGGTGCAGAGCGGGGACAGAACCCTTAGAAGATCAGCCTTTGAATCTATGTATTCCGCTTACGGAGCATTTAAAAATACCTGCGCTTCTATTCTGAACGGACAGATCAAGGCGGTACAGTTTTATGCAAAGGCAAGAAAGTATGATTCCAGCCTGGAAGCTGCTCTGAAAGCAAACGAAGTCCCCACAGAGGTATACACAAACCTTATATCCGCAGTCCATGATAATATGCATTATATGTATGACTATGTTGCGCTGCGCAAAAAGCTGCTGGGAGTTGACGAGCTGCATTTTTATGATCTGTACACTCCTATGGTCTCCGACTGCGATATGAAGATCTCCTTTGAGGAAGCAAAGGAAACGGTACTGAAAGCCCTTGCTCCTATGGGAGAGGAATATCTTTCTATCATTCGTGAAGGCTTTGAGAACCGCTGGATAGACGTATACGAAAACGAAGGAAAAACCAGCGGAGCGTACTCGGCAGGCGCA
This sequence comes from Ruminococcus sp., assembly GCA_017626015.1. Taxonomy (GTDB): domain Bacteria; phylum Bacillota; class Clostridia; order Oscillospirales; family Ruminococcaceae; genus Hominimerdicola. The sequence goes on from JAGAJO010000005.1 coordinate 20,301, forward strand.
AGAGTACACCCGTATGTGCTGCTCAATCACAAGGACACGCTCAACTGTATGTTCACTCTTGCCCATGAAATGGGACACGCCGTCCACTCATACCTTTCCAACAAAAACCAGCCTGTTGCATATGCGGATTATGTTATCTTTGTGGCTGAGGTCGCCTCCACCTGCAACGAGGCTCTGCTTATGCAGTATCTGCTGAAAAAAACTCAGGATAAAAAGCAAAAAGCGTATCTTATAAACTACTTCCTCGAACAGTTCCGCACGACCCTTTACAGACAGACCATGTTTGCGGAATTTGAGCTGAAGATCAACGAGATGTGCGCTGCCGGAGAAAGCCTTACGGCAGACAGTCTCTGTGAGATCTACGGAGAGCTGAACAGACTTTACTTCGGAGACGGTATCGTTCTTGACGAGGAAATAAAGCTGGAATGGGCAAGGATACCTCACTTCTATTACGACTATTACGTTTATCAGTATGCTACGGGATATTCCGCTGCGATAGCACTGTCCGAAAGGATCCTGAACGAGGGAGAACAGGCGGTAAAGGACTATCTCAGCTTTCTTAAGGGCGGCTGCTCTGCCGATCCGATCTCACTGCTCAGAACTGCGGGAGTCGATATGGCAACAGGCAAGCCGATATCAGACGCACTGAAAATGTTTGCCGACCTGATAAAGGAAATGGAGGAGACAGCCGGTCTCTGATGCGGACAATGTTTGGGGTAATAGGCAATACCGCACAACCACCGCCTGACGGCTTTGTGTGGTATTTCCTAAAAATAAAAGAATGGAGAAGCATTTTATGAAAAAATCGACAGCAGCAGCATATCTGATGATATTATGCGCAATGCTTTCCGCCTGCGGAGAGCTTGAGGAAAGTCCTGCCGGAAAAATGCAGAACTCATCATCCGAAACAACGGTCACTGTTACGTCGCCCAGTGAAAGCGTCCCGGAAGATCCTGCGGATAATGACAGCCAAAAAGACGATCTGCATTTAAAGGACGGTATAAGAAAGCTTTTCGGTCATGAGACCGAGGAGGAAAAATATTACCGGACAATGACGACTACCACGGCAGCTACCACAAGTCCCGAGGAATACGAAGCTATGCTCCGTAAAAGCTATACCCTTACGGTGGATGACAACTATGTCGTTCACCGTACTGAGGGTGAATATGAGGATAACAATCTGGGATGGGTAATAACGCTCAACGGCAGACAGGTGCTGGATAGAAACGCTGAGGATGAGTACACATATAAATACAGCGATGATTGCGGAGACTACACAGTTACTCTTACAGCATTTATAGACGGGGAATACAGACCTGTAAGCAATACCGTAAGCTACACCATAAGCCGAGAAAAAAGAAGAACTCCTGAGGAAGCCGAGATAGACGGTATCAAGGATAAGCTGAAAAATATCCTCAAGGCAGAAAACGGACTTTACGAGGACGGAAGGCGTATCTGTTTTACATACCGTATGGGCTTTGTTTGCGATCCCGATCATGACGGCGAATATGACATGGTCGTATTTTCCAGAGGAGGAGACGAGGATCAGTATCAGAAGGTCAGCACAAATGCCGGAGATATGAATATGGGCGGCGGTTTCAGCAACGTAATGGAGCAGCGCTTCAGCTACTTCATATGGTTCGATGAAAATTCCCAAAAGGACTATATTTGCGCCATGCGCACCGAGGGAAACAATATCACCGTCACAGACTGCCTCACCGACGAGGTACTATGGACTCTGGACGGCAACGGCTATACGCTGTTCGGCGATACGGTCACCGAGGAGGAATTTGCGGCATACGGCTTTTACGATACTGCTGTCGCTCCCGCCGCAGGCTGTGAGTGCGACAACGATAACGTATACGTTTCAAGGGATCATAAGCCAAGCTTTGAACCTATATATTAGACCTCCTCAAAAACTTCCGAGGAGATCCATTGATATAATGCACAAATCAGATATTGTCAGAACGCTGAAATTCGTCAGTCTGTCAATAAAAATATTCTCCTGAATATGCTATAATGTTAGTGTATTGTATTGTATCCTCGTATGAGGAATAATAACAAGGAGGAATTTAATATGAAAAACAAAAACAAGGTGAGACAGCTTGTCATTCTCGGGCTGCTCACAGCCATTCTGCTGATAATGGCGTACACGCCTCTGGGCTATCTGAACATCGGACCTCTCGCCGTAACGTTCAACGTTATCCCTGTAGCTGTTGCGGCATTCGCTTTGGGACCTGTCGGCGGAGCGATCATCGGCGGAATGTTCGGTCTTACAAGCTTTTTGCAGTGCTTCGGCGGAAGTGCACTGGGTACGGCTCTTTTTGCCGTAAATCCTGCTCTTACAGTCATTCAGTGCTTTGTACCGAGGATCCTTGACGGACTTATCATCGGAGCTATCTGTAATTTCCTAAAGAAAAAAGGCGCTCCATCTCCGGTATCCAGCGCAGTGACAGGCTTTTGTGCGGCATTTTTCAATACGCTGCTGTATATGTCGTCGCTGATCCTTCTGTTCGGAAATACCGAGCTGATTCAGAATTACCGTGAACAGCTCGCCCCGGGAAAAAACGTTTTCCTGTTCGTATGCGCCTTTGTAGGCATCAACGCCGTGGCGGAAATGATCTCCTCCACAATTATTTCTGGCGCTGTTGGAACGGCTCTGGCAAAAGCGAAGCTTGTTGAGGTACCGGGTAAAAAAGAAAAGGCTGCCGCTTAAACGGAGGTTAATATAATGATACTTGCAATAGATATAGGCAACACCAATATAGTTATGGGCTGCATTGAAAATGACAGGATACTGTTCAGGGAAAGGCTTTCGACCAATCAGACCGCTACCGACCTTGAATATGCCGCAAATATGAAAATGGCGATGGATATGCATTCCATCGACCCTTCAGGCGTGGACGGAGCAATAATATCCTCAGTTGTACCGTCGGTTACCAATACCTTCAGAACGGCTCTGGAAAAATATGCGGGAATAGATGTTAAGGTCGTAGGTCCCGGAATAAAAACGGGACTCAGCATACTTATCGACAACCCCGCACAGCTGGGCAGCGATCTGGTCGTTGACGCTGTTGCAGGTATAAACGAGTACCCTGTTCCCATGATAATAATAGACATGGGTACGGCAACTACGCTGTCGGTCATAGATTCCAACAAGGGATATATCGGGGGAATGATAACTACAGGAATGGCAGTGTCCACCGATGCACTTATAATGAGGACTGCGCAGCTGCCGAAAATCGCATTTGAAAAACCCAAAAGAACGATCGGAACAAACACCGTTGACTGCATGAAAAGCGGAATAATGTACGCTAACGCCTGCGCTCTTGACGGAATGATAGAACGTATCGAGGAGGAGCTTGGAGAGGAATGCACCGTCATAGCCACCGGAGGGCTTGCGGGTACGATAGTTCCCCTTTGCAGGCGAAATATCATTCTTGACGATGATCTGCTTCTTAAGGGTCTTATGATAATTTACAACAAAAACAAATAATACAATACGATCATGGACTGTCTTACGCTGATAACGGCATCGAACAGTCCATTTTTATTTTGACATAAGACTAAAAATATGGTATAATGTTTAAGGCAACACCGCTATTCTATAAAATATGAGGTATTCAAATGGACATTAACAAAACCCTTGCAAAAGAATTCAATCTGAGACAGGAGCAGGTAGACAACACCGTTGCTCTTCTGGACGATGACAAGACCATACCTTTCATCGCCCGTTACAGAAAGGAACAGACAGGATCGCTGGACGATCAGCTTCTGAGAGAGCTTGCAGACAGGCTCACATATCTGAGAAATCTGGAAAAAAGAAAGGCTGAGATCCTTGAAGCGATCGACAGTCAGGGTAAGCTGACTGATGAGATTTCCGATGCCGTAAAAAATGCGGCAACCCTTGTGGAAACCGAGGATATATACCGTCCTTATAAACCAAAGAGAAAAACAAGAGCCTCCGTTGCAAGAGAAAAGGGTCTGGAGCCGCTGGCAGAGATACTTATGGCTCAGGATCCAAAAACAGTTCCCGTCGATGAGGGAGAGAAATTTATAAATGAAGAAAAAAGCGTTTGCAGCTCAGAGGAGGCTTTGCAGGGAGCAATGGATATTATCGCCGAGGATATTTCCGACAGTGCAGAGCTGAGAAAAAAACTGAGAGAAATGTTTTTCAGGAACGCAGTAATAAGCTCCTGTGCGGCTGCGGAGGACGCAGACGAGGTATACAAAAATTATTTTGAATACAGCGAACCTGTCTCCCGGATCGCAGGACACAGGATCCTTGCGCTGGACAGAGGAGAAAAGGAGGGTGCGCTCAAGGTCTCGGTACAGCTCCCCGAAGGAGAGGGAGAGCGCTTATACATCAAAAGCTGCGTGAAAAACGCAAGCGAATGCGGCAAACTTGTCAAAGCGGCGTGCGAGGACAGCTGCAAAAGGCTCATCTTCCCGTCTGTTGAGAGGGAGATAAGGTCGGAGCTTTCTTCAAGGGCGCAGGAAGGAGCGATAAAGGTATTTTCATCAAATCTGCGTCAGCTGCTTATGGCTCCTCCGGTTAAAAATACAGTCACTCTGGGACTTGATCCGGGATATGCTCACGGTTGCAAGGCTGCGGTGGTGGATCCTACAGGAAAGGTGCTTGACACGGCGATAGTTTATCTTACTCCCCCCAGAAAGGATACTGAAAAAGCCAAAAGGATCCTTTCGGGAATGATAAAAAAGCACAATGTGACCACTATATCCATAGGCAACGGAACAGCCTCCCGAGAGACCGAGGCGTTCACTGCGGAGCTTATAAAGGAGATCCCGCAAAAACTCTCTTACATGGTAGTATCCGAAGCGGGAGCGTCCGTTTATTCAGCCTCAAAGCTTGCGGCGGAGGAATTTCCGGAGTATGACGTTTCGCTGAGATCGGCAGTATCCATAGCAAGACGGCTTCAGGATCCTCTTGCGGAGCTTGTAAAGATAGACCCCAAAGCGATAGGCGTTGGACAGTATCAGCACGATATGCCAAAAGCAAGAATGGACGAGGCTCTGCGTGGAGTTGTTGAGGATTGCGTAAACTCGGTAGGAGTAGATCTGAACACAGCTTCGTATTCCCTGCTTTCGTATATCTCGGGAATAAACGCCGCAGTGGCTAAAAATATCGTTCTTTACAGAGAGGAAAACGGAGCATTTACAGACAGAAAGCAGCTTCTTAAGGTCAAAAAGCTGGGCGCAAAGGCTTACGAACAGTGCGCAGGCTTTCTTAGAGTACCAGGCGGAAAAAATCCTTTGGACAATACGGGCATACACCCTGAATCCTATGAAACGGCAAAGGCTTTGCTCGACAGGTGCGGTTTTACCCCCGCAGACCTTGGAGACGCTGAAAATATAAAACGTCGGTTGAGCAAAATAAGCATTTCACAGCTTTCCAAAGAAACGGGAGCGGGAATACCGACTCTTTCAGACATAGTAAAGGAGCTGGAAAAGCCGGGCAGAGATCCCCGTGACGAGCTTCCGCCCCCGCTTATGAGAAGCGGAGATGTTATGGAGCTTAAGGATCTCACCCCCGGCATGGAGCTTATGGGAACCGTCCGCAACGTAATAGATTTCGGCGCATTTGTGGATATCGGCGTACATGAGGACGGACTTGTGCATATTTCCCAGCTTTGCGACAGATATGTCAAACACCCTCTGGAGGTAGTAAAGGTCGGCGAGGTGGTCAAGGTTCGTGTCCTTGACGTTGACCTTAAGCGCAAGCGTATTTCTCTTACAATGAAGCTTAAATAGTCCGCAACGATGCTGCCTTCGCATCTAAAGTGACCCTGCATAGCTTCAGATCTGAAATGAATAAGGACTGCCCGACATCAAGACGGCAGTCCTTTATCTTTTTTGATATTCTTTCCGTTAAAAGCTACTGCTCGATCTGCTTTCCAAGAAACATTGCTGCTGCCTTGCAAAGCATAGTCTGATTTTCGGTAACATACTCGTTATCTCCGCTCGCCATAAAAGCTACTGCGCCGGAAATATCTCCCCCCGAAATAATGGGAAATATTGTAAGTGCATGATTCTGCACACCCTCAACCGGACGGAATATATCAGTTCCGTCGGTATATTCATAGCTGCTGCGTTTTTCAAGCATATCCTCCAGCGCCGGAGAAAGCCTGCGCTGTGAATATTCCTTTTTGGATACTCCCGAAACTGCTACAACATGATCCTTATCAAAAATAACCGCTGGCGCTCCTCCAAGCTTCGAGATGACCTCAGCCGCCTGGAGCGCCCCGTCGGAAAGCTCGTTTATAGGCGAATATTTTTTAAAGATAACCTCCCCGTCCGGATTTGTATAGATCTCAAGGGGGTCGCCCTCCCTTATTCTCATGGTACGTCTGATCTCCTTAGGGATAACCACCCTGCCTAAGTCGTCTATACGACGGACAATTCCTGTTGCTTTCATTTTATTTACCTCCGAATTAATGATCATTTCTAAATTTGTGTTATTATTATTTGCATAAGCTGCTATTTTATGCAGGAAATGATTTCATGCATATATTGGCTATTTGAAATTCAAATCAAAACCATTTTCAGATTTTGAAATTTCGTTCATATCATATCAAAAAAAAGCATATTTACAGCTTTACAGAAAAATATCCTTCTTACTCAATATGCAGCGGTTCCTTTTTAATGAATTATCCGCAGAAAATAACAAAAAACGGAGAGCCAATTAAACTCTCCGTTTTTGCATTTTATTTTGAGATGAAATTTATACTCCGCGCTTAACGTATGTAGTGTGCAGCATCTTATGCGCTCTTGAGCTGCCCGGCTTATCAAAATACTCGTCATAAAGCATCTTCATAACAGGGCTTTCATGAGACTTTCTGTATTTAAGTCCCTTATCTGTATCGTACAGCGCCTTTGCTCTCATAGACTTGAGATCCTTGTAGTTTCTTACGCTGTCGCTCTGTACAGGCTGTCCGCCGCCGTTGATACAGCCGCCGGGACATGCCATTATCTCAACGAAATGATAATTCTTCTCGCCGCTCTTGACCTGCTCTACGACCTTTCTTGCATTGGCAAGTCCGGAAGCTACGCAGACATTAAGCTCAACTCCGCCGACCTTATATGTGGCTTCCTTGATATCCTTTGTGCCTCTGACTTCCTTGAACTCGATCGCCTTGCAGCTGCCGTCAAGCTTGCAGGCAGCAGTTCTGAGAGCTGCCTCCATAACTCCTCCGGTTGCTCCGAAAATAGCGCCTGCACCTGTTGCAGTCTCGAAAGGATTGTCGAACTCTTCCTTCTTCATATCCGCAAAGGCTATACCTGCGCCCTTGATCATCTTGCCCAGCTCTCTCGTGGTAAGTGCAACGTCAACATCGTCAAAATCAAATGTTCTCAGCTCTTCTCTTGTTACCTCGAACTTCTTGGCGGTACACGGAATGATACTTACAACGAACAGATCCTTAGGATCAATACCGTTCTTCTGGCAATAATAGCTCTTAAGCACCGCACCGAACATCTGCTGAGGAGACTTACAGCTGGAGAGATGCGGCAGGAATTCAGGATAGTAATGCTCACAGAATTTTATCCAGCCGGGGCAGCATGAGGTAAACATAGGCAGCGTCTTTTTGCCCTGGATACGCTCGATAAGCTCGTTTGCTTCCTCCATGATCGTAAGGTCGGCAGTTACGTCCATGTTGAATACCTTGTCAACGCCAAGACGTCTGATAGCCGCAACCATCTGTCCCTCTACGTTGGTTCCGATAGGCATACCGAATACCTCTCCCAGAGTAGCTCTGATGGAAGGAGCCGTAAAGAATACGACCTTTTTCTTGGGATCGGAAATAGCTTCCCATACCTGGTCTATCTGGCTCTTCTCATTGAGAGCGCCGACAGGACAGGCAACTATGCACTGACCGCAGCCAACACATGGTGAATCGATAAGACTCTTCTCAAAAGCGCAGCCAACGTGTACGTTAAAGCCTCTTCTGATAGGTCCGATAACGGAAACGCTCTGGATATTCTTGCAGGCGGCAACACATCTCATACACTGAATGCACTTGTTGTTGTCTCTTACAAGGTAGGGAGACTTGTCGTCAAGGGGATAGATAGCATCCTCACCCTTGAATCTGTCCTCGTCTACGCCGTAGTCAAATGCAAGCTTCTGAAGCTCACAGTTGTTTCCTCTTACGCAGGAAAGGCACTTTTTATGGTGACTTGAAAGAATAAGCTCGATAGTAGTTTTTCTGGAAGCTCTTACCTTTGCGGTATTGGTAAGTACCTCCATACCCTCCTCAGCGGGATATACGCAGGCTGCAACAAGTCCTCTTCTGCCTACGACCTCAACTACGCATACACGGCAAGCGCCTATGCAGTTGACTCCTTTAAGATAACAGAGCGACGGGATCTCGATATTGACCGTCTTTGCCGCCTCCATGATAGTAGAGCCTGCGGGAACCTCTGTTGGAATTCCGTTTATTTTAAGATGTATTTTCTGAACCTTTTCCATTTATATGAGTCCTCCTCTACTTCTTCACAACTGCGCCGAACTTACAGTTCTTTACGCACAGTCCGCATTTAATGCACTTATCTGTATCGATAACGTGCGGATTCTTGACCGTTCCGGAAATTGCTCCGACAGGGCAGTTTCTAGCGCAGAGCGTACAGCCTCTGCACTTGGAAGCGTCGATCTCGTAACGAAGCAGATCCTTGCACACGCCGGCAGGACATTTCTTGTCAACAATGTGTGCGATATATTCGTCCCGGAAATAAGAAATTGTAGAAAGAACGGGGTTTGGAGCAGACTGTCCCAGTGCGCACAGCGAGGAATTTTTCATATGATTAGCAAGCTCTTCGATCTTGTCCAGATCCTCAAGCTCACCGTTTCCGGAGGTGATCTTCTCCAGGAACTGAAGCAGACGTCTTGTTCCTATACGGCAGGGAGTACACTTACCGCATGACTCGTCAACAGTGAAGTTAAGATAGAACTTGGAAATATCCACCATGCAGGTATCCTCATCCATAATGATAAGTCCGCCTGAACCCATCATAGATCCGAGAGCCGTCAGATGCTCATAATCGATAGGAGTATCTATATGACACGCAGGAATACATCCGCCGGAAGGACCTCCCGTCTGAGCTGCCTTGAACTTCTTTCCGTTGGGAATACCTCCGCCGATCTCCTCTACGATCTCACGCAAAGTGGTACCCATGGGGATCTCAACCAGACCTACGTTGGTGATCTTTCCGCCGAGAGCAAATACCTTTGTACCCTTTGAGGTCTCTGTTCCCATAGAAGAATACCATGCTGCGCCTTTTCTGATGATCTGTGCAATATTTGCAAGCGTCTCAACATTATTAAGTACTGTAGGCTTGCCGAACAGACCCTTAACGGCAGGGAACGGAGGACGGGGCCTCGGCTCTCCTCTGTGACCCTCTATAGAGGTCATAAGAGCGGTCTCCTCTCCGCATACAAACGCACCTGCGCCAAGTCTAATCTCGATATCAAAATCAAAGCCCTTGCCGAAAATATCCTTACCGAGCAATCCGTACTCTCTTGCCTGATCGATAGCGATCTTCAATCTGTTTACCGCAACGGGATATTCAGCTCTTACATATATGTAGCCCTGATGTGCGCCGATGGTATATCCTGCGATAGCCATAGCCTCCAGAACGGCGTGCGGGTCACCCTCGAGAATTGAACGGTCCATAAATGCGCCCGGGTCGCCTTCATCGGCGTTGCAACAGACATACTTTACGTCGCCCTGAGAAGCCTTTGCAAACTGCCACTTCTTACCTGTAGGGAAGCCTGCGCCGCCTCTTCCTCTGATACCGGAATCAAGGATCTCCTTAATAACATCGTCCGGCTTCATTTCGTTGAGTACCTTATAAAGAGCCTGATATCCGTCGGTAGCGATATACTCCTCGATATTCTCGGGATCGATAACTCCGCAGTTTCTCAGCGCAACTCTTTTCTGCTTCTTATAGAAATTGGTCTCATACAGTGAAATTATAGAGCCGTCCTCATGAACTGTCTCCTGATAAAGCAGATCCTTGCAGATCTTGCCGTTTTTCAGATGCTCATCCACAACTCTTATAACGCCCTCGGGAGTAGCCTGAGCGTAAAAAGCGCCTTCTGGATATACTATCATGATAGGACCAAGTGAGCAAAGTCCGAAGCAGCCTGTCCTTACAACGAGTATCTCCTTGTCAAGGCCCTGCTTCTTAAGCTCGCTGTCCAGAGCCTCGAGAACCTTCTGGCTGCCGGAGGAGGTACAGCCTGTACCGCCGCACACAAGGACCTGCTTGCGGTAGCCTGTTTTCTTTGCCAGCTTTTCGCCCTCTTCGGCGATTATTTTTCTGACCTTGACCAGATCCTCACGGGATTTTTTGATTTTATTCAGTTCCTCAATAGTCATTCTTTCTTGCCTCCCTTTTTATTGACGTAGCTGTCGATTATCTTGCCTACCTGATCTGGCGTAAGCTTACCGTAAACGTCGTCGTCTATCATCATTACCGGAGCAAGACCGCAGGCGCCTACGCATCGGCAGGAATCTATAGAGAACATACCGTCGGGAGTACACTCGCCGCTCTTGATGCCCAGCTTATTTTCAACTGCCTCAAGGATCTTATCCGAGCCTTTAACATAGCACGCTGTACCAAGACAGACACTGATCCTGTGTTCGCCCTTGGGGGTAAGCGAGAACTGCGAATAGAATGTCGCAACTCCGTAAACCTCCGAAAGAGAGATATTAAGACCCTCTGCGATCATTGTCTGAACTTCAATAGGAAGATAGCCGTAAATTCCCTGAGCCTCCTGCAAAATAGGCATAAGCCCTCCCGGCTGGTCGTGATGCTTGGCTATGACTTCCTTAAGCTGTCTTTCCTGGACAAGTGTACCCTTAAATGTATTAAGGCTTTTTTCCGTCATAAAATAACCTCCTCAATTAAGTATCTTATCTTTGAACCCGCTTTCAGAACACATACGCATCACATTATAAAAATGCGGTCTGTCATGAAAAACAGGTTTTAAATATATGGCATGATGTATTTTACATATACATTTTATCATGTGATATATAAGCACACACCTTACTAGATAATTATACATCATTTTAATAGAAAATTCAAGCTTTTTCAAAAAATTTATGTACAAATTTGACACCTGTCTTTTATGCAATTTCCCGTATATCCTAAATTCCGACCTTATTTATTTCACAAAACAATAATTGATTTTCTAAGTAAACAAAAAGAAGCCGGATATCCGACTTCTTTTCGTAGTAAGGAAAGTAAAATGAATTAAAAATGGAAATGATCAAATCTATTGTAAAATCAGGTGCGCAGACTTTCTTTTATGTCTATATAGCTCTTCATGAGCCTTACCGCACCTTCGATACCCGTCTTAGAGGTGTTTATGCACAGATCATAATTCTTAGCCTCGCCCCACTTCATATCGGTGTAATAGTTATAATACGAGGCTCTCCTCTTATCGGTCTTCTTGATAAAATCCTCCGCTTTGTTCTTTTCGATATCGTAACGCTGGAGGATCCTCGCCTTTTTTTCCTTTATATTGCCCGAAACGAAGAAATTTATCACGTTGGGCATTCCCTTCAGGACATAATCCGCACATCTTCCGACTATAACGCACGGACCCTGCTCTCCCAGCTTTTTAATAGTCTCAAACTGGGCAAGAAAGATCTTATGGTTCAAGGGCATATCCGGATTTATCCTGCCGTCCGCCGTTACGGGATAATTTCCCATAACAAGCGAAAAGAGAAAGCTGTTGGTATAGGATTCGTCATTTTTCACAAACAGTTCCTGACAGATCCCGCTCTCCTTGGAAGCTATCTCCAACAACTCCTTATCATAAAAGGGAATAGAGAAATCCTGTGCAAGTATTTTGCCTATTTCACGTCCTCCGCTGCCGAATTCACGGCTTATGGTAATAATGGATCTCATATAACAACTCCCCTTTCATGCTTTTGTACTGTTTATATTATAGCACACTTTTTGTGTTTTGTATACAATTTTTCAAAAAATTCTTTCACAAATTTATGCATTTTAATTTGTGCAACTTTCATATACTTTTTAAATTTCATATAACAACATAGCTGTCAGCGTGCAAGTCTGAAATATTACAGATAATTACGAATAAGTTACAAATCGGGGTTGTAATCTGAAAAAAATTATGTTATAATAATATAAATATTGATCAATAACGGTTTTGTGTACACTTTACTCCGCACCCTGCGGTGTGCCGTCGCAAAAGGAGAATGAGAATGAATTTTTCTAAGGTATTATGGTATAAAGACCCCGCCGATGACTGGAACAAGGCTCTGCCGGTGGGCAACGGCAGAATAGGCGCAATGGTATTTTCCCAGCCGCTTAGGGAACGTATCCAGCTCAACGAGGACTCCGTCTGGTCGGGAGGATACAGGGAAAGAAACAATCCGTCCGCTTTGGAAAATCTTGAAAGGGTAAGACAGCTTATCCGCAGTGAAAAGATACCCGAAGCGGAGGCTGTTATATTCGATGCATTCTGCGGAACCCCCCCCAACGAAAGACATTATATGCCTCTGGGAGATATGACGGCAGAGCATTACGGGGAAGAAAACTGTGTTTTCAAAGCCCGCAGTCTTGATCTTGAAACTGCGATATGTCTTACAGAATATGAGATAAACGGCGTTAACTTCAAACGTGAGGTCATATGCTCGGCGCCGGATAATGCGCTTGTCATGAACATATCCGCCGACAAAAAAGGGTCTGTCAGCGTAAGGATATCTATCGACGGACGTGACGATTATTTTGATTCCAACAGTCCTGTGAACGATACGGATATATCCTACTACGGCGGCTGCGGCGGAAACGGCGGGATCGGCTTTGCCGCATACATAAGAGTTGTGGGAAAGGGCGGAAAGGTACGCAGATACGGTAATTTCATTCAGGCCGAGCAGTGCGACGAGATAACGGTGATACTTACTGCACAGACAAGCTACCGCTATAAAAATTACAAGGAGCTTTGCAGGCTTCAGGCGGAAGAGTGTGCAAAAAAGGACTATGAAGCTATAAGATCGGCGCACATTGCCGATTACCGCAGCTACTTCGACAGGGCGGAATTATCCGTCTGCGACACGAGCGGCGGAAGCTCCCGTCTGCCTACCGACGAGCGGCTCGCCCTTGTCAGGGAGGGCAAAAGCGACAGCGAGCTTGTACGTCTGTATTTCGATTTCGGACGCTATCTTATGATCGCCGGAAGCAGGGAGGGTACGCTCCCCCTTAATCTTCAGGGAATCTGGAATCAGGATATGTGGCCGGCATGGGGCGGAAGATATACCGTAAACATCAATACGGAAATGAACTACTGGCCGGTGGAAAGCTGCAATCTGTCCGAGCTTCACACTCCCCTTTTTGCGCTTATTGAGAAAATGCGTCCCCACGGACGTGAAACGGCTAAAAAAATGTACGACTGCTCCGGCTTCGTATGTCATCACAACACCGACCTCTGGGGCGATACCGCTCCACAGGATCTATGGATACCCGCAACTCAGTGGCCTATGGGAGCGGCGTGGCTATGTCTGCACATATGGGAGCATTATCTGTTCACCTGCGATAAAGACTTCCTGTCGGAAAAATATGATACTATTAAAGAAGCGTCGGAATTTTTCACGGATTTTCTTATAGAGGACAAGTGCGGACGGCTCGTTACCTGCCCGTCACTTTCTCCCGAAAACACCTACATAACCCAGTCCGGATCCAAAGGCTCGGTATGTATAGGTCCGTCAATGGACAGCCAGATAATCTACTCACTGTTCACCGCAGTGATATCGGCGGGAGAGATCCTTGACAGGGATTCAGAATACTGCTCAAAGCTCCGTGAAATGAGAGAAAGGCTTCCGAAGCCGGAAGTGGGAAAATACGGTCAGATAAAGGAGTGGGCAGAGGACTACGATGAAGCGGAGCCGGGACACAGACATATATCTCAGCTTTTCGCTCTCTACCCTGCGGATCTGATATCAATGAGAAAAACGCCCGAGCTTGCAAAGGCTGCCAGAGCTACCCTTGAAAGACGTCTCTCCCACGGAGGAGGTCACACCGGCTGGTCGAGGGCATGGATAATCAATCACTGGGCGAGACTTTTCGACGGTGAAAGGGTGGAGGAGAATATCAACGCCCTGCTTTCCCATTCGACCTCGGACAATATGTTCGATATGCATCCGCCTTTCCAGATAGACGGAAATTTCGGCGGCTGTGCGGGAATTACCGAGTCTATGCTCCAAAGCGAAAACGGCGAGATCATACTGCTGCCCGCCCTCTGTCCCTCATGGCGCAGCGGCAGCTTCAGAGGACTGCGGGCAAGAGGCGGCTTTGAAGTTTCCTGCCGATGGAAGGAAGGAAAAGCCGAGTTATGCGAAGTAATATCCCTCTGCGGTAATAAGTGCAGGCTTGTGTGTCCGGAAAGCACGGAAATTTTCTGCGGAAACTCCCCTGTGAAATATCACTACAGCGACGGCGCTGCGGAATTTGAGACTATCAGGGGAAAGACATACAGCGTCAGGTTTTAGTTTTGAAACGAGAGGTAGTCAATGAAAACAAAGCATTTTGCAGCGATCGCAGCGGCAGTGTTGATCTCGGTCACACTGGCAGGCTGCGGAAATAAAATAGAAAAAAACAGTATGATACAGCCCCCTCCCGTGCAGGAGGACGATCCCTCCGTCGAGGATACAAGCAGTCTGACGGAACAGCAGGAGGATCCGCCCGAGGAAGCTCCCGTGGAATTTGAGGAAGCTCAGATCACGGCGAAGGAAACGAAATATGTGAAATTCAGCAAGACCTATAACGCCGAAAGCGGCTCGATATCCGGCAAGGCAGTCCAGGAATCCGAAAGAGAAGGCTACAAGGGCAAGGGCTATGTAACGAACATTTCCAAACAAAGCGACTGGGAAATAGCGTTCGATCTCCCGGCGTCCCAGTATTATAATATTTCCATTACAGTCGCTTCGGACGATGCGGTGCAGAACGGCATAGCGTTAAACGGCGAAAAAATAAGCGAATTCACCACAGGCGGAAAAGGAAAATTTGAGACCTTCACCTTTAAGAATATACATCTTGAGGAAGGGATAAGCAAGGTCTCCATAATCCCGGAAAACGGCGTGCTGGACGTAGACTATGTAGACGTGGACGCCAGCGAGGATATATCCAAGCTCAGCCTTAAGCTGAAGGATCCGTCCCTTTCAAACAAGGATTCGGGATACAATGCCAAGGCTCTGTATAAATATCTGTGCGACAGCTTCGGAAAAACCGTAATTCTCGGACAGTACGACACCATGGGTACCACCTATGAGAGCGATCTGATATTCCGCACCACAGGAAAAAAACCGGCGATCCGTTTCGGTGACTTGATGTGGGCGACTGCAAAGGACGGTTCTGCCGGAAGTCTGGAGGACGAGCTTGCGGCAGCAGAACAGTGGAGCAGCAGCGGCGGGATAGTAGGATATATGTGGAACTGGTACTCCCCCACCGAGCCTGAAAAAGCAGAAAGCTTCTATGCGGAGAACACATCCTTTGATCTTAAAAAAGCCGTTACAAAAGAAAAAATAGCGGACAAAACTCCCGAGGAGATCCAGAAGCTTGAAAAGGAAGGCAAGATCTCCAAGGAATGTGCGGCTGTTATCAGGGATATAGACGAAGTATCGGAAAAGCTGGCACGCCTGCGTGACAACGGCACAGCCGTTATCTGGAGACCCTTGCAGGAGGCGAGCAACGGATACTTCTGGTGGGGCAGCGATGAGGAATCCTATAAATGGCTGTGGAAGCTGCTTTACGAAAGGCAGACCAAATATCATCAGCTCAACAACCTTATATGGGTGTGGTCGGCGCAGAATGCAAGCTGGTATGTAGGCGACAGCTACTGCGACGTTCTTTCGGCGGACGTTTACAGCGACTCCGGCAGCAAGGGAGGACAGGTCAATTTCCTGCTTCATCTGCAAAGCATATCGGCAAACAAGCCCATAGCCATGAGCGAGTGCGGAAGTCTCCCGCAGATACAGAACATTGCGGACGAAAAAGCAATGTGGTCATATATCGGACAGTGGGGCGGAAATTTCATCGTTGACGAAAACGGAAAGCTTTCCGAAGAACACAACTCCGAGGCTGACCTTATTACAATGTATAACAACAACCTTACCGTCACTGCGGACAAGCTCCCCGATTTCATATCAATGGCAAACGAAATAAAGGAGCAGGAAGAAAAATCGGCAACAGAGAAAAAGTCCGACGATACCGCAAGTGACAGCGGAAAGGATAAAAAAGACAGCAAAGACAGCAGTACAAGCGATAAAAACAGCGAAAGCAAAACAGAATAAACATATCCGGCTTAGCCTTATGCGGTAAAGCCGGATTTTTTTCGTCGTATTGCACAATATTTTCAAATCATCTTGAAAAAATGAAAAAGATATGATATAATGAGTTTCATATAAGGGGAAAAATAGAAAGGACGTATTATCTATGAAAAATATCAGCAAAAAAATCGTTGCAGGACTTTGCAGCGCTGCCCTTGCGGCAGGTATGATGTCAATGGTATCGTTTGCAGAGCCGGAGGCTGCCGCAATGAAGTCCTATGAAGCAACAAGTGACTCCGTTAAGCTCATCGGACGTACATACAGATACAACGATGACTCCACATGGATCATAAACTCGGCAAGCGGTGTTGAATTCAAATGCACCGGCACATCCGTAAGATTTAATCTCAGACAGAGCGGAGATCCTACAAGAATTGCAGTGTATGTAAACGGCAAGCTTTCAAAGCTCGGTTACATCAAGGCAAATGCAAAGAAACCGGTTATCGATGCAGAGCTTGAGGACGGCGAGAACACCGTTAAGCTTATCAAGCTTTCAGAATCTGCACAGTCGGTCATCGCCATTGACAGCATAGAGATCGACGGCGACGCTCCGGTTCCTACCGCAGCAAAGGCTCACTCCGTTGAATTTATCGGCGACTCCATTACCTGCGGCTACGGCGCTGACGGAAGCCTGAGGGAAAGCTTCTCAACCAAAAATGAGAACGCTGCAAAGACATACGCTTATCTGACAGCTCAGAATCTTGATCTTGATTACAGCTTCTTCTCCAGAAGCGGAACGGGTATAATTTCCGGCTATACCAGCGGCGCAAGCAAGCAGGAAAACAACCTTATGCCCCCCGATTACGGCAAGGTCTGCTTTACATGGAACTGGATCGACGGAGTATGCCCCGCTGATTATGAGTGGGATTTCTCTCAGTATCAGCCTGAGCTTGTAGTTATAAATCTGGGTACGAACGACAACTCTTACACCAAGGGAGATCCTGACAAGTGCGCTGAGTTTACCGAGGGCTATGTTGCCTTCATCAAGCAGGTAAGAGAAAACAATCCCAATGCTACCATTCTCTGCACGCTGGGAATCATGGGACAGGAGCTTTATCCTCAGATCGAGGATGCTGTTGCCGCATACACCGAGGAAACAGGTGATACAAAGGTCGCTTCCTTTATGTTCAGCCAGCAGGACGGCAACACCAACGGCTACGGTTCGGATTATCACCCCTCCGAGCAGTCCCACATAGAAGCTTCCGAGGAGCTTACAGCGAAGATCTCCGAGCTTATGGGCTGGGAGACAGCAGATGTAACTGAAACAGGTATGGCAGGTACCGACAAGGCTAATGACCTTATCTTTGAGGATCTTCCTGCAACTGATGATCCTTCAAGCTCCGAGGCTGATCCAAGCAGCTCTGAATCTTCTTCCGAGACTTCGTCAGACGAATCTTCATCTTCTTCAGCAGCTTCGTCTTCCTCATCGAAGGCTTCATCAAGCAGTTCAAAGGCCGCAGCGTCTTCCACCACTTCTAACCCCTCAACAGGTGCAGCTACAGGACTTGCAGCTATCGCAGTTCTTTGCGGCGCAATAGTTACAACAAAGAGGAGAAAGTAAGCCTCACAACATAATTTTATATAAAAATCAACGTCTGCCGTGACTTATCCGGCAGACGTTTTTTACTGATATTCAGGCGTTTCTTTGGGCAATGAGTTTTTTGGAGACGATCACCGCAGCAATAAACTCTGCCAGCACAAAAATGCAGAATACGGCAAAGATAAGCACGCTGTGAGGGATCAGGTCAAAATATTCCGGTATCCCGCCGAAAATCTCCTCCAGCCTGCCGTCACTTACGGCTTTTTCGGCAGCTCTGACTGATGCTGTTTTGAAAAGAATATTCATAAAAATATGAAAAGCTATTATCATGCCGGAACAGATATACCACCTCTTTTTGCTTGAAACGAAGGTCAGAGGTATATACGCAATGAGCACCGAGACCGCCTGTATCAGCGGCAGGATACTGCCGAGAGTCACCCCTGTGTCAGGAAAACTTGAGCGCATGACCGAAGCAGCCTCCGATGGACCGCAGCTTACATAACCGCAAAGAATAAGCGCTGCGCAAAGCCATGCAAGCGCAATAAGCAATTCCGTAACCAGATTTATTATAACATACCTTACATATCTGCTCTTCTTCATAGGTATACAGTAAGAAAAAGAAGGTCTGTTCACAATGCTGTCGTAATAGACATACATACTGAACAAAGAAAAATAAATAAGTATAGCAAAAAAATTCAGCGATGAGGAGATATAGAAGCTTGCATAAACCAGAACATTTATTGCAAATGCAATAAGATATAGCGAAAAACCTCGTCCACTGGCATTATCAAGCCTGACCGCTGTCTGAAACCGTCTGTACGTCATATTCATTCTAGGCTCTCCTTTCTGTAAAATGAAGCATTATTTCTTCAATAGTCGGAATGACCGCAGTGACCCCGGGTCTGCTGAATATCTTCTCATCATCGGTAAGAGCCTCTACCCCGAAGGAGTTTTCATGTACGCCTATAAGCTTCCCTGTATCTATCGTGGAAAGTATGCTCTTATCTGTGCGTATGAGCCTGTATCTGTCCTGAAGATCGACCTTGCTTTCGCTGAATACTATTTTCCCGTCGTCTATCAGAGTTATATAGTCTCCGATTTTGTCCAGATCACCGGTTATATGCGTCGAGAGCATGACGGTATGCTCTTCGTCCATCATAAAATCCGAGATCAGATCTATTATCTCAGATCTGTCGGCGGGGTCTATACCTGTGGTAGGTTCGTCAAGGATAAGCACTGACGGTCTCATGCTCATAGCCGCAATAAGCTGCAATTTCTTTTTCATTCCAAAGGAAAGCTTAGATATCCGCTTATATCTGTCTATTCTGAAAAAATCAAGATAAGTGTTAAAAAAATGGCTGTCAAAATCGGGACGTATCTTCATAAAAAGCTTTTCCAGCTTACCGACTTTGAAATAGTCATTATAAATCAACTTGTCGAACACTACAGCCAGATCGGAGAAAAATTTCACCCTGTCCTCACTGACGGTATTGCCGTTGATCCTTATTTCTCCTGCCTTTTTTTCAGTACAGTCGGCTATAGAGTTTATCAGCGTGCTTTTTCCTGCTCCGTTGCGTCCGATCAGACCCATAACAACGCCGGCAGGCACGTCGATACTGACGTTGTCCAAGGTAAAGCCCTCCATCTGCACAGTAAGATTTTTTACCTCTATTCCGTTCATTGTTCCATTTCTCCTTTTTCTTTATATATTTTTTCGATCAGCATTTCTATATCCTCCCGGGAGATCGAATACTGCCCGGCAAGGTTCGAAACGTCCCGCAGCTGCTCCTCTATCATCTGCAAATGCGCCGCTTTTACGTCATCTTCGTTTATCTCCCCTACAAAAACCCCCTTGCCGGGGTGGCTGACAAGCACACCCTCCCCGCACAGATCGTCATATGCCCGCTTACTGGTAATGACCCCGACCTTTAACTCCTTTGCAAGAGTCCGTATTGAGGGAAGCTGCTCACCGGGTTTCAGATCGCCGCTGAATACCTGTTCCTTTATCTGCTGTTTTATCTGTTCGTATATCGGTATCTGCGACAGAGCAGAAACCATTAGCTTCATAACAATACCTCCTTTCCTTTGTTCTGCACATATTTTTTGTGGCACTGTATCTGCTGTATCTATCTGTCACTACTGTGATTATATCATAGATACAGTTATATGTCAAGTAAAAAATTAAAACATATTGCAAGCGTTTTTGTGCATTTTGCACATATCTTTTCTTGATTTATTTGTCAGGAATAAAATAACGGCGTAATAACTTGTTAACTTTTATTAAAAAGGTTGAATAATGCAGAAAGATATGCTATAATATTTTATGATCAAGTCCGTGGATATCGGGCAAATACATATTATAATGCTGAAAGGATAATGCTCTATGAAAAAATTTATTGCAGGCATGGCGGCTTTTGCCGCTTCGGCTGTTATGCTGACAGGCTGCGGTGTTCCCGCCAACGAAGTACACTCTGTTGAAGATCTTAACGGAAAGACTATCGGCGTTCAGCTGGGAACTACCGGAGATACTCTTGCTGGAGATATCGAGGACGCTAAGGTTGAAAAGTACAACAAGGGCGCTGACGCTATCCAGGCTCTTAAGCAGGGCAAGGTGGATGCAGTAATTATCGACGCCGAGCCTGCCGGAGTTTTCGTTGATAAGAACGAGGATCTGGAAATACTTGACGAAGCATTCGCAGAGGAAGAATACGCTATTGCAATGAAGCTTGACAATACCGAGCTTCAGACGGAGATCAACGGCGCTCTTAAGGAGCTTAAGGACGACGGAACTCTCCAGAAGATCAAGGACAATTACGAAAGCGATGACGCAGGAAAAAGCGCTTATACCTCTCCCGAGGGAGTTGACCGCAGCAAGGGCACGCTGGTCATGGCTACAAACGCCGAATTTCCTCCCTACGAAAGCAAGGACGGAGACAAGATAATCGGCTTTGACGTAGATATGATGCAGGCTGTATGCGACAAGCTTGGCTACGATCTCCAGATAGACGATATGGCGTTCGATTCCATCATTCCCGCTGTTCAGTCGGGAAAAGCCGATGTAGGAGTTGCCGGTATGACGGCAACCGAGGACAGAAAGAAAAACGTGCTGTTCTCAGACACCTATGCTGTTACAAATCAGGTCATCGTTGTAAGAGCAGACAAGTAGTATCCGGAAAAATAAATTACATTGGATTGACAGCCGGTATATATCCCGGCTGTCGGTCCTTGTTATGACTGGAAGTGTTGAATTGGATAATTTTGTAGCGAGCTTTAAGCAAAATTTCATCGAAGAGAACCGCTGGCAGTATCTTGTTAACGGTCTCGGCACCACCCTTTTCATTACATTTTTTGCCGTGCTGCTCGGCATGATCCTGGGCTTTCTGGTAGCTATCGTGCGCTCGACCCACGATAAGACAGGCAAAATGAAAGCACTTAACATTATCTGCAAGATATACCTCACCGTTATCAGAGGCACACCTGTAGTCGTTCAACTGCTGATAATTTACTTTGTTATCTTTGCAAGCGTCCCGATAAGCAAGAATTTCGTAGCGGTCATAGCTTTCGGAATAAATTCAGGCGCATATGTGGCGGAGATCGTCCGTTCCGGTATTATGTCCATCGACAACGGTCAGCTTGAAGCGGGCAGGAGCCTTGGTCTGAATTACCGTCAGACAATGATCTCGGTCATTATTCCGCAGGCGTTCAAAAACGTGCTTCCCGCACTTGCCAACGAATGCATCGTGCTGCTCAAGGAAACCTCGGTAGCAGGCTACATTGCCATACAGGATCTGACTAAGGGAGGAGACATTATACGCTCCCAGACCTTTTCGGCGTTTATGCCGCTGATATCCGTAGCTGTGATCTATCTTATAATGGTAATGATCCTGACAAGACTGGTATCCAAGCTGGAAAGGAGGCTGTCCGCAAGTGATAGACGTTAGAGGACTGACAAAAGCCTTCGGAGACAACGAGGTACTTAAGGGCATAGACGAGCATATATCCAAAGGGGAAAAGGTCGTTATCGTGGGACCTTCAGGCTCGGGAAAATCCACATTTTTAAGATGTCTCAATCTTATGGAGATCCCTACCAGCGGAGAGATAATCTTCGAGGGCTCCGAGATCACCGGAGCATCGGAGCATGAGATCAATATGATCCGCCGCAGAATGGGAATGGTTTTCCAGCACTTTAATCTTTTCCCGCATCTTACCATACAGAAAAACATTACGCTGGCTCCTGTAAAGCTGAAGCTCATGTCACAGGAGGAAGCGGATAAAAGGGCTATGGAGCTGCTGGAACGAGTAGGTCTGCCGGACAAGGCTCAATCCTACCCGTCTATGCTTTCGGGCGGTCAGAAGCAGCGTATAGCTATAGCACGTTCCCTTGCAATGAATCCGGACGTTATGCTGTTTGACGAACCTACCTCCGCACTTGACCCCGAAATGGTAGGCGAGGTACTGGAGCTTATGAAACAGCTTGCCAACGACGGAATGACCATGATAGTGGTAACTCACGAAATGGGTTTTGCAAGAGAAGTAGCGTCCAGAGTACTGTTTATGGCAGACGGTTACGTGCTTGAACAGAACACTCCGGAGAAATTTTTTGCAAATCCCGAAAATCCCAGACTTAAGGAATTTTTGTCAAAGATACTTTAAGATAAAATCAACAATAAGGAAAACGGCAAATTGTGCAAAAATACAAAATTCCCGAAATGTTGCAGCAAATTGTACTTATAAATACACTTACTATTTATAGGACTGTTGGAATTGCAGCTTTTTAGGAGGAATTTTATGTTAAAAAAATACTTAGCGTTTGCCGTTTCTGTTGTGATCGCATTGGGAATAACGTCCTGTTCAAAGGGAAAGGAAAGCACGGATCCAAAAGCCGATTCCGGCATATCGGCTGAAATTACAGAGGAAGAAGATCAATACCTTTTTATGCCAGACGGAGTAAGTCTTGACGAGGAATACCAATACGATCCCGAGGAAGGCGTTTGGTCGGATTATAACAAGGGCATTATAAAGTATACCGAGATATTTCCCGACGAGGAGGGTTATATCTCCTATGACCCTATGGGAGTGAGGTTTGCGCTGCCCGAAAAGTGCCATGCGTATTTGTTCCCGTACACTCTGGTGATGGATTATGAGAATTTCATTATAATAACAGACGAGTGGTTCCCCGATGCGAAAAACTATATAATGATCTCCACGGGAACGTCATGCATGATGTCAGTAAGAGGATATGAAGGCGAAGCAAAAGAGAACTTCCCCGAGGTCAGTCAGTACAGATCTGCCGTAAAATCACAGCTTGAGCGGTGGCTGCCCATACTGAAATGGGGGGAAAGCATTTATATTTATGATTATTTCAATATCTCCGACAACAACATTGTCAATAAAGATAACGATGATGCATTGGACGAAATGAATAAAGCCGGCAAAAATAAAACAATCTCTCTGATAGAAGGCTCTTACGGTGCAGCAGAGCGAGACTATGCTCCCGACAGCGAAATGTCCGAGATCGAAAGCGAGATCAAAGAGGACGGAAACAGGTTTGACGTAAATCTCAGATATTCCGTTAAGCGGTACGGTGTAGATATGGAAAAAAACGTCCATTGGCTGGCGGAAGCGCCGATTGACGATACCGATAGTACAATGGCAAAGCGTGTGGAATTTTCCTATGATACAAAAACCGATATACGCTTTGACGAGGAAAGCTTTTTATCAGAAGTCTCGGCGTATGTTCCCGAAAATTGGAGCGAGGGAGATTATTTTGTCCATAATTATTATGTTCCCGATAATATTTTGGGAGAGCTTTCGCCTATAACAGTCGAGTATAACAAGAAGAAGGAATTGGAAGAAAGGTGGACGCAGTAAAATTCCGCCTTAAAGGCAGCCTAAATTCAATAGCGAGGTATTTTAAATGAGCGGGTTTACAATGAAGATCAAAACGGGACTTGAAAACAATCCCGACGCAAAATTAATACGGGAGAACGTATTCATTCACGAGCAGGGCTTTGAAAACGAGTTTGACGATATAGACAAAAAAGCCGTCCATTGCGTTGTTTACGACGGAGGATTTCCCGTTGCCACCGGAAGAATGTTCGACTGCGACGGAACTGCGCATATCGGCAGGATCGCCGTTGTAAAAGCGTACAGAGGCAGAGGTCTTGGCTCGGCAGTGGTCGGGGCGCTTGAGGATTTTTCCGCATCAAAGGGCTATAAGCAATGCGCTCTTTCGGCTCAGTTAAGGGCTGAGGATTTCTACAAAAAGCTGGGATACGAGCCTTTCGGCGAGATATACAAGGACGAATACTGCCCGCATATTATGATGAAAAAGGAACTTTAGAACCGTACTCAAAAAGCAAATCAAGGAGAAGCAGATGAAAAAAATATATATCCTTCTTACAAGATCAGATACGATAGTATCGAAGCTGATAAGCGCCGCCACATCGGACGAATATACTCACGTTTCAATTTGCTTCAACAGCTCTATGAAACTCTTTTACAGCTTTGCAAGAAAATATGTACACTCCCCTCTTCCTGCGGGACTTCGCAGGGAAAGGCTTGATAAGGGCTTCTTCAAGCTCAACCCGCATATTCCCTGCGCACTTTACTCGCTGGATGTTGAGGATGAGGCGTTTTACAAGGCAAAAAGCCATGTGAAGCTTATGATGAAGCATTCTGACAGCTATCGGTTCAATATTTACGGACTGTTTCTGTGCAAGATAAACATTCCTCTGAAACGAAAGCATCATTACTTCTGTTCGCAGTTTGTCAGCGAGGTGCTTAAGGAAAGCAACGCTATCAGGCTGCCCAAAGCTGCGTCGCTTATGCGTCCGGTGGATTATACCACATTGCCCGAGCTGAACGAGATCTACACCGGCTCTATAGGCGGACTGGTAAACTTCCTTTCACGCAGAAAAATAATACATACCAAGCAGATCATAACACATCAGCTGGCAAGGTAAAAGCTTTTTACACGGCAGGGATCATTAAAATACGGTAATAATATTATCAGGGGCGGATACGATATCCGCCCCTGATATCTTATACTCCCCGAAGAGCCGGGACTTTCCGTTCAGAACTGCTCGTTGATCCAATCCACAATGCCTTGGATATTGTCCTCTCTTTTTCCGACAAACGCCCTTATACAGTCCGCAGAAGCATATCCGCCGTGTATAGCTTCCTCGGCTGAGCCTGTACCGGGATATCTTTTGAAAAACTGATCCATAAGCGGTTCATACACGCTTACATATTCGTCGAGCTTACTGATAAGTGTCTCCTTTTTATAAGCTCCCGACGACAGCTCAAGCAGCCGTGAATTATAGTCCTCTCGGAAGCCCTGATTTGTCATAAGATACGCATAAGTCAGCACCGCCGGATTGTTCGTACCGAAATCAAGCAGTCCTAGTTCCTTGTAATTATCCTCCTTGACGGTGTTGGTATATGCGTCGCTTTCTCCGCTGACGCCTCCGAATTCCATATCATAGAACATAAATCTCCATCTGCCGTCGTCGTATTCCGAAGCATTTGCAGGCGAAGCCGTTTTCCACATAGACCAGTTTTTGCCCGGCCAGTCCCACTTGTTATTTATCCAGACCTCTGCGAGGAAATAATCTCTTGCGCTTTCCGTGTCCACCAGCTTTGAAAACTCCTCAAGATCGGCATCGTCGGACAGATCCTTATGCTCCTTGAAAAACTCCAGCAGCTCTTCAAAATAATAGCTTTCGTTAGTCTCCCCTGCCGGAAGATCTCCCTCGTCGAGCTTATAACCAAGCTTCAGAGCCTCAGCGTCGCCTTTATAAACTATAACGCCGCTTTTGTCTACACCGTAACGATCCTCAAAATAGTCGTTGGAATAGTCCTCCTCCAGTATATAGAGTCCCCAGTATTCGCCGTTGAGATAAACTACGCAGGGACGTCCCGCCTTAGTAGAACAGTCCATTTCTTTGGACACGTCCTGCCAGTAGGTATCGTTGAATTTCGCAGTGAAGGCACAGTTTCCTCCCGCACGAAGCACAAGCGTCTTGAACTTGTCAAGGGTTTTGCCCGAGCTGTCCTTTACGCTGTCTCCGAAAACGGCATAGTTGAAATTGTTGTCGCCGTAGCTTTTTCTTGCATACAATCTCAGACCCTTCTGAAGATCGGACCGTGAATAATTTCCCTGTACTCTCACGCCGCAGTCCTGAGAAAGTACCGTCTCGGCTCCCTCAGTGTCCCATTCCATAAGCTCCATATGACAGCTTCTTTCCCATTCCCTGCCCTTTTGCTTATAGTTTGCGTCAAGCTTTCTTGCGGTCTCACCGTCAATATCCCCTCTGTATTCCTCAAAAGCCTTATCGAAAATATCGCCCTTTACGTATATGCCCTTCTTGGGATCGAAGAGATCTCCGTAATCCGCAGTAATACTCATTACGGCAAGCTTCTGCCCGGAAGCCTCACAGTTTTCCTTAAGTCCTTGGATATGCTCCTCTGCCGTACCGAAATAATAAGCGCACGACGACGTCTGCGAAAAGGTCCCGTCATCAGCCTGAGCCGCTGCACGCACAACAGTGCATTTGTCCACGTCACTGTCGGAAGGCGCCGAAAGCTTAGATACAAAGGTGTTTTTTGCACGGTCATAGTCGCAGAAGCTTCCTGCGATCTCCAGCGGATCAACAGCCGATACAACATTCGGGCGGTCACTCTGGTCTGTAACCTCAAACGCCCCGGTATACTCCAGTCTGGTCTCGCTGTCCCTGGGGTCGCTGCCGTCAGTGGTATAGTATATCTTTCCGTTACCACCCGTCAGCTCAAGGGAAAAGCTATCCCCGAAGATCCCGGAGGGCTGTGAAAATTCAACAATACTGTCGTTAAGTACAAACTCAGTCTCACTGACGGCATTTTCCTCACCGGCTTGATTTTCATCTGAGTTATCCTTAATATTTTCCGTATCTTTTCCTGCCGCAGAGCTTTCCACGTTCTTTTGAGAGCTGTCCCCCTCCGCAGGAGTATTTGACAGCGAGCAGCCCGCAAGTATGACTGCCGCACAAGCGGCGCACATAATTTTCCTGATAAATACAGCGTTCATAATAGCTTTCCTTTCCGATATCGTTTTAAATCAACGTACACAGCGGTTGGGTGATATTGCTTTAATAATTATAGCATATAGCCGTATGTTTTTTCAACCGATAAAACATAGAAAAAGAACCCGTCAGGATGTTCATATTACACAAAAACCGGCTTGCATCTGCTTATCAGTATTTTTTCAGTCTGCGTATGTAAGCAAAGGTTCTTGCCTCGCCCTTGTTTTTCAGCATTACAAGCAGCTTTTCAAGCAGCGCAGACGTCTCCGGATGTATGACCCTTGTCTTTTTTGCCTTCAGAAAATATTCCAGTGCAGAACCGTCGTTGTATTTATCCTTCATGTAGATCTTGCTTGCCGCTACCCTGTCGCAGAACATTTCCTTAACATATTTCAAAGGCATTTTTACAGGCGACATTTTTCTGGTAACAGGATCGTAGTCCGTCCAATACTCAAAGTGATGCTTATTTCTGCCCTTATGGTGCATCCACGCATAGGAAAATCCGTAGGCTTCCCTTTCGCCCTCGTTGGGAGAGCGGTTTCCCTGATAATACCTAGCGCCCTTTAAAAACTCCTCCGGAAGATATTTTGAAAGATCGTGAAGCAGTCCCTGAACAGGTATACCCGCTCTGAAGCAGTTTACCACGACTGCATGACGATGCTTTGTTATAGTCCAAAAATGCGCCGCAGCATTAGTCGTATTCATTATTCTGTCCTCCTGTTTAAAAGGTTTCTTTAAACAACGCCGCATAAAATGATCGTGCAGTGCTGTCTTAATGACATTATACTACATTCCGCAGGATTTGGCAAGAGAAATCCTGTTATTCACAACGGGTTTTGCCCGGATCAAGAAATCACGAACATAACAAATAATATTGTCCGGAATAATAGATATATTATGTGTTTCTCCCCCGCCGTACGGCGGGGGAGAAACACGAAAATCCATAAGAGCCTTACAGCGTTTCAATATTTTTTACGTCTCTATAACAAATAAATATCTTACTGATATGTATGCGTAACCTGAGCTTATTAACAGATCATGCAAAAATGTCGATTATCCTATGTAATATTTGTGCAAGTCTCCAAAAGTGATAAATTTATCACTTTGTCTATTGACAGTCAGCAATAAAAGTGATATTATTATCACATTAGGTGATAAATAAGTCACTTAATAACATTCAGGAAGGACGATAAATTATGGAGAACAAAACAAAGGAGACAAACAAAATGAAGAAAGCAGCAGCAGTAAAGGAAAAAATTTCACTTTACAAGTATCACAAGTCAAAGTTTATGGCGTGGATATTGGTATTTGTTACCGAGATCTACATGGCTGTGACCGAATACGCAAAGGCTGATGACAAAATGTGGGCGGTAATTATTATGATCCTGCTGCTGCTTGCATCGGCGGTATTTATTACTTTATGGCTGGCTAACTGTCTGTCAAAGGAGCTTGACAAAGATGACGAGCTTTCAAAGGCTAATATGACCAAAGCTCATGAAAGTATTGCGTCATTTATGCTGTTTGTTTTTGCGGGAGTCGTATTATTCACGATATTCTGGAGAGACAGTATTACAGTGACGATCGACCATGAATTTGTAATGAATAGCTGGCTTATAGTTTACAGTTTTTATAATGCTCTTGAAAGCGGATTTTTCCTGCATTATGAGGGCAGGGAAAGCGAATGCGAGGAAGATGAGTAGTACATTAAGGAGAGATTGTTATGAAAAAGGAAACCAAAATAAAGTCACTCAGGTCATACCACGCATTTTTAGCTGCATTGTCACTGTTGACCATGCTGATCATCATATTTATGGACAATTGGGGTGACTGGTTCCACGTTTTGCCGATATTAGTAGCGATATGCTTTGAGGGCAAGTTTGAGAAAAATGATGAGCTTGCAAGGCAGCATCTTGCCAAAGCGAATACTGCCGTCATGTGGGCGCTGATTGCTGTACTTGTCATGTCGTATTTGCGCGGACGCTTTCACCCTATACCTGCTTCTCGATATCTTATTTTCATCTGTGCAGCTCTTTTTTTGCGAAGCGTGCTGTTTCTTATTTTCGACAGAGTGCTGGAAATCGAGGAAAAGGGTGAATAATGGCTGAGCTAAAAACGAAGATCAAAGAGCATCGGGCACGGCTGAACATGAAGCAGGGTGAGCTTGCAGAGCTTGTGGGCGTCCGCCGTGAAACTATTATCCGTCTTGAAAAGGGTCAGTATAACCCATCGCTTAAGCTTGCAATGGACATAGCAAAAGTGTTCGGAGTAACGGTGGAGGAATTGTTTTTCTTTGAGGAATAATTAAGCAAAAAACGCAGACCGAAATGATCTGCGCCGGAGAACTTAATTTTATTTCTTTTCTGCCGTACCGCCCAGAAGTCTTGCCGTCTGGGGTATTTTAAAAAGGATATATGCGCCAATTCCCGTGAAGATCATTTCGGGGAGCATATACGATCCGTTGTAGAGGAAGCTGTACAGATATGTATTGTCTGTGGAGAAGCCGTCCCAAAGCGCTCCGAAGGACTTCCAGATGATAACTCCGCTGCCGAAGTGACAGGCAAATCTCAGGAACAGTGCAAACATAGTTCCGAACAGCTTGCCGGCGGCGCCTTTGTTTCTGAAAATTCCCGCAAAGCCAAGTACCGTATACGCAAGAATGTAGTCAAGCAGAATGCAGGCAATGAGCATAACAGGCGTCAGTCCCCAGCCGAAAAGTCCGTCTGTAACACCTTGAATAAACTGAACGAGCGAGAATACAAACGCCGCTCCCACACCTGCCTTAATGCCACGTCTTATGCTGTAAACTGCGATCGGAAGCATTGACAGCAGCGTTATCGAACCGCCCCAAGGGAGCTTGTACACTCTGATAAAGCTCAGCACCGTTGAAAGAGCAACCATGATCGCGCCCTCAACAAGCGCTAATGTTTTTGAGTTTTTCATAAAATATCCTTTCTGCTGAATGGATTTAAATTTAATGCTTTTGCGGACGGAAAATAAAAAAGCGCATACCGCTAAGGTATACGCAATTACTCCGTATAATTCCCTACGCTGGCATTACCCATATCAGGTGCGGTCAGAGCGTCAATTCGCTCTATCTCAGCCGAAAAACATTCAGCTCCCGTTTTTACAATGATATTATACCACATTCCGACGAAAAAATCAAGTATGCGGAATTTGACTGACTGATGATTTTTACACAGTTTTCATTTTACTTTTTGTTAATTTTCACATAATATACAAAATAAAGCTGTATTATATTATCAAGGTCAAAGGGACGCCTAAAGATACCGCAGCATCTGCAGCGGTACGGCATCTGACATTATTACACAGTCACGCAAAAGTCCCGTCAACCAATAATTTTCTTTTCATATATTTTTTCTCCACCTTCTTCCGTTCGGCGGCGGTTATCTCCGCTGCCGGCATACGGAAGAAAAACAAAAGCTTTCTATCATACTTTTTTCTTCATATATACTTCTATACTTCGCAAAAAATCCCGCCGGATCACCGGGGGGATTTTTTGTTTTGGAAATATCATCGGTTTATACACATCTGCAAGAGCTGTATAAAGTCATGCCTGTTTTTCACGGCGGCTCCTTCTTATGTCCGTCAGATACAGCTCCCAACTTATAAAGCACGACAGTCCCACCACAGCCAGAAGAAGCGTTTCTCCGGGATTTCTGTATGCCTGCACGGCGGCAGCTCCCAGAACAGCAAGGCTCTTGACTGTATTGATACCCCATAGCTCTCCGCTTTTGTACTGGTTTATAAGCAAAACCGTTAATGCAATTATCCACATCATTTTTCATACATCCTTTCAATATCGATAACTGTATTATATCACACTATTTTGCATTTGTGGGGAAATTTTTTGGACAGTTCACTATTATGCATTTTAAGGGTAATTTTTTGGACATTTAACGAAATTTTCGTCTTTTTCCATAGGACGCATACCTCCGGCAATGTTCATAAAAGGAATGATCATGCAGTTCGGTCAAAAACCGTCGGAATTTTCTCGTGGAGATCGATTTTCCAAATAACGAACAAATTTTTTGTATATTTTTGCTTTCCTTTAACCGACGTACGGCGGTTAAAGGAAAACTCAGACTCCTATATTTCGGACAAAGGTATGATGTTTTGCTGTAATTAAAATATTTAATTGTTAAAATTGATTTCCGTGGGAATTTTCTTTTTAGCTATTGTAAAAATATTCTTTGTATGCTATAATAAATATGTATATTTGTAAAAACAAACACTGAAAGAGGTTGATAATCATGACAAACAGCTATGAAAGCCCGTTCTGCACACGGTATGCAAGTAAGGAAATGCAGTATATTTTTTCTGCGGACAAGAAGTTTACCACATGGAGAAAGCTTTGGGTAGCTCTTGCCAGAGCGGAAATGAAGCTGGGTCTGCCGGTCACTCAGGAGCAGGTGGACGAGCTTGAAGCCAACGTTGAAAATATCGACTACGCCGTTGCGGCAGAGCGTGAAAAGCTTGTCCGCCACGACGTTATGTCCCATGTATACGCATACGGAAAGGTCTGCCCGAAGGCTGCGGGGATCATACATCTGGGAGCTACCTCATGCTATGTCGGAGACAATACCGACGTCATTATAATGCGGGACGCTCTGAAGGTTGTAAAAAGAAAACTTGTAAAGGTCATAGATCAACTTGCAAAATTTGCGGACAAGTATAAGGCTCTGCCCTGTCTCGCCTATACGCACCTTCAGCCCGCACAGCTCACCACTGTGGGAAAGAGAGCCACGCTATGGTGCAACGAGCTGCTTATGGATCTGGAGGATCTGGACTTCCGTCTTGCAAGCCTTAAGCTTTTAGGCTCTAAGGGAACGACCGGGACCCAGGCGTCGTTTATGGAGCTTTTTGAAGGTGACACCAATAAGATCAAGGAGCTTGAAAGAATGATCGCCGACGAAATGGGATTTGACGCTGTTGTACCCGTATCCGGTCAGACCTATTCCAGAAAAATGGATTTCCAGGTATGCTCCGTACTGGCAGGAATTGCTCAGTCCGCAAGCAAGTTCTCCAACGACATAAGGATCCTTCAGTCCTTCAAGGAGATCGAGGAGCCGTTTGAAAAAAATCAGATAGGCTCATCTGCAATGGCATATAAGAGAAATCCCATGAGAGATGAGAGAATAACGTCCCTTGCAAGATATGTGATGTGCGATGTGCTTAATCCTGCGTTTACGGCAGGCACACAGTGGTTCGAGAGAACGCTTGACGACTCGGCAAACAAGAGGATTTCCGTGGCCGAGGCTTTCCTCGGAGTTGACGCTATCCTCAATATCATGCTCAACGTTACAGACCCTGAAAACGGTCTTGTGGTTTACGATAAGATCATCACCAGACGTGTCATGGCTGAACTGCCGTTTATGGCGACGGAAAATATTATGATGGACGCTGTCAAAAAGGGAGGAAACCGACAGGAGCTTCACGAGAGGATAAGAGAATACTCAATGCAGGCTGGAGCAAGAGTCAAGAAAGAGGGACTTGACAACAATCTCTGTGAGCTTATCCTTGCCGATCCCATGTTTATGATAACAAAGGAAGAAATGGACGCTATTATGAAGCCTGAGAACTTCATTGGAAGATGTCCTCAGCAGGTAGATGAATTTATTGAAAACTGCGTAAAACCTGTTGTTGAGGAGAACGGAGTTTCCGACGATGTTGCGGAGATAAATGTCTGAAATTCAGGCATACTGACGTAATTTGGCAATGTGACGGAAAAATATACAGCGTTTAACCAAGATTAAGCGCCGCAAAACGCACGAAAAGCCGTCAGTCGGTCGTTATGCGTTATTGCCTTTATTATATGGATAAGGAGAGAGCTATATGAACTGTCCCCGCTGCGGAGGGTTCTGCACAATTATAAACGAAACCGAAACGACGTACGGAAGCTACGGTCTCGGAAAAGGCTGCTGCGGATATATTATTTTCGGCTGGGTTGGGTTGCTTTGCGGTCTGCTGGGAATGAAGCCTAGATCCAAATCAAGATCATACTGGGTGTGTCAGAGCTGTGGAAAGAAATTCAAGGTATAAAATGACATCAGCTGAAACAAAGTGGATAAAGCTTATGGAGCTAGGCGAGAGACTTGGGTGTCACCAAATGCCGGACAGGAGCTTTTTCATAAAGGGCTGGCAGTTCCCTGTGTGCGCAAGGTGTACGGGAGTTATTATCGGTCAGGCGGCAGGTACAGCCGTTTGTCTCAGAAAGAAAATTCCGCTGTATATATCTGCCATATGTTGTGAAATAACTCTGCTGGACTGGTCCTTGCAGCAAGCCGGTATCAAGCAGTCAACTAATCTTCGCAGACTTGTCACTGGCATTCTGGGGGGCTTTGGGTTAACGGCAGTATACTCCAGTGCGGTGAGATTTGTTTTGGAAACGAGGCGTAACCAAAATGGCGGCTAAAGCGATACTGATATGCGGTAAAATATGCAGCGGTAAAAGTACCTACGCCGAGAAGCTTAAAAAACAGAACAATGCGGTACTGTTATCCGTTGACGAGATAACGCTGTCGGTATTTGACGGCGATCTGGGAGAAAAGCATGATGAGATCACAGGACGCATTCAAAAGTATCTGTTTGAAAAATCCGTTCAGATAATAGAAAGCGGTACCTCCGTTATTCTGGACTGGGGATTCTGGCGAAAAAGCGACCGTAAGCTTGCCCGTGATTTTTATGAGAGCAGGAGCATTCCCTGTGAGCTTCATTACATTGATATTTCTGAGGATACTCACAGGCTGAACATTGCCCAACGGAACAGGGCGGTATCTGAGGGCAGAATATCGGCTTACTTTGTTGACGAGGGACTTTACAGGAAATTCTGCGAAATATTTGAATGTCCGCAGGAAAACGAGATCGACGTCCGATACGGATATGAAAGATGGTAATTTTTCGGAGGTGTAAAAATGGACATAACAAAGCTCCGGAATGGTGCAGGAGAGGTACTTGTCAGGACGGTAAACGCTATGAAGGGCGGTACGGGACAGGTTCACCCTCAGTCGCTGCTGTGCGCTTTAGGCTCACTGGCAGGATATGCCTGTCAGCAGGACGTCAGAAACGTCTATATGAAAAATAAAGGTATGGCGGAGGACACGGTCTTTACCGTCATGGAAAATAAGCAGGGCAGGAAATTCTTTTTCGGCGACCTGCTGAACGAGCCGCTTGTGAATGAAAGATACTCCGTCTGGTCTATGATCGGGGGAGCGGTGCATAGAGCGGGGGCTAAGCTTCCCGATGTAAATGACATATTCAGATATGTTTCATATGTTGTGGGAGGCGAGCAGTTCGGCAGAGTTCGCAGCTGTGAGACAGGCGACGATATGGAGACCTACGTCAGAAATCTATGGAGACCTCTTGCGGCGATAGCTGAGAATTACGCACAGGATGGCGAGCTGCATATTGTTTTCGGACTTGCGCTCCAAAAGTCTGTAATTTCATGCAAAGGGGTAACTGATATTACGGAAGCGGCAAGGATAGCTATGGAAAGCGCAGTTTCCATGTCAAAAATAGAATTAAATTAGGGGTGAAAATAATGAAAAAAATTGCGGTCACGGTTATTTGTGCAGCTATGCTTTGCAGCTGCGGGTCAACAGACGGCGGGAGCTCTTCAAGCAAAGCAGAAAAGCCCAATGCATCGGCAAGCTCATCAAAAAGCAGCTCTGCGTCAGATACGCAGAAGGATCCTGAATCCGACAGTTCCGAGACTGTACCCGATAAAAAAGAGCGGACCGTGACCCTTGACAGCTTTACCGAGGACAAGGGAGCATTCAGGTCAATAACCTTCAGCGGGGTGAGCGGAAGCAGGATAGGCTTAGCGCAGAATTCCGGAAACGTTCTGCACAACGGCGTTGTGGGAATAGTCGGAGTACCCTTCGTGGTCATGTTCAACTCCATTGAAAACGGCAGGATAACCATTACGGTCGATCCCGAAAATCTTAACGGCATTCCCCTGAAAAATCTTCTGCTGCTGCACTACAACGAGAATGACGCCAACTACGAGGAGATCTGGTGCGATGCAAACGAGGCGGAAAACTCTATCTCGGCGGACATAACCGCAGACGGAGACTATGTTGTCGCCGACTGGTATCAATGGGGAGCTGCGTGGGGATTTGACACTTCGGAATATGCGCACGATGTCACATATAACAGCGATGCTCCGTTTGAGAATATAGAATACCCGTTTTCGGTGACTGTTCCCACAGGCTGCGATGGCTTTGAACATACAGAGGAATATACATATGAAAACTTCGACTACAAAACAGTCTACCGTATTGCAGGAGAATATGTCTACACATTTACGGATATTTCCTATATAACTCCTCATACCGAGGACGGAGAAATCACCCTTGACGACTTTACGGAAATTATGAAGGAAGCCATAGAAAACGAATTTGAATGGCGGGACGGGATATTATCGGAAGAAAAGATCACCTCTTCTGACGGAACAGAGGGCGTAAAGTTCACCTCCGTACACAAATACATCAGCGGCGACGACTATACCTACGCTGAGGATATTCTTGTTTACTACCCGGACGGAAACGGCGGATTTTTCGAGATCGAATGCGAACACGCCGAAAAGGACGAATATGTGGAGATTTACGACCAAATTATTTCAAGCTTTAAGGTTTTGTAATAAATATTTTTGAAAGGATCTGATTGAAATGAAAATTGAAACACAATGCTTACATGAGGGCTATACTCCCAAAAACGGAGAACCTAGAGTTGTTCCGATAGTTCAGAGTACGACCTACGTTTATGACT
This sequence comes from Ruminococcus sp., assembly GCA_017626015.1. Lineage (GTDB taxonomy): Bacteria > Bacillota > Clostridia > Oscillospirales > Ruminococcaceae > Hominimerdicola. Next base: position 56,063 of record JAGAJO010000005.1, read on the forward strand.
CCACCGATGAGGTAGCGGCGGTTTTTGATGACCCTACCAGAAGCCTGATCTACTCTCGTTTTGAGAATCCCACCACCGACGCTGTTGAAAAGAAGATAGCAGCTCTTGAGGGCGGTGCTGCGGCTATGTGTACCTCCTCGGGACAGGCGGCGACCCTTTGCAGTATCCTCAATATCTGTCAGGCTGGGGACAGCTTTATTTCCTCCACCTCCATTTACGGCGGAACTATAAATCTGTTCAGCATCACAATGAAAAAGCTTGGTATCGAGTGCATTTACGTTGATCCCGACTGCACGGAGGAGGAGCTTAATGCGGCGTTCAAGCCAAACACAAAGCTTGTTTTCGGAGAGACTATCGCAAATCCTGCGCTGACAGTCCTTGATATTGAAAAGTTTGCAAATGCCGCTCACGCAAACGGAGTTCCGCTTATTGTGGACAACACCTTTGCGACCCCTTACCTTTGCAGACCTATCGAGTGGGGCGCAGATATCGTTATACACTCCACCTCAAAATACATGGACGGTCATGCAGTTCAGGTAGGCGGAGTTATTGTGGATTCGGGAAAATTCGACTGGACTCAGGGTAAGTTCCCCTGCATGACGGAGCCTGACGAGAGCTATCACGGCACTGTATACACCGAAAAGTATCCGTTCGCTCCTTACATCGTAAAGGCAAGAATGCAGCTGATGAGAGACTTTGGCTGCTATCCTGCTGCAAATTCCTCTTTCCTGCTTAACCTGGGACTTGAAACTCTCCCGGTAAGAATGAAGCAGTATGTTGAAAATGCAAAAATAGTCGCAAAGTATCTTGATGAGAACGATAAGGTCGAGTCGGTATTCTATCCGGGACTTGAGGGAAACAAGTATTATCCGCTGGTTCAGAAGTATCTTCCCCTTGGCTGCTCTGGAGTCATCTCATTCTCCATTAAGGGCGGAAGAGACACGGCTGTGAGGTTTATGGACAGCTTAAAGCTTGCATCAAACGAGGTCCATGTTGCGGATATCCGCACCTGCGTGCTTCACCCGGCTTCCGCAACCCACAGACAGCTTACCGATGAACAGCTGGCAGCCGCCGGTATCGACGGAGGAATGATAAGATTCTCCGTGGGACTTGAAAATGTGGAGGATATTCTTGCTGATCTTAAGCAGGCATTCGATAAGATCTGAAACTAAGGAAACGCACCTAAATACATTGCATGGGAAGCAGTGAGTTTTAAAGCAGCGATTTGATCAGTGCTTCCTAAATATTTTATCACAAACAATAAAAACGCTCCGCTTGGCATATCCCGGCGGAGCGTTTTTTGTACATCTTGCATTGAATAGCTGCAATAATTGCATTGAGCCTTGTGGATCTATACAATATTTTAAATTGCATACAATATTGTATTGACAAATAATATTATATGTCATATAATATATACAACGATATAATATTGTACAGGACAAATGAAACAAGACAATAAAATGCCGCATTTGCTGCGGCAGCGGAAAGGAGCTAGAAACATGGGATTTCCTGTTAGCGCAGGTCTGCTGGATTCGATGGTGCTTTCGGTTGTGGAACGTGAAGACACCTACGGCTATGAGATCACCCAGTACCTCAGGCGGGCAGTTGACGTATCCGAATCGACGCTGTATCCGGTTCTCAGAAGACTGCAAAAAAACGAACTGCTTGAAACCTACGACAAGGAGTATATGGGAAGAAACAGAAGATACTACCGTGTCACGGACAAGGGAATGAACGCACTTGAGGATTACAGACACCAGTGGACAGAACATAAAATTAAGGTAGACAGTATATTAATGAATGAGGGTGAGAAATTATGAGCAGGCTTGAATTTCTTATGAATATGAGATCCTGCCTTGATAAGGGAGGACTCCCGAAAAATGAAATGGACGAGGCGCTTCGCTATTACGAGGAGATTTTTCTTGACGCCGGCCCGGAAAAGGAAGATGAAACGGCTGCCGGTCTTGGAGATCCCGAGGACATTGCAAGAGAAATACTTATTGAAAACGGTCTGCACCCCGACGGCACTCCTGAATTTCAGATGGAGGACGTAAAAAATCCTGCCCAAGGAAGTCAGAATGATCAGCAGTACGACAAACGGTATAATTATAATTACAGTGAAAATAACGGTCAGAAGCAGCGAAACGACAACCTGTTGAAGCTGGTGCTTATACTGGTAACCAGCCCCATATGGATACCCTGCGCAGCCGCTTTGCTGGGCATAATGGTTGCGGTGGCAGCCGTAATTTTCGCACTTTTTGTAGCTCTTGCTGCGATCGGCTTCGGACTTACAGTGGGAGGGATCGCCGGACTTTTCAGCGTTCCGCCTATAGGCATCTGCCTGCTGGGCTGCGGACTTATAGGTCTGGGACTTTTCGGTCTGATTGCCGTTCCCATGCTTAAGATCTGTTTCAGAGCGGCGGCAAGTATAATAAACGGTATCGTTACTGTTATAAGAAAAATTTTCAGGATCGGGGAGGCGAAAGCAAATGGCTAAATATGACGCTGCAGGTGACAGGATCGAAAGAAGATTTCCCATATTTCCCGTTGTGCTTATGGCGGCGGGAGCGGTACTTCTCACAGTCGGAATAATCGTATGCAAAAACACGGATATGAGCAAATACGAATCAAAAATGCAAAAGGGAATTACGATAGACCAGAACTACGACGGTTCTTCCGTAAAAAATATCGATCTGGAATACGGCTACGGAGATCTTACAGTAGACAAAAGCTCCGACGGAAACATTTATGTTAAGGGTGAAAATGTTCCCGACTATTATACCATAGGCTTGAACGGAAATACCTTCGAGATCAAAAGCCGCAAAAATCATTTTAGTTTATGGGATATAGGCACATGGGGCTTCGGATTATGGAATAACAATGATGTCTCTCTTACGGTTTATCTTCCCGAAAAGATCTACGACGAAGTAAGCATTGACTCCGGCGCAGGAGAGGTCATACTCAACGGTTTAAGCTGCAATGAATTTGATATCGACTCGGGCGCGGGAGACTGTACTGTAACGTCAATGAGTTGCAACGACTTTTCCGTCGATCTGGGAGCCGGTGACTGCGATATAATTTCATCGACGATCGAAGGTACTGTTGAAGCAGATGCGGGTGCAGGAAACCTGACAATGCAAAGCTGTTCTGCCGGCGGTCTTGATATAGATCTGGGTGCGGGGGATTTTGAATTTTTCGGAAGTGTAAACGGAAATATCAATATCGACAGCGGCGCAGGAGACTGTACGATCGATCTTTACGGAGATGAAAGCGACTACCGCTTTGTGGGCGACCGCAAGAATCGCTACGGATCCCGTGACGGAAAATACACCGTCGATATCGACAGCGGCGTTGGAGATATAGATTTCACCTTCGGAAATACCAAAGAATAACACCTACAACAGTTTACAGGAGGAGAAAATATGAGAAAAACGCTTTACAAAATCAGGCAGGGAAGGATCATCTGCGGCGTTTGCAACGGACTTGCGGAGTATTTTGACGTTGATGTCAACGTTGTAAGGCTGGGTACCGTCATACTTGCCTGCTGCAGCGGAGTAGGACTGGTAGCGTACATCGTGGCGGCGGTCATACTTCCCGAAGCATAGACAGACAGCAATACGCACATCGGTATGAGATATGCCGATGTGCGTAATTCTTTATATACATTTTTTTAAGATCACTGATAGTTTACAATGCCCGCTCCCCTGTTGTCCTGGTGAGCAATATCTCCGAAGCCGTGAAGGCGGAAATTCACCAGCTCACCGAATCGGTCGTCTGTACACAGCGTAGCTATAGCGGTAGGCTCTGCGCTGAAGCCCTGGAGGGCTACTATTGGGGATATCCCCAGCAGATGAGCTATAATAACGCAGGTCGCTCCGAAATGACAAAACAGAGCAAGAGTTTCGTTGCAGGCAGAAGCTTTGCGGTATACTCCACCCTCACGGACAAGTCCGTAGTCTGCCAGCAGCGAATCAAGTCCACAGCATACGGCATCAAACCTTTCCTTTATACCGCTGCCCTGCATACCCGGGGACAAAAAGAATTTTTTTCTGTCATAAAGGCTGTCATCAGATGTCCAGTTTTTTGGACAAATATCCCATGTATGTACCGGCTCCGACTTATCGCTGTCATGTACCTTCACATCAAATTCATGCAGCCAGTCACATTGGGTCAAGGAAATATTTTTTCCATTCACACAAATTTCAGCAGTCTCCCTTGCCCTGCCCATAGGCGACATATATGCGGCTGTTATATTCTCGGTTTCAAGACGGGCAGCAAGCTTTTTCGCCTGCAAAATACCGTTAGCGGTAAGACAGTCCGACTCATAATCCGGCTCTCCGTGGCGGATGATCAAAAGCTTCATGATGATATACCTTCCCTGTATCAGATATTTGTTACAAGCATTTAAAGGCCTTCGTCCGCTGCGGTCGAAAGCCTTTATTTCTGCTTATTTCTTCTTTTTATTTACAACTGCAACTGCGCAGGCAAAAGCGCAGAGCGCCAATGACAGCTGTGCTGCTCCCGTTTTAGGATTTTCGGAGGACGCAGTGTTTTTGTTCGCAGATGACGAAGATTCCGGCTTAGCGGTCTCCGCCTTGGACGAGCTGTCAGCGGAGCTGCTTTCGTCTGAGCTATTGCTTTCGTCTGAGCTGCTGCTTTCAGGCGTACTGCTTTCCTGAGGATCGCTGTCGTCCGGCTTTGATGAATTATCATCTACAGGAGGCTCACTCACTGTAAAGGTCTTATCCATCCATACCATTCTTTTGTCTATCCATTCAAGGAGCTTGTTTGCGTCGTTTATTGCATTTTCGCTTGTTTTTGTAAGATCCTCGGGATAATCGGCGAGAATTCCTCTCTCCTCCATTATAGCAGCCTTGACATTTGAGGTTTCCGCTGTCCACTTATCGGCACAGAGATCCATGAACCAGTCCTCCTTGGCAAGCAGTATGAACCACGGATTGGATCTGTCGCCGTTCTGATTAGCAAACCATCTTTCACAGAATGCGCCTGCCCAGTATCTTGACGTACTGTCATTATAAGCCCAGTTAAAATCCCACGGCGATGTAAACTGCAATTTAGGAGTCTGACTTCCCTCTGCAAAATCAACGCACATATAGAAGCTGCCCTCGCCGCAGTCATAATCGTGTACTATCTCGTAAAGCAGATACATATCTACAACGGATTCGATATCCATAACGGCGGTAATGGTTTCTTCTGCCGTAGTGTAATCCGACTCGATAAGATCAAAGTTCTCATCAAAGGTAAGATACTCTCCCTTTTCTACAGCCTTATAAAGTATCTCAAAGGAATTGTTCAGATATTTATTTATGAAATCTACCTGCTCCTGAGAATAAACGTCGTTCTTGACCGAATAATCGGCAGGTACGAACTGTCTTGTTTCTCCTCTTATGTCGGTAACGGTAGCTCCCTCATAATCCATAGTAAAGTAGATATTGTCAGGCTCACGATCCGCATAGTTGTCAAGCTCCAGATAATAACCTATGTCCGTACCCTGATAACCCTCCTCAGGCTCCGTAACATTTACTCTGTGTTTGTTTACCTGATTCTGTTCGCACAAAACATAAATGCCCTTAAATTGATCGTTGACATAAAGATGCACGAGCTGTGAATCGCTGACGTAAGCTGTATCTCCGAAAATAGTTCTTCCCATCCTCAAAGCGATATCGTTTCTTATCAGATCCCAGTCGGATTTCAGAAGCACCCAGCTCTTGCACTGCGCACCGTCGTTAAGGCCCAGCATATTCGTCTTACTGTCAAATTTGATACGGTATGGAACGGGATTCTTCTTTATCTGCTCAACGTCTCCGAAATAGGCGCTTGAATTTCCTCTTACCCTTATTCCCGCAGAGACCTCGTCCAGCTCGTAATCCTCGTCTACGTTGAAAACGTCCACAACGCATTCGGTATAGATCTCCTTTGACAGTATCAGCTCGCTGTTGTTATTTGTGGTAACGTTTATAACGGGCAGCTTGGTCTGGGACGCTATCTTCTCCTCAAAGCTTTTCTTAGCCTCGGCATCGACTGAAAGCGACTCATATGTATTAATATCAGCCGCCGAAGCGTTTACAGTCCCGAACATACTGAATGTCATAACCAGCGCAGCAGATAACGCCGCCGCCTTCCGGCACATACCCTTGGTATCAGTTTTCATACTTCTCCTCCTCAATAATAAAATTTTATTTTATTTCACCCTGAAAATCCGGCAGCTCGTCAAGGGTGATAACCTTGTCACTGTTATAAACCTCTGTCAGATTCGTCTTGTCGTTAGCCATAATGTGATCCGTGTGCCATATCATAAACCATGCCCACATATCGCCGTCAAGCTCAAATTCCTTAACGCTTGGCACCTTTCCGCATTCATGGAACGCCATAGGCTTGTCCGCAACGTCAAGCAGCTTGTTCCAAGCCTTGATGTTGGTGCTGTTATCATAGGTATCCGAGCCAATAACGTCAACATACTCGTCTCCTGGATACCAGCCGTTTTTTACCTCGCCGGAATATCCCAGGACCCATATAAGGTTGTTAAGCCCGTATTCGTTTGTGAATTTATCATACATAAGCTGCCATAGCTTGATGAAATTGTCGTTACCGCCCTTGCCCCACCAGAACCATTGTCCGTCAAATTCGTGGAAGGGTCTCCAGAGTACAGGTATGTCCGCATCACGAAGTTCCTGTAACGCTTTTGCCGCATTGTCCCAGCTCTTCATCATGGATTCATATTCGTCCGTTCCCTCAGTCAGAAGCTTGTCAAAGTCGGGATCCTCGTCAAGGGATTCCTGATAGCCGCTGCCGCTTACGCCTGTATGCCAGCATATAGTGACTATTCCGCCTTTTTCGTCCCATTCCTTTGAACGCTGAACAACTCCGTCAAAATCGTTGTTCATAAAATCTAGACCTCTCATCGCAGGCAGCTTGCCCGTCGTTTCGAGAATGTAGTCCATTTCGTAATCAGGCGAAGTCATCCATGTGGACTCCTGCTGACAGGTCAGCATATTTTCGCCGAAGTTTTCGCATATATAATCGTATATCCGCCGTGTTTTTTCCGTGGACTCCGGATTTGCAAGCTTGTTTTTTGACGCAAAGCCTTCTTTATCCGGATCTTCATAGACTGCTCCGGATCCTGAAGATACCTCCGACAAGCTGTCCGAAGTCTCTTTTCCCGCACAGGCACACAGCAATGTAAGCACAAATACAGATGTCATCACTACAGAAACAGCTTTTAAATATTTCAATCTGACCGATCTCCCCCCATATTAACTTAAATATATTATATCATATTGACAAAGATATTTAAATGATATATAATATGTTTGATTTAACTTTTTAAAGGTTGTGTTATCATGTTTACCATTAAATACATGGGGTGCGATTACAGACATGACAAAGATTTCTATACAGAACGACAGCTCGGATATGACTTTTATCTTGCGCTTTTTATCAAAAGCAGATGCGTTATAGGAGTCAGTGAAAATGTAACCGAATACGAACCTGACACATTTGTCCTATTTAACAAAAACTCTCCTCAGTTCTACGGAGCCTGCGGAGAGGATTATACTGACGACTGGATAGTGTTTTCGGCGGACGAGTCGTTTATATCGGGACTTAATATCGAATTTGGCAAGCCGGTGCATATAGGCAAGCGCTTTGACCTTGGCAGCTACTTCCGCATTATACAAAGCTATTTTTTCAGATGCAACAACAGCAACGCCACGCTCTATCACATAATGTCGGCTATGTTTATGGAGATCTCTGAATGTATAGAAAACACCGACACAGCCGTTCCGCATATTTCAAAGCTTCGTGAGCTTCGCATCAGGATATATTACGAGCCTCAGCTTGACTGGAATATAAGCTGCATGGCGGAGGAGCTTCACGTCAGCGAACCGTATATACAGGAAATCTACCGCCGGGCATTCGGCGTATCCTGTATGTCAGACGTTATACACAGCCGGATAAACAAGGCGAAAAACCTGCTTGCAGGTACCGATAAAAATATAGACGAAATATGCACGGAATGCGGATACAACAGCTCCGTTCATTTTTCAAGGCAGTTCAAGCAGCAAACGGGATATGCCCCCTCGGTGTGGAGAAAGATCAAAAGCATTACAAAGTAGATGTAAAAACATAAAGGCAATACCGCACACAATGACTGTGCAGTATTGCCTTTGATATGCGTTACCTGTGAAAGCGTCCCGAGCATTTGAAATTCCTGCGAATATCTTTCTAAGTATTTTTTTCAGCCAGAGCCAGTATTTCCTCAGAAGTAAAATGATATCTGGTACGGCAGAAATTGCAGGTCACGTCTGTTCCTCCGTCTCTGGATATTTCCTCCAGCTGATCCTTTCCCAAGGAAATAAGTACCTTTTCCGTCCGCTCTCTGGAGCAGCCGCAGCGATATTCCACCTGAAAATCGTCAAGCACCTCCGGCTCCAGTCCGGCAAGAGCCATAAGAGCAATATCCTTTTCCGTCTTTCCTTCCTCCATAAGCTGAGTGACCGACTGCATCTGCTGTATATTTTTTTCTATCTGAGAGATGACCTCCTCCCCCGCAAAGGGCAGAAGCTGGACAAGAAAGCCTCCCGCCTTTTTTACCGACATATCGGTATCTACCAGAACTCCCAAAGCGCACACGCTGGGGATCTGCTCGCTTATGGCAAGATAGCTGGTGATATCCTCGGCAATTTCCCCGGAAGCTATCGGTATCTGCCCGCAGTACGGCTCCTTAAGCCCCATATCCTTTATGACGCTGAGCGTTCCGTCCGTGCCTACCGCTCCCCTTACGTCAAGCTTACCCTTACTGTTAAGAGGCAGCTCCACCCCGGGATTGGCAACGTCCGCCTTGACGTTTCCGTAGCTGTCGGCAACGCACAGAAGCAATCCAGCAGGACCGTTTCCGTCCATACGGACTGTAATGCTGTCATCGCTGCCCTTAAGCCCGAAGCCCAGCAGCGACGTACCCATAGCCAGCCTGCCCAGCGCAGCCGTAACCACCGCTGATGTATTGTGTATCCTTCTTATCTCGGAAACGATATCCATACCGTCAATAGCGCTGCAAACCGCCGATGCATCCTTGGATATAGTTCTAACAATTCTTCCCATATACATTTACCTCGCTGATCTTCTGCAAACATACAATATCCTCTGGCTTTCATCACAAGGAGGTTCCTTAGAAAAGCCGTCAAATCTGCCGATCATCTCAAAATGATTTTTACTGAGACAGTCCTCTATAAATTCCGGCGAAAAAACGATCTCCCTGAACTCCTCGCCGTACCTTGAATAGCTTCCGTCATCACGCTCTTCAAAAAAATCAAGGGCGATATTTACGCTTCCGTCCTCCAGGGCCTCATTGCGCCACACGCAGAAAAGTCCGTCAGGATCATAGCAAAAGACATTATCCCCCAGGATCACACGGTGCTTGTAAAGAGTGTTGACATCAAAAATAAACAGTCCGCCGTCGCAGGTGAACATAGAAACTCTTTCCACCGTTTTTGCAAGATCATCTGCACAGGACAGATGATTAAGGCTGTCAAGAACGCAGATAACAACATCTGCCGCTCCGTACAGATCAAGCTCGGTCATATCCTGACAGATATAGCTGATATCAAGTCCTTTGTCGTATTTTTTCTCCAAAGCCTCGTTAAGCATATCCTGCGACAAGTCGACGCCGATAACGTCGTAGCCCAGTTTGTACATTTCCTCGCTGAGATTTCCTGTGCCGCAGGCAAGATCCACCACGACCTCGTTTTCCGAGCTGTATTCTTTTATAAATTCATCGAAAAGCTTAGCCATTTCAGCATAAGGCACGTCCTGCTGGAGCTTATCGTAAACCTGAGCAAACCTGCCGTAAGCGCCGCTCATCAGTCCCCAGCCTGCTCTTTCTTTTTATCAAGCTTGTCAAAAACAATATTATATCCGCCGCTGCCATCGTAGGAAAGGGAACGGTTGACTCTGCTTATAGTAGCAGTGGAAGCTCCCGTCTCCTTGACGATGTCGCTGTAAACGTAGTTATCAGTAAGCATTTTAGCCACCTGAAATCTCTGAGAAAAGGATTTCAGCTCGGGTATCGTACATAAGTCCTTAAAAAACAGTCTGCACTCTTCCACCGTTTCAAGGCAGAGTATAGCCTCATACAGATCGTCAAGATTTTTTATTTCCAGTTTTTCTCTCATAACAAAAACTCCTTTACATCCGGATAGTGTTTTCATATTGTAAAGTGCTAAACTATGATAATATTTTAGCACATTACGATCCAAATGTAAAGGGGATTTAATAACTTTTTATTTAATTTTAATAATTTTATTTTGCGATCGCTTTTCTGCCATACCTTGGATAAGTTAAGACAATGCCGATCAATGTATCTCTCCTCTCCAAAGACGGGGAGAGATACACCTAAATATGTTATCTGCAAGACAATTGAATTTTAAGGCAATACCTCATTTTCTCCTGTTAGGCGTCAAAAACCCCGAAAAAGGCTTTGGAGGAGTATCGTCATTGCCGTCCTCAAAGTCCTCGTCAAATTCTCCGCATTCCTCGGGCGGAATTATCTCCGCACCCTCGGCAATCTCCTCGATTATCGCTCTGACCTCCTCGACGCCCTCGCCCGTTACCGTGGAAAATGGTACGCAGGTAATGTCCTCAAAGCAGGGAATTTCCGTCCTGAAAGCATCCATTCTCGCCTTTCTCGCCGTAGGCTTCAGCTTGTCCGCCTTGGTGAAAATGATAACGAATGGAATTTCGCAGTCGATAAGATAATCTATCATCTGAAGATCGTCCTTACTGGGCGGGTGTCGCATATCTATCAGCTGGAAAACCAGTGCAAGCTCCCGCTCGCCGTCCCCCAGATAGCCGCCGATAAGATCTCCCCACTTAGCCTTTTCCGTCTTGGAAACATTGGCGTAGCCGTAGCCCGGCAGATCGACGATATAAATATTCTCCAGTGAAAAGAAATTTATCGTCACCGTTTTGCCGGGAACAGCGCTCACCCTTGCAAGATTTTTTCTGTTCAGCAGCTTGTTTATCAGCGAAGATTTCCCCACGTTTGACCTGCCCGAAAAGGCAAATTCCAGTCTGTCCGACTTGGGTATCTGACTGAATCTGCCGTAGGAGGTCACAAATTCTGCCTTGTTATAATTCATATAAACCCTTTCTTCTATACGGTAAGCTTGGGCTTTCTTTCCGACGTCTTATGATTTATAAGCTCCAGCGGAAGCTGCCCGGGAACCTTGTCCTCCAGAGCCGTATCAAGAACGTCACTGATATTCTTTGCAAACACAAAGTCAAGTCCCAGCTTTACCGTATCGTCTATCTCGTCAAGATCTCCCCTGTTGGCTTCCGGCACAATTACGGTGCTTATTCCCGCCTTATATGCCGCCATTGTCTTTTCACGCAGTCCGCCTATGGGCAGGACTCTGCCTGTAAGCGTGATCTCTCCCGTCATCGCAACGTCGGAGCGCACTCTTATCCCGCTGAGAGCGGAAACTATAGCCGTTATCATAGTAACGCCGGCAGACGGACCGTCCTTTGGCACAGCCCCTTCGGGAGCATGGATATGTATATCCTTTTTCTCGTAAAAATCCTTGTCGATACCGTACTTGTCCGCTATACTGCGGCAGTAGCTTACCGCAATTTTTGCAGACTCCTTCATAACGTCACCCAGCGAACCGGTAAGCTCTATCTTACCCTTACCGTCCAGCACAAGTACCTCCAGCGGCATAAGAACTCCGCCTACAGATGTCCATGCCAATCCGTTTACACAGCCCACTGAATTTTCCTGTGACGCCATATCGGGTAAATACTTGCGGTGTCCCAGATAATCAGGGATATTGTCCGCCTTGAAGGTGACACGCTTCACGCCGTCCTCAACGATCTCCTTAGCCGCCTTTCTGCACAGCGAACCTATGGTGCGTTCAAGGCTTCTCACTCCGGCTTCCCTTGTGTAGCCGTCAATAAGACTGTAGATACCGTCCTTGCTTATTCTGACCATATTGGCGTTCAGACCGTGCTTTTCCAGCTGCTTTTTAACAAGATGCTCCTTGGCGATATGGAATTTTTCCTCTCTTGTATAGCTTGTAAGCTCTATGATCTCCATACGGTCAAGCAGCGGAGCGGCAACGGTATCAAGAGAATTTGCCGTTGTGATAAACAGCACGCTGCTGAGATCGTAAGGCACTTCGATATAGTGGTCACGGAAAGCGTTGTTCTGTTCGCTGTCAAGCACCTCAAGCATAGCCGAGGAGGGGTCTCCCCTGAAATCATTGCTCATCTTATCGATCTCATCCAGCAGCATGACCGGATTTGAGGATCCTGCAAGCTTCATTGCATTTATAATCCTGCCAGGCATAGAGCCGACATAGGTCTTTCTGTGACCTCTTATATCGCTTTCGTCCTTGACGCCGCCCAGCGAGACCCTTACGAACTTTCTTCCGAGTGCAGCCGCCACGGATCTCGCAACAGAAGTCTTTCCTACTCCCGGAGGACCCACAAGGCAGATTATCTGACCCTTAAGATCGGGAGTAAGCGCCCTTACCGCAAGATTTTCAATTATTCTTTCCTTTACCTTCTTCATTCCGTAGTGATCTCTGTCCAGCACCTTCTGCGCCTTTTTGACGTCGGTGTTATCCTGAGTATAAACACCCCAGGGAAGCGCCAGAACAGTATCGAGGTATCCCCTTATTACCACAGCCTCCTGAGAAGCCGAAGCCATTCTTGAAAGTCTCTTTACTTCGCCTTCAAGCTTTTCCTTTGTCTCGTCGGACGCAGACATTGCGCCTATCTTTTCGTAATACGCCTGTATCTCGTTTTCGTCCGAGCCGTCGGGATTTCCCTCACCCAGCTCATTCTGCAGAGCCTTTATCTGTTCACGTATGTAATACTCACGCTGTCCGTCGGCGATCTGGTTCTGCACCTGCTCATGTATCTGGCTTTCCAGTGACAGTATCTCGATCTCCCTTGCAAGAACGGTCATAAGCAGCACAAGCTTTTCTCCCACAGAGGGAGCCTCCAGCAAAGCTTGCTTATCCGCAAAGGAAAGGGGAACGTTAAAGGCTATGCTCTCATAAAGCTCCTCAGGTTTTTTCGCCCCCATAACGGAAGTATATATCTCCTGAGGCATTTTAGGAAGCATTCTTGCAAACTCCTCAAAAGCGCTGCAAACCTCCCTGGCAACAGCCTGAAGCTCTGCGCCGTCCAGCTTTTCCGCTGAATAATTGGGCATTCTTCTTACGGAAGCCTCATAACAGTCGCCTCGGTCAAAAAGCTCCTTGAGCCTTGCCTTTCTCAGACCGTTAACAACGCATCTGTAGATTCCCGACGGAGTTTTGACAACCTGCTTGATGTCGGCAATAGTACCTATTTTATACATATCCTTAAACTCCGGACGCTCTACGTTAACGTCCTGCTGAGCGCAGAGAAAGACCTTGCCGCCTGCATCTCTGGCATTGAGCATACTTTTTATGGAGATCTCCCTTCCCACGTCGAAATGAACCGTCATTCCGGGGAAAACCACCAGATCTCTGGTAGGTATCATTGGTATGATACCGTTATTTTCTTTTATATCTATCCGCTCTTTCATAAAAGCTCCTTTCAATGTGCCTGTTCAAAAACAAATGCATATCCATGCGGTCCCTGTGGGGACCTAATAAATTATATCACAGTATGCCATGCTTTTCAACCCCTAAAACGGTGGCAATTCAAGAAAATACTGCATAAAGCCTTACTTTTCTGCAGTGCTTTCCTGGACTGCCCCGAAAAAACAAAAAGAGGTATCCCGTTAAGGATACCTCCAGATCTGCTTTAATTAGTCAGAAACATAAGGAAGAAGCGCTACGTGACGAGCTCTCTTGATAGCAGAGGTAAGCTCTCTCTGATGATAAGCGCAAGTTCCTGTCACACGACGGGGGAGAATTTTAGCTCTCTCTGTCATGCACTTTCTGAGCTTAGCGATATCCTTATAATCGATCTTCTCGGCTCTGTCTACACAGAACATACAAACCTTTTTACGGCCTCTCTTGATAGGTCTGCCGGAATTTCTTTCCTTCTCCATGGTAAATTTCCCTCCTTACAGGAATTTTCACAATTCAAAATTTTAGTTCATCAAATCAGAACGGTACTCCGTCGTCGCTTAATACCTCTTCAAAATCCGCCAGATCGCCAATAGACAAAGCGTCATTTGCAGGGGCGCCGTTATTGTTATAGTTGGAATTATTATTTGCGGGAGCCTGCTGCTGATATCCGTTATTACGGTATCCTCCGCCCTGCTGGTATCCGCCGTTATTATTCTGATAATTTCCTCCGCCGTAATTATTGGAATAGGTCCCGTTACCCTGCTGCTTAGGCTCGCCGGTAAACGAAGCGTTATCCACATACACGTCGGTAACGTAATGCCTTGAACCGTTTTTATCGTCATATGTGCTTGTACGCAGATTTCCTTCAATAGCGATCATTCTGCCCTTGCCGAAAAACCTTGCGATAAATTCGGCAGTCTGACGCCAGGCAACACACCTGATAAAGTCGCTCTGCCTTTCCTCGCCCTGTCTTACAAAATTTCTTTCCACAGCAACCGTAAAGGTAAGCGAAGGAACACCCGACGGCGTCTGTCTCACTTCAAGGTCATGTGTTATTCTTCCCATTAAAATAACTTTATTAAGCATTGCATTTCCCTTCTCTTTCAGCTTACTTTACCGTGATCAGGAAACGGATAACACCGTCTGTGATCTTGAGAACTCTCTCAAGCTCAGCGGGAAAATCTGTCTTGCTGGTGAAAGACCACAGCACATAGGTACCCTCTGTTTCATAGTTAATAGCGTAAGCAAGCTTGCGCTTTCCCCAGTTGTTGAGAGTAACGTCTTCAGCGTTTGCCTCGATCATGCCGTTGAACTTGTCTGTAAGCGCAGTCACAGCCTCCTCGTCAAGCTTGGAGCTGAAAATTACCATTGCCTCGTAAGACTCATTGATTTTTGCCATTACAATTGCACCTCCTTCTGGATTTCGCCTGTACCCAATGTACAAGCAAGGATTAACTTAATTATTATATCATATTGCTATTTTTCTGTCAAGATTGGTCAAACTTTGAAAAATTAATTTTTTGTAAATTTTACATCAATCTGCCCATAAGCATAACAGAACCTATTGATATTACGGAATACACTGTAAAGCCTATTATCACTCCTGCCCACGAAACTCCGCCCTTATCGGCGATCCTGCGGGAGGTCTCGGCGTCGTCCGATCCGGGTGAGTCGTCCCGTATGACTGTAATATCCTTTTTTGCCTGCTTATAGTAAATGTAGTTTGCAAAAAGCCCCGCAAGGATCTTCACCAGCAGCGTGACGTAGGTCGCCGCATTATAGATCAGCAAAAACTGCCGTGACTTAAGATCTATATCCATATTAAGCGTTATGCCGTATTCACCGGATCCGAAATAATAGATCATGCTGGGTATGCTCAGCAAAGCGAAGACCAGCATTGACATTATCCCCCACGCATTCATCTTTCTGTACAGGAAATAGACCTCGGGAAAAATAAATGCTCCGATGTTCAGGGAGATCTTTCCGCCGAATTTGCCGAAACGTATAAAATTGGAAAGAAAGCTTATCGGATTGCTTCCGACATATTTAGCGTAATCTCCCAGCTTTACGCCGTCTATCTCAGAATTCTGGTCAAAAACGATCCTTCCGTTCTGAGCGGCGCCGTTCTCGCTGCCGTATCTGAACTGATCCTGATTTTTAGCCTCCCCGCTGACCGTGTTGAAGGGAGCAGGCTCACTTCCCATTTTCATAAGAGGCGTTCCGCATTTTTCGCAGAAAAGCTTATCCGGCGTATTTTCAAATCCGCATCTTATGCACCTTACGCCCTCTGCCTTTTCTTCCTCCGGGATCTCCTCCGTCTCCTCAGTCCAGCTCTGACCCGATTCATGAAGAGCATCGTTTATACATCTGCCCTCTTTCAAATAGCACTCTCTGTGATAAGGAGTTCCGCAGTCGGGACAAACTACAACATCGTCGCCGTCTTTAAAGATCTCGCCGCAGGATATACATTTTGCGCCGGTATAATTTCCCATATCTGTTTTCCTTTCATTATACTAAAATAGGATTTAATATATTATAACATATTTTTTTTATAAATGCTAGACTTTTTCACATTTTTTTCTTTACTTTTTGAAAAAAAAGTTTTATAATATAGTGTAAGACTAAAATGTGATCAAAAGGAGAAAATATTATGGTATTTTTAGAAAACCTTAAATCCGAGCTGGAAAGCTGCCGTCCCAAGCTCCATGAGCTGCACGACGTGTATGACATAGACAACTGCGGAGAAAAGATAGACGAGCTTCACGAAAAGGCAGCCGAACCGGGCTTCTGGGACGATCTTGAGAGATCCCAGCAGGTACTTCAGCAGACAAGGCAGCTTGAAAGCAAAATGGAGCGTTACAATAAATTCAGATCATCATTTGAGGACATAGAGGTCATGCTGGAAATGGCAGCAGAGGAGGACGAGGATACTCAGGCGGAAATGACGGACGAGATACGTCAGGAGATCGACAAGCTCCAGGCGGAGCTTGAGGCGGCGTCCCTTGAAACGCTTCTCACCGGCGAATATGACGCAAGCAACGCAATTTTGAATTTCCATGCCGGTGCAGGAGGAACCGAGGCGCAGGACTGGACGGAAATGCTTATAAGAATGTACACAAAGTGGGCTGACTCTCATGGATTCAAGGCGAAGACCCTGGATATTCTCGAAGGCGGCGACGCAGGAATAAAAAGCTGTTCGATGATCATCGAGGGCGAAAATGCATACGGCTATCTTAAAAGCGAGTCCGGCATTCACCGCCTTGTAAGGATCTCTCCCTTTGACAGCTCCGGAAGCAGACACACATCGTTCTCCGCAGTGGAGGTCATGCCGGAGCTTGACGAAAAGATCGAGGTGGACATTCGTCCCGAAGACATTGAAATGGAGGTTTACAGAGCCAGCGGTGCAGGCGGACAGCACATAAACAAAACCTCATCCGCAGTAAGACTTATCCACAAGCCCACCGGTATCGTGACCGCCTGTCAGACTCAGCGTTCGCAGTTCCAGAATAAGGATTACGCAATGAAAATGCTCAAAGCAAAGCTGATCGAGATCAAGGAGAGAGAGCATCTGGAAAAGATCGAGGATATAAAGGGCGTGCAGAAGGAGATAGCCTGGGGCGCACAGATACGCTCTTATGTATTTATGCCGTACACGCTGGTAAAGGATCACAGGACCGGCTACGAATACAACAATGTAAACGCAGTTATGGACGGTGATCTGGACGGTTTTATAAACGCATATCTTAAGTCCCTTTCTCTTGGGGAGATCGAGAGGTAGCATTGCTGCTTATATGTACCGGGCTTCAGACAGATACTCATATCGAAGTTCAAGCCATAGTACTTCTGATTTCTGTGGCAGGAAGTACTATGGCGTTATTATTGACAAAGCCATGACTTTTAAATATAATGTTTGCTAGGTTAAATCGGAATTTAGGGTGATAAAAGTGTATTGCAAATTATATTTTCATAGTTCTTCCGTTGAGTCTGCTATTTTAATTTTTGAAAGTCAATATGGCATTGCAAGAAAAGAGCTTAACAATTATTATTTTAAGCAGTTCGATATTCATATTTGTAAGAACAAAGAAACCGATACCAATAAGCTCTGTACCTATCCTGACGGATTTCTTTATTATGAGATAATAGCAGATGTGTGTATTTATGATAATTATATTCAAATTACAGATACAATTCTGCGATTGCTTTGGCAGAATAATATGCCTACTGTTGTTTCTTGTGACTATGAAAAAGAATTAAACGATTATATTTTCAAGTTGTAAATTCTGATTTATGCTAGTAAATGAATAAATAAAACAAGCCCGAAAGAGGTTATTTATGACCGCTTTCGGGCTTAATAATTCTTATAATACGGGTAACACCCGGCAGCACAGACACCGCTACACGCTGTCGCCGTTTACGCTTTTCGCCAGAACAGCCCTGCCCTGGACAAGTGATTTTTTTACGTCCAGAAACCGCTGATTTCTGCTGCCCCTGAATTTAAGCTCCAGACTTCGCTGCTCCTCGATAAATCTTCCGTCCACAAGATAGTCGATGCTTTGCAGCAAATTCCGACAACCCTCGATCTTATCGGCGTTTTCCAGCAGATACTCAAAGGTATAGCCTGTATAGCTGATAATATTCAGCTTACGGGGCAGAGCATTGATCTTCTCAGCCAGCTCCGCAAGAGGCTTACACTGACAAAAAGGCTCTCCCCCGCTGAAGGTCACTCCGTCCAGCAAAGGATCCGCATTTATTTCCTTGAGAAAATCATCGGTATCGGCGAAATATCCGCCGCTGAAATCGTGAGTCTGAGGATTGTGACAGCCCTTGCAGTGATGAGGACAGCCCTGTGTGAATATAGTATATCTGAACCCGGGTCCGTCAACTATCGACTCCCCCGCTATCCCCGCTATTCTGATCTTCATACCGCACCTCCCAAAAAAAAGATCTCCTGTACAATTAAATGGACAGGAGATCTTTGATATCGTTATTCGGATCCTTTCTCCGCAGCATCTGTCCTGATACGTGGGATCCTCTCATGCACCGAACGGTGATGCTCAGCCTCGGTACGTCCGCACTTAGGACATCTGTCTCCTATTATTCCCGTATAGCCGCACTCCGGATCCCTGTCAACAGGGTGATTTATAGATCCGTAGCCTATGCCTACCTCTTTCATGTATCTTACTACCTTTTCAAAGGCGGAAAGATTGTTCAGCGGATCTCCGTCAAGCTCAACATAGCTTATATGTCCGGCATTGGTAAGCTCGTGGTAGGGAGCTTCGATCTTCAGCTTTTCAAAGGCATTTATCGGATAATACACAGGCACATGGAAGGAATTTGTATAATAATCCCTGTCGGTAACGCCCGCTATGGAACCGTAACGCTCTCTGTCCATTTTGACAAAACGTCCCGAAAGTCCCTCGGCAGGGGTGGCAAGCAAGGAGAAATTCAATCCTCTGATACGGCTTTCCTCGTCCATTCTCTCACGCATATGAGATATTATCTCATATCCAAGCTTAGCGGACTCCTCCGACTCGCCGTGATGCTTTCCGGTAAGTATCTTAAGGCACTCAGCCAGACCGATAAAGCCCACTGAAAGAGTTCCGTGCTTAAGGACCTCTTCCACCGTATCCTCGTATGAAAGCTTTTCAGAATCAAGCCACACGCCCTGTCCCATAAGGAACGGGAAATTCTTCACCTTTTTCGAGCACTGTATTTTAAATCTGTGGAGAAGCTGTGCAACGCACAAATCGAGCATTTCGTCAAGCTGCCTGTAAAATTCGTTAATGTCGTAATGCGACTTTATACCCAATCTGGGCAGATTGATAGTCGTAAAGCTGAGGTTTCCTCTTCCTGTGACTATTTCTCTGGAAGGATCATAAACGTTTCCGATAACTCTGGTGCGGCAGCCCATATATGCGATCTCAGTATCCGGGTCGCCCTCTTTATAATATTGCAGATTGTACGGAGCGTCGATAAAGGAGAAATTCGGGAAAAGCCTCTTTGCCGAGACCCTGCACGCAAGCTTGAAAAGGTCATAGTTGGGATCCGACGGATTGAAGTTCACGCCTTCCTTGACCTTGAAAATATGTATCGGGAATATTGGCGTTTCTCCGTTGCCCAGACCTGCCTCCTCAGCCAGCAGAATATTTTTGATGACCATTCTGCCCTCGATAGAGGTATCTGTACCGTAATTTATAGAGCTGAAAGGTGTCTGAGCGCCCGCCCTGGAATTCATGGTGTTCAGATTATGCACCAGCGCCTCCATAGCCTGATATGTAGCCCTGTCAGTCTCACGCACCGATGTCTTATATGCATAATTCTGTATCTTTTTTACTACCTTTGCATCCGCATAGGAGGACAAAAGCTGGGCTTCCTCCTCCTGATAGCCGTTATCATTGGCAAGCGTGGGAACAAATCCCCTTTTATCCAGAAAATCCGCACACCTCTTGGCTATGTCCGGATTTTCAGGAACGTCAGCCAGTAAAGCCAGTCCCCTGCGGATATTGTCACGGTAGCGGTGTCTGAACGTCTTTTTTACGCCCTCCGCCATATCGTAATCGAACTTCGGTATAGACTGTCCGCCGTGCTGGTCGTTCTGGTTGGACTGTATCGCTATGCAGGCAAGAGCAGCGTAGCTGGATATTTCATTGGGTGTCCTGAGATAACCGTGACCGGTGGAAAAACCGTTTTTGAACAGCTTTGTAAGGTCTATCTGAGTACAGGTAGTGGTAAGGGTGTAAAAATCCATATCGTGTATATGGATATCCCCTTCCTCATGAGCACGGGTATGCTCGGGATCGAGAACGTACATCTCATAAAATTCCTTCGCTCCCACAGAGCCATATTTAAGCATTGTACCCATAGCGGTATCGCCGTCAATATTGGCGTTCTCACGCTTAAGGTCACTGTCGCTGGCAGCCTTGAAGGTAAGATCCTCGTAAGCCTTCATGAGCCTTGTACTCATCTCTCTGGATCTGGTCCTCTCGGAACGGTAAAGGATATAGGACTTAGCCGTTGCGGCGTGTCCCTCCTCGATAAGCACCTTTTCAACGCAGTCCTGTATCTGCTCCACCGTAGGAGTCTGGATATTCTTTTCCATAAGCATATCCACGACCTTGCCGGAAAGATCAAGCGCAGTTTCGTAATCGCTTCCTCCCACCGACTGGGCAGCCTTATAGATCGCATTTGCTATCTTTTCAATATTAAAGGTTACGGTACGTCCGTCCCTTTTTATTATCTTGACTATCATATTTTATCCTCCGGACTATTTTTATATACGCAAAAGTACAACATCTTGTATTTTTGCAAAAGCCTAAATCCAGTATACAGTATAACGGTTATAAAGTCAAGAGAGTTTATGACAAAATGCGACTAAGATATTTGTATAGCTTGCACAAAGCACCCGCAGACAAAGCCCCGAAGCTATTATCAGATCTCTTCGGGGCTTGTTTATATTATTTGATCACTTGTATAAATCAGAATTTATTGATCGAATGTTTTATTTTTCATATTATTAAATTGCGATCCACCAGCAAACACCAAATTTGTCTATAACGGTGGCACAATATTTGTTCCATGGAAGTTCATGAATTGGCTCAATAACAACTCCTCCTTTACTCAAAACACGAAACGCAGTATCAACTGCTTCTTTACTTCCCAAATCAAAGGCATTAAAAGTCATGGTTTCCCATTTCTGTTTATGAACCACCTCAATATCACAAGGATTTGCAACTTCAGCCAACGCTAAAATTCCTTCACCATTCACGGATAATTCACAGTGCTCATAAGCAGTATCATTATCGTTTTTGAACTCTCGGATTATCTCCGCACCAAAAGCCTTACAATACATTTTTGCAGCTTCATAACTGTTTTTCACATAAACTTGAGTGTAACATTTCATATTTTCGTCCCCTTTTCTACAATACCTGAACTTGATGAGCTACGATTTTTCTTACTGAGATTATGCCGCTAAACAACAGCTATGTCAATAAAAACACCATAGCACTTCCGGCTGTTAAACCGGAAATACTATGGCTGGAACTTCTTTATAAGCGCCGTAAACTCCGGCGGGGATTGACGCATTTCTTATTTTTCGTAGGTATAATCGTGAGTAACTATAGATTCACCGTATTCCCCTTCCAGCACGTCCTCGAGATCCGTATTTATCATATATGCCGAAAAGGAAACTATCAGCAGGAAAAACGCTATGATAAGCGCAATATCCAGTCTGAAACGCTTTTTCTTTTTGACTTTTTTATTTTTACCGCTCACAGCAATTCCTCCCCTTTGTTTTTATTATACTATATACTTTTAAAATTTGCAATAGCTTTTATAAAATTTCCCGCATATACTGGATATTAAGGCAACACCGCACAATGGCTGTAAGGCATTGCCTTAAAGAAAAACTGCGGATATTATGAAACGATATACAAAAGTCCCCTTACATTTTTGTATATTTTTACGATTTTGCTATTGCAAATATCACCGGATTGGTGTATAATTAAAAGGTATAGGCAATACCGAACACAAAGCCGTCAGGCAGCGGTCGTACTGCGTTGCCTGTAATACTTATTGAAACGAGGTCAGATTATGTGTGGATTTGTAGGCTTTACAAATAAGATCAACGACGCATCCATTGTTCTTGGAAAAATGATGGACAGGATCAGGCACCGTGGTCCCGATTCGGACGGAAAGTACGTTGACGATAAGGTCGCTATGGGTTTCCGCCGTCTTTCTATTATAGATCTGTCGGACGTAGGCAGCCAGCCGATCTTCAACGAGGATAAATCTATGGTTCTCACCTTCAACGGCGAGATTTACAATTATAAGGATCTAAGAAACGAGCTTTTAGAAGCGGGTCATGAATTTTACACTCAGACAGATTCCGAGGTGCTTATTCACGGCTACGAGCAGTGGGGCGAAGGACTTCTGAATAAACTCAGAGGAATGTTTGCCTTTGTAATTTTTGACAAAAACAAAAATGAGCTTTTCGGCGCAAGGGATTTCTTCGGTATCAAGCCCCTTTATTACGCTCAGATGGGCGAGACCCTTATGTGGGGCTCGGAAATAAAAAGCTTTCTGGATCACCCCCACTTCAAAAAGGAGCTTAATACGGACGTCCTCGAAACGTACCTCACCTTCCAGTACTCCCCTACGTCGGACACCTTTTTTAAGGGAGTATGCAAGCTGCCCGCCGCACACTGCTTTACATACAGAAACGGCAGGCTCGACGTCAGAAGATACTGGGAAGTAAAATTCGATCCCGACAACGGACCGGAGCTGGAGGAATGGGTAAACAGGATCTCCGAGACCTTTAAAAATTCCGTAAATGTACACAAATTTGCAGACGTAGAAGTAGGCTCTTTCCTCTCCAGCGGAGTTGATTCAAGCTATGTCGCAGCAGTTGCGGACGTTGACAAGACATTTACCGTGGGATTCGGCGAGGACGAAAAGTACAACGAGATAGGTTATGCAAAGGAGTTTTCCAAATACATTCACAAGGATAACTTTTCAGAGGTTATCACTCCCGAGGAGTATTGGGGAAATCTTTCAAAAATACAGTACCACATGGACGAACCCCTTGCAGATCCGGCGGCAATAGCTCTTTTCTTTGTTTGCAGACTTGCTTCAAGACAGGTCAAGGCTGTGCTTTCCGGTGAAGGAGCCGACGAAATTTTCGGAGGATACAACATTTATCACAACCCTGCGGACATGGCAGCTTACTTTAAAATACCCAGACCTATAAGAAAGGCAGTGGGAGCAGCAGCCGAAAAGCTCCCTCACAAGCACGGAATAAATTACCTTATAAGAGGCTCAAAGGATCTTGACGAACGTTTTATAGGAAACGCATATATCTTTTCGGAAAAAGAGCGCAAGGCTCTGCTGAAAATAAAGACCGGCGCTCCCGACGCAATGGCTATCACAAAGCCGTTTTATGACAAAGTGCGTGATCAGGATCAGGTAACGCAAATGCAGTACATCGATCTTCACCTGTGGATGACGGGCGACATTCTCCTTAAGGCAGATAAGATGAGCATGGCTCATTCGCTGGAGCTGAGAGTACCGTTCCTTGACAAGGAGGTTATGGCGCTGGCGGAAAAGATACCTGCCAAGCACAGAGTTACCCCTGAAAACACCAAATATGCAATGAGGATCGCCGCCCTCAAGGCTTGTCCTCCTCAGACAGCCAATAAGAAGAAGCTCGGCTTTCCCGTTCCTATACGTGTATGGCTCAAGGAAGACAAATATTACAATATTGTCAAGGAGAAATTCACCTCGCCGGAATCGGAGCAGTTTTTTAACACAGATGTTCTTGTGGGACTTCTGGACGACCACAGAGCAGGCAAATACGACTACTCACGTAAGATCTGGACGGTGTTCTCATTCCTCATATGGTACGACGTATATTTCAAAGAAAATATCTGATCTCAGACAAATAATAAATCGGACGGCATAAATTGTGTGCCGTCCGATCTGCTTTATGTTGATCCGTTCGTCATATCCGTTGCTTTAACATAAAAAATAACCGCCGAGCTTTCGGCGGTTATATTTTTTCTGTCAGACCGATTCAGTATCAGCCGTTATAAGTAACTGTCTTTGTGCCTGTAAGATTGTTCTTTCCGGTAAGAGTTACAGTGCCCTTTCCGTTCTTAACATTGTAAGTTACGGTATAGTTGCCGCTGTAAATATCACGTCCGAAATAAGTTACCTTAACGATAGGCTTATTAGCGTCCTTGGTATTCTTTGTAAGAGTTACGGTGCAGGTCGCTACAGAGCGGGGGTTGATCTTAAAGGTCTTTGTTACGGTTCCCTTAAGATTGCCCGTACCGGTAAGCGTAACTGTTGCCGTTCCGGCAGAAAGATTATCTGCATATGTAGCAACATAATTGCCGTTAAATATAGTCTTGTCTCCTACTGAAACCGTTACGGCAGGCTTAACCCTGGAACCGGTGAAGTAGTATTTATCCTGATCGAAAGTAATATTGCAGTTTGCAATGGATCTGGGAACTATCTTAAAGGTCTTGGTAACCTCGCCCTTCAGGTTGTTCTGTCCCTTGATGGTCATTGTTGCAGTACCGCATGAGAGATTGTTTACGCAGGAAACTGTGTAATTTCCCTTGTAAAGCTCTACGCCGTTGGTGTAAACCTTTATAGAAGGAACGATCCTGGAGCCATTGAAGTTGTAGCTGTCAAGCATCTCAATATCGCAGTTGCCAACAGAACGCTGAACGATCTTAAAGGTCTTTACAACGGATCCCTTAAGGTTTCCCTTACCTGTAATTGTTACAGTCGCAGTTCCTACCGAGAGATTATCCTTGTATACAGCCGTATAGTTAGCCGAGCTGATCGTTACGCCGTTGTTAGTTACCTTAACGGTAGGCTTTGCTCTTACTCCGGAGAAGTTTCTGGAATATGAGCTGAGCTCCGTCACGCAGTTAGCTATAGAACGCTGAGTGATAGTAAACGTCTTTTTGAGAGTTCCGTTGAATGCGCCCTTACCTGTAACGGTCACGGTAGCCGTTCCGACATTTACATTGGAAGTATACGAAACTGTGTAATCAGTACCCTCTGTGAGAGCTGTATCGCCGCTCTTTACAGTTACCTTGGGCTTAAGAGCCGAACCGGTATAAACGCAGGATGAAGCGGAAAGTGTCACGGTACACTTGGAGAAATCAGCATTTCCGATAGTAAAGTTCTTTGTAATGCTTCCTGCATATGCACCCTTACCCGTAATGGTCATAGTTGCCGTTCCGGGATTGACGTTATTGGAGTAGCTTACGGTATAATCCGTGCCCTGAACAAGCGTCTTGCTGACCGTACCTGACGTATAGGTTACGGTAGGAACCGGCTTTACAGCAGAACCTGTATACGGATATGTGCTGCTTATTCCGGTAATTTCACAGGTATTGGCATCAATAGCCGAAGCGACCTTTATAGTGATAGAAGCGGTAAGCTTTGAAGCCGTTGTTACAGTGATCTTTGCGCTGCCCGAAGCGTTTGCCTTTACGGTCACCTTACCATTATTATCGACAGTTGCAAAGGTAACATCACTTGAAGTCCACTTAAGAACGTCGGTAGCCGCATCTCCGGCGCTGTTGAGAACAACAGGGGTAAGCTGGACCGTCTGATTTTTGTTGCTTGAAGGTACTGAATATACAGAGCCTTCCTTGATCGATATAGACGCAGCAGCAAGGTCGTTGTCAAGGAACTTGACGTTTGAAGCCGAATACTTTGAAGCAGTAGAATCTGCCTGAGCAAACAGGTAAACAGGCGTAGCGGCAGTTCCGGTAATGCATCCCGAATTAAGCGTTACGGTAGAATTGGAACCGAAATAGATCGAATAAAGCTTTGCAAGCTTTGTGAATGCGCCCTTTCCTATAGACGAAAGATTTTCATTGAGCGTTACCTTTTCAAGATACTGGTTAGCCATGAATGCGCCGTCGCCGATCGTCAGAACTGTGTTGGGGACCGTATATCTTGTGGTGGTTTTCATGTAAGGATACAACAGAAGCTGAGTTTTATCCTTATTAAAGAGAACTCCGCCGCTGCTGCTGTAGTTTGTGTTCGCAGAATCAACCGTAACAGCCTTGAGCGGCTTATACTTTCCGCTGTCCAGATCTTCCTGAGAATATGTAAGAGTAATATTGAAAGCACTGAGTGCGATATTCTTTACGCTTGCGGGAATGATCAGTTCTGACATACAGTGGTTATTCTTGAAGGCAGTTGCATTGATCGTGACCAGATTGGCGGGGAGATTGTATGTTCCGGCAGTTGTACTGTTGATCATGCTGAGCTTTACGCAATCTGCAAATGCGTTAACATCAATTGTATTCAGCGTGCTCGGGAGCTTAACGGATACAAGCCCATCATCTGATGCAAAGGCATTGGCGCTAAGAGTTGAAAGATTGGTTTCCGACAGATCCGCATTGACAAGCGAATCACAATTCTGGAACGCACCGATTCCGATAGTCGTATAAGCGGTAGGATCTGAGGACTTCACGATCTTTATATCAGTAAGAGCGGTTTCTTTAAAAGCAGCAACTCCGATAGATGAAAGCTTGCCCGGGAATTTCGATACGCTTCCGCTTGCTGTTGTGGACGCAAGCTTAAGAGACGTACAGCCGCTGAAAGCATTGTTGCCGATGGTATCCACATTGCTTGCGCCTGTAAACTGAACTCTTTCAAGTGCAGTACAGTTGGAGAAAGCATTATCGCTGATAGTTGTAACGCTTGCGGGGATCTCTGCATAGGTCAGGCTGCTGCAGCCGCTGAATACAAACTTGTTAAGCATTTCAAGCTGAGAAAGAGCCGTTTTGCCTGTTGTTGTCAAAGGCATATTCTGAAGCTTCTTGCAGTTTCTGAACGCATATGAACCAAGCGATGTGATAGTCGGGTTAACTGTTACGTTTGTCAGACTCTCGCAGCCGTCGAAAGCATAATCGCCGATAGTTGTAACATTACCGCTGAAAGTAATGCTGTCAAGAGACGAACACTTGTTGAAAGCATTATCCTGAATTACTATAACAGTATCCGGGAATTCGATCGTATTGTTGGCAGTTCCGTCAACGCAGGAGCCTGAAAGCGAGGTGCAGCCCATAAACGATCTGTCGGCAATAATAGCAAAGTTGGTAGAACCCTTGCTGTCCTGAAGAATGTTCATGTATTTGATATTTGAGCAATTTTCAAAAGCTCCGGCATTAGAACTTGCAATATATTTTTTTCCGTCCTGTCCTACTACCTCGTGAGGCGGAAGCGTACCGCTGCAGGTAGAGGGGATCTGGATAGTTCCGGAATACTTCTTGACTCCATGAGGAGTAAGGCTGTCAAGCGAGGTGCAGCCTCTGAAAGCGCCGCCCCAGATATTCTGCAGCTTGCTGGAAACCGCAACGTCCTTAAGGAGGGTACAATCCTCGAATGTGCAGTCGTTGATTTCGGTTACAACCTCGGGAATATCTATGGAAGTAAGAGATTTACAGCCTGCAAATGCAGCTGAATTAATTGTCTGGACCTTATTCAGATCTACAGCTTTGATTCCCGTACAGTCCTCAAAACAGCTGATGTCAACAATAGTCCATGCGTCCGGAAGAGCTACCTTATTTGCATAAGACGAAGCAGAAGACGCCTTGCTTCTCGGATAAAGTGAAAGCTGAGTACATCCAGTAAAGCAGCCGGGCCATACAAGAGAAAGATCGTCCGATACAACTACCTTGGAAAGCGATGTGCAGTATTCAAAAGTATACGAACCCAATGCAACGCAGGTAGCCGGCATTTCAATAGCCCTGAGCGATGAGCATTTGCTGAAAGCCTGTGTGTCTATAATCGAAACGATGCTGCCCTTTCCGAAAGAAAATGTTGCCAGATTGGTACAGCCGCTGAATGCCTGCTTGTTTATAACCTCGCACTTGGAGTTATCCGCAAAGGACACATCGGCAAGACTTACGCATCCCATAAACATAGCTTCGTTGACTCTTGTCATATTTACCGGTATCTTAAAGCTCTGCAGCGCCGTACAGCCGGTAAACACCTTTTTACCTACGCCATCTGTAAGGGAATCAGGAAGGGTATTCGATGTTCCGTTAGCAGTTATGGTTCTGAGAGAGGTACACTTTTCAAAAGCCTGATCGCCGAGAGACGCAAGCATTGAGCCTTCTGCAAAGGTTATATCGGTCAGCGAGGTACAGCCGCTGAATGCCTGAGCAGCTACGGTTTCAACCGAAGCAGGGAATTCTACCGACTTAAGAGCGATACATCCCAAGAATGCGCTTTTGTTGATAACGGCTGCATTGGAGCCGAAGTTTACTCCTACCAGTTTCTTGCAGTTCTTAAATGCACTCTCTCCCACTGTTTCCACTTTGTTGAGCTGTACAGTGTTGTTGCTTAAGCTTCCTACAAAATTCGTACAGCCGTTGAATGCGTTCGCACCGATGGAAGTGATCGAATCGGAAAGCGTTACGGTCTGAAGGTTTGTACAGTCCTTAAACATATTTGCGGAGATCTCAGTGATAAAATTATCCTTGAAAATAACGTGCGCAAGAACCAGATTCTTGGTAAATCCGCTGGCGCTGACTGATATCGTATAATCAGTCAGGTCATATCCGCTGTTCAGAAGAGTTGTCCTTACGGACGATGTATCGATCTCGACAGTCGTTGTTGTAGCCTTAAAATCTCCCGATATCACAACGGTTTTCTTATTTTCGTCAATCGTTGCGGTATAATCCCCGCATTCCACAGAAGCGACTGCGCTTGCGGAAATGGCGAAATCCGGAATAACGTTGACGATCTCCGTCATCGGGAGTGCGGCTGCGGTCATAAGCAGCGCTACAACCGACGCCATAATTTTCTTTTTCATTAGTTATACTCCTCCTAATAATATTTTTCACATCTTTTTCATAGTTAGATACTACTTTATTAATTATAAAGCACATCAAGAAAAAAATCAATAGTTTAAAAAAATATTTTAAGTTTTTTACAAATATTTTTCAGTATATTGTGCATATTTAATAAACAAACATTGTTAAATAGTCCGCCGAATACCAGTTATTGTGCCGATCAGTTGAATTTCTTCTGTTTCGCAACTATATGTTGACATCATGCAACTCCGGGTTGGTACGGATATAATGGAACAGATACTGCTGTGCGATCCCCTCCACGCCCTTTACACAGTCGGGCAGTCCGTCTGGATACCATTTTTCCATAACACGCTTCACCCAAACGTCAACCGGAAAAGCCTCCGTCCTGTAAAAGCCGAAAAGCAATGTGCATTCCGCAACCTTGGGACCTACGCCTTTTATTGTCTGCAAAGCCTTTCTTGCGTCGGCGATATTCATTTTTGCGATCCCGTCAAGATTTATCTCTCCCCGTGAGATCTTTGAAACGGCGTCAACAAGATATTTAGCACGGAAGCCGGAGCGCAGATATCCCAGCGTGTCCGCAGTTTCCTCTGTCATGTCGGTGTATGATGGATAACCTCCGTAATTTTCGCACAGTCTGCCTATGATCCCTTTTATTCTGGGTATATTGTTGTTCTGGCTTATAATAAATGAAGAAAGTGCCTCCCACCTGTCCTGCCGGAGTATCCTTATCCCTCCGGCGTATCTGCACGCTTTGGAAAGCGTTTCGTCCTCGCTGAAACGCTTTTTCAGCTCTCCGTAATCAACTGAAAGATCAAAATAGTCCGCCCAGATATTTTCCATATCCTCCGGAGTAGTGTTATGCAGTCTGAAAAGGTCTGTGCCGTTTTCGCAACTTATGGTAAGCGGTCTGTTAAGAAAAGCGCCGCTGTATGTATTCTCCCCTGTCTTTTCCCACCGGAAAGCCTGACCGCAGTCAAGAGTCTCGTCAAGATCAAAATCCGGCTGCCGCAGGAGAATGTCGCTTCCGTCCTTAGTATAATCCATGCTTTCTCAGAACTCCTTCTACATATAACGCCGCACAAAAACGGCGGTATCATTTTAATTTTCCTTTTTCTAAAAAATAGCTTGAAAAATCCTTACAAAACCATTATACTATAAACAGCGATATTTTTCAATACAGTGAAAAAGAAATCTGAAAGGACTGACTTTATGAGAGAAAGCATACTGACCATACCCGTAAGCGAGATTTTTGAGCCGAAATGCGGCTGCCCTATATGCCGTCTCAGGGACACGCTGGAGCAAAGAACGGTGGAATACATAATGGGTGCGGCTATGATGGAACCTGACGTGCGCATAGAAACAAATAAACAGGGATTCTGCAAAACTCATTTTGAACAGATGAGAGCCTGCAAAAACCGACTTTCCCTTGCCCTTATGCTCCAGACGCATTTGCAGGAGCTTCAGAAAAACGTCCTGACCCGCAAAAGCATCTTTGAAGGAAGATCTGCCAAGCAGAAACGTGTTTCCGCCGTCAACACCGACTGCTTTGTGTGCAATAAGATCGAATGGGGAATGTCCAGAATACTTGTAACGCTGTTTGAAATGTACGTTCAGCAGCGGGAATTCCGTGAGCTTTTTAAGCAGCAGGAGCTGCTTTGTCTCCCCCACTATGATATGCTGACCTCCGCCTGCGCCGAACATATGGATAAGAAATTCCAGAAGCAGTTTTCCGATGACTGCGCCGCCCTGACGGAAAAATATCTGAGCGAGCTGGAGAAGGACGTTTCGCACTACTGCAAAATGTACGATTACAGGAACACCGGAGCTAACGCCGACTGGGGGAACTCAAAGGATTCGATAGAACGTGCGATCAGGTTCCTGACGACAAGATAATTTCGTTACGATTTGTTACTTTTCGTTTTTTTCTGACATTATCCGAGCCGATATACGCAGTATAAATGTCCTGTTAATTGTACAGACTTTCATTAAAGGCTGATTTTTATGCACCATCAGATCTTCTGTACTTAAAATCGGACAGAAATGTGATTTTTTTACCCTAACAAATTCATATCGACTGTAATTCACGGAATTTTAGGGATCTGAAAAATAATTATCCGCTGAGGAGCCTTGCGTTTATAAATTATTCATATTTCAAATCCCGAAAATTTTTTCGCCGCTTAGTTTTTCAGTAGCATAAAGTACATATTTTTGAACAGCTTGACCCTGAAAAGTTTTTTTCAACATCTGCAAACCGTTGAAAATTACGCATCTTTCAACTATTTCAACAGAGTTTTCAACAAAAATGTTGTTCTGAGCCTATTTTCGGTAAAGTTTTCAACATTTCAACCCCGTTTTGTTGAAAACCTTTTGCTGGCTGTTGATAATATGTAAAAACTGTTATAATCTGAAAAATGGAGCGAACAAATAGTATGATCAAAGGAATAAGTAAACAAATCATTGAGATTAAATGTCCGAATAATGAATATTTTGAAAAAGCTTTGTTGTTTGTAAACACAAAAAATCAGATGTATTCAGCCAAGGTGCTTAAGGCTCAGGCAAAAATCTTTTCAAGGCAGCTGGACGGAGACAAAAACGCAAAAAAGTGCCGCAGCGATCTTGCTTCAGCAAAGATCCTGTGCGCAGCCGTAATATCCGTTCTTGCCGTGATTGCGGCAGCGCTTGCGCTGCTTCTCTGAAAAAACTACGGAAGATACGCATACGGCAGCTCTGCTATTGCCGCAGCCGTTTTGCCTTGCTTTTTAAAAGGAAAAACAGAGAAATATAAACAAAAAACACTTTTCAAATTGGTTAAACTGTAAAAAATCCTTGAAAGCTATTGGCTTTTAGGGATTTTTGTGATATAATACAAATTGGTAATGCCGTATTGCGGCGTAATAAATTAAATCACAAAAGGAATTGCCTTATGAACGACAGCAAGAGAAATACCAAAAACGATCACAGAGCCAAACGCAAGGAGAACGAAGAGGAAAAACAGCTTATTATAGGCAGGAATCCCGTTATTGAAGCCCTTAAAGCAGGCAAGCTCATAGACATGATCTTTGTCAACCCGGAGGCGACCGGATCGGTATCGCTTATATGCAAAATGGCACGGGAAAGAGATATTCCCGTCAAGCAGGTGAACGACTACAAGCTTGACCGCATGGCGGAGGGGGCATCACATCAGGGTGTTATCGCAGAGGGAGCCTGCGCAGAATACGTTTCAGTGGAAGACATACTGAAAATTGCCGCCGACAGGGGCGAGGATCCTTTCATCATAATCTGCGACGAAATAGAAGACCCTCACAATCTTGGTGCGATCATACGTACTGCCGAGGCTGCGGGCGCTCACGGGATCATCATTCCCAAAAGGCGCAGCGCATCGCTTAATCATACGGTTTTCAAAACCTCTGCCGGAGCAGCAAGCTGGCTGCCCGCAGCGAGAGTCCCGAATCTTCCTGCGGCAGTGGATCTGCTCAAGAAAAACGGAGTGTGGATATACGGCACAGACGGAGCGGGAGAAAGCTATGAGGGCGTCGATCTTACCGGTCCTGTCGGGATCATTATCGGCTCGGAGGGCTTTGGAATGAGCAGGCTCATCAAGGAAAAATGCGATTTTCTCCTCAGTCTCCCCATGAAAGGAAAAGTTACTTCTCTGAATGCGTCGGTAGCTGCCGGCATTTTTATGTACGAAGTTGTTAGACAGCGCAATCTCAAGTAGGATTTGGAGTGATAGATTTGACGGATAAATTTTCTGTGGACGATATTTTGTCCGAGTATAACGCAAGGAAAAACGGAGAAGACCCGGACGAAAACGAGATCGGGGAGACTTCGGATAACATATCCTCCGCTGAAGAAGACGGCGGTGATATGAACGATATTTATTTCGGTGCACAGGACAGCGAAGCTTCCCCGGATATCCCGGAGGACTCCGGCGAGGACGAAGACGAATATATGCCACGCAGGGCGTCCGACTTTGACGCCGAGGCTGCCGAAACCGCTGCAAGAGCCGAAAAAGCCGCCGAAAAGATCAAGGGACTTTCCGGAAGGGTCAGAAGCGGACGCAGGCAAAAGGACTCTCCCGTGAACCGCCCCAGCGTAAAGGATATAGATCTGGAGCTTACGGGAAAGATCATTCCGGAGGAAACGGAGGATACCGTTATCCCCGATGACGCAGACCTTGCCGAAAAATCGGCGGCGCTGCACGAAAGCAGAAAAAAGAAGGTAGAAGAGTTCGTGCTTGACACTTCAGCCGCTGAAAAATCCGGGGCTGAAAAGGACGAAAAAATAGTATCGGGGCAAAAGGAATTTGAAAGCTACAGCGAAGCAACCAGAATACAAAACGACATTCTTCAGGTCAAAAGCAACCTGTTTTTAAGACTGTGCGTTTTACTGTTCACAGGAATTTTCAGCCTGCTTATAACTATCGCCAACGACCTTGAGCTGCCGCTGATCAAAACCTTTGACAGAGCCGTATCCCCCTCGGCATATCTGTTTACAAACACCATACTCGGTCTGATAGCGCTGGGCGTATCGTATACGGTCATGATGTCGGGAATGAAAAATATGTTCAAGCGCAGACCTGACTGCGATTCCATAGCCGCCATAGGTATATTCGTTACAGTAATTTCGGGTATAGTTACCCTTTTCGAGCCGGAAAGCCTCAGAGAGGGCTATTATCATGTATATATCTGTGCGGCGATCATCGGGCTGATCTTCAACACATTGGGAAAAATGATGATCGTACAGCGCACCGAAAAAAATTTCCGATACGTTGCCGGAGAATTTGACAGATACGCAGTTAAGATCACAGACGAGGACGCTGCGGTCAATTTTGCCAAAGGAGCCGATGTTCCTCCTGCGGCGACAGCAGTCATGCAGAAAACAGAATTTGTGGACGACTTTATGAAAAACAGCTATGAGCCTGATATTTCCGACGAGTTTGCGGGAAGGGTTTCCCCGTTCATACTTATTGCAGGCATAGCGGTCGCACTTCTCTCACTGATCTTCGACAAGGGCGCTTCAAATGCGGCTGAAAAATGCTTTGTCGCACTTGCCGCCTTTTCAGGAACGGTAACTCTCTGCTCGTCGTTTTCTCTTATGCTTGCGGTAAACGTCCCTATTAACCGTGCGTCGAACAAGCTTTTGCAATCCTCTTCGGTAATGCTCGGCTACAGCGCAGCGGACAAATACTCGGAGGTCGGTTCGGTCTTAGTGAATGCAGAACAGCTTTTCCCGAAGGAAAGCGTGGAGCTTATTAATCTCAAGCTGCTTTCAGGTACCTCTCTGGAGGAATGTATCCTTATGGCAGCAAGCCTTTCCTGTCAGGCGGACAGCGTGCTGAAAAATCCTTTCTACAGGATACTTAAGGGCAAGACCGAAATGCTTTATCCTGTTGAAAGCTACGTTTTTGAGGACGGGCTGGGACTCTCCGGCTGGATAAACAACAAACGTGTCCTTCTGGGAACAAGGCGTCATATGGAAAACCATTCCGTAGACGGACTTCCCTCTGTTGCAAAAGAGAATGAATACGGCGGAAACAATATCGTGCTGTATCTTTCTGTTTCGGGTATTATGTCCACAATGTTCGTTATACGAGTTTCTGCGGCGATATCCGTAAAAAAATGGCTTCAGGAGCTTGAAAGCGAGGGCGTAAGCGTTCTTGTAAGAAACGTTGACGGATTTCTTTCGGAAAATTTCATCGCAGAGCTTTTTGATCTGGATAATGACACTGTAAGAATACTTCCTTTCAGATGTCACAAGGAATACGCAGATCAGACTGAGTATACCGGAAGAGTTTCGTCCTCTATGCTTTGCGGCGGACATTTTACTTCCTTTGCAATGCTTATTGTTGCGGCGAAAAGAATAAAGGCGTCTGCACAGTTCGGCGTGGCTATACAGCTCGGAGCCGTCATTCTGGGAGCGGTGATCGCAGCAGTTTCCATGATACTGGGCTCCTTCTCACAGATCACTCCGTCGGTAGTCGTAGCCTACAATATCGCATTTGCGGCAGTTTCTCTTCTTGTTTTAAACGGCAAGAAAATAGTTTGAGCCGTAAAACCAAGCGTTCAAGCATTAATGCAGTCTAAGAGGTAAGCAATTTAATAAAGCACGGTGTGAACAGTTATGGTATCACACCGTTTTCTTTTTACTTCGCCATGCAAAATTCTATGTCAAATGAAGTAATTGTCAGCCGCAGGCAGGCTGTTATGCCGGACTTGACAAAACGGCGTTTCCGTGTTAAAATGTATATGCTGAGTTAATTAAAAGCTCTGCCGCTCCGTAACAACCGTTTTTTGCAAAAGCATGATAGGGATCAGCGAAACAGCTGTTAAGCGGAGCAGAGAAGATCTGATATGCGGGTGTGGTGAAATTGGCAGACACGTTAGATTTAGGTTCTAATGCCCTATGGTGTGCAGGTTCAAGTCCTGTCACCCGCACCATATTGGTGAGACCAAATGGATGCTCACCTCAAAAAGCCCGTATTTACGGGCTTTTTTCATGCTTTTCAGCCGAAAATTTCAAGGTGAAAACCATGGATGCTTTTTAATGATTTTCACCGACTGGAAGGATTTGAACGCTACACAATTAAATATTGTCAAATAAATCGGAAAGCCTTGAGCAGATTTTGCTCTCAGCCTGCCGATTTTTTATGAAAAAACATTCACAAAGTTTGAAAGACCGTTTTGTTTAATATCACGAAATGTGATAAACGACAAAGCGGTCTTTTTTATTTCTCAAAGAAGGACGTGATACCCATGTGGCAGATATACTATTAAAAAGGAAAAATAAAACGAACGGAGGAAAAGTCAATGAATGAAAAATTGATAATCAACACCAATCTGCTTCGCAAGGAGTTAGAATTTAAGACAAAGTCCTGTGCGGTGGAGAAAGCGATAGCAGTTTCTCATGCTGAATTTGATAATCTGAAAAGGCGTCCCTTGCAGGACAACGACCTGATTGCTGGGAACACAGATTTGATGTACTGTGACAGTGATGATATTTATCATTGTCTTCTGATCTACGATGAGGAACAGGGTGACGGTCTGCTGATCGAAGCTGAAGGCTCATCTTATGCAAGATACGCCCAGTATATTCCAAATGCCAAACTGCTTTACGAAAATCATATTCAGACGCATTTGCAGGAAATGAAATTTTACTGTCCCCTTGAAATCAATAGAGTACCGGAATGTTGGGATGTCGAGGAATACGAAGAAATCTCTTCCTATGAGGCTTCTGCTTACGAATCGGAGATAAATCATTTTATCAGCGATTTCAATTTGCCCGAAGAAAAAGAGCGAGGTCTAATGTATTGGTACGATAGGGGCAACTCTGTTGATCGGAAAGTATTTTCCGCATTTATGTCGGTTGAAGAACATGACGGAGAGCTTGTGGGAGTGGTCACAGCAAGCGTTCACGGGCAGCTTACGGAAGATGAACTTGAGGATCTCCGTGAATATTGTACCGGGCAGCTAAGCGACGGCGCAGGAGAGAGTCTGGAGCAAAGACCGATAAAAACTCCCGACGGCGAGATTTATGTCAGCTTCTGGAATTCCGACAAATGGTTTTTGCAGACGGAGGAAGAAATGAACGGCAGTCAGTCCGAGGACATGACCGAAGAACCCGATATGGGAATGACGATGTGAGGTAGAATATGATTTACAACGAAAAGAAGATAGAAATGCTCAGGCAGAGGTATCCCGAAGGCACACGAATTTGCCTTGACCATATGGAGGACTTGTGTCCCGTGGAAAGCGGAACTTGCGGAACGGTTCAGTTCGTGGACGATGCCGGTACTTTGCACTGTAAATTTGATGACGGCAGAACGCTTGGCGTTATCACAGATGTGGATAAATTTCATAAAATCGATCAGGAACAAGCTCTGCCTGATATGCAAACAGAGGAAAATTCTGAAGAAATCACAGAAACAGAGGATATTGAAGAATTTGAAGAAATGGAAATGTCAATGTAACGGTTAAGTTTTGAAAAGACTTAGCCGTTTTTTTATTACACAAACAAGAAAGGATCGGTGATAAATGATAAAATATTTTGATATCTTTGCAGGCATCGGCGGATTCCGCTCAGGACTTGAAAAAGCAGGCGGATTTGAGTGCGTCGGTTACTGCGAGATTGACCGATATGCCAAAAAAGCATACGAAACAATGTACGATACGGAAGGCGAGGTGTATTACGATGACGCAAGAAAAATTGACCCAAACGAGTTACCCGATTTCGACCTTATTTCAGGAGGCTTCCCTTGCCAAAGCTTTTCGATCGCTGGAAAAAGGGGCGGATTTGACGACGCAAGAGGAACTCTGTTCTTTGAAATTGCCAGAATCGCTGCCGTTAAAAAACCTAAATATCTGCTGCTTGAGAACGTTCCCGGATTGTTATCGCATGACTCAGGCAGGACGTTTGCGACCATCCTCAGTTCATTGGATGAATTGGGGTACGATGTCGCATGGCAGGTGCTTAACAGCGCAAATTTTAGAGTCGCCCAATCCCGAAAGAGAGTGTTCATTATCGGATTTCTTAGAGAAAAATGCGCCGGAAAAGTACTGTCTTTCACGGACGCAAATCCAAAAACTCTTGTACAGCGCATACCCGGACGAGAGGGATGCAGAGTGTACTCAGCCGACGGACTGAGCATAACGCTTACGGGAACGGCAGGAGGCTTCGGAGGAAAGACAGGACTTTACGAGATCATAGGACTTCCGATCAAGGTCAAAACCAAGTCGGGCTATCAGTTAGCATTGCCGGGTGATAGTATCGATCTTGCATATCCGAATCTTAACTCAAGGCGAGGTCGGGTAGGTCACGATGTAGCACACACGCTGACAACAAGCTGTAATCAGGGATATTACGCTATGTGTATAGATATGAATCCCGAACCGAGGGTGACTGAACTTGCGAGGTGCATAACGTCAAGGCAGGACAGCGGAATAGGTCACCATAAAGGAGAAAAGTCGGGGGTGATCGTGATTAGCGATCCGATAGCGGTGCTTACTCCTGCTAAAGAAAAGGTTAGACAGCAAGGTAGACGGTTCAAGCTTCCCGATGAACCGATGTTTACGATAACTGTCACCGATAAACACGGGGTGATCTACTGCGGATATATCCGCAGGCTCATGCCTTTGGAATGCTGGCGTTTGCAGGGATTTACAGACGAGCAGTTCAACAAGGTGGCGGCAACCGGAATGTCCGACGCACAGCTTTACAAGCAGGCAGGAAATGCCGTGACTACGAACGTTATCGAGGCTCTTGCAAGGCTTATTTTAGAAATTGACAAGGAGAATGCAGATGAATAATATGATAAAGATATTTGAAAATGAAGAATTCGGCAAAGTGAGAACAGTCATTAAGGACGGTGAACCGTGGCTTGTAGGAAAAGATGTGGCTGTGATATTAGGTTATGCAAAGCCCGAAAATGCTATTGCAGCGCACGTTGACAGTGAGGATAAAACCACTACCCTAATTCAGGGTACTGGTTCAAATTACAAGAGCAAGACCACTATCATCAATGAAAGCGGCTTTTACAGCTTAGTCCTTTCAAGCAAAATGCCGAGAGCCAAGGAGTTTAAGCGTTGGGTCACCGCCACGATTTTACCAACTTTGAGGAGAACAGGCGGTTACGTCAGCAACGAAGAAATGTTTATAGAAAACTACCTCCCATTCCTCGACGAGCCGTATCAGAATCTTTTCCGCTTGCAGATGATGGCGATAAATCAGCTCAACGAGCGTATCCGTCATGATCAGCCGCTGGTGGAGTTCGCAAATCAGGTGTCAAACACCGATAATCTTATCGACATGAACGCTATGGCAAAGCTTGCAAGAGCCGAAAATATCCCCGTCGGCAGGAACAAGCTCTACGGCTGGCTCAAAGGAAAAGGCGTGCTTATGGCGAATAATCTCCCCTATCAGGCTTTTATCGACCGCGGATATTTTTCGGTCAAGGAGTCGGTGTTTGAAACTCCGACTATGATCAAGACTTATCAGCAGACGTTTGTTACGGGCAAGGGGCAGCAGTTCGTCATAAATCTGCTGAAAAAATATTACGGGAAGGAGTCTGCATAATGTCAAATAAACCCAAATGTCCGCTGATAGGTCAGAACGGAAATATCTTCAATCTTATGGGAATAGCTTCAAAAACGCTTAAAAAGAACGGTATGGCAGACGAGGCAAAGGAAATGTGCGACCGTATCACTTCCTCAGGCAGCTACAACGAGGCTCTGAGTATTATTGACGAATATGTGGAAATTACTTCGGCTGACGAGGTAGAGTATGAGGAAGAAACCGAGGATTTTGGAATGGTGATGATGTAATGACGTATTTATTCACAGGAATGATAATCGGCGGTATTATCGGACTGATGGTTGGAGGTCTTGCTGTAGCTTTTAAGGCAGCGGAAAAAGAGCTCGCACGTCTGGACAAGGAGGTAAGTGATGCACACAAACAGAATTAAAGCAAAAGTGGACTTCAAGTTCTGCCTCGGCAGTATTCCCGCAATGCTGAGAGCCACAAAGCCCGTACTTTCGGAACGGCAATACAAGGAGCTGTGCAGCGAGGTCAATAAAGCCAACGGATATATTGAGCAGAAACGCATCATCTTTTCGTACGTCGACCCTATA
>JAGAJO010000006.1 GCA_017626015.1 Ruminococcus sp.
ATTTTACTGTCTTAATTATACCGCAAAAAGCCTGCAAATGCAAGAAAAAACGCCCTTTTTTAAGGGCGCGGGGCAGAGAAATATTATCAAAAATTTTGTGCAGTATTTATGTTGAAAATTCGTGGCTTTTCAGCTGTTCATACCGTTTGATCTCCTCAATTCTCAATCCGTGGAGCAGCCAGCAAAGCTCCTCCTTTGCAATGGAATACTTATCGCAGTCAAGACTTTTCGGAAATCTGAATCTGCCTTTTTCTATTCTTTTGTACAGCAGACAGAATCCGTCGCCGTTCCAATAGAGTATTTTCACCTTATCGCAATGCCGGTTATGAAAGACGAACATTGCGTCCGAAAAGGGATCCAGCTTAAACTTCTGCTCAACTATACTGCTCAGCCCATCGATAGATTTTCGCATATCAACATTGGCTGATGAAATGTAGATCTTAGAGGGTTCGAGCGTCAGCATGATCGCCGCCTCCGCTCACGAGCTCTGCAAACCGGATTTTGGTCCCCTCGGATAGTTCTTCTGTTCGCTCCAGCCAATATCTGAGCGTGCTTCGCTTTATTCCCTGTTCAGCGCTCCATACTCGCTGGCTTTTTCCGCTTTCACGGAATTCTTTTACTCTTTCCGCCCATTTTTCTGATTCGCTCATTTTTCTACCGCCTTTCGTGGTTTTGGGGATGAGTATATTTTAGCATATGGACGGAGTGTTTTCTAGGTGGGGCGGGTTGGACGGATACTCCTTGTTTAACTATTAAATTTCATGACAACGATTATACTGTTTAATATTTTTATAAACTTTTGTTTATTAACATAATTTACACGTGATAAATAAGTAAATTTCAGATTAATATTACGAAAACGTTTAATGCACCGCAGCACAAAGAACGTCTTAAGACCCTGTGCTGCGATGCCCTGATCGCTTCCTTGATACTGAGGACAGCATGATTACCGTGTTCCTGAGGCGGCAGCTTCCTCCTCGGCTTTGATGTAAAGTCGGTAAACGTCCGCAACGCTTTTAAAATCATCGGAAATATACTGCGCAAGCTCTTCCGAGAACAGCAGCTCCGGATCCTCGCCGTCATAGCAAAGGCAGACGCTTTTTCTGTTGAGCCATTCTTTCAGTTTGTCGGAGCGGTCGGGAAAACGATCACGCTTGTACATTTCTCCTGTAAGGGAAAATCTGTCCTGTCGGCTGTACGCCCTGAGAGCAGCCTTTGCTGTTTTGTCTCCCCCGGAGATCAGCTTTCTCATGCTCTCCATGACGTTTCGTGGAGTACGGTAGTATCCGCAGCCCCAGCCGAAGCCGTCGGGACTGATATAGAAATAAAATTCCGGCTTGCTTACAAAAGGCTCTTTTTTGCGGCATATTGAACACCATAGACTTTGTCTGAATATCGGCCCGCCCTTGGCGAAGCGTGCGTCACGGTAGATCCTAGAGACCTTTCCGGGATCGCAGATTATCTCCCTGTCAATGCTTTTCAGCGTTGGCGCAAGAAAAGATATAAGCTCGGCAAAAGGCTTTAGCAGCTCGTTTTCATAGGTCTCTCTGTTTGCCTTGAACCATTCCTTGTCGTTGCGTGTATAGTTTTCAAATAAAAAGGCAGGAGCCTTCTCTGTAAATGACATATCGATACCTCCCAAGATCTTCTATAGATATTATAACTCCTTGATACCCCGGCCGTCAATGAATTTTATAAAAAGTTTTTCCCCGCTATTGATTTTCGGCGGCAAATATAGTATTATATAATATAGGCAGTGCAGCGGATATGCGGTATTGCCGTAAGCTTTATTTGCGCCCGGGCAAGCTATTGGCGCAGCGTGTTATACAAGTATGTTTTCCTTTGCGGAGGCTTTTATTATGATCTTATATTTCAGCGGAACGGGAAATACCCGTTATGCGGCTCGGGGACTGGCAAAGCTGCTGGGCGACGAGGCGGTTTCCATGAACAGTCTTATAAGGACAAGAACGCATAAAAGATTCTATTCAGACAGACCCTACGTTATCTGTGCGCCTATATACGCATGGCGTTTTCCAAGGATAGTGGAAAGCTTTATAAGAAGATCCGATTTCTGGGGCAGCGACAGGTTTTATTTTGTTGCTACCTGCGATTCTCAGACCGGCGGCGCCGCATACTTCCTGAAAAAAATATGCGAGGAAAAATCGGTGAGATTCTGCGGATTTTCCTCTGTTGCAATGCCGGAAAATTATATCGTCATGTACGATGCTCCCTCCAGGGAGGAGCAGGACGAGATACTTTCCGGGGCGGATGAGGAAATAAAGTCCGTTGCTCAGAGGATCATAGAGGGAGAGTCTATTTCCGACAGCAGGAAAATGCCCTTCGCTGGAATCGCATCAAGGGTAATAAACCCGGTTTTTTACAGCTTCTTTGTGGGGGACAGGAAATTTTATGCGGACAGCAGCTGCGTTTCCTGCGGGAAATGCACTGAGGTATGCCCTTTTAATAACATTTCCCTGAAAAACGGCAGACCGGTGTGGAACTCCCGCTGTACTCACTGTATGGCTTGCATATGCGTCTGCCCCGTTACGGCGATAGAGTACGGCGGAAAAACGGAGGGCAAGGAAAGATACATCAATTTAAGAGAATTTTCAGGCGGAGGAAATAATGGATAACGAAAACGGCGGAAGCAATGTAAACTATATATACGGCGATATGCTGACAGAAAGGGCTAAAGCCTTTACGGGACTTGAAAGCGGGAGCATATGGTTCGTGTGCTTTCTCCCCCTGCTGGGACTTTTTCTTGAGAATTTCGCAGTGTCCAAATGGGCGGGAGCTTTCCTGTGGGTGTCGGTGATAATACTTATGCCGGTTTGCTGCGCAGCCGATCTGAGACGTATCAAGAAGCTGGAGACGGACGGCAGAAGCATAAAAAAGCTGGAAAAAAGCGTTCTGCTTGCACCCTTGTACGTCTACCGCAGGGAAAAATACTGTATGCGTGAGACCTATAAGGCTATAATGCTGGTGGTTTTTTCTATGGCGGCAGTGATAATGAACGGCTTTACCCAGGGGCTTTCCGTTCACGAGGGAAGCGTACCTGTGCTGCTCCGGAATACCTATGTTCAGAATCTGGATAACTTCAGCGGAAGCTCGCAAAACGTCATAGGAGAACAGCTGGAGGAGTATCTCGGGGAGGACGCAGAGTGGGATTGTAAAAAATCGGGCGACGTTTATACCGCAGTATGCTCCGGAGTCCATAACGGCAAGGAGACGGAGATCTCGTTCAGTGTGGAACACGACGGCTTCACATATATTGGCTGTAAGGTGGAAAGCATAAGTATAGACGGCGAAAAGCTGAAGGACAATGAATACAGCGATGCTCTTACGGAAATATTTATTCCGGAAGCGGCGGAGGAGAGCAGTTCTGAGGACGAATCCGAGTGATCTGGCACGGAAAGACGGAAAAATAGCAGCGGGCGGATACTATCCGCCCGTGAATTTTATTTTTTGGTGTTGACTAAAAAAATTTTATGTGATATAATAAATAAAGTGTATCATCAGAAGCATATCGAAAAATTTTGTGTACAGGAGGCGGCTTGGTATGAAGATGACGGTAAGTCAGGCTATTGTTGAGTGTTTGAAAGCGGAGAATATTAAGGTCGTCTACGGTTATCCCGGTGCGGCTATCTGCCCGTTTTACGACGCTTTGCTGGACGCCGGCAGCGAGATAAAAAATCTGCTGGTAAGACAGGAGGCTAACGGCGGTCATGCTGCCAACGGCTTTGCGAGGATCTCAGGAAAGCCTGCGGTCTGCATAGCGACTTCCGGCCCAGGCGCAACGAACCTTATTACGGCGATCGCTACCGCCTATGCCGATTCGGTGCCTGTGATCTGCATTACGGGACAGGTGAACACCGATCAGATAGGCTCGGACGTTTTTCAGGAGGCCGATATCACGGGAGCGGCGGAGCCGTTTGTGAAGCACAGCTATCTGCTGAAGGACCCCGGTGATACCGCAAGGGTATTTAAAGAAGCGTTTTATATTGCTGGAAGCGGCAGACCGGGACCTGTGCTTATAGATATCCCCATGGACGTACAGAAGGAAGTTATAGATTTTACATATCCGGAAAAATGCGAGATCAGAAGCTATAAGCCCACGGCTAAGGGAAACAATCTTCAGGTGAAAAGAGTGGCGGAGGCGCTTATGTCCGCCGAAAAGCCGCTTATCTGCGTGGGAGGAGGAATTTTTGCGGCTCACGCCGAAAAGGAGATCGTGGAGCTTTGCGGGAAGCTAAGTATTCCGGCAATTACAACAATGATGGGTATTTCAGTATTTTCGGACGACGATCCGCTGTTCTACGGAATGATCGGTACACACGGAACAAAGCTTGCGAACTATGCGGTGAATGCCTGTGATATGCTGTTCCTTGTCGGCGCAAGGGTGGGAGACAGAGCGGTCAAGACCCCCCTTACTCTTGCACAGACCACCAAGATCCTGCATATCGATATAGATCCTGCCGAGATCGGAAAGAATATCCGTGCGGATTATCCGCTTGTAGGTGACGCAAAGCTGGTTTTGCAGCAGATCCTGGATTATGTAGGAAAGCAGGAAAGCTCCGGCGCAGACCGCAGCGGATGGCTGGCGCAGCTTAACGGAAAACGGACGGCTGCGGAGTACGAAAAGCCTGTCGAGGGTACAGTCAATCCCAAGGAGTTCATAGCAAGGCTTTCCGAAAGAATGCCGGATAACGTAAATATCGTTGCCGACGTAGGTCAGAACCAGATATGGACGTCAAGGTATTCGTTCAGACGGGGAGGACGTTTCCTTACCTCAGGAGGTATGGGGACTATGGGATATTCCGTTCCTGCGGCGATCGGTGCGAAAATGGCGGACGAAAGCCGCCCTACGGTGGCGCTTTGCGGAGACGGCGGTTTTCAGATGAATTTTATGGAGCTTGCCACGGCTGTTCAGTACGGCGTGGATATCAAGGTCGTTGTATTTACAAATATGCGCTTGGGCATGGTAAGAGAGCTTCAGACAAACGGCTACGGCAACAGGCAGACAGCTGTCTTTCT
Source organism: Ruminococcus sp. (assembly GCA_017626015.1). Lineage (GTDB taxonomy): Bacteria > Bacillota > Clostridia > Oscillospirales > Ruminococcaceae > Hominimerdicola. Next base: position 5,035 of record JAGAJO010000006.1, read on the forward strand.
TGACGGCTCTCCGGATTTCATCAAGCTGGCGGAGGCATATTCGATCCCTGCAATGAGGGTCAGTGACAGCGAGTCTATGGAAAAGGCAGTGGATATGCTGGCGGAGCATAAGGGTATCTGTCTTGTCGAGGTAGTGGTCGATAAGGATTTCCCCACCCTTTAATATGATTTATTAAATAAATTAAAGCATTGTTAATATTGCGGTGATATAATGAAAATACTTGGGAATATCCCATTGGAGGTCAGTTTATGAAACATACAATTTCTGTTCTGGTGGAGAATCACAGCGGCGTACTCTCCAGAATTTCGGGGCTTTTTTCAAGAAGAGGCTTTAATATCGAGAGCCTTGCCGTAGGTCCTACCCACGATCCGGCGATCTCAAGGATCACTATTATCGCCGACGGCGACGATCATACCGTGGAGCAGATCGAAAAGCAGCTCAATAAGCTTATCGAGGTCATAAAGGTAAAGACCTTTGCAAAGGGTGACTGCCTTGCCAGAGAGCTTCTGCTCGTAAAGGTATCGGCTGGGGCGGACAAGCGTCAGGATATAATGACTATATGCGAGATCTCAAACGCAAAGGTCATAGATCTGACACTCAATACCATGACGCTGGAGGTCTGCGACAAGTACGATCACCTCAAGCGGTTTGAGGAGCTTATACAGCCCTACGGCATAATTGAAATGGTAAGAACGGGTACTATAGCTATCGAAAAGGGCGCTGAGGTCTTCAGCGCAGGAAAATAACCGTGTAAGTATATAGCCTGAAGGCTACATATATATCCGGACGGCGTGATAAAGCCGTGCGAAAAAATTTGTTTGGAGGAATTTAAAATGTCAGAGGCAAAGATCTATTATCAGCAGGACTGCGACCTTAACGTACTTAAGGGAAAGACAGTCGCTATTATCGGTTACGGTTCTCAGGGTCACGCTCATGCGCTGAATCTTCAGGAGAGCGGGATCAACGTTGTAGTTGGTCTTTATAAAGGCTCAAAGTCATGGGCAAAGGCTGAAAAGCAGGGCCTTAAGGTCATGGAGACGGCAGAGGCAGCAAAGGCAGCGGATATCATTATGATACTTATTCCCGATGAGAAGCAGGCAGCTCTTTACAAGAGCGAGATCGCTCCTTATATGACCGAGGGAAAGACTCTTATGTTTGCACACGGCTTCAACATTCACTTCGGCTGCATCGTTCCGCCTAAGGATGTAAACGTAGTTATGATCGCACCTAAGGGTCCCGGACACACCGTTCGTTCCGAGTATCAGGCAGGTAAGGGCGTTCCTTGTCTTATCGCTGTTGAGCAGGACGCTACCGGCAACGCAACAGACATCGGACTTGCTTATGCGCTGGGTATCGGCGGAGCAAGAGCGGGCGTTCTCGAGACGACCTTCAGAACAGAGACCGAGACAGACCTTTTCGGTGAGCAGGCTGTTCTCTGCGGCGGTGTCTGCGCTCTTATGCAGGCAGGCTTTGAGACTCTCTGCGAGGCAGGCTACGATCCCAGAAACGCTTACTTCGAGTGCATTCACGAGATGAAGCTTATCGTTGACCTGATCTATCAGTCAGGCTTCGAGGGCATGAGATATTCTATCTCCAACACTGCTGAGTACGGCGATTACATCACAGGACCCAAGCTCATCACTGCGGAGACAAAGAAGACCATGAAGGAGATCCTCCACAATATTCAGGACGGTTCCTTCGCCAAGGAGTTCCTGCTGGATATGTCCGACGCAGGTTCTCAGGTTCACTTCAAGGCTATGAGAAAGCTCCATGCCGAGCATCCTTCCGAGAAGGTCGGCAAAGAGATCAGAAAGCTTTACAGCTGGAACAACGAAGAGGACAAGCTGGTCAACAACTGATCCTCCGAAAAAAGAAATCAAGCGGTCTGCAATTTGCGGACCGCTTTTTATATTGGAGTTTCAGAAAAATCTGCGGTCATTCTACCGGAAGCCATACACGCATCTGGTTTTCACCCCTGTTGCACCATGTATAATATGGAACAGCGATCGCCGAACAAGCTTCTTTTAAGGGGGGAACGCTGCTGTACAAAGGGAAATGTCCGTCCCGATCCTGCTGTGTTATGCGAAAAGCGTCTGCGGAAAGTCTTACCGCTCCGCCAAGCTCATTTTCCTTGTCTAAAACGGAGACTGTTCCACCGCTTTTCAGGCTGAGAGAAAGCACATCGCCATTGTTGTCCACACCCTCAAAGCAGTAGACAAGGGGACCTCTGCATATGCAGGCACGTCCTGAAAGACCGGGAACACGGGAGCTTGCGTATACAAAACGGGGAGCCTTATCAAGACGGATAAGTATTTCATCGCCGTCCGAAACCTTCAGATAAGCATAGCCCCTGTCAAGGACTATCTCCCTTTGCGTACCGTTTACCGACAGGGAGGTCTTTTTGCTCCAGCCCGGGATCCTTACCGCAAGCCTTCCGCTTCCTCCGATACGGTATCTGATGTCAAAGCCGTAGGGATATTCGGTCTCGCAGCGCACCGTCAGTCCGTTTGAAAAGCTTACCGTTCCCTGAACAAACATATGGCAGAATGCCACGTCCGGATTTTCTCCGTAAGCGTATTTGCCCAGCGAAGATATAAGTCTTGCTGCGTTGGGGGGACAGCATGCGCAGGCATACCAGCCGGGACGCTGGGTAAGGGTGTGAAAACGGATTGCGGTCACGCCTGAAATACCCGGTACGCACTCCAGAGGATTTACATAGAAAAAGCTTTTGCCGTCAAGAGCTATCCCTGCCAGGACAGTGTTGTAGAACGCCTGCTCCATTACGTCTGCATATTTGCCGTCAACTGTACTTTCCAGCATTTTTGATGCGAAGAACATAAGACCTATAGAAGCGCAGGTCTCTGCGTATGCTGTGTCGTTGGGCAGATCGTAATCAACGCTGAACGCTTCTCCGCACGCTGTTGAGCCGATCGCTCCCGTTACATACATCTGCCTGAGAGTTATGCTTTCCCACAGCCTTTCACAGGCTTCAAGCAGCTCTTTGTCATCAGTTTCGGCGGCAAGATCAGCCATTGCCGTATAAAGATAAACGGCTCTCACAGCGTGACCTCCCGCAGTGTCAAGCTTTCTTACGGGAACTGCGCTTTGCTGATAGACGCCGTCCCCGGGGTCGTTTCCCCATACCGACCAGTCACGGCGCAGACTTTCTTTTTTGTAGTAGTCGGGATCGGTGCCACGGACATTTATAAAATGCTCTGCAAGCTCCAGACAGTGCTTGCTTCCCGTGGTTTTATACATTTTCAAAAGCGCCAGCTCTACCTCGGGGTGACCCGGAAAGCCTTCATGTCCATCGGTAATGAATATTTTATAGATATGCTCGGCGTTTTTCAGCATTACATTAAGCAGCCTGTCCTTGCCTGTGGCTTCATAGTATGCGCAAGCTGCCTCCATCATGTGACCCGCACAGTAAAGCTCGTGGGCTTCCAGAAGATTAGTCCACCGCTTTTCACGGTCGCATATGGTAAAACGTGTGTTAAGATAGCCGTCCTGATCCTGAGCGTCGGCTATTTTTTCTATAAGCCTGTCTGCGGTACGTTCCAGCTCCCCGTCAGGGAAAAGCGCAAGGGAATATGCGCACGCCTCCAGCCACTTTGCAGCGTCGGAGTCCTGAAATACCATACCGTAAAAGCCGTCGCCGCTATCCTCGCCCTTCAAAGCCTTTGCTGCGTTTATAAAATTTTGTACAACATGGCTTTTTTCAGCGCCCTCCGCTTCGTCGCAAAGCACGCTGTACTGATAGGGTATTACCGTTTTCCTGACAAGCTGCTGATAGCTGTGGATAAATCCGCTGTCTGCGGAAAAAGCCTTTTGCGGTATCTGAGTCTGAGTTCTCATAACGATTACTTCCTTTCATGCTCTTCGGAATTAATTTCTGCATTGTACTTGACATATCTGCTTATATGTATTATAATCTCTGTAAGTAAGTATATCAATGGACTTTTATCGCTTTTATATGGAGAATTATCTTGAACACACTGATTATCGACAACAAAAGCCTGCCCGTAATGTGCGGCTGCGACGGAATGGCTGCAAACGAGGATTTTTTTCACGCTGACAGAACAGTGGATTTTAACGTCCTTATCTATGTGGCGGAGGGTGTTATATATGTGACGGAGGAGGATACCGACTATGAGATCCGTCCGGGAGAAATGCTTTTTCTCAAAGCGGGTGTAAGGCATTACGGCAAAAGACCTATACCAAAGGGTACACGGTGGTATTTCGTTCATTTTTACCTTTCTGCCGATGAAACGCTGGAAAGATTTATCCCGGACAGCGGGAGACTGACGCAGTATATGCCGACGGAATATTCGGCGGAGCTTCCCAAATATTTAAAGATACCTGAGGACGGAGAGATCTTAAGCAGGCTTTCTGCGCTTGTTGACTGCTTTCACTCCGACGACAAAATGAAGGGCTGGAATATAAATTCCGTTCTTCACCGTCTGCTGACCGAGATCGCAATGCCGCAGATCGGTGAAAGCCATAATGAGACGCTTGCGGACAGAGTTGCAGAGTATATTGCGGAAAATTTCAGCCGTCCCTTCTGCGCTGCGGAGCTTGAAAGGAGATTTTTTCTTAGCTATAAAAGACTGGCGGCGGTTTTCAGACGGGATAAGGGCGTTTCAATGGGACAGTATCAGACTGCGGTAAGAATGGATCACGCCTGCAAGCTGCTGAGATCAACTCTGCTGTCGGTGGGAGAGATAGGAGAAATGACAGGCTACGGAGACAGACTTTACTTCAGCAGACGCTTTAAAAAGTATATGGGGAAAAGTCCGCTGGAATACAGGCGGGAAACTATTACCCTGTAAACTGTTTATATCCTACAAATTGACTGCTCTCTGTTTGTAAAAAATGACGAAAATATTAAAAAGACCGACGATCCTGACCTATTTTGAAAAATACACAAAAGTTTCAAATTCTTTAAAAAAAAGATTAATAACACTTCCGTTTTAATTTAATTCAGGTAAGCTATAATTTAGGTTGTGCCGGGGGTAGTGTCCCGGGACATTTATCTGGAAAGGAAGTAAAATGTATGGCAGCGCAAATTGTGGCGATAGTAATTTTTGCGTCTATGTTTCTGCTGATAGTTCTCGATAAGATAGAACGTCAGTATGTGACCTTAGGCTGCGGACTGCTGACGCTTGTGTTCGTATTCGGAGTTTGTATGAGGGATATGAACGCTATTGTTGATACGCTGAATGTGAAGTCGATCTTTACCCTGGAATTCTGGCATACCTCCGGCAGTGAGGAAGCGTCAAGCGGTATAAACTGGTCTACTATCATATTCATTGCGGGTATGATGGTAATGGTCGAGGGAATGGCAAGAGTGGGATTTTTCCGATGGCTGTGCATGAGACTTGCAAAGCTTGTAAATTACAAGACGGTCCCTATTTTCATTGTGTTTATGGTCATGAGCTTTGTGCTTTCAATGTTTATCGACAGTATCACAGTAATACTTTTCCTTGCGTCGGTAACGATAGAGCTTTCACAGCTTCTGAAATTCAGTCCCGTGCCCATGATACTTGCGGAGATCTTCTGTGCAAATCTGGGAGGCTCGGCGACAATGTGCGGCGATCCGCCGAATATCATTATCGGTACCTCGCTTGGCTACTCGTTCTTTGATTTCCTTACGAATACGGGAATAATGGCATTTATTTCGCTGGTGTTCATTATCATATATTTTTATTTTGCTTACAGAAAGCAGCTGACCTCCGGAGCCGGTGAGGCTGATTATTCCGGACTACCCGCTCCCGAAACGGCTATCACGGACAAAAGAGGCTTTGCTGTCAGCGTTGTGATCTTTGCCGTTGCCGTTGTGCTGCTTATCACCCACGCAAATACCGGTCTTACCGTAGCGTTTATCGGAGTCCTTGTGGCAGCGCTTACACTTGTTACCTCGGGCAGACACGCCCTGACGCTTCTCAAAAGGGTGGATTACAAGACACTCCTGTTTTTTATCGGACTTTTTATCGTAGTAGGGGGGCTGGAGCAGACGGGTACCCTTGAGGTCGTTGCTTCGTTCATCGAAAGGATCAGCGGCGGAAATGTCATGATAATGGTCGCTATTATTATCTGGGTATCTGCCATTGCAAGCGCTTTTGTGGATAATATCCCATTTGCGGCTACTATGATACCGGTCATCAATTCACTTGCCGCTTCGGGGGGAGTAGATCTGAGGACCCTTGCATGGGCGCTTTCAATAGGTACGGATATAGGAGGAAGCGCAACGCCTATAGGAGCTTCCGCAAACGTAGTGGGTACCTCCGCTGCGGCAAAGGCGGGACATCCCATCGGCTGGGGAGAATATTGTAAGTACGCTGCTCCCGCAACGGTCATCGTGCTTATTATCAGTACAGTTTATATTTTTGCGGTTTATCTGTAAAATAATAGGAGGGGTAATTATGTCAAAGCAGTTTATGGTTTCCTTGGGAAGAGAATTTGGCAGCGGAGGGCATGAGATAGGTATGGAGCTTGCAAAGCGGCTGGGAGTTCCGTTCTACGACAGAAATATGCTCGATGAGATCGCCGCACACAAGAACGTTGCCAGCGACGGTCTGCACAGGTTTGACGAATTGCCCAAAAAGCTGTTTCTGTCCAGGACTGTCAGGGGATTTTCAAATTCTCCGGAGGAGGTCATCGCCGGCTTTCAGTTCGAGTATATAAAAAGAAAAGCGGAAAGCGGAGAATCCTTTGTGGTAGTAGGTCGATGTGCCGATACCGTTTTAAAGAATTACAGCGGGCTTATATCCATATTCATACTGGGAGACGAGCAGGTCAAGGCGGAGCGTGTGGCAGGCATCAGGAACATTACCGTCGATGAGGCTAAGGCTGTGATGTACCGCCATGACAAAAAAAGAAAGGCATATCACAACTACTATTCCGCTTTGAAGTGGGGAGATTCAAGAAGCTATGATATGACTATAAACTCGTCAAAGTCGGGGATCGGGACGACAAAGGATCTGGTTGAGCATTATGTTCGCTCACGGATCGAGTCACTCTGAGACAGATAAATGACGCCGGGCGAACGATGTTCGCCCTTTTTTTATTTTTTTTGTAACGAAATTTCTTTTAAACGGATATATAAAGCAGAGGTGACAAAAATGCCGGATAAGCTGGACAGCGCTGTCTACAACGAATATGCGGAGCAGGTCTACAAATACCTGTTCAGCCTGTGTCATAACTCCGATACCGCCGAGGAGCTTACGCAGGAGACCTTTTACCGTGCAGTAAAGTCAATAAAAAATTATGACGGCAGCTGTAAGCTTTATGTCTGGCTGTGTCAGATAGCCAAGCACGTCTGGTATAAGGAGCTTGAAAGCAGAAAGAAAAGCGCTCAGCCCCTTGAAGAAGCTCTTTATGATGCCAATGAGGATCCGGAGAGCAGTCAGGTGCTGCGTTCCGAAAAAATGGAGCTTTTCAAGGCTATGCAGGGTCTTGAGCAAATTCAGCGGGAGGTAGTATATCTGCGTCTTACCGGGGAATTTTCCTTCCGTGAAATAGGAGAGATACTGCATAAGGACGAAACATGGGCAAGAGTCACCTTTTACAGAGCAAAACAAAAGCTGAAAAGCGGTATGTCCTCAAAGGACAATACATGAAAGGAGCGGGAAAATGGATAAATATAAGCTGAAATGCGAGACCGTCAGAGATCTGCTTCCCATTTATTCAGATAAGCTTACGAGCGAGGCAACGTCGGCGGACATTGAAGATCACCTTACCGAATGCGAGGAATGCAGAGAAATTTTTGAAGCTATGCAAAGTGACATCCCTGTGAAAAAGGCGGACGAAAAGGATAAAAAGCAGGTAAAGTATCTCAGAAAGCTTAACCGCAGGACTTTGAAGATCACAGGAGTTATCCTCGGCTGTGTTGTACTTATCGTCGGAGTATTGATCTACGCCTGCGCATGGGGAGTACAGCCAAAGAAGTCGGACTTAGAGCTTGAATACTCATATTATATTGACGAGGAAACAGGTACTGAAGACTATACCGTGGATATTACCTTGAAAAACGGCAAAGGCTTACATTTTTACAGCGATTATGAGTACATAACGGATGATGACGGAAATATGATCGGGTCAAAAGGCGTATACAATATGCGTAAGATCCTGCCGTGGTTTAAAGGCGGTAAAAACGATGAGGGCAAGATCATTACAAATTCCGTAAGCGTGGGTCAAGTTTATGTGTATACAGGGTCTGACAGCTTTGGCCGCAGCATTGACAGTGATGAGATCATACTTGAATGCTCCGACGGCGATATAGTTATTACTGTTGCGGACATCAAGGCTAAGGGCAAGCTGCGTGTTCCGGAATAAAAGAAAAAGGGACGTCGTGAGGCGTCCCTTTTGATATTCTGCGGAATGATCCGTGAAATAAGGTCTGAGAATTTATTTCCCGTTGCGTATCATCATCAGAAGCACTGAGAACCAGTGGAAAACGCTGCCGGCTACGGTAAACAGATGCCAGATGGAATGAAAATATTTTTTGTCCTTTTTAACGTAAAAGATAATTCCCACCATATAGAAAAGTCCGCCGATAAGCAAAAACCATAGCGATACAGCATTGACCCTTTCCAGCATTGGCTTTAAGGCGATTATTACGACCCAGCCCATTGCAATGTAGCACACCAGCGACGGCTTGCGGAATTTTTCAAGATCTATGGAGTTAAGCACGATACCCAGCGCCGCCGCACCCCATACTATTCCGAAAAGTGTCCAGCCTAAAGCTCCCCTCAGGGGAACAAGAGTGATCGGCGTATAGGTTCCCGCTATGAGAAAAAATATGGTGTTGTGATCCATTATACGGAAAAACGCTTTTGCCTTGGGGTTGGTTATGGCGTGGTAAAGCGTAGACATCGTATACAATATTATCAGCGACGCTCCGTACAGCGCCGAGCTTACTACTCCCCATGCGTTGGAATATATCGCCGCAAAAACGATAAGCACCACGGTCCCGGCTATGGAAAGCAGCCCTCCCGTTCCGTGTGAAACGGCATTGAATATCTCCTCTCCCAGAGAATAACGCTTGAGGATCTTATTTTCGTCAGTTTCCTGAGTCACCTCGGTGCCGTCGGGTAAGATCAGGCTGTTTTTTTCAATTTTTTTGCTGTCTTTCATTTCATCGATCACTCCTAACACTGTTCATACTATAGCACTTTTTATAACTCTTGTCAAGGGATTTTTATGACAGGTGTCAAAAAAATCCGGAATAACAAATTTTCCTGACTGTGTAAAAGTCATTTATCGGCATATCGGCTTGGATAATATCCGTTTTATATAAACGCAATAAAAGATATCTGTGAAATTTGTGCAGGTATACAATAATGCGTCTTTTAGTCAAATATACTTGACATTAATAAAGTTATATGCTACAATATGTACAGTGACAAAAGAAAGGACGATGCTGATGGCTAAAAATTTAAAGCTTAAGGCGGCAAGGGCGCTGAAGGATATGTCCCAGAAGGAGCTTGCGGAGAAGATAGGCGTTTCAAGACAGACTATGAACGCCATAGAAAGCGGAGATTACAATCCGACGATAAAGCTGTGCATTGCTATATGCAAGGCGTTGGATACCACGCTTGACGAGCTTTTCTGGGAAGAATAGTATGAATTTGATATAATCGAACGGAGGTATTTCTATGAAATTTGTAACCGGAGAAAAAGGCTATGATGAAAGGCAGATAGCGGCAAGAGGCAGGGGGTTCATGCTTGCTTACTTAACCTCAATGGCAGTGTTGGCAATATTGACCTGTTTAGACGAGCTTACGGAGTATATTACCCCCTACAGTATTTTTGTTGTCACGGCGTGGTCATCTCTGACTGTGTTTTCGGTTTACGCCGTAACTCACAGCGCATATGACAGGATCAATGATACGGCAACAGGAAAGTGCGTTTTTGGAATGTTCGGCGCCTGCGGTTTGTTTGTGATCGTTACCTCATTGCTAAAAAAAGGCGATGTTAGCGATGATCTCTGGACGCATATTTTTGTGGGAGCGGCTATGGTGATAAACAGCGGCGTTTACTTTATTTATCATGCCCTGCACAGAAATGATGACGATGAGGAGGATTAATATGAAGATATGCAGCTGTTTCAAGCTTTACAATACTGCGGAGGAGATCGACGAAAGGCAGAGAGCGTTACAGTACAAATGCGGTAACGAGGCTTTTGTACTTCTTATGGTGCTTGTGGTCTTACAGGGCTGTCTTGTCAAGGTCTGGGATATGGATTTTCTGGCTGAGGGGGAGGTCTCTATTGCACTGGCGTATGTTGCCGTATGGTGGAAGCAGATAAGAATGGCGTATAAAGGCGCTGACGTTCCCGACAGCAGACATAAGTCCACACGCATATGTCTGACCTTTGCGTCGGTGATCATGACCGCCTGCACTCTGGCAGCAGTTCCGCAGATAATAAGAGATGGCAATATCAAGGAGGATCTCGGCCAGCTTTTGTTTTTTACCGTACTGTCTGTCAGCGCAGTCATTACCGCTGTGATCTACTGGATGCAGCGCAAAAACGGCTGCGAGGATACAGATCAGAAGCTATGATATCACCAATGCCTTATTTGGTCTGAAAATTCCTTAAACCGTCACACTTTCTACACATTATTAGGGTATTATATAGGAAGAATAGACCTCCCCGGAAACTGGAGAAGTGCCGGATTCCGCAGGATATTTTGACCTGTGCAAAGAGGTGCGACCGCAGGAATACTGTATGTATTTCAAGGGAGCGACTCAAAGCACAGGGCGAAATAGACAAGGAAGGCGGTACTTCGTAAGTTTTCGGGGAGGTCTAATATGAAAATATCAGGGAGGTTTTGTTATGGCAAAAATACTTGTTGTGGACGACGAGGCTAAGGTCCGTACCGTTATAAGAGAGTATGCGGAGTTCGAGGGGTACGAGGTCGCTGAAGCGGAGGACGGAATGGCTGCGGTGGAAACCGTAAAAAAAGAGGATTTCGACATTATCATCATGGACGTCATGATGCCCCGTCTTGACGGATATTCCGCCTGCAAGGAAATACAGAAGATCAAAAAGATACCCGTGATAATGCTTTCCGCAAGGGGCGAGGAGTATGACAAGCTTTTCGGCTTTGAGATAGGCGTGGACGATTACGTTGTAAAGCCTTTTTCTCCCAAGGAGCTTATGGCGAGGATAAGAGCGGTGCTTAACAGAGCTTCCGCATCCCAGAAGACCGAGGACGTTATAAAATACGAGGGACTTGAAATAAACTTCACCGCCAGGGAGGTCATGATCGACGGCGAAAAGGTGTCCATGACCCCCAAGGAATACGACCTGCTCTTCTATCTTGTCAGAAATATGAACATCGCCCTGTCCAGAGAAAAGCTGCTGGAGGAGGTCTGGGGCTTTGATTTTTACGGAGACGACAGAACGGTGGATACTCACATCAAAATGCTCAGAAACAGTCTTGGAAGGTACAGAAATCTTATTGTTACTCTGAGAGGAATGGGATATAAATTTGAAAAGATCCAGTAAGACCGAAAACAGCAGCAAGACGCCCAAGAAAAAGATCTTCGGCGAAAAGGGTACCATAAGATCGTATGTGTGGACTTATTTTATGTTCTTCACCCTTTTTATACTTATTCTGATATGGCTGTTTCAGTATATTCTTCTGGACAATTACTATCAATCCGCAAAGGTAAGGGATATAACAAAATCCGCAAACCAAATAATAAACGCCTACGGAACCGCCGCTCAGAACAAGACCAACAGAATGATCGCCTTTGACAATAATTTCTGTATCGTTATCACCGATGAAATGGGAAACCCGCTTATAATAGAAAACAATCTGGGCGCATTTTCCTTTTTAAGCTCGGATATACAGAACAACTATTCCATGTCGATCTTCAAGCTTAAGACGGAGCTTAACAAATCGGGTGAAGGATATATAACAAAGACCTACAAAAACCCCGATTTTGAGAGCAGGGAGATATTCTACTGCACAAAGATATACGAGGACGGCGCTTCCCAGCAGGCGTATCTGTTTATTGAAAGCTCTATCGAGCCTATAGACTCTACCGTAAGCATTATAAGAGAGCAGCTTATATATATAACCATTATTCTTTTCGAGCTTGCTTTTATCGTTACCATGTTTATATCCAGCAGGGTATCACGGCCTATAGTGGAGATCACAAAGACCGCCAAGAAGTTCGGAGAGGGAGACTATGACGTAGACTTTGTGGGAGAAGGCTATCTGGAGATAGAGGAGCTTGCCACGGTGCTTAACAGCGCCAAGGACGAGATACGCAAGATAGAGGATCTGAGAAAGGATCTGATCGCCAACATATCCCACGATCTCCGCACTCCGCTGACTATGGTAAAGGCATATGCGGAAATGATAAGGGATCTGTCCGGAGACAATCCCGTTAAGCGGGGAGAGCATATTCAGGTCATCATTGACGAGGCGGACAGACTGTCGAACCTTGTGAACAATCTGCTGGAGCTTTCAAAGCTCCAGTCGGGGAATATGGAGCTTGATATAAAGAATTTTTCTATTGTGGATAAGCTCAGCGACTGCATGACAAGGTACAGTCTGCTTATAGAACAGAATGGATACGATATAAAATACGAGCCTGACGATGACAGGATCATTTCTGCCGACCCCGAAAAGCTGGATCAGGTGATATACAATTTTATCAATAATGCCGTCAATTATACCGGGGACGAAAAGGTGATCAGGATCCGTCAGATAAATCTGGAAAACGCCGTAAGGATCGAGGTATCGGACAATGGAAAGGGAATATCCAAGGAGCTGCTGCCAAAGGTTTTCGACCGTTATTACCGTGACGCAAAATACAAGCGTGACGTGGTGGGTACGGGTCTGGGACTTTCTATCTGCAAGGAAATATTAAAGTGTCACAAGTTTGCATTCGGCGTCCAGTCGGAGGAGGGTAAGGGCTCAACATTCTGGTTCGAGGCTCCCTACGTCAAGCCGCAGGCTGATAACAAGGCGGCGCAGATGCTGGAAAACCGGCTTTCCCTCAGCGGAAATCAGGACGATAAATGATCGGGAAATTATTAAGGCAATACCGCATAGCCATTGTGTGCGGTATTGCCTTAAAGCATACGGGCGGATATTTTCCGTCAGTATGCTTTTTTATTCTGCCTTAGATCCCGGCTTTAGACTTCTTTCTGTATTCGCCGGGAGTGCATCCTGCTATTTTCAGAAACTGTCTGTTGAAGTTTGAAATGTTTGAAAATCCGTTTGCAAAGGCGATGTCCGTTATTCTCATATCTACCGAGCAAAGCTCACGGCAGACGGAGTTTATCCTCAGATTTATAATGTAGTCAGCAGCGCTTATGCCCATAACATTTTTAAAGATCTTCATAAAATAGCTTCTGCTGATATTTGCGGCGGAGGACAGATCCTCTACACATATGCTTTCACGGAAATGAAGCTCGGCGTATTTTACTGCGGGAAGTATCATATTGTAAAGACGGATATCCCTTACGGCATTACGTTTGGCAGCTCCCGATCTGAAAAGCAGCCAGAAAAATCTCAGCAGTTCGCTTTTAAAAAGCAGATCGCTCTGGGCGCAGTTGTCGGCTGCACACTGCTTTAGTGCTTCAAAGCACGCTGTAAGCTCTTTATACATAGGTGCGTCCTTTCCTATAGGCGCACGGATAACGCTTTCCCCGGAAATTATGGGCATCAGAAATTCGCTGTAAACTCTGTCGCCTCCGCTGCCTGTTATCAGTGAAGGAGGGAATATCAGCACATCGTGACTCATTCTTTCACTTGTTCCGGGATAAACGGAATGCACCGTATTAGGCGCAACGACTATAAGATCTCCCTCCGACGCTGTAAAGCTGTCCGAATACCGTCTGAATAAACAGTTTCCCTCAAGAATGCGGCATATCTCAAATTCTCCGTGCCAATGCGGAGCCGCATACGGGTAGTGATCCGGGATAATATTTACGCTGAAGCTGTAGGGTATCTGTGCCGAGCTGTGACGGCTTTCTTCCTCGGCAGTATCATTTCTCATAAAAATCCCCTCCTGAAAAATACGATAGTATATATTTTAGATACAATATAGGTTGAAAAAGATACCATGATATAGTATTATATCATATAAAGACCGACAGGTCAATTATCTGAAAGGAATGATTTTTATGCCGAAGTGGTTAGACAATGCAGTGTTCTATGAAATTTATCCCCAGTCCTTTAAGGATACCGATTCGGACGGGATCGGAAATATAAACGGTATCACCCATAAGCTCGATTATATCCGTGAGCTTGGCTGTACGGCGATATGGCTCAATCCCTGTTTTAAGTCCCCGTTCGGAGACGCCGGCTATGACGTTGAGGACTATCTCACAGTTGCTCCCAGATACGGCACCAACGACGATCTTATCAGGCTTTTCCATGAAGCTCACAGGAGAGGTATGCACGTTATTCTGGATCTTGTCCCCGGTCATACCGCTGTGACCCATAAGTGGTTCAGGGAGTCTATGAAAGCGGAAAAAAATCAGTATACCGACCGCTATGTCTGGACGGACAGCGTATGGGAGGAGCCGCAGGGAATGGGAAGTCTCAAGGGGATTTCTGACAGGGACGGCTGCTGTGCAGTAAATTTCTTTTCCCACCAGCCTGCGCTGAATTACGGCTTTTATAAGCCCGATCCTCTTAAGAAGTGGCAGCAGCCTATGGACAGCGAGGGTGCGCTTGCCACAAGAGAGGCTCTGAAGGATATAATGAGGTTCTGGCTTTCGGCAGGCTGCGACGGCTTCCGTGTGGATATGGCAGGCTCTCTTGTAAAAAACGATGAGGACGGAAAGGGAACTATCTCTCTCTGGCAGGACGTAAGAGCCTTTCTGGACAGGGAGTTCCCGGAGGCGGCAATGATATCCGAGTGGGGAGAGCCTGACAAGTCATTGCAGGGAGGCTTTCATATGGATTTCCTCCTGCATTTCGGACCGTCGCATTATAACGATCTGTTCCGCTGTGATAAGCCTTATTTTTCAGCAGAGGGTAAGGGCGTCATCTCAGCGTTTAAGGCAAAATATAACGAGAGCCGTGAAAAGTCCGGCGGCAGGGGACTTATCTGCATTCCCTCGGGAAACCATGACATGGACAGGCTTGCAAGACGACTGTCTCCCGATGAGATGAAGATAGCTTTCGGCTTTCTGCTGTCAATGCCGGGCGCACCGTTCATTTATTACGGAGACGAGATCGGAATGAGGTATGTGGAAAACCTAACTTCAGTGGAAGGCGGCTATGGCAGGACAGGATCCCGTTCGCCCATGCAGTGGGACAGGTCGCTCAATGCCGGATTCAGCTGCGCTTCTCCGGATAAGCTGTATATACCTCTGGATCCCGATAAAAACCGCCCGGACGTAAAGTCTCAGCTTGCTGACGGCGATTCAGTCCTCAGTGAAGTGAAAAGGCTTATTTCGGTAAGAATGGATCATCCCGCTTTGCAGAGCGGCGGCGGAATAGAGTTCCTTGACGTTTCCTCAGAGGAGTATCCGCTGTGTTACATACGCTCGGCGGAGGGTGAAAAAATTCTTGCGGTGATAAATCCGTCCGGCAGAACATATGTTATCCGTCTGCCATTTGAGGTCGGCGAGTGTATCTATTCAAACGGGGGAGAAATTTCCGTAGGTGCAGATACGTCTGTTCCGCCGAGATCATGCGGTTTTTATAGGATATGATAAGCTCCTGTGACCTGAACAGTGCGTCGGTTTTGTAAATATGCAATAAAAATATCCGCAGAGAAAATTCCCTGCGGGTATTTTTATTATATGATCAACAGTTATTCGCCAAGCGAGGCAAGAGCCTTTTCCAGTGTAGCGATATTTTCGATATTGACTGCGTTTTTACCCTTGAGCGTCTTTTTAACAAGCCCCGTCAGGACCTTGTTGGGTCCCAGCTCTATGTAATTTTCATAGCCTGCGGCTTCCATTTCGGCAAGCTCAGAGGTGAATTTTACAGGTGAAACAATATGCTTTGCAAGCATTTCGGGCATATTTGTGAAATCCTCAAGCTTTACGCCGAGTACGTTTGAATAGAAGTCCACCTCTGCGGGCTTGAACTCCACCGTTTTTGCGGTTTCGATAAACTCGTCCGCCGCAGGCTGCATAAGCTTTGAATGGAATGCCGATGCAACGTTGAGCTTTATAGCCTTTTTCTTCATCTCTGCAAACTTCGCTGCAGCTGCTTCGCAGGCGGCCGTATCTCCTGCAATAACGGTCTGTACTGAGGAGTTGTAGTTTACAGGCACAACATAGCCCTCCGTCTCACCGCAGATCCTTTCGACCTCTGATGCGTCCAGACCTATGATAGCATACATTGCTCCGCTTGAAGCCTCCGCCGCCTTCTGCATTGCGGAGGCTCTTGCCTTGATGAGCTTAAAACCGTCCTCGAAGGTCACAACGCCCGAGGCGACCATTGCCGCATATTCGCCCAGCGAATGTCCCGCAACCCCGTCAAAGGTAATGCCCTCCGCCTTTGCAGCCTCAAACGCCGCAAGGGAGCAAGCCATGATCGCAGGCTGTGAATTGGCAGTCCTGTTAAGCTCCTCCTCCGGACCGTCAAAAGCGATCTTTGCGATATCGTATCCAAGTACCTCGTTTGCCTTGTCAAATACCGCCTTTGCAGCAGGATATTTTTCGCAAAGCTCCTTTGCCATTCCTACATACTGAGAGCCTTGTCCGGAGAATAAAAAAATATTTTTTGACATAATAATTACTCCTTTATATTAATTATTTAAAGATGTGATGACGAGCGTTGTTTTTCGATAATGTGTTTTCCGCCGCTGTCAAGCCACTCTTCAAGAGCTTTCACAGCCGCAGTATTGCGCCTTTTCTGAAATTCCTCACGGTAGCCGTTTTTATTTGCGTAAAGAATAAGCTCTTTAAGCTTATCTACACTGACCCAGAGGATACGTGCGTTAAGCTCCCGTTCTCTTTCGGTCAGATCTATTCCCTTGAAGCTGCCTGAAACTCTTGCCGCAAAAAAATCCGAACGGGTAGAAAAATCCGCCTGTCCACGATTTTCAAGTACATATCCCAGATATGCAAGTATCTCACATTCATATCCCGTTTCTTCAAGGATCTCACGTTTCAGGCATTGCTCGGGAGTTTCGCCCTCGTTCATACCGCCTCCGGGAATATTGTAAAAATCGACCTTCTCGAGAAATGCAACGGCAGCTTCGCCCTTATCGTTGAAAAGAAACGCCCTGGAGGTCATCCTCGGCGGCTTTGAGGTAAGCCCTTCCTTGCCGATAATATCCTTGTCGGTTATGTAAGCAAGCTCTTTCATAGTCCACTCCTTTAAAGGTAAATGTTTTAATTTTCATAAGATTTTTTCAAAAATAGACACATAATATTAACTAATGCCCGAAAAATTGTGAAAAATACTGCAAATGTTTAAATTTGAACTGGGTTGTTCATAATTTGTTATTGAATTGAATTTCAAAAGGGTTTATAATTAAATGTAAGGGTTGTCGGTCATGGCTACCTAAATATTATAGCATATTTTTTCCGATTATACAATATACAAATTGAAAATATTTCTGCAATGCAAGCTGAGTAACAGGAGGTTTTTAAAATTGTCAGATATTAAAATGACGACCGGAATAAACGTTAAGGGCATAGGCAAGTGCTTACCGGAGATGATTGCCGCAAACGAAGATTTTGCAAAGATCGTAGATACCAGCGATGAGTGGATAACCCAGAGGACGGGTATCAAGACAAGGCATATTTCTAACGGAGAGCCTAACTATTACCTAGGTGCAAGGGCTGCTGAAATGGCTATCGCCGACGCAGACATACAGCCGTCGGACATAGATCTTATAATAGTGGCAACCTGCACTCCCGACTTTTATACGCCTTCGGAGTCGTGCCTTATCCAGAGGGAGATAGGCGCATCAGGCAGCATGGCGATAGACATCAACTGCGCCTGCACGGGCTTTGATTACGGTCTGGATATGGCGAAAAGATATCTTCAGTCTGACGACGATGTTCACACCGTTCTGCTTGTTGCGGCGGAGGAGCTTTCAAAGTTCGTTGACTACACTGACCGTTCCAGCTGTATCCTTTTCGGAGACGGCGCAGCGGCGTTTGTGCTTGAAAAGCGTGAGAATACCCTTTATTCCTCGTATCTCGGTGCGGACGGAACGGGAGCGAGCTTCCTTGCGGCAAGGGCGCTGAGATCTGAAAATGTTTTCAGAAACAATAAAGAAGAATTTGATATGAATATGCCACAGCTAAAGGAGCACTTCTTCACTCAGGAAGGCAAGGAGGTCTACAAGTTTGCAACAAAGGCTCTGCCAAACGCCGTTTTAAAGGCGTGTGAAAAAGCGGGGATCTCTCCCGACGAGCTTGACGCTATCGTTCCTCATCAGGCGAATGTGAGGATAATAGAAACGGCGGCGAAAAACCTTGGGGTCTCCATGGATAAAATGGTAGTGTATATCGACCGCTACGGAAACACCTCCTCTGCGTCGATACCTATCGCTTTCTGCGACGCTGTTGCAGAGGGAAGGATCAAGCGGGGAGATAAGATATGTCTCGTAGGCTTCGGCGGCGGACTGACCTATGCGGCGGTTATTTTTGAATACTGATGGCGTCAAGGCTTATGCACCTTGCGGTATGCCGTGAGCTTGAAAGAGTTCTGCCCATAAAAAATGCAAACGATTTTCGTGTGGGACAGATACTTCCAGACGCTGTTCTGTCGGCGGATAAAAAAGCGGTCAACTCCCACTTTGCAAAAATTCTCCATAACGGAAAACGCAAGGTATTTGACTTTGCTGCCTTTTATGACAGGTACAAACGGGAGATACCCTCCGAAGAAATTTATCTTGGATATTACTTTCATCTCATTGAGGATAACCTGTTCAGAAAACTGATCTATTATGATCTGGATCTGCTTTCAAGGCGGGGCGAGCCTGAATTTCTGGCGGAGCTTTACAGGGATTATCACATTTTAAATGGGATCATCGCTGAAAAATATCTTATCGGCATAGATCTGCAAATTCCGCAGGGATTTTCTGATATGACTTTAAATGAGATATACCCATTTGAATTGAAGGATTTTTTAGCGGATATGCAAAACGATATCGCAGAGCGCATACCGGACGAGCCGAAATTTTTCACCTCGGAGGTACTGAAAAGGTTCATTGCGGAATGCGTCAGGGTCTGCACAGGGGAATACCGTGGGCTGAAATGCGGCGGACCGGCTGCCGGTCTGTATGAAATGTCTTATGGAATTATGTAATTTGTACCATTGACATAAATTTTTGACTTGAATTAAGGAGAAATAATTATGACTACTACAAAGACGAGGATAACGGAGCTGTTGGGGATAAAGTACCCGATATTTCAGGGCGGTATGGCCTGGATCGCTGAGCATACCCTTGCATCGGCGGTTTCCAGCGCAGGAGGACTGGGACTTATCGCAGGCGGTTCTGCGCCTATCGATTATCTGAGGGATCAGATAAGACAGACAAAGGCTGCCGTAGGGGACAAGCCCTTCGGCGTGAACATCATGCTTATGAGTCCCAATGCGGAGGAGCTTGCAAAGCTTGTTATCGAGGAGGGCGTTCCGGTAGTTACCACAGGTGCGGGAAACCCCGGAAAGTATATGGCTGCATGGAAGGAGGCTGGGATCAAGGTCATTCCCGTAGTTCCCTCAGTCGCCCTTGCCAAGAGAATGGAGAGAGCGGGCGCAGACGCAGTTATCGCCGAGGGTACCGAATCCGGCGGACACATCGGCGAGAATACCACAATGTGTCTTGTTCCCCAGGTCGTTGACGCTGTGGAGATCCCCGTTATCGCCGCAGGCGGTATTGCCGACGGCAGAGGTATTGCGGCGTCCTTTATGCTGGGTGCAGAGGGTGTTCAGCTGGGAACCCGTTTTCTTGCAGCTGAGGAATGTCAGATACACCCCACATACAAGGAGCTTGTAATAAAGGCAAAGGATACCGACAGCATAGTTACGGGACGTTATACAGGACATCCGTGCAGAAATGTCAAAACAAAGTTTTCCAAAAAGCTGGCAAGCGGAGAGGCTAACGGTTCTATCACTCCCGACGAGTTTGAGGAGATCACTCTCGGTTCGCTGAGAAAGGCTGTTCAGGACGGCAATCTTGACGAAGGCTCGTTCCTGTGCGGAGCTATCGCGGGTATGGTAACAAAGATCGAGCCTGCAAAGGATATGATCGAGGAAATGTTCAGGCAGGCTGAGGAGCTTCTTAATAAATAAATTTATGACAGATCATACGGACTCCGCAGAATGTCCGGGAAAGCATTACTGAGGTGAAATGTAAAGAGCTCTTATCTCTTACTTCTAACCTCTTACATCTGATAAGGAGGACTTTAAAATGGCAACAGCATTAATAACAGGTTCGGCAAGAGGTATCGGAGCGGCTATCGCTCTCAGGCTTGCCAAGGACGGCTACGATATCGCACTCAACGATATCTCCGAGGCAATGTTTGAAAACAACGATATTATGGACAAGATAAAAGCGGAGGGCGTAAGGTGCGAAAAGTTTATCTGCGACGTTTCAAGCTACGCTCAGGTAGAGGAGACAGTAAAGGCTGTGAAGGCTGAGTTCGGTACTATCGACGTGCTGGTCAACAACGCAGGTATCACAAGAGACGGACTTATGGCAAGAATGTCCGAGGAGCAGTACGACATGGTAGTGGCTGTAAATCAGAAGAGCGTTTTCAATATGTCCAAGTTTGTGGGTAACGTTATGATGAGACAGAAGTCCGGCAGGATCATAAACCTTGCGTCCGTTGCAGGACTTTACGGAAATCCCGGTCAGATGAATTACTCCGCCACAAAGGCTGCGATCGTGGGTATGACAAAGACGGTCGCTAAGGAGCTGGGGTCAAGAGGGATCACCTGCAATGCGGTAGCTCCCGGTTTTATCAAAACGCCTATGACGGACAAGCTCACCGACGCTCAGAAGCAGGCTATGATAAATCAGATCGCTATGAAGAGATACGGCGAGGTCGAGGAGATCGCAGGCGTGGTATCGTTCCTTGCTTCCAAGGACGCAAGCTACGTTACGGGACAGGTCATCGAGATCTCGGGCGGACTTATGATGTAAATTATCGGTCGGTAAAATACATTAAAGTGCAACAGGATATTGTGCATTGGAAATCGTGAATCGTAAAGGAGTGTTGGATTTATAATGAGACGGGTAGTTATCACAGGTATGGGTACGGTGAATCCTCTGGGAAAGAGCGCCGGAGAGTTCTGGGAGAATATCAAGGAGAACAAAAACGGTCTTTCTTTTGTGGATCAGTTCGATACGTCGGATTTTCCCGTTAAGATAGTAGGCGCAGTCAAGGATTTTGATCCCTCTGCCTATATCGATAAAAAGGAAGCCAAGAGAATGGACAGGTTTACCCAGTTTGCCGTTTACTCCGCCATGCAGGCGCTGGAAATGGCGGGCAGCGATTTTAAGGATATCAGTCCCTTCAAGGCGGGTGTTATCGTGGGAGTAGGTATCGGCGGACTTAACATGACCGAAAAGGAGGTTACCAAGTTCAACGAAAAGCCCGACAAGGTATCGGTTTTCTTTATACCCATGATGATAGGAAATATGGCTGCCGGAACTATCGCTATGAGGACTGGCTTCAAGGGAGACAACTTCTGTACGACCACCGCCTGTGCGTCCGGCACTCACGCTATCGGAGAAGCATTCAGGAAGATCAAGGACGGATATCTGGACGTTTGTCTCTGCGGAGGTTCGGAGGCTTGCATCTCACGTTTTGCTCTCAGCGGCTTTAACAATATGAAGGCTCTTTCAAAGGCTGAGGAGCTTGATAAGGCGTCCACGCCCTTCGATCTGAACAGACAGGGCTTCGTTCTGGGAGAGGGTGCAGGTATACTCTGTCTTGAGGAGTATGAGCACGCAAAGGCGAGAGGTGCGGATATCATTGCGGAGATCGCAGGCTACGGCGCAACGGGCGACGCTTATCATATGACAAGTCCGTCTCCTACAGGCGAGGCAGCAGGATATGCTATGAGATATGCATATGAGGAAGCCGGATTAAGACCGGAGGATATAAACTATATAAACGCTCACGGAACCTCTACCGGTCTTAACGACAAGTACGAGACCATTGCAGTCAAGAACGCTCTTGGCGAGGAAGCGGCAAGGAAGTGCGTTATCAACTCAACAAAGTCCATGATAGGACATCTTCTCGGCGCAGCCGGAGGAGTTGAGGCTATCGTTACGGCTCTTTCCGTAAAGAACGATTTTGTCCACAGGACGATAAACTACACGACTCCCGACCCTGAGTGCGATCTTGATTACGCAGTTGACGGCAACAGAGAGATGAAGGTCAATGCGGCGCTTTCAAACTCTCTCGGTTTCGGTGGACACAATGCGACTATCTGCATTAAGAAATGCGTTGACTAACAGCTTAGGAGAATTGATATGGGAAGATTAGGTTTTGATTTGACTTTTGAAAATATTGAAAGGCTTGCGGATATCATAAACGCAAAGGAGCTTTCGGAATTTACCTTTGAGGAGGACGATTTCAAATTTACTATAAAGGGTAAGAAATGTCCGCCGCCTGCACCTTATGTGCCTGCGGTAACGGCTGCAGCGGCTGCCGCACCTGCGGCTTCGGCTCCGGCGGCTGTGGAGGCTTCGGCTCCCGCAGTATCGGGCAGGGAGGTAAAGGCTCCTATCGTCGGAACGTTCTATGCCGCTCCGTCGCCTGATTCCGCTCCGTTTGTAAGCGTAGGCGACAAGGTGAAGAAGGGCGACGTTATTTTCATTATCGAGTCTATGAAGGTCATGAGCGAGGTGCAGAGTGAATTTGACGGCGTGGTAAAAGAGGTCTGCGTAAACAGCGGAGACGCCGTAGAGTTCGATCAGACGGTAATGATCATAGGATAACGGAGGAAAAAGAAATGGCAGTTGTATTAAATAAAGAGCAGATCATGGAGATCATTCCTCACAGAGATCCCTTTCTCCTCATAGACGAGGTAAACGAGCTTGAGGTGGGTAAAAGGGTAAAGGCTACCAAGTATATCAGGGAGGACGATTTCTGGTTCAAGGGACATTTCCCCAATTATCCTGTAACGCCGGGTGTGCTTATGGTCGAGATGTGCGCTCAGGCAGGAGCGGTCGCTTTGCTTGCGCTTCCCGAAAACAAGGGAAAGATAGGATTTTTCGGCGGTATCAACGACTGCAAGTTCCGCCGTCAGGTAGTGCCGGGCGATAAGCTTGACATTGAGGTCGAGATAATCAAGGTGAAGGGACCTATCGGCGTCGGAAAGGCTCTGGCTTCCGTTGACGGCAAAAAGGCGGTTTCTGCGGAAATTACTTTTGCTATCAAGTAATGTAACACGGACGGGGAGACTAAAGGAGAAGCTCGGATGAAGCAGTTTACATCGTTCGCAGGATCCGCAAATAATAATTATTAGTGAGGCATAATTTATGTTCAAAAAAGTATTGATAGCGAACAGAGGTGAGATCGCTGTTCGTATTATAAGAGCCTGCCGTGAGCTGGGCATACATACGGTCGCAGTGTACTCCACCGCCGACAGGCACGCTCTCCATGCAAAGATCGCCGACGAAGCTGTATGCATAGGCTCGGCGCAGAGCAAGGACAGCTATCTTGATATGCGGGCTGTGATCTCCGCCTGCGAGATCACCGGCGCCGATGCTATCCACCCCGGCTTCGGTTTTCTGTCCGAAAACCCCGCCTTTGCCAGAATGTGCGAAAAGTGCGGCATAACGTTTATCGGACCCAGAGCGCAGTCCATTGAAATGCTGGGCGACAAGGCTCAGGCGAAGGAGACCATGAAAGCGGCGGGAGTTCCCGTTATAATGGGTTCGGACGGAGCGATCTCGAATATTCACGCCGCCCACACCCTTGCAAGGGATCTGGGATATCCGGTGCTTGTAAAGGCTTCGGCAGGCGGCGGAGGACGTGGTATCAGGATAGTACGCTCCGACGACGAGCTTGAAGCGCAGATGACTGCGGCAAAGCAGGAGGCTCTTGCCTGCTTCGGAAACGATGAGGTCTACATAGAAAAGTTTATAGAAGATCCCAAGCATATCGAGATACAGATCCTTGCGGACAATTACGGAGATGTTATCCATCTGGGAGAGCGTGACTGCTCAATGCAGAGGAGAAATCAGAAGGTGCTGGAGGAGTCGCCTTCACCCGCATCGTTTATGACGGAGGATCTGCGGCAGAGAATGGGCAGGGCGGCGTGTACCGCAGCTAAGGTCTGCGGCTACAGAAATGCGGGAACGATAGAGTTTCTGGTGGATAAAAACGGCGATTTCTACTTCATGGAAATGAATACCCGTATCCAAGTTGAGCATCCCATAACCGAGGCAGTTACGGGGATAGATCTGGTGAAGCAGCAGCTGCTCATAGCCTCCGGAGAACGTCTTTCCATTAAGCAGGAGGACGTTAAAATAAACGGTCACGCAATAGAGTGCAGGATCAATGCGGAAAATCCGCTGCTGGATTTCAGACCGTCCCCCGGAAGGATAGAGTCGCTGTTTATTCCCGGCGGCTTCGGCGTAAGAGTGGATACGGCGGTCTATCAGGGCTATGAGATCCCTCCGTACTACGATTCCATGATAGGAAAGCTGATAGTTCATGGCAGAGACAGGCAGGAGGCTATCGCAAAAATGAAATGGGCGCTGTCGGAATTTATTGTGGACGGCGTTGCCACTAACGTGGATTTCCAGCTGAAGCTTATAAGAACAGAGGCTTTTCTCAAAGGAGATTATGACAACGGCTTTCTTAACAGGACGGATATTCTGGCTGACGAGAGGAGTAAAAATTAATGCTCGAGGATCTATTCTCAGTGGTAAAGGTCAGGTTTAACGGCGAAAAGTCCGATAAGCCCGACGGAGAAAAAAAGGATAATAAAACGGATATCCCAAAGGGTCTGCTTTTTAAATGCCCGAGGTGCAGATGCGTTACCTTTGAGGAGGAGTTTGAAAAAAATATAAAGGTCTGCCCGCAGTGTAATTACCACTCCCGTATCACTGCAAGGGAGCGGCTTGAAATAACCGTGGATAAGGGCAGCTTTGAGGAATTTGACAGGGATATGATCTCAAAAAATCCCATAGACTTCCCGGATTATGACAAAAAGCAGCAGGCTTTACGGGAAAAGACCGGACTTAATGACGCTGTACTGACAGGCAAGGCTAAGATCAGAGGCGAGGAAATCATTATAATCGTAATGGACTCCAACTATATGATGGCGTCTATGGGGAGCGTTGTGGGAGAAAAAATTACCCGTGCAATAGAGTACGCAACGGCTAACAGGCTCCCTGTGATAGCTTTTACCGCTTCGGGAGGTGCCAGAATGCAGGAGGGGATAGTTTCCCTTATGCAGATGGCTAAGACCAGCGGAGCTGTGGCAAGACACAATGAGGCGGGTCTTTTATACATTGCTGTTATGACGGATCCTACCACAGGGGGCGTTACGGCTTCCTTTGCGTCGCTGGGAGATATTATTATCGCCGAGCCGAAGGTGCTTATAGGCTTTGCCGGAAGGAGAGTTATCGAGGGTACTATCAGACAGAAGCTGCCGGACGATTTTCAGTCGGCGGAGTTTATGCTTGAAAACGGCTTTGTGGATATGATCGTGGAAAGAAAGAAAATGCGCAGGGTCATTGCACATCTGCTGAAGCTTCACAAGCCAAAGGAGGGAACGACCGAATGAGCGAGCTTACCGCCTGCGAAAGGCTGGATATTATAAGACATAAGGGCAGACCTACCGCCCTTGACTATATCCCCATGATCTTTGACGAGTTTTTTGAAATGCACGGCGACAGGCTTTACGGCGACGATCACGCTATTATGGGCGGCGTGGCAAGCTTCAAAGGAATACCCGTTACAGTCATTGCCGAGGTCAAGGGAAGAAACCTTGCGGAAAACCAGAAATGTAATTTCGGTATGCCCCATCCGGAGGGCTACAGAAAGGCTCTCAGGCTGGCTAAGCAGGCTGAGAAATTCCACCGTCCCGTTATCTGCCTTGTGGATACCGCAGGAGCGTTCTGCGGAGTTGAGGCTGAGCAGAGAGGACAGGGCGAGGCGATCGCAAGGAATATTATGGAGTTTATGACCCTGAGAACTCCGGTGATCTCCATAATTTTAGGCGAAGGCGGCTCAGGCGGAGCGCTGGCTCTGGCAGTATGCGACGAGCTTGCAATGCTTGAAAATGCCAGCTATACCGTTATCTCTCCAAGAGGCTTTGCAAGTATTCTCTGGAAGGATTCGTCCAGAGAACGTGAGGCGTGCAATGTAATGAAAAGTACGGCTGAGGAGCTTACAAGGCTCAAGGTATGCGATTACATTATCGCAGAGGCTGACGGCGGAGCGCACAATGATCCGCAGCTTACCGCAGAAAATATTTCCGATTATATTTCCGGAGCTTTGGAAAGAAAATTGCAAAAAGGTCTTGACGAATTGATAAAGGGGCGTTATAATAAGTTTAGAGTTGTGGGAGAATTTGAAGAGCTTCCGCATTCTGATAACGGCAGCGGTCTCGTTCCCGATGAGGACGTTTCCGAGGTCTGATTTACAGTCTGGGATACGGTTGCGTCGCTGTATGCTTTCAGATCCTTAACAGGCTTATAATCCCATTATAGAAATGGAGGGTAAATGAAAATGGTATTTGACAAGATTCGTGAGATCATCGTTGAACAGCTGGACGTCGAGGAAGAGAAGGTCACAGCAGAGGCTTCTATTACAGAGGATCTCGGTGCAGACTCTCTTGACGTGGTTGACCTCGTAATGAGCATCGAAGAAAGCTTTGACATTGAGATCCCCGATGAAGAGGTTGAGAACATCAAAACTGTCGGTGATATTGTAAAGTTTATCGAAACAAAGACAGAGGAATAATTCATTGTCCCGAGTTAATAAAAGAGCTGCGCTTTACGGCGCAGTTTTTTTGTGCAGATATTTGTGCATACTACATAAAAAAACAGCTATTTTCTTAAAGGGTATAGACAAATGGGCTTTTGTGTGATATAATAAACTTAATATATCTTATAGAAAGGAATTTATAACAATGCTGCACGAAAAATCCTGTGGAGCCATTGTATACAGAAAATACCATGGCAATACAGAAATATTGTTGATAAAACACATCAACAGCGGGCATTGGTCTTTCCCCAAGGGACACGTTGAAGGCGACGAAACTGAAGAGCAGACAGCCAAGCGTGAAATTATGGAGGAAACCGGAATTGACGTTAATCTTGACACAACGTTCCGTGAGATCGTATCCTATTCCCCGAAAAAGGATACGCAGAAAATAGTCGTTTATTTTATCGGCAAGGCTAAGAATACCGATTATACTCCGCAGGAGGACGAGATCGCTGAGATCCGCTGGGTGGAGATCGACAGGGCGGGGCAGGTACTTGCTTATGAAAACGACAGGAGTATTGTGAACAAGGCAAAGAAGTTTATAATATAGGTGTCCGCAGAAAATAAGGACCGTCTGCGCCGATGTACGGCGGACGGTCTTTTTTTATGCATTCTTAAGATACAATGATTTTCTAATCCCACCGGTCCCTGTTGCGGTAGAGCAATTTATGCTGCTGTAAATATTCCTCTGTCTTTTCCGGCGGAGAGACTATTTCTTCGGGATGCTCGCTTTCAAATATCTCCTCCAAGCCTACGGAATGCGCTCCGCCTTTCTCGGCATTTTTCAGATACGATAGCATTTTATCCCTGTCCATGCCGCTTATGTTGATCTCCCTCTGACGTGTCGAAAAGGGAAAGGTCGGCAGAGAACGCAGATAATTAAGATCGGAGACGGTAGGCTTAAGTATTATGCTTGCGGCAATGAGATAGCAAAGCTGAAGTATCCCGCTGAAATTGCCGAATACAAGATATTTGAATGCCTCGCAGACGATATATGCAAAGGGTATAAATATAAATGTCCTTTCATTTCTTGAGGACAGCGCCGCTCCGCACAGGGAAAAAAACAGGAAATCCAGAAAGCCTGTTACCCCTGTGTCTACAAAGCTGCGGAAAAGCATAAGCTCCGACGCTATAAAGCTTGCCCAGCCGATGACACCGTAAACAATAGCGGCGGGTAAAAGCGGTATCCATGTGACGGCGGTCATTATACGCTGGCGTTTTGTCAGCTTCCTGTAGATCCTGCGCAGGTCGTTGTCGGGAAGCGTTCTCCACTCCGCCCATTTTTCTTCTCTCACTTCACTAAATTCGGAGCTCATTAGTTCATCTCCTTTGTCAGCGATATTATCTCTTCTATATTTTCATATATGAATTCCTGCGCCTTTTGAGGATATACAAGGACCGTATATGTCCTGTTGACCGAGGAGACTCTTTGCACCTCTGTAATGCCTGCTTCCTCAGTGAGTATCGTGGTGTGAAGTATCTTCTGACCGTTTTCGATAACCTCGGTAAGATAATTTTCCGAAATGAGCCAGCTTTTTATTGCCTCCCTCAAAGGCTTTTTGTCTGCGGATACCCCCAGCTGTGTAAGCATTTCATCGCATAGCTGTGAAAGGGTCAGCTCCTCGCAGCGGCTTTTGAAATTTCCGGCTCTGCTTCTGATAAGCTCCGCCAGACTTACGGTATATCCCGATGTTTCCTGATCTGTATGTCTGCCCTTTTCCGCCAGATAGCTGCGTATCTCGGCGGTAAAAAATCTTCCGTAACGTTCCTGCTTGGTTTTTCCTACGCCCGATACCTTAAGCATTTCAGCCTGATTTTCGGGAAGCCTTACGCACATATCCCGCAGGGTCGAATCTGTGAAAATGATGTAAGCGGGCATATTGATACCCTCGGCGATTTTTGCCCTTACCCTGCGCAGTCTCTCGAAAAGCTCCCTGTCAAAGGGGATAATACGCTCTCCGGCGGTTTCCCTTATGAAAGCTGCTTTCTGCTTCTTGGGAAGCCGCATGGATATTTTCTGTCCGTGCATAAGTATATCAGCGGCTCTTCTCGTAAGCGAGAGCGTCTGATGATCTCCCTCGCATATGTACCCCTCCGCAGTGAGAAATCTGATGATCTGCCTGATCCTTACCTCAGTGCAGTCCTTCATTATGCCGTAGGTGGAAAGGGTGGAAAGGTCAAACTGCCGTATCTTTGAATTGTCTGCCCCTTTGAGTATCTGCGCCGTTATCCCCGCTCCGAACCGCTGATTGCGGCGGTGTAAGCGGTATATGCAGGAAAGTATCTTCTGAGACTCTATGGTAATGTCCTGCTGCTCAAATTCTCCCGAGCAGTTTGAACAGTTTGAGCATACGCAGCTCTGCTTTTCTCCGAAGTAATTAAGTATGTATTCTCTCAGGCACCTGTCGGTGTTGCAGTAGTCCGTCATGGCCTTGAGCCGCATAAGGTCTTTTTTTCGCAGCGAAGCAAGGGTCTCCTCGTCCAGCTCGGGATTTTCGTTGGAATTTTCTATAAGGAAACGGTTTGTCTGCACGTCCTGACCGCTGTAAAGCAGTATGCATTTCGCTTCGTTGCCGTCCCTGCCCGCTCTGCCTGCCTCCTGATAGTAGCTTTCGATATTTTTTGGCATATTGTAATGTATAACATATGAAACGTTTGATTTGTCTATACCCATTCCGAAAGCGTTTGTTGCGGCTATGACCTGAACTCTGTCGAAAATAAAGTCGTCCTGATTCTTTCGGCGCTCCTCGTCTGAAAGTCCTGCATGGTAGCGTGTGCAGCTGAAGCCGTCAGCGCACAGCCTTTCGCATACAAGCTCTGCGTTTTTTCGGGTGGAGCAGTAGATTATTCCGCATCTGTCCTTGTTTTCCTCAACGATAGCCTTTGTCTGAGCGTACTTGTCCCTTGGGTGCATGACGCCGAAATACAGATTCTTTCTGTCAAAGCCGGTGGTAAGGCAGAAGGGATCCCTGAGTCCCAGCATTTTTATAACGTCGTCCCTTACCTGAGCCGTGGCAGTGGCGGTAAAAGCGCCTATAACAGGGCGGTAGGAAAGCTTTGAAATAAATTCCGGGATCCTCATATATGACGGGCGGAAATCCTGTCCCCACTGTGAAACGCAGTGAGCCTCGTCCACCGCAAGCATGGATATCTCCACATATCTTGCCAGCGAAAGGAACGAAGGTGTGCAAAGCCGCTCCGGAGCGGCGTATATTATCTTATACATTCCTTTTTTTGCATTTGAAACGGCAGCCTCATACTGCGCCGTGGTCAGCGAGGAATTTAGATAAGCCGCCCTTACGCCTGACTGTATAAGAGAGTTTACCTGATCCTTCATAAGGGAAATAAGGGGAGATACCACTACCGTGATCCCCCTGAGCATAAGAGCGGGTATCTGATAGCACATCGACTTTCCCGCTCCCGTAGGCATTATTCCCATAACGTCCCGTCCCGAAAGTATGGAGTCTATAATTTCCTCCTGTCCGTCACGGAAGCTTTCATGACCGAAAAAGTCCCGCAGAACGCTGTATTTATCATTATAATCCGTCATATCTCAGCCTTCTCCCGAACCGTTTCCATAAGCTCGCAGTAATTTGAAAAGCTTATGTCGGCTTCGTTTTTCAGTTTGTCCCAGTCATGGGAGTAATGGCTGTTGAGACAGGCAGCAGCGGTGAAGCCTCCCGCCTTAGCTCCTCTTATCCCTTCTATAATATCCTCGAACACTATGCAGCGTTCCGGGGATTCTTCAAGACCCTCGCAGGCGAACAGGTAAACGTCCGGGAAGCCCTTCCCACGCTTCACCTGCTCGGTGGAGGCAAAAAAGTCAAAATATCCGTAGAGACCGTTGTGTCTGAGCGCAGGCTCGTACAGATCTGCGGAGGACGCCGTGGCGAGAGCGATCCTGACGCCGTTATTTTTGAGATATCTGATGAAAAGATCCGCTCCCGGTACAAGCCCTATAACGTTGGAATACTGGTATACAGCCATATCCCGCCACTCATGGCAGATATCATCGACGTTATCGTCAAGGGAAAATCTTTTTTTTGTGTAAACTGCGGCAGCCTGAAAGTTCATGGAGGATACCGCTTTGAAATAGTCGTCGGGGACCTTTAGCCCCCTCCTGCCGAGAAATTCCTCGTCTATGCGGCTCCATACGGAGTTTGACTCTATCAGAGTGCCGTCAAGATCAAAAATAGCAGCCCCGAAGCCTGTAAAATCCATAGCCGTCCTCCCTAAATAAACTCGTCCAGCAGACCGCTGGCAAGGGCGATCATATCTGGGCAGGGGCGTTTTTTGTAATACTGCTCGGTACGTTTTTCGGGGGTCGGGTCGCTTGCGCCGTTAAGTCCCAGCATTTCACGGCATATAATGGAGTCAAAGCCGTTTTCCTCCTTGAAACGTGCGGCGAATTTCTGCACCATTGCGTAATTTTCGCTTTTGGTTTTGAAGTCCTTTCCCTCCGTATAGCCGTGTTTCAGTCCTATGACCATAAACGCTCCCGAGCAGGCTCCGCATACCTCACGCAGTCTGCCCATTCCTCCTCCGAAGCAGGCGGAGATCCTCAGCGCAGTGTTCATATCAAGTCCCAGCTCCTCGCACCATGCCGCCAGCACCGACTGGGAGCAGTTGTAGCCCTGCAAAAAGTATTCCCGTGCTTTTCTTGCTTTTTCTTCGTTCATAAGTTTACCTCAATAGCCTATTTTTATAGTATTTCCGGGAACGCTGACGCCCTTGCTCACCGTGATAGGCAGCTTCTGCTCCTCGGTAAAGCCAATGGTCTCGCCGTCCTTAAGCTCGGCGTTCTCCGAAAGCACATATTCGGAAATGGACATAATAAAGCTCACCACATCGTTGGGCTGCTTTTTGCTGTCTACTATCTCCAGCTCTTCCTTGCCGAAAAATCTCATACCCGACGTAAAAGCGCAAAGTCCCGTTTTGGCAAGGTACATACCCACATAAATGAGTATCGGCATGGGATATTCGCCGTCCTTGATAGTTTCGGCAAAGCCCAGATAAAAGCTTTTCTCATAAACAGTGGGGTCCTTGTAGATTGCGATAGCGTTATTAAGCTTAAGGAGGCTGTATGCTACCTTGGCAAACAGCAGAGCCTGCTCTAGGGGATCGAATTTGTTCATTACCGCCAGCATAACATGGGCGTTGTGGGTCTTTACGATCTCTGCGCCGTCTTTCCAGAGAATGTTGTACTTTGCGGCTTCCTCAGCCTCGTGATTTGGAACGGGGTTGGGCATGAGTGAGCAGGCGACCATCATATCCCCCACACGGAACACAAGAGCGTTGTCCTTTACTTCGTCCTCACAGACTATATTCCAGTCGTCCTTCAGGGACTTTTTGAACCTTGCCCAGTCCATATTAGCGTCCTTGTAAAGCACAAAGCCTGCAATAACGTTGCCTTCCTTCTTTGATGTGTTCTGAGTTTCCTGAGTGTTTTCAATATCAGCCATTATGTTGACCTCCGATCTGGATTTTGTTTTGATTTTGCTATAATTATATCATAATCTGCCGTTTAAGTCAACAAATCCGGCGTCCTGAACGGTGCTGTCGGGTGGATTTCCTGAAATCGGAAATAAAAAAATCTTGACAAGGCGGTAATAGTTTGCTATTATTTATAATATAGATCATTCTGACAATATTTTTATAAAGGGGAAATGATAGATAATGGACGACGTCGGGCGATTGTGGACCGGTATAGCGGTATGTGCGGCGGTAACGGCAATAACGGCGTTTTTTTACGCCTGTGAAAATGCGGCGGTGGAATTTAACGACGCAAGGCTCAAAAAACTGGCGGAGGATGACAGGCGGGCTGCCAGACTTGAAAAAATGCTGCGGAGGCCGGGGCGTTTTATGACGGCGAACCTTATTTCCCGCTCAATAATGATAATAATTATTTCAGTGCTGGGAACGGTATATTTTCTTGAACCTCTTGCGGGATATTTTTCCCGTGTTTTAAGTATCTCCCGCAGGAGCTGGGAGTATTACTGCACGAGAGCTGTGAGCTTTTTTGCTATAATATGCATTCTTGCGCTGCTTATAAGTATTTTTGCCATAAATATCCCCAAACGGCTTTGTACCTCGGGGAAAATAGGCGAGGACTTTATCCTTTCCGTCAGCGGACTTTATAAGGTCTGGCTTGCGCTTTTCAAACCGCTGGAGATCGTCAACGACGGTATCTCAACGGTCATTCTGGGCGTTTTCGGAGTAAGGAACCTTACCGGGGCGGAGCCTGTCACGGAGGAGGAGATCCTTATGATGGTGGACGCCGTAAACGAGACCGGAGGTATCGAGGAAAGTCAGGCGGAGATGATAAGCAATGTCTTTGAATTTGACGATATCGAGATCAGGGACATTATGACTCACCGCACGGAGGTCACGGCAATAGAGGAGAACGCTTCCATAAGGGAGGCTGTGGAGCTTGCCATAGAAAGCGGCTTTTCCAGAATACCTGTCTATAAGGATACCGTGGACGACATACAGGGCGTTTTTTTCGCAAAGGATCTGCTTACCTTAGTTTTCCACGAAAGCGCAGAGGGTCGTGTTGTAAAGGATTTTATGAGGGATATCATGTTCGTGCCGGAGGGTCAGAAATGCGGAGAGCTTTTTAAGTCCCTTACGGCGCAGAAAATGCACATCGCCGTTGCGGTGGACGAATACGGAGGAACTGCCGGGATAGTCACCATGGAGGATCTTGTGGAGACGATCTTCGGAAGTATCCAGGACGAATACGACGACGAATCGGAAGAGATAGTGAAGCTTTCCGACGGAATTTACGAGCTTGACGGCAACGCAGGCTACGAGGAGGTCATGGAGGCTCTCGGTAAAGAGGCAGACGAGGGTTCTCCATTTGAAACTATAGGAGCAATGGTCATAGAGCTGCTGGGAAGGATCCCTGAGGACGGAGAAACGCCGTCGGTAGTGTGGGAAAACATAAAATTCAGCGTTGACCGTGCGGACGACAGACGTCTGGAAAAGATCAGGGCGGAGATAATTCCCGGGTCGGATCAAAATAAAAAAGAGACAGAAAAAATTGTGTAAAAACCTGCTGTATGCAAAAGCAGCATGAAACGGAGAGCGTAAATGTCAGAAAAGAAAAGCAACATAGCGGGAGCGGCGGCTGTCGGGTTGGCGCTTGCGCTGGTGTGCGGAGGAGCGGCATACCTTTTTTCAGGCGGCGAGCTTGGAAAAGGGTTTTCTGCCGCAACGGAGAAGATAACAATACGTAATTACGGCGAGGATTTTTCCGACGCAGCTACGGGGATAACCGTTAATTATAACGAAGCGGACGGCGAAAAGGACGGTGCAAAGAGCCCGGAGGAGCTGGGAGAGGTCAGCATTCCCTATGCGGCGGATTATTTTCTCTCTTATCTGAGCGAGAAGGAAAGACTGGTGTGCAGCCAGATCTACAGCGGCTTCAGAAGCTTTGAAACCGACATCGACATAACCGACGGAGTGGTGAGATCCGAGGACATATGTAAGTTTATCGTGCTGTGTACGTCATGCGCTCCGGAATTTTCCTATATAGGGCAGGAGTATTCAGTGTCGGTGGACAGCGAAGGCTATGTTATGTCTATCGAGGTGAACTTCACCCGTACTCCCGAAGAGGCTGCGCAGCGGTATGACAAGACCGCAGATAATATCGACCGTATCCTTTCGGGAATTTCTCCCGATATGAGCGATTACGATAAATTTTTGTATATCCATGACGAGATAGTCAAAAACTGCGTTTACGACGAAACGGCGGAAAACTGCTATACCGCCTACGGCTGTCTTACCGAGGGCAGAGCGGTGTGCGAGGGATATTCAAAGGCTTTGCTAATGCTGTGTGAAAAAGCGGGGATAGGCTGTCTGCCGGTGATCGGTCAGGGTATAGACGACGGCGAGGCTACGCCGCATATATGGAACAAGGTCTTGCTGGACGGTCAGTGGTACTGTACGGATCTTACGTGGGACGATCCCGTGTCGGATATGGGCGGCGAATATTACCGCTACGATTATTTTGCCCTTACGGACGCAGAATTTGCCGCAGATCATTCTATGGACGAAAATATGTACCTTAATTATCCTCAGGCGGTGTCGGAAGAGGCTAATTATTATAAAAGGAACGGATTTTTTGCCGATTCCTCCGAGAGCTGTCCGCAGACGGTTTCTTTTGCGGTAAATTACGCAATGGATAACGGACTGGACTACGCAAGGATAAAATGCTCCGACAGGGCCGTGTTCGACTCGTGCGTAAATGATATATTTATTAAGGAGTACGAAAACGGCAATGCAAGGATCTTCTCTATTCTGAAGGAGTCCGCAGAGCGGCATCCAGAAAGCGGATATTCCTACGGGTCGTATTCTATTATAAAGAATGAAGAAACGTTCACCCTGACGGTAAAGCTTGCGTCAGAGTGACAACGGCTTTGTACCTTGTCGGAAAAAAACGGCAGAAACGCTATTCGGGTAAAAAATTAAAAAATACAGTTGAAATTTGCAGATCAATGTGTTATAATGTAATATGACAGATCAATTACAAAAGGTAACAAAAGCGTCGGGCGGCTGAAAACGGCTGCGCCGCAGGAAAGGAATGTTAATAAATGGGAGCAGTCTCGACAAACAAAAGATCCAATGCGGGTAAAAACGTGCTGGTATTTTTCATTGTGTTTATTATTCTTGAAATGCTTATAGTGTTCGGTATAGGAAAGGTTTTCAAAAACAAGGACGTGACGCCGAGTATTGCCGGATACAGTATTTATATGACCAACAGGGAGCTTACGGAAAAGACCGAGGACGGCGGACTTAAGGTGGTCGTACCGAAAAACGTGCTTGTTATCGCTTCAAACGGAATGACCGACGCCGTAGGAAAGATCGGCTCGGCAGTGCTTTGCGAAAGAGTAGACGGAGCGGGAACGGGAGTTTTCTGGCTCGCCGATGTAAATTCCAAGGACGGCGAGGACGGAGCGATCTATACAATTGCTAACGGAAACAGCTATTATACGGCGAAAAGCTCGAATATAGTAGGTATTACAGGCAGCTATTTCACTACAGCCGGCAAGGTCATCTCCTTTGTGACTTCAAAGTTCGGAATGATCGTTTGCGCAGTTGTTCCGCTGTTTTTCCTTGTTCTTATTGAGCTTATCATTGCTATTGCAACTCATTCCCCTGAGGAAGAGGAGGAAGACGAGGAAGAGGATGACGAGCCTGAGAAGGAAGTCAAGCTTGACGATTTCCTTTTCGGCGGACAGAACGAGGGCGAGCAGATCGCAAAGCGCCGTCATCAGCAGGTCGGTCAGGATAACGCCGCAGAGGAAGGCCGCAGCGGATCGGACGATGACGAGCTTGATTTACGCCGTGAAAGCAAGCCGGCGCCGAAGCTTGACCTGGAGTTCTCACAGATAAATAAGGAGCCTGTTTCTTCGGATTCTACGCTCAGCCTTAAGGACGACACCAATATGTCCGAATACTACGATAAGGCCTCCAGGCTTATCGAGGACGCTCCTGCCGAAAAGAAAGCTCCTGCAAAGCCTGTAAAGAGACCGGCTCAGCAGCGCAGACCCAGACCCCAGGCAAAGAGATCTGCTCCTGCGATCGGTAACGCTTCTCTTGAGGATCTTATGAAGCTTATGGAGGAAGAGCAGAACAAGCTAAAAAAACAGGTAAAATAATTTGTTTTACCCAAGTTGTACATAGGATCAGTGTAAAGCAAAATTACGGGCTGCTGATATGTTCGGCAGCCCGATAATTATAGGCAGAGTTCCATATGCGTGGCATTTTTATATATGTAAATGTGCATTCTGCACTTAATTGTTGAATTAATCAAGAGAAAATGCAGCATATTGTACAAAGAGAAATTTTTTTTAGAAAACCCCTTGACAAACCGATCACGGTGTAGTATAATTATTACTGTTGTGAGGGGCGGCGCTCCTGCAGCGGTCACGGAAGCTTAGCTCAGCTGGGAGAGCATCTGCCTTACAAGCAGAGGGTCATAGGTTCGAGTCCTATAGTTTCCACCATATAGAGTGTGTGCAGATCTTCTGCACACTCCCTATTTTTTTGACTTAAATAAAAGGCCGGGTAGTTCAGTTGGTTAGAACGCTAGCCTGTCACGCTAGAGGTCGTGGGTTCGACCCCCATTCCGGTCGCCAGATGCTTCTGTAGCTCAGTCGGTAGAGCAGGGGACTGAAAATCCCCGTGTCGGTGGTTCAATTCCACTCGGAAGCACCATATGCGGATTTAGCTCATCTGGTAGAGCGCCACCTTGCCAAGGTGGAGGTAGCGAGTTCGAGCCTCGTAATCCGCTCCACGACGGTAAAAGCTTTCATGCTTTTGCCGCTTATATTTTTTGCGGGTTTATTTCAACGTCAGAATGCCTTTCTTCCTGAAGGGTGATGTGTGGTTCAATTCCCATGACCCGCTCCAGAGTCCGTGTCCGGACTGATCCTGTTACCGTTTGCGGTGACGGGATTTTTTATTGTCATTTCCCGGTGGTACGATGTTTTGTTATAAATATTCCGTAGATCGAGCCGATTTTTCGTGGAAAATGATCAAATAGTATTGACTTTTTCTGCGAAAAGTTTTATAATGTATAGGTGAATGTTTAAAAGGGGACATACTGTCTGTTTTTTGGCATAATTAATAGATCTCATTGGAAACCGGAGAAGACGGTGCTTCGTAAGTTCCCGAGGAGGTCTGATAAACGGGAGGATTCAAGGTGCGAAAAATAAAAAAACCGGTGTTTTTTATTGTTCTGGTATGTATACTGGGCTTTGCCTACCTGACCTATGCGGGAATACATAGCCAGTACGGAGATATAAAAACAAGCTATATTAAAAGCGTTGACGAAATACGCTGGGGTATCGATATCCAGGGCGGTGTAAACGCTACTTTTGAACCTGACGGCGATTTCGACGCCAGCAAGGACGAAATGGACGCTGCAAAGGCTGTCATCGAACAGCGTCTGGTGAGCCTGAACATTACCGACAGCGAGGTGTATACCGACTACAACAAGCAGAGAGTCATGGTTTCGTTCCCGTGGCAGGCGGGAGAGGAGAGCTTTGATCCCGAGGAGGCTATTTCAGAGCTGGGAGAAACTGCACAGCTGGTTTTTGTAAAGGGTACGGAGGCACCGACGGGAGACGATGATGAAAATATCGTACTTACCGGTACTGACGTGAAAAAAGCCGAGGTAATGCAGAGAACCAACGAAACTACGGGCGGTATTGAATATGTGGTGAGCCTGGAGCTTAACGATACCGGAAAGAAATCATTTGCGGACGCCACTGCGGAGCTTGCGGGCAGCGGCTCGATCTCCATCTGGATGGACGAGGATCAGATCTCCGCCCCGAGAGTAGACGAGGCTATAACCGACGGAAAGTGTCATATCTCCGGCAGCTTTACCTTTGAGTCTGCAAAGGCTCTTGCGGATAAGATCAATGCAGGCGCACTGCCTTTTAACCTTAAAACAACAAGCACGAACATTATTTCCGCCACGTTGGGCGAGGGCGCCAAGAACGCTATGCTTATTGCGGGCGTTATCGCATTTATTTTCATTGCAATTTATATGATGATCGTATACAAGCTTCCCGGATTTGTTGCGGGTATCGCTCTTTTCGGACAGGTAGTAGGTACGATCGCCTGCATTTCAGGCTTCTTCGGACCCTTTGAGAGCTTTACGCTTACTATACCGGGTATTGCGGGTATCATACTGGCGATCGGTATGGGCGTTGACGCCAACGTTATCGTATCCGAAAGGATCAAGGAGGAGCTTAACAACGGAAAAACCCTTAACGGCGCTATCGAGCTTGGCTATAAGAGAGCATGGAGCGCAGTGTTCGACGGAAACATTACCGTTGTGTTTGTGGCGATCATCCTTATGGGTGCATTCGGTCCTACAGACAGCCTGTTCGGAACGCTTTTAAGTCCTTTATTCGCAGCCTTCGGAGCTTCTACGGCGGGTACGGTTTATTCGCTGGGATACACGCTGCTGGTAGGTATCATACTTAACTTTGTATTCGGAATTTTCTGCTCCAGACTGATGCTTTCCTCGCTTTCTAAATTTAAGTGTTTCAAGAAGCGTAAATTTTACGGAGGTGCGGATTTAGATGAATAAAGAGAAAAAGACACTCAACGTTACCGGTCACAGCAAGCTGTTTTACTCAGTTTCCTGCGGACTTATCGTACTGTTTATAGTTCTTACGGCGGTTATCGGTCTTAATGTGGATATCGAATTTAAGGGCGGTACGATCCTCACCTACAGCTATACGGGAGATATAAATACATCTGACGTTCAGAACGTTGTTTCGGACACGCTTTCAATGAAATCCACCGTCACCAAGGGCGAGAATACTGCCACATCGCAGACAACTGTCAAGATCGAATTTGCCTCCACAGGCGGAATAAGCGACGAAAAGCAGAATACGCTTAAGGAAGCCCTGGTAGAAAGCTTTCCCGATAACGAGATAGAGCTTTTTGAGACCAACGACGTAAATGCTTCCAACGGTATGGACTTTTTCCTTAAATGTATGGTTGCCTGCGCTTTTGCCGCAGTCATCACTATAGTTTATATCGGATTCAGATTCAGAAAGATCGGCGGTATATCCGCAGGCGTTTTCTCAGTGGTCGCACTTGTTCACGATATGTGTATGGTATACGGCTGCTTTGTGATCTGCCGTTTCGACATTAATGCAAACTTCATGGCGGTGCTGCTTACAATACTTGGATATTCAATTAATGCTACCATTATTATTTATGACCGTATCAGAGAAAATCAGAGACTGCTGGGAAATAAGATCGGTCTTGACGAGCTGGTCAATCTTTCGATCACCCAGACTCTGGGACGTTCTATCCATACCACGGTAACTACCATAGCAGCCATGGCTACGGTGTGTGTGGTTTGTCTGATATTCAATGTAAGCTCAATTATCAGCTTTGCGTTCCCGCTTATAATAGGTATGATCTCGGGCGTTTACTCGTCCAACTGCATTGCTCCTACCCTCTGGGTACTTTGGAGACGTCACAGGGAGAAGAATCCCAAGGCTTCTAAGAAGTCTAAAAACAAGGACGTTAAGAGATCCGGCAGAAGATAAGAAGATCAAACGAATAACAATAAACGTGCGGACATTTCAGCGAGATGTCCGCACGTTGTTTTTATAGATGACCTTAATTTCAATCCCGGAAAAGCGGCGTGGAGAAATATCTTTCCGCCGTATCCGGCAGCACGGTGACAACCGTTTTGCCCTTACCCAGCTTTCTGGCAAGCTTTCTGGCTGCTGCCACGTTTGTTCCGCTGGAGATCCCGCACATGATACCCTCAAGCCTGGCAAGATCCTTTGCTGTGGAGATCGCCTCATCGTCGGTGACGATATAAATATCATCGTAAATATCTTTGTTGAGATTGTCGGGTATAAGTCCATCGCCTATGCCCATTTGCAAATGTGTACCCACCGTTCCGCCGGCAAGTATAGCGGCGTGTTCAGGCTCCACCGCCCAGATCTCAATGTCGGGATTGAGCGCTCTGAGGACCTCTCCTATGCCGCTGATGGTCCCGCCGGTGCCGATTCCCGAGCAGAAGCCGTGTATAGGGCCTCCCACCTGTTCGACGATCTCAAGCCCGGTATGGTGCTTGTGAGCCATTGGATTTGCAGGATTGGAAAACTGCTGGGGAACAAATACTCTGGGATCCTCAGCTGCCATTTTCTCTGAGATTTTCACGCATTCGTCAATTGCATCGCCTATATTTCCTGCGTCGTGGACAAGTATCACCTGTGCGCCGTAATGAGAAACAAGCTTTCTGCGTTCCTCGCTGACGGAATCGGGCATGACAATAACCGTTTTATAACCCTTTACAGCTCCTATAAGCGCAAGCCCTATTCCCTGATTGCCCGAGGTGGGCTCTACGATCACAGTATCCTCCTTGATAAGCCCCTGCTTTTCTGCCTGCGTTATCATTTCATAGGCTGTTCTGGTTTTTATGGATCCGCCTACGTTAAGTCCTTCAAATTTTACCAGTATTTCAGCAGAATTTTCGTCGCTCATTCGGTTGAGCCTTATCATCGGCGTGTGACCTACAAATTCCAGAACGTTATTGTAAACCATTTTGAATCAAAACCTCCGTAAACATTGTTAAATTTAATTATATCATATTGGCATATTTTTTTCAAGAATATATTTTAAACTGTTTATTTTAGTCCGGTAAATAGGCAAATCAGATAAAATTTCTATGATGAATATGTTTATTATGCCGAAAATTATCTGCCGAGAACATCCGTTCTTGACATTTCCTGAGAAATGATGTATAATAAAAATCACAAGGAAACGAACGTATGTATCATGATGCTGCGCAAAAATCTAAAAGAGGAGGAATCAAATGACAGGTAAGGATATGTTGACAACGCTGACCTTTGAACGTTATGTGGAGGAGATAATGAAGATCCCTTTGGCGGAAAAAGGCGGCAGAAAATACAACGGCGGAAAGTCCAATACATGGGGGAGGGCTGCGTCGCTCACAAGAGAGCTTTCGGGTTACAGGAGGATCTATCTAAAGGAGAAGCGTCTGAGGCTCAGTATAGACGAGCTAAAGCTGAGTATAGCTCAGGGCAGGCGCAGCGGAGAAGCTCCCGCAGTTCTGGGACTTAAAAAACGTAAGCTTGAGGAGCTTACGCTGGAGCTTGGCAGGACTGCGGCAAAACGTATAAAGCTTGAGGAAAAACGTGACAGCATAGAAAACGATTTTGTGAGGGAGGTAGTCAGCTTCAGATATTTTGACGATCCCGACAGACATATCCCCTCATGGCCTACGACCGTTTCGGAAATGGGGATAGCGGTCAGCGGGGAAGAGCTGAGACGTTATATTTCAGACGTGCTTTATGCGGGATAAGCTTTCGGATAACCTATTCAGGTGTATCTCTCTGATTTACGGTAAAAAACTCTTGCAATATGTGAGATGGTGTGGTATAATATACGTAACTGAACAGTTATCGGAAAAATACGGTTTGAAAAGTTGTTAGCTGAGTAAAGCGGAGCATCGCTCCGTAGGGAAGCAGGTTTGAATCCTGCACAACCGCCATTACTGTGTTTGATGATTGAAAGCGTTGGGAGCGCTATGCGTCCCGAGCCATTGGAGAGATCTGAGAAGGCGGCTTTCATGGGAAGATCCTGCGGGGTCCTCCGGTCATAAGTCAGGATATCTGCCGTATTTTTAATGATCGGTCTCATTTATGGGATCTTGCTTCTTGGGCGATGAAGAGTGCAGTCAGCCGAGTAATGCAGAACCTGTCAGACCGATTTTCGGACGGACCGCTGGGTTTTATTTGCCGTGCCTTGATTGCGCTTTCTCTTTCCCGGGAGAAAGCGTTTTTATTTTGGAGGAAGGTATGAGCGGCAGAACGGACAAAACTCAGAGCGCTGTAGACGTGCTTATAAAAAGATCCCGGGAATTGGGGAGAATCCCGCAGAAAGCGGATCTAAGCGAAAAGGAGCTTTGCTTTGTCAAGGGCGTTCTCGGCCCCTTTCCCCGTGCCTTGGAAAAGGCTGGACTTAAGGAGAGAAAAAAGCCCGTGAAGAAGAAAAGATAGCTGTTTATATTGGCGGTAAAATTTTTAAATTTTAGGCAGCACCGCACAGATATTGTGCGGTAAAAACGCAGTCAGATTTTTTGTCAGATCGCATAAATACGACGCAGGAATACTTTCGTATTTCAAGGAGTATTTGTGTGATATGACGGAAAATATGCAAGTTTATGCCGTGCAATATCTGTGCGGTGCTGCCTATATAAAGGAGAAATGACTGTGAAAAAGACAGGAACTTCAAAGAAAACGGCGGTAGGAGCGGCTTGCTTAAGCTGTCTCATAGCTGCCGCAGGAACGGGAACGCTTTCCGCTTACGCATGGGAGCAGTACAGGGGGGACAGCACCAATAACGGAGTTACCGACTCCCCGCTGCCGGCTTCAGCCGATGAAG
This sequence comes from Ruminococcus sp., assembly GCA_017626015.1. Taxonomy (GTDB): domain Bacteria; phylum Bacillota; class Clostridia; order Oscillospirales; family Ruminococcaceae; genus Hominimerdicola. The sequence goes on from JAGAJO010000006.1 coordinate 47,898, forward strand.
CAGCGCTTTATTGGGCGGAGAAGATCGGCGTTGACGCATGGGGATCTGACGGACCCTCCCCGCTGACGCTTTCGGGAGACACGCTGTATTTTACCGCTGCGGATAAGATCTGCGCTATGGACAAGGACACCGGTGAGGTGGTTGCTGCGGGAGATATGGCAGGAGCGCCTGCCTACGGGATAATCCCTCCGCTGTATGCCGACGGCGTGATATTTGCAGGACTCAACAACGGTACCGTTCAGGCGTTTGACGCCGAAACGCTGGAGTCTCTGTGGATCTATAAGGACAGCCTCGGCGGTCAGACCGTAGCGCCCCTGATCTACAGCGACGGCTGCATTTATACCGGCTTCTGGAAATCCGAGACTGCCGATGCAAATTTTGTGTGCATAGATGTTAAGGACGAGGATACCTCGGCAGGCGACGAGGAAAAATCCGCAAAGTGGAGCTACACCTCTAAGGGCGGATTTTACTGGACGGGTGCGTATGCCGAGGGCAGCTTTGCGGTGGTAGGTACGGACGACGGCGATACAGGCTCTGATTCGGAAAGCGCAAAGCTGGTCTCCTTCGATAAGGAAACAGGAGAGCAGCTGGATATTATCCAGGGCATAAAGGGCGACATAAGAAGCAGCATAGCTTATGACGCTGAGACCGACAGATATTATTTCACCTCCAAGGGCGGTATGTTCTGTAGTGTGAAGATAGACGAAAACGGAAGCTTTTCCGACCTTAAAACATTGGACCTGGGTGCTCAGACCTCATGCACTCCTGTTATAAGCGGAGGAAGAGCGTATGTGGGAATAAACGGTGTAGGCTGGAACAGATACAACGGTTCGGCGATAGCGGTAATAGACCTGGAAAGCAACAGCGTTGCATACACGGCTGAGACAGCAGGTGCTCCGCAGACAAGCGGACTGCTTTGCTCAAAGGACGGATATAACTACGTTTACTTCGTTGAAAATACAAGCCCCAGCATTATCCGTTACGTTAAGGACAAGCAGGGCGTGACGGAGGTGATCGACCCGTCCGAGGAGGAAGGACATATCTGCGCACCTGCACTCTTTACACCTGTGGGCGCACAGGCTAATTACGGAATGTATAATCCTATATGCGATGATGACGGAACGATATATTTCAAAAACGATTCGTCGTATATCATGGCGGTAGGTCCTGCTGTGGAAAGCCTGAGAACGGAGGGTAAAACTCTTTTCAGGGAGGGCGATCCTCTTGACAGCTCTGCGTTCAGGGTCTATGCTAAGCTTGCAAACGGCGTGGAAAAGGATGTTACCGATCTGGTAGAGGTAAGCTCCGACACGGTATCCGCTGATGATATCATGTACACCGTTACATACGACTACGCTTTGTACAGCGACGGCGCAGACGGTGCGGGAACCCCCGTAAAGCCTGTTTCCGTCGACGTTGAGATCACAGTGCTGAAGGCAGAGGAGTACGACAGCGTTTATAACGTCATATCGCTCATAGACGATATAGGAACGGTTACTGCGGACAGCGAAAGCGCAGTTTCGGCTGCTGAAAACGCATATGAAGCGCTGGACACATCGCTGAGACAGTATGTAGATAACTATGATAAGCTTACCGAAGCGAGAAAGGCTCTTGACGGACTTCTTTCCGACAGCTCGGAAGATCCTAACGCAAGCAGCTCTGAAAGCTCTTCCGAGACAGGAGATCAGTCGTCTGCAAGTAGCTCCGAAAGCTCCTCCGGTACGGGAGATCAGTCAGCTTCAAGCTCCTCAAAAGGCAGCTCCTCTTCAAAGGGAAATTCGGCTTCTTCCACAGCCAATCCCGCAACAGGTGCTGCTGCGGGCGGTATGCTCATTTCAGCCGCTGCGCTTGCAGGCTGTCTTGTTATAAGAAAGAGAAAATAAATAATCCACGGCATGACGGGGGAAGAAAATTCCCCCCGCTGCGGCCGTGTACGTTAAGGCGGTAATTTATGAAAATACGCATGGAAAAAGGTAAGGCGGCAGGAATTGTCTGCGCTGCGGTCATTATGCTGACGGCGGCTTTTTTCTGTGCGCATTTTTATAGAAACGCTCCCAGAGAAATTCCCGATCCCGACGTAAGCCGTTATGCGGGAGAGTCTGCGGAATTAACAGGTCTTGCAGAGATTCCCGTCGGAGATGGCGACGGTACGGGACAGGGCGGATCAGAAGATAACGAAAGCACGGATTCTGAGGTATCTCAGGAGTCTGCGCAAAGGCCGCAGGACGTTCCGGAAAAGGAAAACACAAATAGTGATGCGGAAAAAACGCCGGTAAGCTCAGCGGATACATCAGCTGCTGACGGCAAAAGGAGATCTGTCCCTGCGGACATTCATTCGGCTGCTCAGGCGGACGGAGCAAAAGCGGAGGGGGAATTTTTCACTGCGTCAATAAAAGACGGCGAAACTGTCACGGATAAAAACTATTCCTTTACTGTGACCCAGCTTGACGATACCCTTGTCCTGAGAGGGATATCCGTTATGCTAGGCGGCAGGGAAATAAAACAATTTTCCGGCAGCTGTCTTCTGGAGGAGGGTAAAAACGTTATCCGCATTACCTGCTCCTACACCGAAAAAAGCGGAGCGGTCAGGAGGGTGTACAGGGATTACACAGTGTATCTTAAAACGGGAGAGATATCCATTAAAACCGATCTGTCCGATACGGAGACCGACCGTGAGGAGCTGACCTTTGACGCTGCGGCTTACTGCGGTACTCAAAAGCTACCTTTAAGGGCAGAGGTAAACGGCAGGGAGATCACGGGAAACGGCAGCTATACTGTAAAGCTTTCCGAGGGGGAGAACAGTATACGCCTTTATGCCGAAAAAAACGGCATATCCGCCGAAAAGGTATTCACCGTAACATATTCGCCCGTGCGTACTGCGGAGATCTCCACAGATCTTTACGACCGCACGGTAACGTCGGATAGCTTCGGATTTTATGCCGTTCTTAACGGCGGCGGAGTATCGGGAAAGCTGAATGTGCAGCTGAACGGCAAAACCCTCAGGGGAGAAAACGGAAGCTTTGAATGTACACTTAAAGAGGGAGAAAATACCGTAAGGCTCACGGCAAAATACAGCGGGGGAACGCTTTCCGAAAGCTATACTGTCATATATGCTCCTCCTGTTACAGAGGAACAGCTGCCGTTTCCGGAGACGGTGAACATTACGGACGGCATGACCGTTAAAGGCTCGCTGTTTCCTCTTTCCCTCTGCGCCGTGGACGGCTGGGGAAACAGGATATATTCTGACGGCATTACCGTGACCTGCGCAGGCTCACAGGTGAATAAAAGCTGGGAGGATCACGGCGGCACAGGTTACAATATACCTCTATCGCCTGGAGAAAACGGCGTGCTTATACGTCTTGAGGACAGCTTCGGGAGACAGCGGGATTTTTACTACGTCATAAACTGCGTTTACGCCGGCGAGGGGGAGGAGATTGGCAGGATAAGCATTACCCTCGGTGCGGACAGGATAGGACTTCCGGCTATTTGCAGCGATGAATATTTCCCCGTATATGAGGGGGAAAACGGCTTTGACGTTTTGTGCAGATTTCTTTCCGATAACGGCTTTGAGACGGTTTCAGACGGTTCGGATTCGCAGCGGTACATAAGCAGGATACAACGGGAGGGAGCGTTCTCGGGAGGCTCTATTACGGCGGAAGCCCTTGAATACCTGTCCTCACGGGGGATACCTCCCAACGGCGTTTCTTATCCCGACAGCCTTGGAGAATTTGACTATACCCAAGGGTCGGGGTGGATATATGTGCAAAACGGAAAGGTGCCCTCTTACGGCATTTCCGAAGCGCATTTTTCGGACGGAGACACTGTCTCGCTGGAATTTTCTCTTGATTACGGCAATGACATAAGATCGGAGTAGCATAAATGATATACAGATTTATTTCAGGCGCAGCGGCGGCTGTAATGCTGTTTTCGGCAGGAGAGCCTGCGGCGGCTTACGCCGATGAAAGCAGCATTACGGTACATGACAGCGTTTCGGAGGAGGAGCTTTTTGACTGCGCTTACGGGATAATTTCCTTTGAGAAAAACAGGTTTGACATTCCCGAGGAGGACAGCATTTTTTCGGGTGAATTTCTTCTTGAAGCAGGAGAGCCTGCGGCGGACTGGCTTGCAGCGGGGATATCGAGAATGGGTTTTCACGAGGACTACGGAGCATATTACAGTGCGCTGTCGGAAAGCGTTTGCGAAATGTATGAAAACGGCGTAACGGAAAACCAGAAGGCTACGGATTGGCATCGGGCAGCTCTCACAGTGCTTTCCTGCGGCGAGGATCCCTCGGACGCATACGGCTTCGATCTTATAGGGGACGGCGTTTACGATAGAACAGGTAAGAATTCTCCCGGAGAACAGGGTCTCAACGGCTGGATATGGTCGCTTGCGGCTCTGGATTCTCTGAACTGGAAAACTCCTGAAAACGTTTTGTACGACAGAAAATTCATTATAGAAAAAATCCTTTCCGCCCAGCTTGGAAACGGCGGCTTTTCAATGAGCGGTTCGGGGGAGGGCGAGACAGATCTGACGGCTATGGCTGTACAGGCTTTGGCGCCCTATTACAACGACGGCTCTTCCGACGGAGTAAGGACGGCTGTGGAAAAGGCTCTTGATTTCCTGAGCGAAAACCAGCGGCAGGACGGCGGCTTCGGCAGCTGCGAATCGGATGCACAGGCGCTGTGCGCCCTTTGCTCGGCAGGGGTGGATATCTTTTCTGATGAGCGTTTCGTGAAGGACAGAGATCTGCTTGAGTCTATGCTTGGATATCAGAACGTCGACGGAGGTTTTTCCCATGAAAAGGGAGGAAAAAGCGACAGCCTTGCCTCCGCCCAGGCTCTGCTTGCTGTAGCAGCGGTGACAAGATATCAGTGCGGAATGCGCAGGATATTTGATTTCCATGAGGAACTCTCCCACGAGGACAGGGAAAGGCTCGAAGAGATAAATTTACAGATTATTAGTCTTGACGGAGAGGAAAGCGTCAAGCGCTGTATTTCTCTTTACAGTCAGCTAGATCCGGAGCTTCAGAGCTATGTGAGAAATTATAAAAGGCTGCTGACTGCCGCAGATGAAAACGGACTGTCTGTCGGCGGCGATGATCTTACGGCTCTGACAGGGGCGGCGGAAAGCGGAAAGGGCTGCATTTACGATATCAAAAACGATATGATATATTCGCCGTCGGGTACATTTACCGATTCCGACAGAAAGAATTATGACAGAATGTATTCGGACGGTGCGCTTTCCACCGATGCCTTGCTTTGCGGCGATATGCTTGAACGTCTGGAGGCAAGCGAGGATATTCCCTACCAAGAGAAAAAAGCTATGGCGGACAATATCAGGAGATTTAAAAAGCAGGCTGAGGATAACGGCAGACTGATAGACGATATAAACAGGGAGATAATGGACGGTCTTTATCCCTTTGAAAATATAAGCGGCGATCAGCAGGAAAAAATAAACGGGCTGTATAAGCGTGCCCAAAGCCTTCCCGAGGCGGACAGGGATAGGATAACCGGCTATCAGCAGCTGGAGATGCATCATGAGGAGGAGCCTTCGCTCTATGAGAAAAGACATCACAGCAAGGGTGTTTTATCCGCCGCCGCTCTGGGCGTTATAGCCTTTGTGACGCTGGCAAGAAGGTTGGGAGAAAGGAAGAAAAGGCATGAATGATATTGCAAATAAAATACTTTGCGAGCTGAAAAAGGTTATTGCCGGCAAGGACGATATCCTGAACATACTGCTTGCGGCGGTCTTTGCGGGAGGGCATATTCTTATAGAGGATCTTCCCGGGACGGGGAAAACTACCATGGCTCTGGCTCTTTCAAAGGCTATGGGTCTTGACTTTTGCCGTATACAGCTTACACCCGACACAATGGCAGGGGATATAACAGGGTATTCGGCTTTTGATTCCGCTGCGGGAGAATTCCGCTTTCATAAGGGAGCGGCGTTCACCGATCTTTTGCTGGCGGACGAGCTTAACAGGACCTCGGGAAAAACCCAGGCTGCTCTGCTGGAAGCAATGGAGGAGGGTCACTGTACTGTGGACGGAGTTACCTACGAGCTTCCGGCGGCGTTTACGGTAATAGCCACTCAGAACCCCTCAGGCACGGCGGGAACATGGGAGCTTCCCGTTTCCCAGCTTGACAGATTCGCCGTGCGTATCAGACCCGGATCTCCCGACAGAGAAAGCCTTAAAAGGCTGCTTAAGGAGCGTCAGTGCAAGGATCCCATGGAAAGCGTTTGTCAGGTATGCACTGCCCGAGATCTCCGTGAGATACGCCGTGAATGCGGTAACGTTTTTATAAGCGAGCCTGTATACGATTATATCTGCGATCTTTGGGAAAAGATAAGCTCGGAGGGAAAAAGCCTGTCTCCCAGAGGAGTGCTGTGGCTTTGCAGGGTATCGAAGGCTGCTGCATATATTTCGGGTAGAGATTATGTTGTCCCCCGTGACATAAGAGACTGCTTTGAGCCTGTATGCGCCCACAGACTGGGGGTATCCTCGCCGGAAAGCATAGAGGCTATCCTGCGGTCGGTGACTTCGCCCGAAATTAAGGGAAAGGGAAAAGCATGATCCGCATAACGGCATGGTGTGCGGCTGCTGCTGCGGCGCTGGTCATCGGATTTTTTTGCGGAGCGGGCAAAGCGTTGTTTTTCATTCTTGTTTTACTTGCTGCGGCGGGAGCGGGAATGAATTTTGCGACGAAAAAAAGCGTCCGCTGTGAATTGATATCTGAAAAAGCCGTTAAAGACGGTGTTGCGGAGCTTTCGCTGCGTGTTTTCGGCAGAGGTATTATAAAAGGCGTACTGGTGAGCGAAGATATCATTACCAGTAAAAGAACGGAAACCGAGGTGTGTTTTTCTGCCGCTGTGTCGGGTGTGGAGTTCAATGTATCGGCATACTGCCCCCACAGTACAAGGTTAAGCCTTAGCTTTGAAAAGCTCCGCAGATATGATGTTTTCGGACTTACCAGCTGCAGGCTGGATGATGTTTTTATCGGGGAGGTTTCGGTTAAACCTGCGGCAGAAATAAGCGGCACAAAAGGCTCTGAACACGACGTTAGTGAACCTGACGTCAATGAACCTGACGTCAATGAACCTGACGGTTCACGGGAGTATGCCGAGGGGGACGATCTCAGGCTTATAAATCATAAGCTGACCCATCGCTTCGGCAAGCCTTATGTGAGGGTGTTTTCCCGTGTCCATGATGTCCATACAGCTTCAGTGAACGACGATCAAAAAAACGGAGCTGTGACGTTAAAAGCCTCAGCTGTTCAAAAAGATGAAAACCGTTTTCTTGCTGCGGCATATGAGGCTGCGGTTTCCGCCCTGCTTGCGCTTTTGTTAGCACGGCTTTCCGGTGCGGATATCTCATATCCGTTTTGTCTTGCGGTCTTTTTCGGGACGGTATTTTTTTCAAGGTCGCTTTGTGCGGCTGAACGTATCACTGTAAGGTTGATGAGCTTTGCTCCGCTCGTTATATCGTCTGCCGCAGCTGCGGTCTTTCACGAAAGATTTGCGGGGGAGCTTGCCTGTCTTGCAAACAGCGCAGGGATAAGGGCTTCGGTAAAGGCCCTTGAAATTTTTCTGCCCTTTGCGGCGGAGGAATGCAGGCTGTTTATCGTTCCCGCAGCGGCAGCGGGAATTTTCTCGGTTGTATCCGCCGTGGCTTCCGACAGATTTTTTGCCGCTTCCGTCGGGGCGGTATGTCTGGCGATGAGCGTTTATTTTTCGGAGACGGGCATTACGGCGGTCCTTCTGCTGACATTGTGTACGGCAGGGCTTTTAAGATACGGGAAAAAATATTCCGGCGGGTATGCTGTCATTGTGATCTTTACGGCGTTTGCTGCCGTTTTCGCACTTCGGCTGGGGACGTTTGACGCAGGTTTGCGAAGCTCCGGGGATAGCCGTCTAAGTACAGAGATAGAGGTGGTCATGGAAGATCCCCACCCTCTTTATCTGCGGGAGGAGACCGAAGCTCCGAGGGTTGATGAAAATGAGGCTGTAGACTATTCAAAGGATTTTTACAGGCTGTATCACAACGGCTTTTATCCTGCTTTACAGTGCAGAAGTCTTTATTCCGCAGCAGGTGTGCAGGCTGAGACTTCAAAAGTCACCGTAAACGTAAAGGAGGGGAAATTAAAATATCCCCTTGTTACCTACGGGGTATATTCGGCGGACAAGCTTGTTCCCGATGAGCTTTCCATTGGCGGAGACAGGCTTCTGGGAGAGCCGTCGTTTTACAGCTTTGAGGTTTTCAGCGGCAGTCTTACGGACAGCGTGCAGATCGCTTCGCAGTTAGGCTCGGGAAATGGCGATCCGCAGGCAGCCGCATATCTTGGCTGTGAAAGTATTTATTCAGGCTTTTGCAGACGGGAGTATTCCGATCTCGGAGAGATACCGTCGGATTTCAGCGCAGATAACTCTGTGGGTACAGTACAAAAGCTTAAAAGCATAAAGGAATACGTGATGAAAAGCTGCGGTTCAAAGGACGCTGAGGACAGTCCTTCGGAAAAAGCAGACCTTGCCGAGCTTACCGTTTCACTTGCCAGATACTGCTCAATACCGGCAAGGCTTTGCGAGGGCTACTATATCCCGCTTTCGGAAACGGAAAAGCTTTCGCAAAACGAAGCTGTGACCGTTACGGAGAAAAACCGACACACATGGGCGGAGGTCTATCTGAACCGGGTCGGCTGGATCCCTCTGGAGACTTATCCCGAATATGCCGACGACACTGAAGCTTTTGATCCTTACGGAAATTCGGGCAACGCCCAAAAGGGCGAGCCTGAGGAAAATAAGCAGTCGGTAAAAACCGACACAGAGGAAACGGCGTCTGCCCAACAGGCTGAGGATAAAGCTGAGAAAGCCAAAAGTAGGCTGTCGGTGCGGATATTTATACTTACGGGCATAATATGTATACTTTTATGGCTTGCTTGTGCCGCTTTGTACAGAATTGTGCGAAAGGCTGCTATCAGGTCGGGGCAGCCTGAAAAAGCCGCATTGCGTGCGCATCTGCTCGGTGTGAAGCTTATTGGCAGTCTTATAGGGGCGGAAAATTTAACTCCGGAAAATGCCGAGAAAAAGCTGACGGAGAAATTCGGCACGGAGCTTTGTTCCGCTTACCGCAGCTCCGAAAGCGTATACGAGAGGCTGCTGTTCTCGCAGAAGGGTATAGAGACCGGCGGAGAGAGAGCCTGCAAGGATCTTTACCGCCTTGCGGGGGAAGCCTATAAAAGGAACGTTCCCGCACCGAAACGGCTGGTTAGATTCCTTACGTTCCGATAATTACAGAAGGGTGGTGCTTTTAGTGAAAAAGGATCTGATGATCGTTCTTCTGATCGCAGCGGCGGCAGTCATGCTGATAATCAATCTGGATATTGCTCCGGCGGACGGCGGCTCTGTCAGTTCTCAGAATGTGGATACTGCGGGAGACGGCAGCTATGTGACGGTCAGCGTCCGCTGTGAAAATTCAGGCTCGGGCGGATATCCTCAGGGCTTTTCCGAAAGCGGCTATATGCTTGAGGAAACGGAATTTGTATTAAATGAAAACGACAGCGTTTTTGATGTCATGTCGGGGGTTCTGGGCAGCGAAGGCATATCCTTTGACTACAGCGGGGTGACGTCCAAATATATCAAGGGTATAGGCGGAGTTTACGAATTTGACTTCGGCAAAGGCTCGGGCTGGGTATACTCGGTCAACGGCGGATCCCCCGAGGTAAGCTGTTCAGAATATTATCCTAAGTCGGGGGACAGCATAGTTTTCAGCTATCTTTGCGATCACGGAGGTGAAAAGGATTGAAGCGTTTTCATCCTGCGGTAAGACTGCTTATGCTTTGCTGCGTGCTGATACCAACAATGTTCTGCCGCTCTCTTTTTGCAGCAGCGGTAAGCTTTCTGGGGGCAGCCGCAGCGCTGTTCCTTTTAAAGCCTGCGGGAGCTGCCGCAAGGGAAATTACCCTTGCAGCGGGGATAACCCTGCTTTCCACCGTATTAAATCCGTTGTTTTCCCACAGAGGAGTAACTCCGCTTTTTCTTATAAACGGCAGACCCTATACTCTGGAGGCTCTTGTATACGGTGCGGATATGGGTCTTTCCATTGCCGCCGTGATAATGTGGATATCCTTAGGCGGCAGGCTGATATCCAAAGGGGATATGCTGTATCTTTTCGGACGTTTTTCTCCCAAGCTGGCGTTGGTGGTGAGCATGACCACAGGGTGCATACCAAAGCTTGGACATAAGATAGGAGAGATCTCCCGTGCGCAGAAGGGAACAGGTCTTTTTTCCGGGGAGAGCCGTGCGGACAGGCTGCGCTTCGGAGCGGGAGTTTTTTCCGCAGCCGCAGCATGGTCGGCGGAAAACGCAGCGGAAACCTCCGCAGTCATGCTTTCAAGAGGATACGGATACGCTCCCCGCACCTGCGGGACTGAGCATAGGCTAAGGCGAAGGGATATTTTCGCCGTTTCGGCAGCGTCTGCGCTTTTTGCCGCCGTTCTTATCCTTTTCGCTTTTTCGGATCAGGCGTGGGATTTTTACCCTGTGATAAGTCCGCCGCAGGGTCGTTTTGCCTGCCCGTTTAAGGCGGCGTTTTTCGCTTCCGCATTTGAAATTCCCTTTATTCTTGCAAAGGAGAGGCTAAAATGGAGATACTTAACTGCAAAGATCTGAGCTTTACATACAACGGAAGTACGGAAAGGGTGCTTAAGGATATAAATTTTTCCGTGCAGAAGGGTGAGCTTATCCTTATCCAGGGCGGCTCGGGGTGCGGAAAAACCACTTTGCTGAAAGCGCTGAAGCCTGAGCTTTCTCCTTTGGGGAAATACTGCGGAGAAATTTTTCTTGAGGGAAAACGGCTGGGTAAAAGCACTAAGACCCCGCAGACAGGCTTTCTTATGCAGAATACGGATTCGCAGACGGTGTGTTCGTCAGTTTATGAGGAGCTTTGCTTCGGCGGGGAAAATCTCGGCTTTGACAGCGCTAAAATAAACCGCAGGATAGGTGAGACGGTAAGCTATTTCGGCATAGGACATCTGCTTCACAGAGAGATCTCAACTCTTTCCGGCGGAGAAAAACAGCTTGTCGCTCTTTGCTCGGTCATGGTGACAGATCCCGGAATACTTATTCTGGACGAGCCTGTCAGCCGTCTTGACCCTGTTGCGGCGGAGGAACTTGCCGCCGTGATACTTCGTATAAACAGAGAGCTTGGTACAACGGTCATCGTGGCGGAGCATTTTGCAGAGGGCTTTTTTTACGGCTGTGACAGGGTCATGCTTATGGATAACGGAAGCATAGCCGACTTTGCTCCTCCGAAAAAATGTGCAGCGGAAAATCCGGGATTTAAGTATCTTTTTCCCTGCTCGGTAAGGATATTGCCGGAAAATGCGCAGGTGCTGGATATTCCGCTGACGGTGAGAGAGGGCAGGAAATTCCTGTCGGAGAACTACAGTCCGGCAGAGATACCCCAAGATGCAGAAAAGCTTTCGGACGAGTCGGTTTTGGAATGCCGTGATCTTTGGTTTCGGTATTCCCGCAGCAGCCCGGATATACTTGCCGGAGCTGATCTTACCCTGCACAGGGGGGAGATCTTTACGGCAGTCGGCGCAAACGGCGCAGGAAAATCCACGCTGTTAAAATGTCTCGGAGGCTTGCTGAGTCCCTATTCCGGCAAAACAAAAGTCATGGGAAAGCCGCTTAAAAGCTATAAAAGCGGTGAGCTGTACCGTGAGTGCATAAGCGTTCTGCCCCAGGATCCCTATGATATGTTTATCCGGCAGACGGTGCGGGACGACTACCGCTATGCGCTTTCGGCAATGGGAAGGGATTTATCCTATGCCGATGAGATCGGGGAAAGGCTGGGTATATCACGGCTTATGGACAGGCACCCCTACGATCTGAGCGGAGGAGAGGCGCAGCTTTGCGCCATAGGAAAAGCTCTTCTGAGCCAACCGAAGATACTTTTGCTTGACGAGCCGGTAAAGGGACTGGATCTTCGCTGGATATCGGAAGTGGGAAAGCTTCTGCTGGAGCTTAAGGCGGCGGGGATATCCGTTTTGTGCGTTTCTCACGATCTGGAATTTGCGGCGGAATACTCCGACAGGTGCGGACTGTTTTTTGACGGCAGAATAATTTCAGCCGCTCCCCCTGGGGAGTTCTTTTCGGACAGCAGTATTTACACCACTCCGGCTTCAAGGATCGCAAGGCGCTTTTTCCGGGGAGCGGTAACTGCCGGACAGATATCCGCCGAGATCGCACGTCAGGAGGCAGATAGATGAGATCGGGAAAGCTCAGGTACATTCTTTTTATTTCCGCACTTGCCGCCTGCTCTCTGGCGGGGGGGATAATTTTTAAGGAAAAGGCGTTTTCATGGGCGCTTATGTCTGCTGCCATACTTATAATCGCCGTGTTTTTTGCGGTTTTTGAGGAAACCGAAACATCCTCGGGCGACATTGCTGCGCTGGCGTTTCTTACGGCGCTGTCCGTGACGGGCAGGATAGCCTTTGCCGCAGTCCCTTCATTTAAACCGTGCTCGGCGGTAATAATCATTGCGGGTATCTATTTCGGCAGTCAGAAGGGCTTTGCGGTGGGAGCGCTCACAGCGCTTGTATCAAACTTTTATTTTTCACAGGGCGTCTGGACCCCCTTTCAGATGGTGATCTGGGGACTTACAGGCTTTTTTGCCGGAGTATTCCGTGAACGTCTTGTAAAGGGAAGGCTTGCCGCTCCGGTTTTCGGCTTTGCGGCAGGGATCGTTTTTTCGCTTTTTATGGACTTCTGGAGCTGTATCTGGGCGGATAACGGTTTTAACACTGCAAGATATCTTGCCATGATAGCTTCGTCTGCATGGTTCACCTTAAGCTACGGAGTCTCGAACGTGGTGTTCTTAGTTTTGCTCGGATCTCCGGCACGGACGATATTTACCAGACTGCGTGTCAAATACGGCATAGGTGCAGATTTTGCAGAGGACGCTGCGGAAAGTTAAAAGCAATACCGCACACAATGTCTGCGAGGTGTTTCCTAAAAATTTCTTTGTGCAAACTGCATTGTGCAGGACGTATGTTATTGTGCAATATTATAGGCGAAAATCCTTGACAAATACTATATATTGTGCTATTATATAAATACATCACAACATGAAGAAACGATAGAAAGAGGTAAGTGAAATGATAAAGGTAAACGTTAAAAAAGGGGAGCTTTCACAGAAGGAGATCGAGGCGTACATTGCAAGAGCGCATGAGCTTTATCCCGGCAAGGCGATAGAGTCTATAGATCTGTCAGTTGACGGAGATTTTGTAGATGTTGACTACAATTTTGCCACGGTACCATTTCAGAGGATAAGAAGGATCACAGGCTACCTTGTAGGAACTCTGGATCGTTTCAACGACGCAAAGCGCAGTGAGGTAGAGGACAGGGTAAAGCACGGACTTTCGGGTCAGATAACCCATACAAGTCAGGCTTCGGCATAAATTCTGACATAATTTCTGATAAGATAGCGATCCGTCTGCGGGCGGGTCGTTTTTTATATGTGAAAAAATGATGCTGAGCAATGAGTAATATGAATATTTTTGTGAAATTTGTATAATAATAAACTAAAGCTTTTTTGAGCGGTGTTCTGCGGCTTTACGGCGAATCTGTCTTTTTTATGCGGCGATCCTTCTATAACCTTTAAATATTGTGTGAATAAATACAAATAAACTATATAATAATGTCCGCCTTTTTATGTAAATCTACAAAGATTAGTAAAAAATCCCGAAAACACGGGGTTTTCATTTGACAAAGCCGATTTTATGGGGTATAATAATCACATAAACCGATCAATAGGAATAAAAAACGGAGGTAGTTGTAATGAAAAAGGCTGAATTGCTGGCTGCTGTCGCTCAGAAGGGCGGCTACACCAAGAAAGACGCCGAGGCGGCTCTGAACGCTGTTATCGGCACGATCACAGACGCTCTTGAAAAGGGCGAAAAGGTTTCGATCTCGGGCTTCGGTACATTTGAAGTACGTGACCGTGCCGCTAAGGAATCTATAAATCCTGCGACTAAGGAGCCTGTACACGTTCCCGCAAAGAAGGTCCCCGCATTCAAGGCAGGAAAGGCTCTTAAGGAGATCGTAGACAAATAAAAACCATATCATCAGTAAAGGAGATTTTAGTTATGGCACGAACAAAGAAGGCTGCCGAGGAAGCAGCTGTTAAGGTCGAGGAGATCAAGGAAGAGGTAAAGTCCGTTGCCGAAAAGGCTGTTCCCGTAGTTAAGGAAGCTGCCGCAAAGGCAAAAAGCACCGGAAAGAGAGCTGCTGCTAAGACAAAGGCAGCGGTAGATAAGGCTGTTGCCAAGGACAGCTATTATCTCCAGATCTCCGGAAATGAGATCGATGTTGCAGCCGTAGCAGAGGCTTGCAAGGCTGACTACAAGGCTAAGGGACACAGAACTCCCAAGGCTGTTACGGTATACATCAAGCCCGAGGAGGGCGTCGCTTACTACACTGTAAACGGCAAAGGCTCCGAGGATTTCAAGATCAGCTTGTAATTTTGTAATAAAAAGAAAACGGGAGGAACGTACTTTGTTCCTCCCGTTTTTTATTATGCGGCAAAGCATATTCACTTCGCATTGATGTTTATATACTCCGGCTTCAGCTTCGAGTACATTATCTTCTGACTGGAATAAAGTCCGTAATAGCCTGAGAGCATATAGCTTACTCCGCAGGCGACTGCAAACAGCACGGTCGCCTGTCCCCCGAAAAGCTCGAAGCTTAAAAATACGGACGCTACCGGACAGTTTACTACGGCGCAGAACATTGCGACAAGCCCTATGGCAGCGCCGAAGCATGGGTCGGCTCCTACCAGCGGGGCGCAGACGCAGCCGAAGGTCGAACCGATAAAGAATGTCGGCACTATCTCTCCGCCCTTGAAGCCTGAACCTATAGAAACGGCAGTGAAGATTATTTTCAGCACAAAGGCAGGATATGCCGCCTCCCCCGTTTCTATCGCAGCGGATATAACGTCTCCGCCGGCGCCGTTGTAATCTCTTGTGCCAACGATCAGCGTCATGGCGATAAGGATCGCCGAGCCGATCAGTATACGCAGGTAGGTGTTTTTCACATGGACTCTGAAAAGATCGTGGGAATGCTTCATGGTAACGCAGAAAAGTATGGACACCAGTGCGCAAAGAGCGGAAAGCACTCCGACCTGAGTGACGCTTGAAAGAGAGAGACGGGGGATCTCCGAGCCGATCTTAAAGACTGTCGGCGGAAGTCCCATAATTATGGATACCTTGTACGCCACCAGCGCCGAGGCTATGCAGGGAACAAGTCCCACATAATAGATCACGCCGACGCTTATGACCTCCATGGCGAAAAAGGTCGCAGTAAGAGGAGTGCCGAAAAGCGCAGAGAAAACCGAGCTCATTCCGCACATTATAACAAGGCTCATATCCTTTTCGTCAAGATGAAGAAGCTCTCCCGCCATTGCGCCTATGCTGCCGCCAAGCTGCAAAGCCGCTCCCTCACGTCCTACCGAGCCTCCTACAAAATGCGTAAGCACGGTTGAGACAAATATCAGCGGAGCCATTATTATAGGCACCTTTATACTGGTGCGTATAGAGCTTATAATGTGGTTTGTACCAGTTTCCTCGTCTATTTTGCAGGCTCTGTACAGAAATACGATAATAATTCCCGCAACGGGAGCGAGGAAGATCGTCCATGAATGTTCTCCCCGGAAGCTTGTTACCGTGTTTACCGCCATGTGAAAAAGCGATCCGGTTATCCCTCCTACCACCCCCAGCGCAATAGCAATAGCTACCCACTTTGCAAAGACCGAGGCATAGGTAAATCCGGAGTCTATTTTTCTTTTTATGTACTGCTTGTTTATCACATTGATCCCTCAGCTTTGTTGAAAAGAAATCTGTAATCCATAATTTGGACGTTCTGACCATATTATAAAAAAGCCGGATAAAGGGCGGTCTGAGACCGCCCCGCTGTTAAATACTTTTAGCTGTTTGCGGAATTATTTTTCCGCAATGACCTCTACCTCGACAAGCACGTCCTTGGGAAGCTCCTTGACAGCTACGCAGCTTCTTGCAGGCTTGGAGGTGAAATATTCTCCGTAAACGCCGTTGAATGCAGCAAAATCGGACATATTCTTAAGAAAACATACGGTTTTGACTGCTTTGTCCATAGATGTCCCTGCCGCCTCGAGAACTGCGGTGAGGTTTTTGCATACCTGATGAGTCTGTTCCTCGATAGTTGCTGCCTCTACGTTTCCCGTTGCGGGATCGATAGCGATCTGTCCCGATGTGAAAACAAGACCTCCTACTGTCATTGCCTGAGAATAGGGTCCGATAGCGTCGGGCGCATTCTTTGTATAAACTTTTTCTGCCATTGTGATCTACTCCTTTTTAATTATTATTTGTTGACTATTTTAAAGCCCTCGTTTGTAAGAGCCTGACGTATCTCTCTGATATGGTCGTAATTTCTTGTTTCAAGCACTATCCTGAGCAGACACTCGGTAATGTCGCTGTCCTCGCTTGCTCTTTCATGGTGGATCGAAACTACGTTTCCGCCCAGATCGGATATTATAGCCGAAACGCCCTTAAGCTGTCCGGGCTTATCCTCCAGCTGGATGGTAAGAGTATCTGAACGTCCCGATTTGAGCAGACCTCTCTTGATGACTCTTGAAAGTATGGTAACGTCGATGTTTCCTCCCGAAACCAGACATACCACGTTTTTGCCCTTCAGATCTGGTATCTTGTTAAACATTACAGCAGCGACGGAAACTGCACCCGCACCCTCTGCGATAAGCTTCTGCTTTTCGATAAGGTGGAGGATAGCGGAGGAGACCTCGTCGTCGGTAACGGTAACTATACCGTCAACATATTTCTTACAGTATTCAAAGGTATTCTCTCCCGGCTCCTTTACCTTGATTCCGTCGGCAATGGTGTGTACGCTTTCAAGGCATTCGATTTTTCCGTCCTCCAAGGATCTGACCATTGAGGGAGCGCCTTCTGCCTGAACTCCGTAAACTCTCACTCTGGGGTTGAGCTGCTTTACTGCGAAGGCAACGCCGGAGATAAGTCCGCCGCCGCCTACAGGAACGACGATAACATCTGCGTCAGTTACCTGATTGAGTATTTCAAGACCGATAGTACCCTGACCTGCGATGACATTTTCATCGTCAAAGGGGTGGATAAAGGTATACCCCTTTTCATCACGGAGCCTGATAGCTTCGGCATAGGCGTCGTCGTAAACGCCGGGAACAAGACAAACCTCCGCACCGTAGCCCTTGGTAGCCTCTACCTTTGAGATAGGGGCGCCGTCGGGAAGGCAGATGATCGACTTTATCCCGTTTTTGGTGGCAGCCAGCGCAACGCCCTGAGCGTGGTTTCCCGCAGAGCAGGCTATAACGCCGTGAGCCTTTTCCTCGTCGGAAAGCTTTGAAATTTTATAGTAAGCTCCCCTTACCTTAAAAGAACCCGTTACCTGAAGATTTTCCGTTTTAAGAAAAACATTGCATTCGGGATTTACCTTTGGCGCATTGATGCAGGCGGTAGGTCTTATGACCTCCTTAAGCACATTTGAAGCGTCGAAAACCTTATCCAGTGTCAGCATTTTCATTACCTCTTTCCAAATAATAAAAAACTCCGCCCCTGAAACAGAGGCGAAGAAGACCGATCAGAATCAACTGTGAATTCTCCGTGTTACCACTCCGACTTGCAGAAATAATATCTGAATATTTCTGCCGCTCGTATCTCATTATAACGGTGAGAGACCGGATCGCTTAATCGTTCCTGCCGGAACTTTCAGCAGATCGGCTCGGGGATGATCCTGAAAGCGAAAACCCTGCGTTCTTTCACCATACGAACGCTCTCTGAGAGGATCTGCGCCGCTTTCACCTTTCCCGTCAAAGCCTTTACCTTATCAACAAATAAATTATACCACCGAAAAAAAGGATTGTCAATATCATTTCATCAATTTTATTCTGACTTTATTCCTCATTTTTTATGAATTTTTTTACGGACCCTGCAAAATCACTTTTCCAGAGCGTTCATTATTTCTTCCATGCGGCTTACGGCATCGGCGGCAGCCTGCTCGGAGGTCGCTTTTGAGTAATAAACGCTTTCGCAGACGTCGTTAAATACGTCGATAATGTCGGCGTTTTCTATGTACGGACTCATTTTTTTCAGCTGGGGATCAGAGTTCATTTTCTGCGCAGCCTCAAATTCCGTACCGCCCAGCATATCTCTTGCATCCAGTGTTTCCGCAGCGGAGCAGCTCACCGGTATACCTCTTGTTCTGCCCTGGACGGCAGCCATATCGGGACTGTTGAGAAGAAAGTCCATAAGCTCAGCCGCAGCCTCGGGATCGCCGCAGTCCTTTTTTATGGCGTAAAGGCTGGAGGGTTTTATATACCAGCCGTAGGATATATAGTCGTCAGCGGTTATGTAATCGCCGATTTCAAGCTCAAAGCCGCCTGTTTCAGCCTCATTGCTGAAATAGCCTATGTCGGATATCCACGAGACCGTTCCCGCCGCTTTAAGCAGCGAAATATCCGAGCGGTCGTAATCCGCCCCCGGGGGAGTTACCTTTTCGTTTAAAAGGCGGCAGCAGAAGTCGATCATTATCTTCAGATCTTCATCGGTGAGATCAAAGCCGTTTTTCAAAGCGGGCTTGCCTGTTGTCTGCTCAAGATAGGCGCAGCAGCACATCCATATGCTTTTTTCGGTAAGCTCCAGCGGGTATACGCCGTCCTTGCTCATTACTTTTGCTGCCGAGAAAAGCTCCTCCCATGTGGAGGGAAGCTTAAGCCCGTAGGAATCGTAGAGAGTTTTATTGTATGCGAAGGTCAGCGCATTGAGGCTTATCGGCAGCGCATTCAGCCTTCCGCCTATGATACCGTATTGCAGATCCTCCTTTGCGAAGTTGGACAGATCGATATGGTCGGAAAGCTCCGACAGGTCGTAAAAGCCCGTTCCGTCGGGGGAATACTCATACAGCCAGTCATAATTGAGCTGCATGACGTCCGCCTCGGTACCGGAATATATTTCACAGTTCATTCTGGACTTGAAGCCTTCATATTCCCCGTATTCGGTCCTGACGGATATGTCCTCATGCTGTTCGCCGAAGATCTTGAGACCTTCAAGCGTACTTTCGTTCCTATCGTCCTTTCCCCACCACGAGTAGGTTATCTCACAGCTCGGCTCCTCATGTATAATTCTGACTGAGGAGCAGGAGGTTAAGCATAGTGAGCAGCATATGCACGCAGAAATTACTTCTGCCGTAAATCTTTTCATCTGAGCTGCTCCTCCTTTGCTTCGGATCTTCTGTATATCACATAACCTGAGCCGTATTTTTTCTCCGCCTCGTCCAGCGACTGCTTTGCGCATTCGTAAAGATCGTCGTAATCGGCGCTGCTGTCGGGGTAGACAGCCGCACCCACGGCACATTTTATCATTCCTCTGTCGGAGGTAAGCTCGCACAGGCTCAGCCGCCTGTCAAGCTCCTTCACGCTTTCCATGAGATCGTCGTGCGCCTTGAACAGGTCGTATTGGGTGAAATCGGCAAAGATGATAAATTCATTTTCTCCCGTTCTGCCCACTATATTTTTCTTGTCGTTTTCGCCGTCTGAATACATTTCTCTGATAGTCTGCGAAACGGTAAGTATTGCTTTTTCGGTCTCCTCCGCTCCGAAGCTGTGGGGGATAAGCTCGAAATTTATCACCTTAACCAGCGCCAGCATAAGCGTAGAGCCTGAAATGCAGGTCTCGATCTTGTCCGCAATAAGATTTTCGGCGGTTTCCGCACTGTAAAGTCCCGTAAGCTTATCCACAGCCTTATGGGCGGCTGCCAAACCTTTCGCACTTCCGCTCTGAGGATCTAAAAGCGACGAGCATAATATAAGGATAACGATCGCCGCCGCAGCCATTACTGCGCTTATTACAGCAGTTTTACGGTAAACCCTTACTGCGCTGCTGTTATCGAGCTCACAGAAGAGCTTCCAGCCGTTTTTAAGTACCCTTACACATTCTATCTTTTGTCCGTCTACCACCGTGCAGGACTCCGCCGCTTCGTCGTAAATGTGATCGCTGTCTAACGTTTCCCCTGTATTGCCCTCGGACGAGTAAACAATACGGTTGTCGGGAGCGGTAAAGTATATTTCCGAGTTTTCCCGCTGCCTTTCGTCGGCGAAAAGCTCCGACAGTTCAGATGTGAAAAAAGAGGAAACGAACACAGTGCTATCGTTTACACGCCGCAGATGATAGATACGCTTGAAATCGTTGTTTACGCCTGCGACCCAGACGGATCCTTCGCCGTTCATAAGCGAGGAGATAAAGGAATAGCTGTCGCTTGTCATTAGCTTTTCCGTGCCGGACGAAAGCCTTCCCGCCGATTCGTTGTTCTTATAGATCAGCGCAAAATCGCAGTAGCTGTCCATAAGGCTGATCTTGTCTATAAATTCGGTTATTTCGTTCAGGGTAACATTTTTTTCATACCGGTCAAGCTTTTCGTCCGTGGCGTTGAAGCTTAGCACCAGCGGATCCGAAGTGACGATGCTGCCTGCCCTTTCCAGCTTTTCAAATCGTTCGCCAACGGAGATCTCCATTTGCTCTGCCGCAGTTATCAGCAGCTTTGCCTGAGAGTCCGTCATTGCGTTGAAATGTCTCCATGCACACACTGATAAGACGCAAAAACATACGGCAGCGATAAGCAGAACGCCGACGGCGGTAAATTTTATTTTTCTGGTATTTATTTTATTTTCAGACCGTGCCTCGCCGAAATTTTCCACATACTCGCCTCCGTAATAAATTTATTTATTTTATTATATCACATATTTCAGTATATTTAATTATCTTTTTGTTAATTATCGGGGAATGGCATGAGACCGATCCACATCGGACAGACGAAAAAATTGGATTTGACAACGGAGAAAAAGTAGTATATAATAATTGTGTGTAGAAATTTCAGAAAGAGAGGAAATATTTGATGAACGGCAATAACGGCGTAAACAAAAACAGCCGGGTCGCAGCTTCCGGGAAAAGACCGAATCAGGAGTATCCCGGGCAGCCGTATTACGATGAAAACGGAGTTCTGCATTTCCCGGGTACCCAGAACGGCACGCCGAGGGTCGATCCCTACGAGGAGGAATACCGGCGGCAGCTGGAGGAATTCAGCCGGCTGAGCGGAGAACAGGCAGAGGGCGGAGTCGATCTTCAGTTTCACAGCATGAACGAAATTTACGGAGGACGTGAAAACGGAGCATATGGCGCAGGACCGCATAAAGCAGCGCAGAAAGCGCCGCAGAAATCGGCACGGAATGCCAAAAGCGGTAATAAAAAAAGCTCCGGACGGAGCGGCGGAGCTTACAGAGGCGAGCAGCTTCAGTTCGGTTCCCACAATTCCGGAAAAAATCAAGGCTCTTCGGGAGGAAGGTCGGCGTCAAAGAAAAAGAAGGGATCTACCGATCAGAAAAAGGAGCGGCGTGCAAAAGTGGATAAGGATACAAAAAAGAAAAGTCATCCTGTCAGGACGTTTTTCAAAACGGTAATTATACTGCTCCTGGTAGTATTTGTGCTGATAAATCTGCTGCTTATACGATATATAGGCATGGTGAATATCAGAGAACGTGGAGAAAGGACATATACCTCGGCTTCAATGGACGATAAGGCGGTCAGGAACATTCTTCTGATCGGTTCGGATACAAGAGACGAAGATCAGTACGGCAGGACCGATTCAATGATACTGCTTTCGCTGAACAGCCGCACCAAGGAGATCGTCATGACCTCGTTCATGAGAGATATGTACGTCAATATCGTCGGAAAAACGCTTGACGGCGAAAGCATAGACACATGGGACAAGATGAATGCCGCATATGTTTACGGCGGCGCTGAGCTGCTTATGGACACAATAGAATATAATTTCGATATCTCTGTTGATGACTACGTTTATATAGATTTTTATTCCTTTGTGGATATCGTAAATGCTGTCGGCGGAATAGAGATAGAGGTCTCGGACGAGGAAGCGCAGGGAATGAGAGCGCCTATGGGTGAGCAGAATAAGATATTGGGAAATCCCAAGGGTACGGACTATCTCAGCAGCGGCGGAAGGATCCTTATGAACGGAAATCAGGCGCTTGCCTATGCAAGACTGAGATATGTTGGCAACGCTGATTTTGAGCGTACCGAAAGACAGCGGGAGGTCATCGGGAAGATAATCGACAAGGTGAAATCCTCGGATCCTATTACTATCGACAGATTTGCAAAGTCTGCACTGTCGGATCTTGTAACGAATATGTCAAAGACCGATATGCTTCTGATGGCGTATCGGGCGGCTTTCTCGCTGAGTTACGAGATCAGGTCCCTGAGAATACCTGCCGAGGGGGATTATTCCTACGGAAACCATAGCGGTCAGTCAACGCTGGACGTGGATCTCGAAAGCTGCCGTGAGCTGCTGCGCAAGGAGATATACGGAGAATAACGTATCGGCGGTATCAATTTTTCAGAAGGAGATTTTTATGGATAATAATAATTCGCCGCGAAACAGCGGCGCTTCGGGAGCTGCTGCGATCATTGTTGTGGGTATTTTCGTGATATGCGTGATATTCCTTTTTGCAAAGGGTCTGTTTTCCAGCAATTCGGCGGACGCTCCCTCGGGGCTGGATACCGCTACTATCAATACGGACGAGTCGGAGCCTTCGCCGGCGCAGACAAGCAGTACAGCTCAGGCGGATACATCGATGCCTGAAAGCTCCTCGGCGGACAGCCAGGGTCAGACGTCATCGGAAAGCGCTGCGGATTCTCAGGCAGATCAGTCGCTGGGAGTAATGTATATAACCGAATATGCTTATCTGCATACGGCGCCCTCCAACGACGCAGAAAACATCGTGTGTATGTCCCCAGGTATCGAGGTCACAGTTCTGGGATACGAGGATAACGGTTATGTGAAAGTGACATTTATGAATATCGACGGTCAGCTGACGGGATATATCTACAGGGATTATCTGTCTGAAACGCAGACGGTCAAGCCGGCGTGGGAGAGCTGAAAGTGAAAATGTGTATGGGCGGAGCAATATCCGCCCGTTGCTGTTTACGGATATCTGCGGGAGAGGTGAGAATCTTGTGGCTAAGAATGCGGCGTATATAACGACCTCCTCGGGGGAAAGAATAGATTTTATACTTGACTGCTCTGACAGGAAGAGTATGTCGCTTTCCGTTCGTGAGGGAAAGCTGACGGTAAGAACTCCCAGACGGTTTGACAGCGGGGAGGTAAAAGGCTTTATAGAGGACAATCTCGAATGGATCCGCAAAAGTCTGAGTAAAACTGCGGAAAGGTGCGGACTTCCCCGTAGCTTTGAAGCGGGAGAGAGGATACGTCTGCTGGGACAGGAGGTTATAATATCTCCGGAGATCTCAGATATATATTTTCCTCCGAGGCTTGAGGGAAACAGGCTTGTTGCGGCGGTTCGCAGCAGGGATCATGCCGTCCGCCAGATAAACGGGTTTATTTATTCCCTTGCTCAGCGGGAGATCGGGGAGAGCATGGAAAGGCTCTCACGTACCATGGGGCTTTATCCCCGAAAGGTAACTGTCAAATCTCTTGACGCCAGCTGGGGAAGATGCAGCTCCGGCGGGAATATATCGATAAATTATAAGGTCGTTACATTCCCTAAGAGGTGTATAGACTATGTGTGCGTCCATGAGCTTGCACATCTGCGTTTTATGGATCACAGCAGGGATTTCTGGCGGCTGGTGGAAAAATACTGCCCCGACTGGCGTGAGATCAGAGCGGGTATGCGGTAAAACCGGGTCCTAAGGCGACAGCACCTGAAGGCGCCGGGATACGGGAATCAATTTTCAAAATACCAAACAAAATTTTGTATGTTTTTGTTGTCCTTTCCCCGCCGTACGGCGGAGAAAGGACAACTCAGGCTTCTACATTCCGGACAAAAGTACGATGTTTGGTTATAATTAAAATGTTTGATCGTTAAAATTGATTTCCGTGGCATCATGAAAAATTATCTTGACTTTTAATTGCGGATAGTGTATAATATAAAATGTATTTTTATATCTTTTGGAAAAACAGGGCTTATCACCCGATACAGAATAAAGGTGGCTAGAACAATGGGATTACTTGACAAAATATTCGGCAATTACTCTAAAAAAGAGCTTGCTAAAATCGAACCTATAAAGAATAAGGTGCTGGAGCTTGAGGAAAAGTATTCGGCTATGTCGGATAAGGAGCTTGGAGAGCAGACCGCTGTCCTCAGAAGCAGACTGGACGAGCTTTCGGGACTTGACGACGTTCTTCCCGATGCCCTTGCGGTGTGCAGAGAGGCGGCTTACAGAGTTCTCGGCAAAAAGCCTTACCCCGTACAGATCATAGGAGCGATCGTACTGCATCAGGGACGTATCGCAGAGATGAAGACGGGAGAAGGAAAGACCCTTGTCGCCTGCCTTGCGGCTTACGCAAATTCCCTGACGGGAAAGGGCGTTCACGTCGTTACGGTCAACGATTATCTGGCGAAGTTCCAGTCGGAGGAAATGGGTAAGGTTTTTAACTTCCTCAACACCTCTATCGGCTGCGTTCTTACCGGTATGGGCAAGGCTGAGAAGAGAGCGGCTTACAATGCGGATATCACCTACGGAACCAACAATGAATTCGGTTTTGACTATCTCCGTGACAACATGGTCATCTATAAGAAGGATAAGGTGCAGAGAGAGCATACCTTTGCTATCGTGGACGAGGTGGATTCCATACTTATCGACGAGGCGAGGACCCCTCTTATCATTTCGGGTCAGGGGGATAAGTCCACTCAGCTTTATACCCTTGCCGACAGGTTTGCCAAGACACTTAAGCCGGTAACGGTCGTAGAAATGGACGACAAGGCGGACAACGATCTGCTGGACGGCGACTATATCATAGACGAAAAGGCAAAGACGGCGACCCTTACCAAGAGCGGAGTTAAAAAGGCTGAGAAGGCGTTCAACGTAATAAACCTTATGGACGCCGACAATATGACCCTGGCGCATCATATAAATCAGGCAATAAAGGCTAACGGCGTTATGAAAAACGGCGTGGATTATATCGTCAAGGACGGCGAGGTGCTTATCGTTGACGAGTTTACAGGACGAGTTATGCAGGGCAGACGTTTCAACGACGGTCTGCACCAGGCTATCGAGGCCAAGGAGAAGGTGGAGGTCAAGAGAGAGTCAAAGACTATCGCCACCATTACCTATCAGAATTATTTCAGGCTTTATTCAAAGCTGTCCGGTATGACCGGTACGGCTCTTACCGAGGAGGACGAGTTCAGGGAGATCTACAAGCTGGACGTTATCGAGGTCCCCACCAACAAGCCTGTTATCAGGATAGATCACCCCGATGTTGTATACAAGACGGAAAAGGGCAAATACAACGCCGTTATCGATCAGATAATCGAGTGTCACAAAAAGGGACAGCCTGTGCTTGTGGGTACTGTTTCCATAGAAAAATCGGAGTATCTGTCAAGACTGCTCAAGAACAAGGGTGTAAAGCATGAGGTGCTTAACGCCAAATACCATGATAAGGAAGCTATGATCGTAGCTCAGGCGGGCAAGTACGGCGCAGTTACGATAGCTACCAACATGGCAGGACGAGGCACGGATATCATGCTGGGCGGAAATGCCGAGTACAGATCTCTGGCGCAGCTCCAGAAGGAGGGCTATACCGAGGAACAGGCATTGGAGGCTGCAAGCTTCTCAAATACCCAGGACGAGGAGATACTTACCGCAAGGAAGAGGTACAGAGAGCTGTATGCCCAGTATTCGGACGAGATCAAGGAGCTTGCCGAAAAGGTAAAGGAAGCGGGCGGACTTTATATAATCGGTACCGAAAGACACGAATCGAGACGTATCGACAACCAGCTCAGAGGACGTTCGGGACGTCAGGGCGACCCGGGAGAAAGCACGTTCTTCCTTTCGCTGGAGGACGATCTTATGAGGATATTTGGCGGAGACAGGATCACCGGAATGATGGATACCCTCAATGTAGACGAGAACACGCCGATACAGTCCAAGATGCTTTCAAGCGTTATAGAATCCTCCCAGAAGAAGATAGAGGGCAGGAACTTCAATATAAGAAAGAACGTCCTAAATTACGATGACGTTATGAACACCCAGCGTGAGATCATTTACGGTCAGCGTCAGATGGTGCTTGACGGCGAGGATCTTCACAATTATATCCTTGACATGATAAAGGATTTCGTCACCGATTCGGTAAATATGTATATTGTGGGGGATATTCAGGACGACTGGAACCTTCAGGGACTTAAAGAAAGACTTATGGGTCTTATTACCGTTGAGGACGACTTCAACTACACTCCACAGCAGCTTGACGAGCTGACGAAGGAGGATATCGAGAAGATCCTTCTTGAAAGAGCGCTTAAGTTCTATGAAAAGAGGGAGGAGGATCTCGGTACCGAGCTGCTGCATGAGATCGAGAGGGTTTGTCTGCTTAAGGTGGTAGACACCAAGTGGATGGATCACATAGACGATATGGAGGAGCTTAAGAAGGGAATAGGTCTGCGTTCCTACGGTCAGAAGAACCCTGTTGTCGAGTACCGTATGGAAGGAATGGAAATGTTCGACGCTATGATCGAGTCTATCCGTGAGGATACAGTAAGAATGCTGTTTACCATTCAGGTAAGGAAAAACACTGCCGCTCCTAAGCGTGAAAATGTGCTTAAGCCTGCCGAGCATCATAATATGACTGTCCGCAAGGCTAACAAGGTAGGCAGAAACGATCTTTGCCCCTGCGGAAGCGGTAAGAAATACAAAAACTGCTGCGGAGCAAACGAAGAGCAGTAGAAGCTTTACAGGCAGGACGGCTATGACCGTCCTGTTTTGAAATAAATTAAAAAAGACAAAATCGAAATCGGGAGCTGGAATTATGTCAACTGCATTCAGACCTGCGGATATACTTATTCCGCAGAATGTAAATAATGTTAATGATGCTGATAATATTATCAGCATGGAAAAATGGGCGGTAGTTGCCTGCGACCAGTATACCTCCGAGCCTGAGTACTGGGAGGACGTAAGTAAGATCGCCGGGGACGAAAGGTCTGCGCTGAACCTTATTCTGCCCGAGGTATATCTTGAAAATTCCGATGTTGACAGACGCATTGACAGGATACACGAAAATATGACCGAATACATAAATTCAGGCATATTCAAGGAATATAAGGACAGCATGATATATGTTGAGCGAATACAGTCCGACGGAAAGCTTAGAGCGGGCATCGTGGGCATGATAGATCTGGAGCAGTACGATTATACCAAGGGCTCGAAGTCCGCAGTCAGAGCCACCGA
This sequence comes from Ruminococcus sp., assembly GCA_017626015.1. Classification (GTDB taxonomy): domain Bacteria; phylum Bacillota; class Clostridia; order Oscillospirales; family Ruminococcaceae; genus Hominimerdicola. Next base: position 75,224 of record JAGAJO010000006.1, read on the forward strand.
AGCTACCGTTGTGGAGAGAATCCCTCCGAGGATCAAAGTCCGCAGGGGTGCGCCTGTGGAGCTTCCTCATATTATGATACTGATAGATGATACCGACAGAACGGTGGTCGAACCGCTGGCGGATAAAAAATCCGCATTTGAAAAGGTATACGATTTCGACCTTATGAAAAACGGCGGACATATCAGCGGGTATGTTATAGACAAGTCCTCTGAGGAAAAGGTGCTTGACGCACTGGAAAAGCTGGGGGATATGGACGCATTCAACGCAAAATACGGGCTTTCCGAGACTTCACCTCTTATTTATGCTATGGGCGACGGAAACCATTCCTTGGCTACCGCAAAGGAATTTTACGAGGAGCAGAAGCGGCTTAACCCGGATAAGGATATGACAAAGGCGGCTTGCAGATACGCTCTTGTGGAAATAGTGAACCTTCATTCGCCCGCCCTTGAATTTGAAGCAATACACAGAATAGTCACCGGCGTTGACGTAAACAAGCTTATGGCAGAAATGGTTATGGAGCTTGACCTTGCAGAGGATAAGTCCGCTCAGAAGATAACCGTCGTTCAGGACGGCAGACATAAGGATATGTATATCCACAAGCCAAGCTCAAAGCTTACGGTGGGTTCATTGCAGAATTTCCTTGATAAATATATAGGGGAAAACGGCGGCAAGGTGGATTATATCCACGGTGCGGAGGTCGTAGACGAGCTTTCAAGGAAGAAAGGCTCCGTGGGATTTCTCCTGCCCGATATGGCAAAGAGCGAGCTTTTCCCTACGGTGATCGCAGACGGCGCACTGCCCAGAAAGACCTTTTCAATGGGTCACGCCGAGGACAAGCGTTTTTACATCGAGGCAAGAAGAATTGACGGGTGATCCCGCAGACAGAGGGGCTTATGTATTACTGGGGCAGGAAAAATGTCTCGGGGATAATTACAATGCCTATGACAAAGCATCAGATAATGCATCTCAACGATTGCGGGAAGATCATTGAATGGTACAATAAGAAAAAACAATAATTATATTCCGACAAAACAAATCTAACAAAAGGAGTAATAAGAAATGATAATTTCAGAGGTAAAAAAAGAGCTTACCGATCACATAATCCCTTTCTGGAGCAAGCTGAGGGATGATGAAAACGGCGGATTTTACGGCTATATGGGCTACGATCTTACGCTTGACAAAAAAGCGGACAAGGGAGTGATACTCCATTCCAGAATACTTTGGTTCTATTCAAACGCATATCTTACCCTTAAGGACGAGAGCCTGCTGGACTATGCAAAGCACGCATATGAGTTCATTAAGGACAAGTGCGTTGACTATAAATACGGCGGAGTTTACTGGATGATGGATTATAAGGGCGAGCCTGCCGACGATATGAAGCACACATATAATATCGCATTCGCAATTTATGCGCTTTCCTGTTATTACCGTGCAAGCGGAGATAAGGACGCTCTTGCGCTTGCATATAAGCTGTTTGACGATGTGGAGAACAATACCCTCGACGAGTACGGTTATCAAGAGGCGTTCGACAGAGAGTGGAATCTTGTTTCCAACGACGCATTGTCGGAAAACGGACTTCATGCCGACAAGACAATGAACGCTATACTCCACCTTATCGAGGCTTACACCGAGCTTTATATTGCAGACGGAAACGAAAAGGTCGCCGAGAGACTTAAGTTCCAGCTTTTCCAGATGAGGGATATCGTGTATACCCCCGAAACCAATGCGCTCAAGGTATTTTTCGATACTAAGTTTGATCTTGTGGGAGATATCCATTCCTTCGGTCATGATATAGAAGCTACATGGCTTATGGACAGAGCCTGCGACGCTCTTGGAGACGAGGAGCTGAAAAAGGAATTTTCACAGATGAATCTGAAGATCTCATCGAATATCAGAAATATCGCACTGGAGGACGGAGCGCTGAACAACGAGCGTGAAAATGACAAGATAGACCGCAAGAGAGTCTGGTGGGTAGAAGCGGAGTCGGTCGTAGGCTTTATCAACGCATATCAGCACAGCGGTGACAGAGAGTTCCTTGATTGTGCAAGCTCTGTATGGGAGTATATTAAGAGCGATATTATCGACAAGCGTGAAGGCTCTGAGTGGTTCTCGGAGGTTTCCTTCGAGCATAAGCCTCATGACTGGAAGGAGATCGTAGGTCCGTGGAAGTGTCCGTATCACAACGGAAGAATGTGCATGGAGGTCATTTCCAGAGGGGTTGATTTCTGATGTACCGCTACGAAACGCATCTTCATACCGCCGAGGGTTCAGCCTGTGCTTCCGCAAGCGGAGCGGAGCAGGCGAGACGCTATAAGGAGCTTGGCTACGACGGGATAATCGTCACAGATCATTTCTTCAACGGAAATACTGCCGTTACCAACTACCTTGACTGGGAGGAAAGAGTAAACCGTTACTGCAAGGGATATGAGAACGCAAAGGCGGTGGGGGACGAGATAGGTCTGAAGGTTTTCTTCGGTATAGAATATTCCTATTTCGGCGCAGACCTGCTGACCTACGGGGTAGATAAGCAGTGGCTTCTGGAAAACGACAACATATGCGATATCAGCTTTTATCAGTATGCGGAAAGAGTTCACAAGGCGGGGGGGATACTTGTACACGCTCACCCCTTCCGTGAGGCGGACTGGTATATCCACGAGATAAAGCTTTTGCCGAAGTGGATAGACGCTGTGGAGGTCTACAACAGCGGAAACTGCAAAGAGGTCTACAATGACCGTGCAAAATGGTATGCAGAGCAGTTCGGATTTGTACAGACGGGCGGCACTGACAATCATCATCTTTGGGTGGATCCCGGACGCATAAGCGGCATTGAGACGGAGAAGGAGCTTTGCTCCATAGAGGACTATATTCAGGCAGTAAAAAACGGCGAAGTAACGCCGATAATTCCAAAGCAAAAGGCGGAGGAATAAGTGATCGGTAATATAACAGGAAAGGAAGATCGCAATGAAAATCAAGAAAATTCTGGCTTGCACTCTTGCACTGACAATGGGTATGGTAATGCTTACCTCCTGCGGTGACAAGAAGGACGACAGCAGCAAGTCATCTGGAACGACATCTGCCGCAGAGAATGACGGCAATTCGGGAGGTTCGGACGTGTCAAAGACTCATACTGACGATCCTATGACGGTCACCTCCGCCAAGGATCTGGTGGCGCAGATGAAGTGCGGATGGAATCTGGGCAACACGTTGGACGCAACGGGCGGTTCGGGACTTGACGCAGAGGTATCGTGGCTGCCGACACCTAAGTATACCGATAAGACTATGATCGATATGGTAAAGGAAGCGGGCTTCAATGTGCTTAGAGTACCGTGTTCATGGGGAACGCACATGGACGAAACGACCTACGAGGTAGACGGCGAGTGGATGGACAGAGTGCAGGAGATCGTGAATTACGGTATCGACAACGATATGTTCGTTATCCTCAACACCCACCACGAGGAGTGGTATATGCCGGTAGAATCCGACGTTGAGGAGGATCTCAAGCAGTTGGAGGCGCTGTGGAAGCAGATAGCTGAACGGTTCAAGGGCTACGACGAGCATCTTATTTTTGAGGGCGTCAACGAACCCAGACTCAGGGGGGACGGAGCAGAATGGACAGGGACCTCCGAGTCAAGAGAGATAGTTAACAGGTATGCCAAGACCTTTGTTGAAACAGTACGTGCAACGGGCGGCAACAATGCGGACAGATGTCTTATGGTAACTCCGTATGCTGCGTCTTCCTCGCCGACAAATATGCAGGCGCTGGAGCTTCCCGAGCAGAGCGACAAGCTGATAGTTTCTATCCACGCTTATCTGCCTTATTCCTTTGCGCTGGATACAAAGGGTACCGATGTGTACAATCCTGACGATACGTCTATAAAGGATCTTTTCTCAAACATCAAGACATATTTCCTCGACAACGATATTCCGGTCATTGTGGGCGAATTCGGCTCCGTGAACAAGGACAATCTTGAGGACAGGGTGCAATGCCTGACAGATTATCTTACGACCGCCAAGGAATACGGCGTACCGTGTGTATGGTGGGATAATTATGCAAGAGTAGGAAACGGAGAGAATTTCGGTCTGCTCAGCAGGGGAGAATACGATTGGTATTTCCCGGAAATGATGGAGGTTTTCAAAAACACATATCAGTGATCTGATCATACTGTATGAACGCATAAATAAACGGCGGACTGTTCGATATGAGCAGTCCGCCTAATTTTTAGAAAAATCCCATTGGGACATTAAAGCGCAGGTTCAAGTGCGGCGCCGGAGCGCTTGCAGGGGTATCGTTCCCGCAGGAGCGAAATTCCCTATATGCAGGAGTTTCGCATATAATGATTTATTCAGGGGTATCTCTCCCCGCCGAAGGCAGGGAGAGATACCTTAATCAGTCTTTTCCTAAAGCATTTTTCTTACTACGTCCTTAACCTCTGTAAGCGATGAGCATTTTGCATATAAAAGCTTTGCGGTATCATCGTCAGGTTCGGACAGATCCGGCACCATGACAGGTATGCATCCCGCATCGTATGCCGATCTTATACCGTTGGGCGAGTCCTCCAGAGCAATACAGCTTTCCGGCGGAAGCTCAAGGGCTGCCGCTGCCGTAAGATAAATGTCCGGAGCAGGCTTGCCGTTTTTCACCATATTGCCGCAGATCATACTGTCAAAATATCCTAGCACGCCTACGGAGCTGAGGTACATATCCGTCCTTTCTCTGTCCGTTGCGGTGGCGACAGCGATCTTCAGTCCCGACTCCCTGAGAAACTCCAGCAGGCCGTCAAGCCCAGGCTTTTTTTCTATTCCGTTGTGCAGGATATAAGCATTCATCAGCTCTATCCGTTTTGCACGGACGTCCCAGTATCTGAAATCCTCGCCGAATATCTCCTTTAAGTGCGGAATGGCGTATTTCGACGAAAGGGAACGTATACCCAGAACGTGCTCCTTAGTCATGGGATAGCCGTATAAGACTGCCGCCTCGCACCAGAAACGGGTCAGAAGCTTTTCCGTATCCAGCATAAGACCGTCCATATCGAAAATAACGCCTTTGAGTTTTTTCAAGATCATCACCTCTGTTAAAGCCAATAAAATTCTTCATATTTATTATACAATTTTGAATTAAAATTTGCAAGGCTTTAAATTGACTTTTTTTTTGAAATATGGTATCATTAAATTGATATCATTTTGTTTTGCTGCGCCGGAATGATCCGGAAGGTGCGGCAATATTATGTTCGGGGCGGATTTTTATGAATTACTATATTTACGGCTATACAGACTCAGGCAGCGTTCGTGACCACAACGAGGACGCTGTTCTGGTGGATCACAGAGTTTCGGACGGAGGAAGTCTCGAGGCTGCCGTCGCTGCGCCTTTTATTACAGCCGTATGCGACGGAGTCGGTGGAGAAAATGCGGGAGAACAGGCTTCGGGGCTGTGCCTGGAGGAGCTTGCCCGTGTAAGCTATTCCTCGTCTGCCGATCTGAAACGGATCCTGCTGGGGATCCACACCGATATAAAGAAAAAGGGCGTAAGCGAAGCAGGCTGCGGTAATATGCAGACTACGCTGTGCGCTCTGGCTGTGGACGAAAATGGCAAGGCTCTTTGCGTGAACGTGGGTGACAGCAGAATGTACCGCTATGTAAACGGAACGGTAAGACAGATCTCGGTGGATCAGTCCTACGGACAGTTTATGTACGAAAAGGGACAGATAGACAGCACGGACGAGCTTGCGCCCGAATACCGCAGCGGCATAATTTCCGCTATGGGAAGCTCCCAAAGCGATCCCGAGATAGCTCAGACCCCTCTGATAACTGAGTTCGGGGAGGAGCCTGACGATATGATGATCATAGTTTCCGACGGCGTATCTGATTTTGTCAGCGAGGGTGAAATGGAGATAGGTCTTTCTATGGATCTGCCTGTTTCGGAAAAGATAATAGCCCTTGCAAAGCTTGCCGTAATGAACGGCAGTACAGATAATGTTTCGGTAATAGGAATAAAGCCGTATATAGACGATGAGGAGCTGAGAGCGCTGACGGTGACGGAATCGCTGGAGAAAACGGTTAATATTGCCGAGGTTCTGGCGGAAACTGATTCGCTGGGAGATATTCTGTCTATAGATGTAGACGAGATCGTAGGTTCAGGCAATAATGAGGACTCCCGCAGGGAAAGAGTAGGAGAGGAGGAGCTTGCGCTTGAAACCCACGATCTGTTTATGCAGGCGCAGGCAAGCATCAGCAGACTGAGCAGACTTTTTGACGATAAGAAGTAGATATAGAATGTTCCTTAGGTTGTCAAAAAACTCCACACAAAGCAAGTAAGGGGCAGCCCTCTATCGCAGGGCTTGCCCCTCTTTTCAAACAGTCCACCGGACTGTTTGAAAATTCACCCTATGCGGAGCTCCTGCGTATGGGGATTTCGCTCCTGCGGGAGCGACAAGGGGCTCTGCCCCCTTGACCCCCGCAAGCGCTCTAGTGCCGCGCTTGAGCCTGCGCTTTAGTTTCCCAAAGGGCTTTTTCTACAGTATTTGGAAGCACTTCACATAATAGTTGTGCGGCGATAGCTAAAAATATCCCACCGAAGCTAAGGCAGATCAAAGCTTCGGTGGGATCAATTTTGCTTGGATTTACTTGGATAAGGTTATCAGAAGTCGGCGGTTTCCGCTGTAAGGGGACGTTTTTTTATTCTGCTGCCGTCCGGTATAATGAACATCACTGCCTTTACCATAAGCCAGATAAGCGGTATCCAGATAATTGTCATGATGACGTTGAACATTGTGTGCGCATTGGCGATCTGACGGGAAATGACCTCGATCTCCGCACCCTTTGCCGAAATATGCTCGACGAGAGCGGCAAAGGGTCTGATGAACCAGATAAACAGCATACAGCCTGAAATGTTGAATATACAGTGGGCTGCTGCGGTCCTTCTTGCGTCTTTGGACTGTCCCACCGACGCCAGGAGGGCGGTTATCGTTGTGCCTATGTTGTCGCCGAGGAGTATCGGGATAGCTCCGGTAAGACCTATAATGCTGGATACTCCGTCAGCGGCAGGCTGTGACGAAAGGTTCTGAAGCACTGCGATGGTCGCAGAGGAGCTTTGCACTATCATAGTCATGACCGTTCCAACGATCACGCCCAGTACGGGGATATCCGACACACGCTTGATAAGATCTGCGAAAACTTCACTGGTGGCAAGGGGAGCCATAGCGTCTCCCATAGTTTCTATGCCAAGGAAAAGCAGTCCGAAAGCAAATACCGTCATGCCGATGTTTTTAGTCTTGTCTGCCTTTGAAATGAAGGAAATGAAGAATCCCGTGAAAATGAACAGGAAAATAAAATCGCTTATTTTAAATGCCAGAAGCTGAGCTGTCATTGTGGTGCCGATATTTGCGCCGAGCATGACCGAGATAGCCTGTGGGAGAGACATAAGTCCTGCACTTACAAAGCCGATGACCATTACCGTGGTGGCTGACGAGCTTTGAAGCACTGCGGTAGTCAGGGCGCCTGCTACAACTCCCAGCAGCGGATTTTTTGTCAGCGCCGACAGTATCTTCTTCATCTTATCTCCCGCAACCTTTTGCAGACTGTCGCTCATAAGGTTCATGCCGTAAATAAAGACGGCAATACCTCCCAACAATGAGAAAACCGTTTGTAATGTATTATTCATAAATACCTCCAATATATTTGACATTTTCTTTATAGACCCCTTACTAAATCAGTATTATATACTATCAAAGAAAAGAACATATAGTATATAAGTAAAATCTGCGTAAAATAAGTTTTTAATGTAAATCAGCCTTTACAATGCTTACGTAAATGTTCATATATTCATAATATAAATTAAAATTGTATATTTACTTCGGCGGATATGTATGATATAATAGCATAAACCAAGGTTCAGATATCAATGTTTACAATGTAAGGAGGATAATTATGAACGATTACAAAGCCTTTATGAAATATCACGAGGATCTTGAAAGCCTTCACATAGGTACACAGCCTTGTCATGCATATTTTATTCCGTTTAAAACGGGACAGAAGCTCTCGCAGGACAGGAAAAGCTCCCTGCTTTTTGAGTCCCTTAACGGCGAATGGGATTTCGATTATTTTCAGAGCCTTTTCGATCTGCCGGCGGACTTTCTGGATATTCCCCCTGCGGATAAGATCTCAGTGCCGTCCAACTGGCAGTTAAAGGGCTACGGCAAGCCGCAGTATTCAAACGTAAGATATACCATTCCGTTCGATCCGCCGTACGTTCCGGAAAAAAACGCTGTGGGCGTTTACCGCAGAAGCTACGTCTATACCGCTGACGGCTTGAGAAGAAGGCTGGTGTTCGAGGGAGTGGATTCCTGCGTTTATCTGTATGTAAACAGACAGTTTGCCGGATATTCTCAGGTATCGCACAGTACAAGCGAATTTGATGTGACCGATCTTCTGCACGAGGGTGAAAACGAGCTTGCCGCAGTGGTTTTGCAGTATTGCGACGGAACATACCTTGAGGATCAGGATAAGTGGAGAATGTCGGGTATTTTCAGGGACGTTTATATGCTTTCAAGAGAGCAGTACGGTATTTATGACTATACGGTCAGGACATCGCTGGGAGATGATAATCTATCGGGGGAGATTTCTGTAATGGTCAGAAGTGGACGTGAATGCTCATTTTCCCTTTATTCTCCCGACGGGGAGCTTATACAAAGCAGGAGCGGAAATCTTGTCAGCTTTTCCGTTGAAGACCCGGTCATGTGGAACGCCGAGGAGCCTGCGCTTTACAGGCTGGAAATAGTATGCGGCAGCGAAACGGTGATAGAGGACGTGGGCATAAGAGAGGTGAAGATCTCCGGCGGAGTGCTTAAGGTAAACGGTACGGCTGTAAAGCTGAGGGGAGTTAACCGCCATGATTCCTACCCCGACACCGGATTTTATGCTACCGAAGAAAAAATGGAGAAGGATCTGCGGCTGATGAAGTCGCTGAACGTCAACACGGTCAGAACGTCTCACTACCCGAACTCTCCCGAATTTTACAAAATGTGCGACAGGATCGGTATGTATGTAATAGACGAAGCTGATCTGGAGACTCACGGCTGTTCGGACGTTTACAACGCCTTTGAGTGGAAAACCTACGACGGCATATCGCTTATCGCTTGCGACGAACGGTTCCAAAAGGCGATGACCGACCGTCACAGGCTGCTTGTCACCCGTGATATCAACCGTCCCTGTGTTATAATCTGGTCATTGGGAAACGAAAGCGGCTACGGGGACAATTTCAGAAATTCCGTGCCTGTGATAAGAAAGCTTGATCCCACCAGACCTGTTCATTATGAGAGCAGCCGCAACTGCTTTGACGACAAGGGAGACGGCGAGCTTGACTTCGTTTCGGTAATGTACTGGGGAGACGAGTATGTCAGAAGCTACCCGGACGGCGAGAAAAACGCCTGTGGCAGACCTCTCGTCATGTGCGAATACTGTCACGCTATGGGAAACGGACCGGGAGATCTGGAGGATTACTGGCAGGCTGTATATTCCAACGAAAATGTCTGCGGCGGCTGTGTGTGGGAATGGTGCGATCACGGAATTTACGTCGGCAAGGCTGATAACGGCAGGGATAAATATTTCTACGGTGGAGATTTCGGAGAGGTCGTCCACGACGGAAACTTTTGTATGGACGGTCTGGTCTACCCGGACAGAACTCCTCATACCGGCGCACTGGAAATGAAAAACGTATACCGTCCTATCAGAGCTGGTATCGAGAACGGTAGACTTTATTTTGAAAACAAGCTTGACTTTACCCATGTTGATGACCGCTGGAAATGCGTGTATAAAATAAGCAGGAACGGAGAGCCTATCGACGGCGGTGAGCTTAGTCTTGATATCGCACCCCATTGCAGGCAGGTATCTGAGCTTATGCTGCCGAAGGATCTCAGCGGGCATATGACGGCAGATCTCGATTATTATTTCGGAGGTGAGCATAAGGGCTTCGATCAGCTGGAGCTTTGCAATGAAAAAAGAGTCCACACTCCCGAGAAGCAGGAGGTAACGCTTACCGAGGACGCAAAAGGCTTTACCGTCTCCTCCGGCGCAATGACCGTGAAGATATCCAAGAGGGACGCTATGGTGGAGTCGTTTGTGAAAAACGGTTTGGAGCTGCTTGACAGACCCTCTGCGGTAAACCTTTACAGAGCGCCGACGGATAACGACATAAATGTCCGCAGTCAGTGGGAAAAGCTTTTTCTCCACCGAGCGCAGCCTAAGCTTTACAGCATAGAGGCTCATCAGAAGGACGGCGCTGCGGAAATACGGGCGGAGCTTTCCATGGGCTATGCAGTCTATGAGCCTGCGGTAAGGCTTATGCTGAAATACGTTTTCTTCGGCGGTGAAATGAAGATATGCTGCGACGCTGATATCCTTGACGGACTTGGCTGGCTGCCCAGATTCGGACTAAGATTTTTTGTGAAAAAGGATATAGACAAACTGGAGTATCTTGGATTCGGTGAAAGGGAGAGCTATATAGACAAGCGCAGCTCATGCAGATTTGCAAGGTTTGAGTCGGACGTGTATTCTCAGCATGAGGATTATATACGTCCGCAGGAAAACGGCTCTCATTACGGCTGTGAGTATGTGAAGGTATCAGGTAAGGACAAGTCGCTGGAGGTTTTCTGCGACAGTGATTTCTCCTTTAATTTCTCTCCCTATACCCAGGAGGAGCTTGCAGCAAAAAGGCATAATTTCCAGCTTGAGGAGCCGCCGTACAATACCCTGTGCGTAGATTATAAAATGTCGGGAGTAGGTTCAAATTCCTGCGGTCCCGAGCTTAAGGAGAAGTATCGGCTAAGCGAGAAGAAGATCAGCTTTGAGTTTTATTTAAAGTGACGCTTTACCGTCTGCGACTGCCCGGAAATTATTGCACCGGAGATTAATAAATGTCCTGTCTAAGATAACAAATGACTTGCTTTTCTCATGAAGCTGCTATATAATTAACGTACACAATGGCTGTGCGGTATTGACTAAAAAAGAAAAGAGGTTTCGTTATGAAAGAGACTACTATCAGAGTAAACGCAAATAAAAAAAAGAGCAGGATAAATCCCGAAATATACGGACATTTTTCCGAGCATCTGGGAAGATGTATTTATAACGGACTGTATGTCGGCGAGGATTCCTCTATCCCCAATTCGGGTGGAGTCAGGAAGGACGTTATCGAAGCGCTGAAAAATATTAAGATCCCTGTACTAAGATGGCCGGGCGGCTGCTTTGCAGACGAATACCACTGGAAGGACGGTATAGGCGAAAAGTCAGCCAGAAAGAAAATGATAAACACCAACTGGGGTCACGTTGTGGAGGATAACAGCTTCGGTACTCACGAATTTATGGAGCTTTGCGAGGAGCTTGGCTGTCAGCCCTATGTTGCCGGAAATATGGGCAGCGGAACTGTTCAGGAGCTTGCCGAATGGGTTGAGTATATGACCTTTGACGGCGTTTCTCCCATGGCGGAGCTGAGAAGGAAAAACGGCAGAGAAAAGCCGTGGAAGCTTAAATATCTCGGCATAGGAAACGAAAGCTGGGGCTGCGGAGGAAATATGCGTCCCGAATATTATTCTGATCTGTATAAGCAGTATCAGAGCTTCTGCAAGAATTTCAGCGGGAACGAGCTTTACAAGGTCGCCTGCGGTCCAAACGCTGACGACTACAACTGGACAGAGGTCGTTATGAAAAACCTTAACGAATATCATACAAAGGCTATCTCTCTCCATTACTACACGATCCCCAGCGGAAACTGGAATGCGAAAGGGTCGGCGACAGGCTTTACCGACGAGGAATACTATGCCACAGTGTCAAAAACCCTTTATATGGACGAGCTTGTGACTAAGCACGGTGAGATAATGGATAAATACGATCCCGAAAAGAAGATCGGTCTTATTGTGGACGAGTGGGGCTGCTGGTATGATGTGGAGGAGGGCACCAATCCCGGATTCCTTTATCAGCAGAATACCATGCGTGACGCAATAGTTGCGGCGGAAAATCTTAATATTTTCAACGCCCATTCCGACAGAGTTGTAATGGCTAACCTTGCTCAGGCCGTGAACGTTCTCCAATCTGTTATCCTCACAGAGGGTGATAAAATGCTTCTTACGCCCACATATCATGTTTTCGATCTGTACAAGGAGCATCAGGGAGCAGAGCTGCTCGAGTCGGAGTGCGACAGCTTTGAGGTCGGTACAGAAGAATACAAGGCTCCTGCGATCTCACAGTCGGTTTCCGCAGACAGCTCCGGGAATATACTTATCACAGCGTCAAACTGTTCTCTCAGCGACAGCGTAAGGGTAAAGGTCATGCTTGACGGATTTTCACCGGCAGATGTAAAGGGACGTATCCTCTGCGCAGCTGCGGGAGAGTTCAACAGCTTTGACTGCCCCGACAAAGTAAAGCCGGCGGACTTCGGCTCAGCCGTGATAGAGGGCGGCTCTGTTGTATTCGAGATGCCTCCGTGCTCCGTTGTATCTCTTAAGGCATTGAAATGAGGAAGCCGTGCAGAAAATGCCTTTTAGCGCAGCTTGATCCTGACGAATATACTCAAAATCTGCTTGAGTATATAAAAAACTATCCTGCCGACAAACGGGTCAGCGAGGAGGTCTACCGTAAAAGGCTTGAGATATGCCAGAACTGTCCGGAGCTTGCAGGCGGCATATGCGCACAGTGCGGCTGCTATGTGGAGCTGAGGGCGTTAAAGCCGTCAATGTACTGCGCAGGAGTAAAAAAGCTGTGGTGAAAAAAGATGCTATGAAAAATCGGGTGAACGCCGTTCGTCCGATTTTTTTAGGAAATATCGCATAATCATTGTGTGCGTATTGCGCAGTCAGATTTTTCGTCAGATTGCCTAAATTCGACGTAGGCATACTAACGTATGTCAAGGAGAATTTGGGTAATATGACGGAAATAGACGCAGCGTTTGATCAAGATCAAACGCCTCAAGACGTACACAAAGCCGTCAGGCGGTGATTGTGCGATATTTTCTTTATTACTGCTGCAACTTTTTATAGGTCTGCTGCGTTTTATATAGTGAAGGGGAGTGAAAAGCATGGAGAGACCGGGCAGGGAGGAATACGGCAGACTGGTAGAGGAGTACGCCGACATGGTGACCAGACTGTGTGTTATACATACGGGAAATTACACCGATGCCGAGGATTGCTGGCAGAACGTTTTCTTCAAGCTTTTCAGGGCGCTCGGAAAGTCTGATATCCCCAATGTCAAGGCTTGGCTTATAAAGGTCACGCTCAATGAGTGCCGAAGCGTCCTGAGATACCGTCTTGGTAAAAGCTCCGTGAATTTTGACGAGGTAACTGCTGCGGCGGAGGACAGCCGTGAGTTTGAAATGCTTGATCTTGTGTTCAGGCTTCCGCCGAAATACAGGGACGTGATATATTTATATTATTACGAGGAGCTTTCGGTGGAGGAGATATCAAAGGCGACAGGGACAAACATAAATACCCTGAAATCCCGGCTGAAAAGGGGCAGAGAAAAGCTTAAGGAGTTTCTGTAAGCTCTTTGTGAAAGCGGAAAGGAGACGTTCATGAACAATATATTTAAGGTTTTCGACAGGTATGTAACGCCTGAAAAGTGGAAGAAAGACGCTGTGGAAAAGGCATTTGCCGAAAAGCCAAGGCTTAAAAGAGGTCAGCTTGCGCTGGCAGTTTGTGCAACAGCGGCGGTCTTAGTCGGACTTGTCACAGCTCCCTTTTTGGCAAGCAGAATGACCGATGTGCCCGATCTGTCTCCGGGGTCTGAAAGCAGTCAGGCGGACAGCGGGGAGGAGATATCTCTTTACGAGGGAATGCCCTATGACGAGCTGTACAGCTTTATGAAAACGAAGTATGACGAGGTCGTATACGGCATAGTCCTTGCGCCGAAGGACGACTATTCAAGGATCACTGTGTATACTCACGGTACTCTGCTGAACCAATATGGCGTTGCGGAAAATCAGGTCAGGATCGACAGCTTTGATATTACCGGCACTGATTATACGGGGGGCGTGGAAAGACCTATGGTCTCTGCCACTATGGGTATTAACGTGGGCGACTGGGTTCTTCTTGGCTACAACAGATACTATATCGAATACTGTACCGGATTAGGTCAGATCACCAGAGAAAAGCCGAAGGGATACACTTATTCTGAGGAATATTTTCTGGAGGGATACGCAAACTTAGGCAAGAGCCGGGATCAGTCATTTTTAAGGATCGCCGAATGTGCAAAGGCGATCTGCGCAACTGACGATCTTAATGACAGCAGGGTATGCAGTATTATTCTCGAAACATACAGGCAATGGAATCGTGAGGAGGGTACAGTGGGCTGTGATCCTGACGATGTGCATATAGAGCAGGACTCGGCTTTGTATTATGAGGTCACTGAAATGCCAATTCTGGCGGACGCCAGCAAAAACTTTGAAACGACCGACGACGGCTGGCTTAAATATTACGGTTCCTGCTACAAGCACGTTTTTAGGATACGTGGCGCACCGAATGACGATCTTAGCGGAGCCAAGGCTTTTAAGGTTGGAGACAGCCTGTTCGGGATAGATTTCGGTGAGGAATATACGCCGGTCATGTTCACAGTGGACGTCCAGAGCGAAGAGACTGTGACCCCGGAAAAAGCCGAGGTGATCCCCGATATTAACGATCCGTCCTGCGTATATCTTTCGGTCGAGTTTACAGTCAGCGATATGGAGGAATACGGCGTATTTAATAAATGCACCATAAGCTATCATATGACAAACGAAAATGCGTATTATTATAAGGATGTCAGTCCCAAGGAGATCGCTGAAAAAATGGAATATGAAAGCAAGTGGACTCTGCGCTATAGATTTGACGGAATGAAAAGGTAAGACGGATGTCCTGCCATAATGATAAGCAAAAAACGGACGATCGTCATGATACGTCCGTTTTTGCGTTTATTTGATCCTGAAAGCTTAGTGCAACGAAAAAGTCTACACCAGTGAGCTTTTATATTTGTTCTCTTCCACCACCATGATAGGGTACCCGTCAAGATACGGCTTTACTGCCGACGGCGTTTCGTCCGCATAGGCAAAGATCTCAGGTGCAAGCTCCTTGGCAACGGCTTGGATATCGGCAAGGGGTTTGGTCTGAACAACGGGACAGACAGGGGAAAGCGTTATCACCCTTACTCCGTTGAGAGCCATTATCCTGAACGGCCAGATGCGGCAGTCAAAGGGCTTATCGTCGCCCATAATGCAGCCCTTTTCCTGATCGAGAAGGGAGCAGTAATACAGATCGGCGTCAGGCTCCTTATCCATTTTGAGGAGAAAATGGTCGTCCTTTCGTATGAATTTCTGATCCGGCTCGAAATCCTGCATGATGCGGCTGGCAAGCTTAACAGGAATTATAGGCGTTTCCCACAGATCGTAGCTGTCGAAGGTGCAGCACAGCTTGCATTTTGCACATTCATCCCGGGACAGGATCTTACTAAGCATAAAACTCACTTCCTTTATATTTATATGCTCATTTTAACATATCCCATCAAAAAAATCAAGTATCACTTGGGTAATAAGTCTGATCGCTTTGATATTTGCATTTAAGAAATAAATTTCACTAGATACAGGTTCTTAATAATGCAAAAAGCCCGAAAGAGGTTGTTGGTAACCTCATTCGGGCTGAATTTCTATATGAGTGCAAAGCTGTCAGCGATCCGCTTATAGCTTTATTGTGACACGTCCACATAGTATGCGGGATTTAAAATATATCCCTGATAGCGTATCTCAAAATGCAGATGATCTCCGGTGGAGAATCCGGTAGAACCCATTTTTCCGATAACGTCTCCCTGCTTGACCTTATCTCCGACTTCAACGTCTACCTCGGTAAGGTGTCCGTAAAGCGTGATAAAATCGTTTCCGTGGTCTATTATCACATAATTTCCGTAGCCTCCGCCGCAGCCGCAGGATGCGCTTTTTCCGTAGTCATGAGGACAGGTCTCGCTGGCACGGATAACCGTACCGGTCTCGCTTGCGTGTATCTCGCTGCCGTGAGGTCCCATAATGTCCATTCCCTGATGGTATGATCCCCACCTTGCGCCGACTCCCGAGGTGATGGTATATACTCCCGGAGCGGGCCATGCAAAGCTGTAAACAGGCTCGTCGTCCTCAAGCTTTTCTCCGTTTTTAAGACGTTCTCTGATCTCGTCGTGCAGCTCGGCAAGCCTTACGTCGGCAAGCGCCATGGTCGCCATGACCTCTTCGTCCCGTGCCGTGGTCACTGAGGAGGAGGATTTAAGTATTCCCGACAGATCGCCCTGATACTGAGATTTCTCAAGGTCGAACGCTTCGTTTTCCTCTTTAAGCTCCTTCTGCTTTTCCTCCAGCTTTTTCTTGGTCTCCTCCGAGGACTGATAAAGCTCGTCCAGCTTTGCCTTTTCGGTTTCGTACTCGGCGTACTGCCTGTCAAATTCAGCCTGCTTGGCGTCAAGCTCCTTCTGCTTGCTTTCGTACTGAGCCTTGAGCTTGTACAGATCGTCAAGCATTTTGTCATCGTGCTTTGCAACACGCTTGATAAGCTCCATTCTCATAAGTACGTCATAAAAGCTGTTGGATTCAAGAATAACTGTTGTATATGAATCCGTTCCGGCAATGTACATTGCCCTCAGCCTTTTTTTCAGACCCTCAACGCCGTCGCTTATGTCTGCGGCAGTGGCGTCAAGCTCTCGTTTGTTAGTGCTGATCTCCATTTCAAGGGCGGTCATATAGCCGTTGAGAACTTCGATCTTATCGTTGAGTGCGTCGATTTTTTTCAGTAGTATCGTCTGCTTTCTTTCTTCGTCCTTGATCTGAGAGTCAGCCTGAGACATTTCGTCCTCAAGCTCCGCCTGCTCCTGAGCTATTTCTCTCAGCCTTTCCGCATATACGGTTATGTCGTAGCTTGGCAGCGGTTCCTCAACGTCGTTTATCCCGTTGCCGTTTTCGTCTATCATACTGCTGTCCGAACCGCTGGCTGTCTGCTCCGTATTTTCCTGACCGTCCATAACATAGTCTGAACTGTCAAAGTCTGCATTGACGGAAGTGCAGTTAAGTCCGCTTCCCGCAGCGCCTGACGTTATTATGACCGCCGCAGCGCACGCAAGAATTTCTTTTAAGCCAAAACGCTTACTCATAGAAAAAAATTACTCCTTTTGATTAAGGCAATACCGCACAACCATTGTGTGCGTATTGCGCAGTCAGATTTTTCGTCAGATTGCCTGAATCCGACGCAGGCATACTAGCGTATGTCAAGGAGGATTTGGGTAATCTGACGGGAAAGCAGCAAGCAAGACGTACACAAAGCCGTCAGGCGGTGGCTGTGCTTAAGGGCGATCAAACGTAGTCCGAGGGATTGACCGCAACGCCGTTTATCCTGATCTCAAAGTGCAGGTGGTCGCCTGTGGAATGTCCCGTTGATCCGATAGGACCGAGTACGTCTCCCTTTTCGACGTGCTGACCCTGCTTGACTGTGATGCCCTGTGAATGACCGTACAAAGTCCAGTAGCCGTTTCCGTGGTCGATGATACAGTAATTTCCGTATCCGCCGCCGCATCCGCACGAGTAATTTTTACCGTAATCATGCGGGCAGGTGTTGCTCACAAGTATGACGGTACCAGAAGCGGATGCGCAGATGTTCGCACCTCTTATTCCGGGCGACCAGATGTCGATGCCCTTGTGGTATGCGCCCCATCTCCAGCCTACGCCGTATGAGATATGGTAAAATCCCGGTACAGGCCATGTGAACATGGACTTTTCGTTATAGTTGTAATCGCTGTTGTTGGTGGAGGTCTGATTGCCCGTGGTATTTCCGCCGCTGTTTGACGGCTGTGAGCTTCCGGTGTTGTTTCCGGAGCTGCTTCCGGTATTCTGCTGCTGCTGGGCAAGCTGCTGCTGCTTTTTTATCTCTTCCTGACGCTTGCGCTCCTCTTCCTCAGCCTTTTTCCGGGCTTCCTCTTCCTTTTTCTTGATAGCCTCCTGCTCCTTGTAAAGCTTCTGGAGCTGTGCTTCAAATTCTTCCTCTTCCTTCAGAATGTCATTCTTATTTCCCTCGTAAAGAGCCTTATCGGCTGCAAGCTTATCAAGATTAGCCTGGCTCTCGTCAAAGAGGATCTCAAGCTTTTCCTTCTGCTTTTTATGAGCCTCCTCCTGCTCCTGAAGATCTGCCTTGTTCTTTTCAAGCTTGGCTTTTTCCTCGTTCAGGGCGACCTCGTCAGCCTCATACTGTTTTTTCAGGCTTATAAGATTGTCGATCATTCCGTCGTCATGCTCCGCAACTCTTTTGACCAGCTCGATCTTCATAAGCATATCGTAAAAATCCGTTGCGCCTATGAGAATATCCGAATAGGAATTGCTGCCGGAGACATACATTGTGCGAAGTCTCGACTTGAAGTCGGCAACGCCCGTTTCGATCTCCTGCCTTTTCTCCTCGATCTGTGCGGACTTTTCCTCGATAGAATCCTCCAGAACTCCGATATCCTCGTTAAGGGAGACGATAGACGTCTCCAATGTGTAGATAGTCTCCTGCACAGTGGAGATCTGCTCCTCGATAGCAGCCTGATTTTCCTCCTCGGCGTATATGTCGTTCTTGGTGTCATCGATCTTCTTGTCAAGCTCCTGCTGTTTTTTCTCCAGCTCTGTAAGCTTGTTTTTTGTGTCGGAAATTTCTTTTTTGGTTTTGGTCATCTCTGTGCTTTCAGCGGAGGCGGTCTCAGTGTTGACCGCTACCGAACCGTTGCCTGCCAGCACCGTCATAGCAATGATAACGGCTGCCGAACACGCCAGCACCCTTTTAAATGCAGATATTCTGTTCACGTCAAATCCTCCGTCAAGATACGTTTGCGGCATTTTTCTGTATCTTTAAGCCGCATGATTTTTACACTTTGCTTCTTAAAATCAGCGGCAGAAAGCAGGTGTTCACCTATTCTCTGCCGTTTGTGCTGTCAAAAAATTAAACTCTGAGATGCTTGCCTGTGCTTATTGAGGTTCCCACAGCTCCGATAAGTGCGCCTGCCACCAGATATGAAACGCTTACGGGCAGCAGAAGATCGTCAAATGAATAAAGGTTCTGCATACCTAGAATGCTCCATATGCCGAAGGTGTCGTTGAAAATGTTGTAAACTCCCTCGTATGCAAATTTGGTAAGCAGCAATGCGCATCCGGCGGCTGCCACTCCCACGATCATGCCCTCTATAAAGAACGGTATCCTGATAAAGGAGTTGGTAGCGCCAACATATTTCATAATATTGATCTCTTTGCGTCTTGCAAAAACGCTTGCTCTCGTTGTGTTTGAGATGATGATAAGCGAAACCACCACCAGCGCCAGAACAACGGCGAACGCCACTATCGAGAATATCCTTCTGATATTTATAAGGATATCGGCAAACGCTGTAGGCGACTGGGTAGACTCTACAAAATCAAATGTTTCGATCTGTGTAGTGGTATCGTTCATTATCTGAATGTCCTTTACCGTCAGCTTGTATGTATCCGGCAGCGGGTTATCGTCCGCATACTGGAAAAAGTCCTTCTCCTCTTCGGTCATTCCCTTCAGCATATTCTGCCATGCTTCTTCCTTGGTGTAAAGGGAGACCGTATTTACGTTTGGTATGCTGTGGAGCTTTTCCTCCAGAGCCGCCATATCGGAATCGCTTGCGCCGTCCTTTACGATAACGACGATCTCGCTCTGATCCTCTATGCCGCCGATAACTCTGGTAAGGCTTATTGCCGTCAGGCAGGATATACCTACCATTAAAAGAGATACCAGAAGTATGCAAAAGGAAGCGAAGGTCATCATTTTGTTTTTCCAGATCCCTTTAAAGCCCTGCCCCACAAGGTATTTTGCACTACTTGCTTTCATTTGAACCTCCTATTACCTCGTCAAAGGCTATGCTGCCTTTATTGATGTTGATTATCCTTCCTCCGAAGTAACGTACAAGGTCATGCTCGTGGGTGACCATAAGTATGGTCGTGCCGCACTCGTTTATGCCCTTGAGAAGCTCCACTATTTCATATGAAAGCTCGGGATCGATGTTTCCCGTAGGCTCGTCCGCAATAATAAGCTTAGGATCGTTCACCAGCGCTCTGGCAAGAGCCACACGCTGCTGCTCGCCGCCTGAAAGCTCTGTGGGATAGCATTTTGCCTTTTTTGAAAGTCCGACAAGGCTTATTACATAGGGGACACGGCTCCTTATGTATTTAGCCGGAGCGTCGATTACTCTCAGAACAAACGCCACGTTTTCGTATACCGTCATTGTGGGGATAAGTCTGAAATCCTGGAATACCACGCCGATAGTCCTTCTGAGCGCAGGGATCTTTCCTCTTCTTAGCTTTTTAAGATTAAAACCGTTTACAAGTACCGTACCGCTTGTGGCGTCTATTTCTTTAAGCACAAGCTTTATGAGAGTGGATTTTCCCGCTCCCGACGGTCCTACGACGAATGCAAAGTCGCCGTCGTTGATCTTAAGATTAACATTGTTGAGTGCGTCCACGCCGCTTGACGAATAGGTCACGGACACATCTTTAAATTCTACCAAAATTTTACACCGCCTTATAATATAGGGGGAGCTACGCCCCCGCTTTCAGGCGCCTCAGAACTTAACGGGATTAGCCGATAGGTATTTCTTGACCATAAGTGCGATCTTAAAGATGATAGCATGGTCAAATTCTCTGAGATCAAGTCCTGTAAGCTTTTTGATCTTTTCAAGTCTGTACACAAGGGTATTTCTGTGTACGAACAGCTTTCTTGAGGTTTCGGAAACGTTAAGGTTGTTTTCAAAGAACTTCTGGATAGTGAAAAGCGTTTCGTGATCCAGCGACTCGATAGAGCCTTTCTTGAAGACTTCCTTCAGAAACGTTTCGCAGAGGGTAGTGGGGAGATGATATATAAGTCTTGCGATACCCAGATTGTCATATGAAACGATATTCTTGTCGGTATCGAAAACCTTTCCCACTTCAAGAGCGATCTGAGCCTCCTTGAAGGAACGTGCCAGATCCTTTACTCCCTCGATGACCGTACCTATACCTACGTTCACACGGGTATAGAACTCGCTGGAGAGGGTGTCTGAGATGGAGCGTGCAAGCTTTTCGAGATCCTTGGATTCAACGCCTGCCGCAACCTCCTTTACAAGCACGATATCAGACTCGGTGATGTTGAACACAAAGTCCTTGTTTTTATCGGGGAAAAGGTTCTGTATTACGTCGTAAGCCGATACGTCGTTGGAGGAAACTATCCTTATAAGAAGGACCACTCTTGAGATATCCGCACTGAAATGCAGCTCTCTCGCCTTGACATGGACATCGCCCGGCAGGACGTTATCCAGCACGACATTTTTTATGAAGTTGTTTCTGTCGTATTTTTCGTCGTAGTACTGCTTGATGCTTGAAAGGGTTATAGCGAGTATGCTGGCGTATTTTGCCGCAACCTCGTCCGTGCCTTCCACAAAAACGGCATAGTCCGGCTTCATATGAGCGCCGAAAGGCTTATAGGTGTATCCGTCACGTACAAATATATCGTGGGAGTCTCCCAAATCCAGCGATACAAATTCGTTCGTGGTGCCGACCTGTGCCAGCTCCGAGCAGGCAATAATGGTTGCGGTTTCGTCGATGACGCCGATTACGCAGTCAATTGTGTCACGCATCTGATGAACAACGCTTTGAAATAATCTGTTTGACATAAGTTATTCCCCTCTACTTGCAATTATTAACATTTTTTTGACGCAGCCCGCTGTATGCCGCATTTCTGCCGGATATTCCGGACAGACGGGCAGAACCGTTACGGGGCTATACGTCCGCTTACTATAATTATAACAAAAAATGCTGAATTTTGCAAGTGTTTTATAGTAAAAAGTGCAAAAAAGCAAAAAAACTTTTTACCGGACGATCAGACGGTTACAAATACGCCTAATGTATTACAAATTGTAACATATTTTTTTGCTGAATGTGTGAACATATTGTTAAATTACTTTGCTTATTGTGAAATATACACAAAATATGCCAGTATATATTCTACACAGAGTAATCAAATTGTAACTTTTTACTGCATATGCTGTATATTTTATGTATTTTTACAGAAAGTAAAAAAAGACCGCCGCGCTTGCAGCGATCCCTTTAACATAAATTATAAAGAAACAGTACGATTATCTGGCATCCTCAGAGAAACCGCTGTCTACGAGATCTACAAGACCCTTTACCGCAGCTTCCTCGTCAACGCCGTCAGCGATGATCTTGATAGTCGTGCCGCCGACGATACCCAGCGAAAGAATGCCGAGAAGACTCTTGGCGTTTACTCTTCTGTCTTCCTTCTCGATCCAGATCGAAGATTTGAATTCGTTTGCCTTCTGGATGAAGAACGTAGCCGGACGAGCGTGAAGACCTACCTGGTTCTGAACAACAACCGTATTCTGTAACATAAAAATCTCTCCATTCCAAATATATAAAATACTTCAGATTTTTCAATTAAACAAGGCGTGAGACCATTGCTTTGACCGTGAGCGTTCAGGTCCTGCTGTCCGTTTAATTTGATAAACATATTATACCCGACAAAATTCGTTAAGTCAACGCAAAATTTAAACAAAGCGTATTTTACGGCTTGATTTTCGTTCAAAATGACTACAATGGGGCAACAATTGCAATGAATTTTATGCACTGCGACGGAACTTATATCTGTTTTGTATCAGTTTGTACAAAATCTTTTAACATTTATGGTTGTTCTGACGAGCATTGCGCCCCTTCAACTTCGTCAATTTTCACAGCTTTGTGAATTATAGCCAAATCTTCTTCCGAAAGATCGGCTCTTTCAAGCAGCTCGGGACGTTTCTTAAGGGTGTTGAGCAATGCCTGCTCGTGTCTCCACCGGAGGATATTTGCGTGATGTCCTGACAGCAGAACAGGCGGGACAGTCCTGCCGTGCCAGATCTCGGGGCGGGTATACTGAGGGTATTCAAGCAGACCGCTGTAATGACTTTCGTCCTCGTAGCAGCCGGGGCGGGAGAGTGTACCCTCCAGCATACGCACTATGCAGTCCACAAGGATAAGGGCGGGCAGCTCGCCTCCGGTAAGAACATAGTCGCCTACGGATATTTCCTCGTCCACGATCTCCTCGATGATCCTTTCGTCCACGCCCTCATAGTGCCCGCATAATATAAATATGCTGTCGAGCCGGGAAAGTTCCGCAGCCCGCTGCTGGGTCAGCGTTTTTCCCTGGGGGGACATATAGATGACATGAGGCTTCGGTCTGCCCTCGGTGACGGCAGTGAAGCAGTTATAGATCGGGTCGCACTGCATGAGCATTCCCTTTTGCTCGCTGTACGGGGTATCGTCAACACGGCGGTGCTTATCAAGGGTATAATCTCTTATATTGTGGCAGGCGACCGTGAAAATATTCCTTTCCCTTGCTCTTCCCACAACGCTTTGTGAAAGATAATTTTCCAGCATTTCGGGGAAAAGCGTAGCTATATCTATATTCATCTGACTTCCTCCGTATCGTCGAAAAGCCCTTGAAGGGGAGTTATTTTCATTATCCCGCCGGCTATATCAGTTTCGGCAACCACCTGCGGGATAGCGGGGATATAATAGGTTTTTCCGTCGCCGCTTTTTATATGGTATACGTCGTTGGCTCCGGTCTGGGAGACCTCGGTAAGCTCTCCGTAGATCCTGCCGCTGTCTGCGTCCACCACACTGAGACCGATAAGATCCTGCACGAAATAGCAGCCGTCCTCAAGCTCCACATCGTTTCTGTCGATATAAAGTATCCTGTTGCGGAGCTTCTGGGCTTCCTCCACAGAATCGACGCCTTTTATTTTCATTACCACAATATTTTTTGCTGTACGGGAGCTTTCGATCTCCACTGCCGTGCCGCTTTTATAATAAAGTGTGTCGAATCCGCACAGAAAGTCCGTCGTATCGCACCACGGCTGGACCTTTACCTCGCCTTTAAGACCAAATACGGAAACAATTTTTCCCGCCTCCAGAAATCTGTTCATATGAACGTTACCTCCGACATTTTTTCTGAATATATTTTAGCACAACATTTAAAATAAGTCAAACATGAGTCAAACGGATAAGCAAAAGCACACATATTATTGGCTCGGGTTGTCAAAAAACTTCACACAACGCCAATAAGGGGCAGCCCTCTATCGCAGGGCTTGCCCCTCTTTTCAAACAGTCCACCGGACTGTTTGAAAATTCACCCTGTGCGGAGCTCCTGCGTATGGGGGAGTTTCGCTCCTGCGGGAGCGACGAAGGGGCGCTGCCCCCTCGACCCCCGCAAGCGCTCTAGCGCCGCGCTTGAGCCTGCGCTTTAATTCCCCAAAGGGCTTTTACTACAGGCTGAGCATGTATTTTACGAGCCGTGCGGCATCGCCTAAAAAAATGATTTACATAAAAAAGCCGCAAACCTCTTTACAAAGGAAAATATTTGTGATATAATAGTAAACGTAAAAATTTGCGTAAAAAAAGGAGGAGCTTATAGTGCAGAAAGCATATCTGATTCTGGAAAACGGCACTGTTTTTGAGGGTAAGAGCTTCGGCGCTGTGGGAGAGGCTATCGGTGAAATTGTTTTCACAACGGCTATGACGGGTTATCTGGAAACTCTTACGGATCCCAGCTATTACGGTCAGATCGTCGTTCAGACATTTCCGCTGATAGGTAATTACGGCGTTATTCCCAGCGATTTTGAAAGCGGCTGTCCTCACGTTAAAGCTTATATTGTCAGAGATTGGTGTCAAGAGCCCAGCAATTTCCGCTGCGAGGGTGATCTTGACATTTTTTTAAAACAGCATAACATCGTCGGTCTGTATGGAATAGACACAAGACAGCTCACAAGGATAGTGAGAGAGCACGGCGTAATGAACGGAAGGATCGTTCCCGAGGGAGCGAGCTTCGGGCTTACGGACATAAAAAATTATAAGATCGAGGATGCAGTGAAGAACACCACCTGCGACAAGGAAACGGTATATACTCCCGAGGGAGAGGTAAAGAGAAGGGTAGTGCTTTTTGACTTCGGCGCAAAGGCTAATATCTGCCGCAGCCTTGTACAGAGGGGCTGCGAGGTCACGGTAGTACCGGCTTACACCACCTGCGATAGAGTGGCAGAGCTTGCTCCGGACGGTATAATGCTTTCCAACGGACCCGGAGATCCGGCGGAAAACGTTGAGATAATCGCCGAGCTTAAAAAGCTTTCGGAAAAGAAAATACCTACCTTCGGCATCTGTCTGGGACATCAGCTGCTTGCGCTTGCTCACGGGGCGAAGACCCATAAGCTGAAGTACGGTCACAGAGGAGCCAATCAGCCGGCGGAGAACGTTGAAACGGGACGGGTGTATATAACCTCTCAGAACCACGGCTACGCCGTAGTCAACGAGTCTCTTCCGGAATGTGCGAAGGTCTCATATATAAATGCCAACGACGGCACCTGCGAGGGCGTAAAGTATTTTAACGAGCCGGCGTTTTCGGTACAGTTTCACCCCGAAGCCTGCGGCGGACCGCTGGACACGGGATTCCTGTTTGACGAGTTTATCGCAATGATAGACGCAAACAAATAAGCTACAGGCAGCTCCGGAGAAAAGCGTAGGGGAGCGTCAGAGCTTCCGTCTCAAGCTCTCCGGTCATACACAGAAAGGAAGAATATCATGCCTTTAAATAAAGATATAAAGCGTGTTCTGGTTATCGGCTCGGGACCTATCGTCATCGGTCAGGCGGCGGAGTTTGACTATGCCGGCACCCAGGCATGCCGTGCGCTTAAGCAGGAGGGGCTGGAGGTCATACTCATAAACTCCAATCCTGCTACCATTATGACAGATAACGCTATGGCGGATAAAATTTATATAGAGCCGCTTACTCTTGAAACGGTAAAGAGAGTTATCAAAAAGGAACGTCCGGACAGTCTGCTTTCCACACTCGGAGGTCAGACGGGACTGACCCTTTCCATGCAGCTTGCCAAGGAGGGCTTCCTTGACAGGTATAATGTAAGACTTCTCGGCGCAAAGCCCGAGACAATCGACAAGGCTGAGGACAGACAGATGTTCAAGGACACTATGGAGTCTATCGGTCAGCCATGCATACCCTCACGGGTAGTAAATACCGTCGAGGACGCCGTTAAATTTGCAAACGAGCCGGGAATAGGCTATCCGCTTATTATAAGACCCGCTTTTACACTCGGCGGAACGGGCGGAGGTATAGTTAATAACGAGGAAGAGCTTACCGACATCACAAGAAACGGTCTTTATCTTTCACCTATCACGCAGGTGCTTGTTGAAAAGTGCATTGCAGGCTGGAAGGAGATCGAGTTCGAGGTAATGAGAGACGCCAAGGGCAACGTTATCACCGTATGCTCAATGGAAAACTTCGATCCTGTGGGAGTGCATACCGGCGACTCGATAGTTATTGCACCTGCGGTCACACTTGCGGATAAGGAATATCAGATGCTGCGTTCGGCGGCGCTGAAGATAATAGATACGCTGGAGGTAGAGGGCGGCTGTAACTGCCAGTTCGCTCTTAATCCCGACAGCTTTGAGTATGCCGTTATCGAGGTAAACCCCAGAGTTTCACGTTCGTCTGCGCTGGCATCCAAAGCGACAGGCTATCCGATCGCAAAGGTTGCGGCTCAGATCGCTATAGGATACACCCTTGACGAGATCAAAAACGCCGTTACAGGCAAGACCTACGCCTGCTTCGAGCCTGCGCTGGACTACGTTGTTGTCAAGCTGCCGAAGTGGCCCTTCGACAAATTCGTATATGCAAAAAGAGATCTCGGTACGCAGATGAAGGCTACCGGAGAGGTCATGTCTATCGGCACGACCTTTGAACAGGCTATCATGAAGGCTGTAAGAGGCGCAGAGATAGGTCACGACTGCCTTATTTCTCCGAAAATGCTGGATCTTGACGACGAAACTATCCGTTCAAGGCTGCATAATTGTACCGACGAGAGACTTTTCGTGGTCTACGAGGCTCTCAGGAGAGGCTTTGCGGTAGAGGAGATCCACGAGATAACCAAAATAGACGAGTGGTTCCTCTGCAAGCTCTGCAAGCTTATAGACATGGAAAGAGAGCTTGCAAAGGGAGATTTCAGCCGTGAGACCTATATACAGGCAAAGAAGCTGGGCTATACGGATAAGGTTATAGAGAGGATCTCCGGAAAGCCGGTCAAGGATCCCGCTCATGCCGTATTTAAAATGGTAGATACCTGCGCTGCGGAGTTTTCGGCTCAGACGCCATACTTTTATTCTACATACGATTCGGAGGACGAGGCTGCGGAATTTATCTCGGCTCACGGACGGGGCAGCTCCCGCAAGGGAACGGTGATAGTTTTCGGCTCGGGTCCTATAAGGATCGGCCAGGGTATAGAGTTCGACTATGCTTCGGTACACTGCGTATGGGCGCTTAAGGAGCATGGCTATGAGGTAGTTATCGTAAACAACAACCCCGAGACTGTTTCGACAGACTTCGACACTGCGGACAGACTTTACTTCGAGCCTCTTACCAACGAGGACGTTATGAATATCATCCGTGTGGAAAAGCCGGTGGGCGTCGTGGTGGCTTTCGGCGGACAGACGGCTATAAAGCTGACAAAGCACTTAAACGAGCAGGGAGTAAGGATCCTCGGCACTCCGCCCGATTCAATTGACGCTGCGGAGGACAGGGAGAGATTTGACGAGCTGCTGGAGCAGCTTAAGATCAAGCGTCCCGAGGGCTTTACGGTCATGACTGCCGACGAGGCTCTTACGATAGCCAACAGGATACATTATCCCGTGCTTATGAGGCCCTCATACGTTCTCGGCGGACAGAATATGATAATCGCCTTCAACGATGACGATATAAAGGAGTACATGGAGATAATCCTTTCTCAGGGAATAGAAAATCCTGTGCTTATTGACAAGTACCTTATGGGTACAGAGCTGGAAATAGACGCTATATGCGACGGCGAGGATATTCTTATCCCCGGTATTATGGAGCATATCGAAAGAACGGGTATCCATTCCGGAGACTCTATTGCGGTCTATCCCGCATGGAACGTTTCGGACAGACTTATCAGCAGGATCATCGACTGCTCAAAGAGACTGGCTATCGCACTTAATACAAAGGGTCTGGTAAATATCCAGTATATCGCATATAAAGAGGAGATCTACGTTATCGAGGTAAATCCCCGCTCTTCAAGGACTATCCCGTACATCTCAAAGGTAACGGGAGTTCCTATGGTGGATCTTGCCACAAAGTGTATGCTCGGCGAAAAGCTGAGAGACATGGGCTACGGCACGGGACTTTACAGAAATTCTCCCTATGTTGCGGTCAAGGTACCGGTGTTCTCCTTTGAAAAGCTTATAGGCGTGGACAATCATCTGGGACCTGAGATGAAGTCTACCGGAGAGGTGCTGGCGGTATCAAGCTCGCTGGAGGAGTCGCTGTATAAGGGACTTACTGCTGCAGGCTACAAGCTGGACGCCAA
This sequence comes from Ruminococcus sp., assembly GCA_017626015.1. Lineage (GTDB taxonomy): Bacteria > Bacillota > Clostridia > Oscillospirales > Ruminococcaceae > Hominimerdicola. The sequence goes on from JAGAJO010000006.1 coordinate 103,665, forward strand.
GGGCGGAGTTTTCATAACGGTAAGAGACGCCGACAAGGCTGAGATACCTCAGACCGCTAAAATGTTTGCGGATCTCGGCTTTAAGATATACGCTACCCACGGCACTGCAAACGTGCTTCACGAGCACGGCATAGAGGCTGAGACCGTTGCAAAGATCCACGAGGACGAAAAGAACAATACCCTTACGCTTATCGAGAGCGGAAAGATATCATATGTTATCTCAACGTCCTCAAAGGGAAGGATCCCCACAAGAGATTCGGTAAAGATAAGACGTAAGACGGTGGAGTGGAATATCCCGTGCCTTACCTCTATAGATACCGCAAACGCCATTGCAGCCTCCATCAGGAGCAGATATACAGAGTCAACTACGGAAATAGTGGATATCAATAACATGAGAAGCGAAAAGCAGACCTATAAATTCACCAAGATGCAGGGCTGCGGAAACGACTATATCTACTTTAACTGCTTCGATCAGAGAATAGACAACCCCGAGGGCTTTGCCCTTAACCTTTCCGACAGACACTTCGGCATCGGCGGTGACGGCGTGATACTTATCTGCCGCTCAAAGGTCGCAGACGCAAAGATGAAGATGTACAATCTTGACGGCTCCGAAGGAAAAATGTGCGGAAACGGCATAAGATGCGTGGCTAAGTTCATGCGTGACAACGGACTTGTAAACAGAGACGAGATGACTATTGAAACTCTGTCGGGTCTTATCAAGGTATCGCTGAGCCGTCATTACGGCGAGGTGAACGGAGCTACCGTTGATATGGGAAAGGCTATCCTCGATCCCAGACTTATACCTGTTGATCTGCCGGAGGACGAAAACGGCAGGGTCTCGGACAGAGAGGTAAGCATCGGCGGAAAGAATTACAGGATCACCTGCGTATCTATGGGAAATCCTCATGCGGTCGTATTCATGAACAATGTTGATTCCCTGGACATCGACAGTATCGGTCCTGAGTTCGAGTACGACAAGATCTTCCCGGAGAGGGTCAATGCCGAGTTTATAAAGGTGATAGACGAGCATACTCTTAAGATGAGAGTGTGGGAGAGAGGCTCGGGCGAGACCTTTGCCTGCGGAACGGGAGCCTGCGCTGCGGTAGTTGCAGCGGTACTCAACGGCTACTGTAAGAAGGACGAGGAGATCTCGGTGATCCTTAAGGGCGGAACCCTTAAGATCAGGTATACCGACGAGGCTGTTTACCTTACAGGCGATGCGGTAACGGTATTCTCGGGCGAGATCAGGATCTGACCTCTCTCGGAAGCTTCCGGGGAGGTCCGCTGAAATAATTAAAAAGGAGAAAAAATCAATGGCACAGATAAACGAGAATTTTCTCAGGCTGGAAAAGAATTATCTTTTCATAAACATCGCAAAGAAGCTCAACGCATTCAAGGAGGCTCACCCTGATGCCGACATCATTAAAATGGGCATCGGAGACGTTACCCAGCCTATTGCAAAGTGCGTTGTTGAGGCTATGAAAAAGGGCGCAGACGAAATGGGCGTGAAGGAGACCTTCAGGGGCTACGAGGACAGCGGAGCAGGCTATGATTTCCTGAGAGAGGCTGTTTCCGGATATTATAAGAGCTTCGGAGTGGACATTCCTGCCGACGATATAAGAATAAATGACGGAGCAAAGTCCGACTGCGGAAATATTGTGGATATTTTCGGAGACGACAACATTGTGCTTGTTACCGATCCCGCATATCCGGTTTATGTGGATACAAACGTTATGAGCGGAAGAAAGGTCATCTACGCCGATTCAAACGAGGAGAACGGATTTGCGGCAATGCCGGACGAGAACGTAAAGTGCGATCTTATCTATCTTTGTTCCCCCAACAACCCTACCGGTTCGGTCTATACTAAGGAGCAGCTGAAGGTATGGATAGACTATGCAAAGAAGAATAATGCGGTAATTATTTACGATTCGGCTTATGAGGCGTTTATCACGGAGGATAACATACCCAGAAGCATTTTTGCCGTTGAGGGCGCCAAGGAGTGTGCCATCGAAATGTGTTCGCTTTCCAAGACAGCGGGCTTTACCGGCATGAGATGCGGTTATACGGTAGTTCCTCACGAGCTTATGGCTAAGGCGAGCGACGGTACGGAGGTATCGCTGGCTCAGCTGTGGGGCAGACGTGAGGGAAGCAAATTCAACGGAGTTTCCTATCCTGTGCAGTGTGCTGCCGCTGCGGTATTCACACCGGAGGGTCAGGAGCAGATAAAGGAAAACATCAGATATTACCAGCACAACGCAAAGGTGATATCTGCTGCCTTCGACGAGATCGGTATTAAGTATACGGGCGGAAAAAATTCGCCGTATATATGGTTCAAGTGTCCGGACGGCATGGGTTCATGGGAGTTCTTTGACTTCCTGCTGGAGAACGCCAATGTTGTGGGAACTCCCGGAGAGGGCTTCGGCAAAAACGGAGAGGGCTGGTTCAGGCTTACGGCTTTCGGCGACAGAGACAGGACAGTTGAGGCTATGGAAAGGATAAAAAAGCTTCTGGCAAAATAATAGCATGAGATAAAACGGTCGGGAGGGCAAAAAATTGCTCTCCCGATTTTTGTTTTCAGTAAGCGGGTTTTGAATTAATAACGCAGGATAATAATACTTTTAATATGATATGAATAAATTTTCAAATAACTATTGACAAGTTAAGCGATTAGTGATAAAATAAATATATATCAAAAAGGGGGAGTAAAAATGGTAAGCAGTTTCAAGCCGTGTTTTTTCGGAGGGTATAATAAGCTTGACGCCCTTAACGCTATAGACGGACTTACTCAGGAAATATATCAGCTGGAAAATTCTCTGAGCCGGAAGGAACAGGGAAAATCCTACGGCATTCCCCCTAAAGCCCCTCAGACCGATATACGGAAAGCTGCATGGGGAGGCTTTGACAAGGACGATGTCGATGCGTTCATTTCGGATCTGCGCGGCAGGTCGGAGGAGCTGAGAGCCAAGCTCGGCGAATGAACGCTCCCGGTTTAAATGATAAGGGAAAGCGCTCTGCAAACGTCTGGATCTTATGTGATCCGGCAGGAAGCAGGGTGTTTTTTGCGTTATTGGCGGTTATACTGCGTGAAAGCGTGGGGCGATAAATCAGAGCGGTTAAATTTGTGCAAAATGCCATACATTTAAATTTGCATTTTCGGATAAAATGTTGTATAATAATATAGTGTATTTATATTTATTAAAAGGAAGATGACAATGATCTATAAATTTCTGTGCGAAAAGGGACTCTACATACTTATGGACAACGGAAATGCAGCCGTTTCATCGGAGTATGCCAAAAGATATTCGCTGTTTCTGTTCCTTATGATACTCAGCTCCTTTGCGCTGACCTTTATTGTGCTTAAGACACTTAAGGGTATGCTCCCAAGGGATCAGGGACGTCAGTTCGCCGTGAACGGAGAGCTGTCCGAGGGTAAGCCGAGGGGCTGCGGAATGCTGTTTATAACAGCGTTCACCCTTTGCTGTGCGCTGTTTATCCCGCTGGAAATAGAAAGCATCATTTACCTTGTGTGCATTTACGGCGCTATGCTTACCGGGTATCTGGACGACGCTGCGAAAAAGCCCTGGGGAAATCTCAAAAAGGGACTTTTCGATCTGGTCATCTCTCTGGGCGCAGCGTTTACCTACTATCATTTCAACGGCTCGGATATACGTGTGCTGCTTTTCGGAATAGATACTCTGCACATTCCCGCTGTACTGTTTATTGTTCTTGCTGGGGTACTGGTATGGACCTCCATTAACGTTACCAACTGCTCCGACGGAGTTGACGGACTTTGCAGCACTCTTGTAATGGTGGTGCTGATATCCATGATGCTTATGCCGGGACTCCTTAAAGGCGCCTTTGCAAGCCTGTCGGCTATCGTTATGATTGGCGTGCTGGCGGCTTATCTGTGGTTTAACTGCCACCCCAGCAAAATGCTTATGGGCGACGCCGGATCGAGAGCGCTGGGTGTGCTGCTGGCAATACTGTTCCTTGAAAGCAAGGCGCCGTTCAGCTTTATACCTATGTGTATCGTGATAATCCTCGACGGCGGACTGGGACTCCTGAAGCTTTCCTTCAGACGCTTTCTCAAGTGGAAAAATTTTATGGAAAAGATCCGCACACCCCTTCACGATCATGCAAGAAAGAACAAGAAATGGTCGGATACTCAGGTCGTTACAAGATTTGCTGTCATTCAGCTTGTAGTGGATCTGTGTTATATGGCTGCGGTCAACTGGACCGTTTGATGAAAGTGTTATGTGATAGCTCAATTCTCCGGGAGTGAGGAAAATCAAAAAAAGTTTAAAATATATATTAAACGTGGGCTTTATTGCACTTATCTGCTGGCTCACCTTCCGTCTGCTGTTTTCGGGACAGGAATTTTCTCAGATAATTTCCGATCTCCGCATAGCGGACAAGCGCTGGCTTGCCGCAGGCGCTGTGCTGACATTTATGTTTGTTTCGGGCGAGTCGTGGGTAATTTACTATATGCTCGGTCTGTTCGGGCAGAAAACACGTTTTTGCAGGTGCCTGAAATATTCGTTTATCGGATTCTTCTTCAGCTATATAACCCCGTCCTCCTCAGGCGGACAGCCCGCCCAGATGTATTATATGAAAAAGGACGGCATAAAGATCGGTTTTTCCACGCTGATAATGCTTGTTATAACGGTAGCGTACAAATCGGTGCTGGTAATACTGGGCGGTGTGTTCCTGATCTTTAATTTTGATTATGTAAGGCTCCACATGGGGGGAGTAGGCTGGCTGCTTACGCTGGGATTTTTTCTTAACGCAGCCTTTATTGCAGCGCTTGCATTTATTTTCTTCAAGCCCTCATGGGCGAGGAAAATGGGTATAAGGCTTGTGAATTTTCTCACGGGACGTAAGCTTGTTAAGCCTAAAAACAACGAGAAATATGTTTCAAAGATCACGAGGATCTGCGATACGTACACCATGGGGACAAGCTATATCAAGGAAAATCTTCACACGGTGCTGAATGTGTTTATTATAACCGTTGTGCAGCGTCTTTCGCTGTTTGCCGTGACGTGGGCGGTATATAAGTCCTACGGGCTGAGCGGCGCAAGCCTTGCAGAGATCGTCTGCCTTCAGGTAATGGTGGCTGTTTCCGTTGAAATGCTTCCTCTGCCGGGAGCTGCCGGCATCACCGAGGGCTGCTTTGTGTTTGTTTTCGACAAAATTTTCGGCAGTGGGTTTGTTAAGCCTGCGCTGCTTCTTTCAAGAGGTCTTACCTTTTACGCTGTCCTAATTGTGGGCGGCATAGTGACGCTTGCAGCGCATATTCTGGTTGTGCGCAGCGATAAGAAAATGCTTTCTCCGGATAATAATACGGGGAACAGATCAGATAAATAAAAAGGGACGGGAATTTTAAAATGATCGGTTTTTATAATTATTCGGTAATACTTACATATATAGGACTGCTGTCTTCGGTGTTCGGGATCACCCAGATCATTGAGGGCAACGAGTCGCTGGCTTTCCTTTGTCTGCTGCTGTCGGGAATATGCGATCTGTTTGACGGAAGGATCGCCAGAAGCATGAAAAACCGTACGGAGCATGAGAAGGTGTTCGGTATACAGATCGATTCGCTCTGCGATCTCGTCTGCTTCGGAGTTTTTCCGGCGGTAATAGGCTATCATTATCAGTCGGTCTATCCTATGAGGCTGGTTTCCTCGCTGCTTATCGTGCTTTGCGCAGTTATAAGGCTGGGCTATTTTAACGTCATGGAGGAGGAAAGGCAGCGCAATACCACGGAAAACCGCAAGGAATATCAGGGGCTGCCGGTAACTACGGTGGCAATTATCCTGCCGCTTATATATCTTGGTAAGCATAACATTCCCGAGGCGGCTTTTCCCTATGTTTTTCAGGGCTTTATGATACTGGTATCAGTATTGTTCATTATGAGGATAAACGTGAAAAAGCTGTCCATGAAGGGAATACTGATACTTTTTACAATGGGAACTCTTATTCTTCTGGGGTATCTGAAGGTAAATCATATTATTTAAGGGGGAGTGCGCAGTGAAATACAGGGACAGACAGGGCAGAGAATACAGGATCGACACAAAGCAGGACGAGTTCCTCGCCGCCGCTTACGATTCTTCAATAGGAAGGGGACTTATGAAATTCCTTTCTCTGCCGATATTCTCAAGGTGCGCAGAAAAGATTTTAAACAGCAGGCTTTCAGCCGGTTTTATCGGCGGCTTTGCTGAAAGAAACGGTATAGATATGTTCGATTACGAGCAGAAGGAGTATGTATCCTTCAATGACTTTTTCACAAGGAGGATAAAGCCGGGCAGACGCTGGGTAAACGATAACAGCGGCGTTCTGGTATCTCCGGCGGACGGAAAGGTTTCAGCATATGAGATAACAAATTCAAATATTTTTGTGGTGAAAAATTCTGTTTACAGTGTTGAAAGTCTTTTGAGAGACAAAAAGCTTGCCGGGAAATATATGGGCGGCTACGCTGTCATTATCCGCCTTTCGGTGGACGATTATCACCGTTATATCTACCCCGCAGACGGAGTAAAAAGTCACGACAGGCATATCAAAGGCTTTCTCCATACGGTCAATCCTGTGGTAAACAGATATCTTCCTTTATACAAGGAAAATTCCCGCAGCTACTGTATGCTGAGAACGGAGCGTTTCGGAGACGTTATCCAGATGGAGGTGGGAGCGCTCCTGGTGGGGAAGATAACCAATAAGCAGCCGCAGGGAAAGGTAAGGGTACACAAGGGCGAAGAAAAAGGGTACTTTGAATTTGGCGGTTCCACGATCATTCTGCTGCTTGAAAAGGATAAAGCGCAGGTATGCCCCGACTTGCTGAAAAACACGTCGGAGGGCTATGAGACCAAGGTCAGACAGGGTGAAGCGCTGGCGGAGGTCCGCAGATAATACGCTATGATTTAGGAGGTTTCTCTGCAAAATGCTTAATGTTCAACAAATTGACAGAGATTACAGCTATGACGGCAACGATCTGGGAGCGGTCATAGTCGGGGAGGATAAGGACAGAACAGTTTTCAAGACATGGTCTCCCCTTGCTACGGGAGTGTACCTTAATCTCTACCTCGACGGTACAGGCGACAACCGTATAGAAACTCTGCCTATGGAGCGTACCGACAGAGGCGTGTGGTATGTGGAGCTTTTCAGAAGCTGCGACGGAGAATTTTATACATATACATACGAATTTGATCACGGAAGGGTCAGGAACGAGACTATAGATATCTACGCAAAGGCGTGCGGTGTAAACGGCGACAGGGGAGCGGTAGTGGATCTTGATACCACCGACCCATGCGGCTGGGACGACGTACCCAGACCGGTGTGTAAAAACGCCTGCGACGCAGTGGTGTACGAGTGTCATGTGCGTGATTTTTCCGCAGACCCGTCATCAGGCGTAGCTACCGGGTACAGAGGAAAGTTTAAAGGCTTCTGCCAGAGCAGGACACGCTGCGGCGGGGAGGAGACCTGCCTTGACCATTTAAAGGAGCTGGGGATCACGCACGTTCATCTTCTGCCGGTGGAGGACTACGCAACGGTGGATGAGAGCAGATCTCACAAGCAGCAGTACAACTGGGGCTACGATCCTAAAAACTATAACTGCCTTGAGGGTTCATACTCTACCGATCCGGAGGATCCAAAGTGCAGGATAAGAGAGTTCAAGGAGCTTGTTATGACCCTTCATAAAAACGGGATCGGCGTTATAATGGACGTTGTGTACAATCACACCTATTTTACTGAGGAGTCTTCCTTTGAAAAGGCGTTTCCGGGCTACTATCACAGAATGAGGAGTGACGGCAGCTTTTCAAACGGCTCCGGCTGCGGAAATGAAACCGCCTCCGATCATCTGATGATGAGAAAATTTATTATAGATTCCCTTAAATTCTGGGCGGAGGAGTATAAGGTGGACGGCTTCCGTTTTGACCTTATGGCGCTCCACGACATTGAAACGGTCAATCTCATAAGGGACGAGCTTGACAAATTCGATCCGTATCTGCTTATGTACGGCGAGGGCTGGACGGGGGGAGAATCGCCTCTTTCCTCCGACAGGCTGGCATATAAGTGGAACTCCTACGCTTTCGGCAGGGTGGGACTTTTCAACGACAATATCAGGGACGCTATCAAGGGCGGTACCTTTAATCAATACGACATGGGATTTGTCAGCGGCAACAAGAACACCGTTTCGATCCTGCGCAGAGGGATAGCAGGCTCTGTAAAGCACCCTCAGCTTAACGACGCTCCGGAGGCTTGCTGGGCATATGAGCCGACGCAGGCTATAAATTACTGTGAGGCGCACGACAACAACACATTATGGGACAAGCTGAAGATCTCGGCGAAGAATTACTCCGAGCAGGAGCAGATAAAAATGGACAGGCTGGCAGCGGCGATAGTGCTTTTATCCCAGGGAATGCCCTTTATACAGCTCGGGCAGGATTTTCTGCGTTCCAAGCCGAGGATACTTGCCGAGGGGGAAGAGCCTAACGATATAAATATATACTGTCACGACAGCTATAATGCTCCGGATTTTACCAACTCCATAAAGTGGCACCGTAAAAAGGAATATAAAGAGGTTTTTGAGCATTACAAGGCGCTTATCCGCCTGAGAAAAAGCAGCAGGCTTTTCCGGCTTTCCACAAAGGAGGAGGTAGCGGCTCATTTGCAGTTTATGGACAGCGGAGATTGGAATTTTATCGTCTATAAGCTGGAGGACGATAAGGAATGCTATGTCGTTGCCCTTAATCCCTTTACCGAATGCCGCTGGTTTAATCTCCCTTGGGGAAAATTTTACAGGCGGCTGGACGAAAACGGCAGGATCAACGAGGATATTTGCGAGGGCAGCGTTTGCTGCGAGCCTATTTCCGCCGTGGTTTTCAAAAGAATATAAGCAGATCCCCCGATCGGTCAAGGTCGGGGGATCTGTTGTTTTGTGATATACGTTCAGTCCAGCCAGACGAAATTATTGTCCGAATTTACAAAATCAATATCATAGAGAAATATCACCCTGTCGATATCATTCTGACTGACATATTCCGACACGCTCAGCTCTTCCATGTGATAGTACCGCAGGTCGATCATGGATATATGCTTGTACTTGCGGCAGAAATAAGGCATTGCGGCATTTGCGTAGCTGTCCTTTATGATAAGCACGTTTTCGTCGCTTTCTCCCTGAGTCTCGATCTCTATAAGCGAGAAGTTACCCCCCAGAAATACCGCATATTTGTCCTTCTGGGTTTTGGGATCCCGTGCGAAAAGACTGTCGCCGACGTATGCTCCGTCCGGCTTTTTCCACTCTGCCGGAGGGGTATCGTGATCTCCTCCGCAGCTTACATAGTTTACCGTAACGCTGTTTTCGGGATCGCTGTAAAGGTGTATCTCATCTGCCTTTGCCGATGCGTCAGGAGCTTTGGAATAGAGCGTACCGTAAAAATCCGAAAGCTTTTCCGTCTGGAAGGAGTATTCCGGGACGCTTTCGCCCATAGAGGTCATAAGCGACTCAAAGCCGATCTGAGCGCCCTCAGAGGTCCAGTGGTGGTCGGTGCGGTAGAATACCTGCGTTTCCTTTTCGGCAGCGTTTTTAAGCTCCTCAAAGGGACAGCAGAGGGTTATGCTGTCCGAAAGGCTTTCCTTTATAAATTTAGAAGTATCAAGCTGATCGTCCGTCTGGGTCACTGCGGGAAGCTTATCCGAAAGCACGGAGACCGCATTGGGTACAAGCAGAAAGCTGATGTCCGCCTTACCGCTGACGCTGTCGGCAAAATCATTTATGCAGCTTATGTTTTTTTCCACCAGAGCCCTGTTTTCCTGATAGTCCTGCAAATAATAGCCGTCGCTCCCGAAATAAACTCCGTTCTGATAGGTTTTCATAAGAAGCCTGTCCGCAGCCGTTTTTAAGGTAACGAGCTGATCCTTCAGAAACACCTGATCTGACATATAGGTCTCAATGTCGGAGGTGAATTTACCGTCCTTAAGGCTTTTCAGTGAAAATTCAGGGATCTGCATGAGCGGTCTGTTTTCCATTTCCGAGCGTTCTCTGTCAGGACTTATTGCTCCTGCGACAGCAAAGCCGAAAATAACTGCTAAAAAGCTTACGGCGGTGATAATGCTCCCCGCCCTGACCTTGGATTCGGGTTTGCCCGTGGGTCTTGCCGTGGGTTTTGCCGTGGGTCTTCTCATTTTTCACCCCTCCTTAAAATCTGAAATACAAAAACGGATTAAAAGCGTTGCCGGCAAGGTATGCAGAGCATACGATAAGCAGAGCCACGCTTATCACGGGTATGCACACGCAGCTGTAAAATCCCGGTGAGTTAATAGCAAGCTGATCGCCGATCCTTTTTATCAATGGCGTGGAGGCTATCACCAGTATCACTATAAGCACAGCGTTCTGTGAAAGCCAGAATACCGTCTGGGAATTTATCAGCGGCAGTCCGCCCATGCCGAACATATTTTTAAAGTTCTGCAAAAGGGCGGAGGTGTCCTCGTAGGCGAAGATCCCCCAGCCTGTCACAATAAGCAGCAGGGCATAGAGGTGCTGTATGATCCCGGGGGTTCTTCCGAGTATCTTAAGCAGAAAGAGCTTTTCACAAAGCAGTATGATACCGAAATATATTCCCCACACCATAAAGTTCCAGTTTGCGCCGTGCCAGAAGCCTGTGAGGAACCATACGATCATGATGTTTACGCACTGGCGGAGCTTTCCCTTGCGGTTGCCGCCCAGGGGAATATACACATAATCCCTGAACCAGCTGGAAAGGGAAATATGCCACCTTCTCCAGAAATCGGTGATGGAATCGGAAATATACGGATAGTTGAAGTTCTCCAGAAATTCAAAGCCGAACATTTTTCCAAGACCTATCGCCATATCGGAATATCCGGAAAAGTCAAAATATATCTGGAAGGTATATGCGATGATCCCCAGCCATGATGCAGCTACGCTAAGCTCGTCCTGGGGGGTGTTGGATATGGTTTCAAAAAGTGCGCCGATACTGTTTGCAAGTATGACCTTTTTACCCAGTCCCACGCAGAAGCGCTTTACGCCCGCTGAGAAGTTATCAAGTGTTTCACGCCGTGAGGAAAGCTGCTCGGCGATATCCTTGTATCTTACGATAGGTCCTGCGATAAGCTGCGGGAAAAGTGCGACGTAGGTGCCGAGAGCCAGAAAGTTTTTCTGGCTTTTTACCTCCCCCCTGTAAACGTCTATTACATAGGATAGCGTCTGGAAGCTGTAAAAGGATATACCTATGGGAAGCACAAGTCCCAGCGGTCTGACCTGCGTACCGAATATCCCGTTGGCAGCGCCTATGAAGAAATCCGTATACTTGAAAAACAAAAGCAGTCCGATGTTCCACACAACCGCAGCAAGCATTGAGATAAGGGGCGCCTTCCCGCAGTCGGAGGGATCGCCCTTACGGCTTTTATCAGCGTAAATGCCCGTTATATACGCCACCGTTATGGAGGCGATCATAAGCGCTATATAAACAGGCTCGCCCCATGCATAAAACACAAGGCTGAACACAAACAGCACCGCATTGCGGAATGCACGGGGTACGATATAATATGTTATCAGGACCAGGGGCAGAAATGCAAAAAGAAACGTTGTACTGGAAAAAAGCATAGATCAACTCCCGTCCTTATTTTAACCTATAATTTCCTCTGCCTTGGCGTTGTCGCCGGAAATACACATATAAACGCAGCTGCCGTTTACCTTAAGCACAGGGCTTTCCAGCTTGGGAGCCTGCTCGGGTCTGTAGTCGGTGAAGGTGTTTTTCTGGCTTTCTATCCTTGACTCCAGGGCGGTCTTTATCTCCTCTGCGGCAGCCTCGTCAGAAGCCTCAAAGCAGGCGATCTCCTCCGGAGTTCCGCCTGAGGAGCTTACATATACCTTTGCGCTTGTATATTTGTCTGCGGGAATGCCCAGTATTTTTTCGATCTTATCGGCGGTGAACTCAATAAGCTCGTCGTCGTATGAAATATCCGATTTGAGCTTGTCCGCAGTTGCGCAGACGTCCGCAGCCTCTGTGTCTGCATTGGCGTTTGCGGCAGACGACGCTGACGAGGTCTTGCTGTCATCGGAGCTTGAGCATGATGCAAGGGCGCAGGATACGCTCATAACTGCAAGTAGGGTACATAAAAGCTTTTTAAAATTCATTTTGATTTTCCTTTCTTTTGTGGGTTAGGTGTTATCGATTATAAAATTCTGCCATTTAAGGCAATATTCGCTGGTCATGTGAATGCCGTCGGTGGAGGCTTCCTCCGGCAGCATACCGTTTGCGTCGGCAACGGCAGAGGAGCAGTCAAGGTATTCTATGCCCTGCTCGGCGGCGACCTCTTTGATAGCCTGGCTGAAACGCAGAGCGTTTTCGTTGTTCACCGAATCGCCCTTCATATCCTGAGAGGCTGTCAGGGGAAGGATACCCTCCGCATAGATAACGGCGTTTGGCTGAAGCTCCTTGATCTTCTGTACAAGGGCAGTGTAATGCTCCTTAAAAACGTCGATATACGGCCAGCCAAGCTCGTTCGTTCCGAAATTTATATAGACACGTCCGAACTGCTTCTGCTCCAGCGCCTGGGGAATAGTGCCCAGATTGCCGTTATCCAGCGTTACAGAAGCGTCGGTAAGGGCTGTATCTATGTGAAGTCCCACGGCGCACAGGAAGGTCGCCTGAGGCTTGTCGGTGCTGTTCATAAGACCCACCGTTCTTGAATCACCTATAAATACAGCGTCGGAAAGGTCGTCATCGGTATCCATGACGAAATGTACGTCATACCCCGAGCTGTCGTCCTCAGAGGAAACGTCTGCGGCGCTGCTGTCCGCTTTCTTTTTGCCGGATACGTTCTTTTTTTTCTTTGCCGCAGAGCTGTCGGAAGCCGCAGAGCTGTTGGAAGCGTTTGCAGCCTCCGCTTCTGAGATCTCCAGCTTGGCGGCATAAACAGACCAGCCTACGGTGAAGATCATACACGCAAGGCACAAAGCCGTTATAAAATTCTGCTGAATACGGACTCGTTTCTTTCTGAGCAGAGCCTTTTTATTCGGATCCATAATATATCTTCCTTTTATCAAGAGCTGATCATCTGATATTCAAAGCTTTTATCTGTCTGCATTTTGCGTTTATGTGTGTTGAGCCGTTTTACGGTCGCTATACATACGCTTAATTAGCAACAGATCAATACTGTTTTAATGATACCATATTTCCCGCTGTTTTTCAAGTGGTTTTTTAGCTAAAAATAAATATATTAAAATCTCTTTTTCGTCAAATCATTACCCATATCGCAGCTGCGTCCTCAATTTACGCCGCAGGACGTTTTTCGGAGGAATAAGATTGATTTTTTAATCATTATCGCATGAGGACTGAACTGCCGCAATGACGGAAAGAGCTTCTCCCGCAAGCTGAAGTATGGCTGAAAGAAATTCCAGCTCGTCGGGATCCTTTCCCTCCGCTATCGCATTGGCAAGAGCCACGGCTATAAGATTCATCTTCTGACCGCAGGCAAGTCCGCTGTCTGAGGCTCCGGAGCTTTTCATTGTTATACACCCCCTGCAATAGCATATGCCGAAAACGCATAATCCGTAACATTGCAGGAAACAATACCGTCATACAGAAATTTTCCGAAGGGATTTGATATTATGGAACTCAACGAAATTTTTCGCACGGCTGCGGCAACGGTAGGCTCTGCGCTGGTCATGTTTATTATAACCAAGCTTATTGGAAACAAACAGATCTCACAGCTTACCCTGTTCGATTATATCACAGGTATAACAATAGGCTCCATTGCGGCGGAAATGTCCGTTTCGGACGAGGTGAAGGATTTATGGCAGCCTGTCATAGCTATGATATTGTACGGAGCGATAGGACTTATCCTTACATGGCTCACCATGAAATCCCTCAGATGCCGTAAATTCATTTCAGGCACGCCGCTGCTGCTTATCGACAGGGGCAAGCTTTATCCTGAAAATCTCAAAACCGCCAAGCTGGATATAGACGATCTGCTCACCCGTGCAAGGACGGCTGGCTATTTTGACATCACTAAGATAGATTACGCCATTTTTGAAAGCACGGGAGCTATTTCCTTTATGCCCATGGCTAAGGAGGCGCCGCTGACGCCTATAGATCTCGGATATGAAAAGGAGGCTGACAAGCTTGTTGTCAACCTCATTATGGACGGTATAGTTATGGAAGAAAACCTCAGACGCTGCGGAAAGGAAATAAAGTGGCTTTCCAAGCAGCTGAGAGATCAGGGCTATTCATCGCCCACACAGGTATTTCTTGCTGTTGTGGATAAGGACGATAATGTTACGATATATCCTCAGTCCGAAAAGCAGGACAGAAAAGAGCCGTTCGATTAGGGTGCGTTGAGCGGTAGTGTCAACACACTAAAGTGATGCCGCACAGCCATTGTGTGCGGCAGGGTCGTTTTTCACTCAGCTGTCCTGTGAGATAAATTCCGTAAGTCTGACATACAGCTCCGATACGGGAAGTCCCACAACGTTGTAGAAATCCCCATTGATCTTCTCCACCAGCAGAGCGCCCTGACCCTGTATGCCGTATGCGCCGGCTTTATCCATAGGCTCTCCGGTGGCAATGTATGCGTCTATCTGCTCGTCCGTAAGACTTCTGAAGGTGACCTCGGTGCATACGCTGAATGAGCTGCTGCTGCCTGCGCAGCTGATAGTACAGCCGGTGATGACCTTATGAGTCTTTCCCGAAAGAAGCTTGAGCATACGCTTTGCGTCCTCCTCGTCCAAGGGCTTACCCAGTACCTCTCCCTCGCAGATGACCACGGTGTCGCAGCCGATGACCAGCGCTCTGCCGTAAACCTCTGAGATGCATGAGCATTTCTGTGCGGACAGATATTCGGCGGTCATTTCCGGAGCAGTGCCGGTGGGTACGTCCTCTCCGCAGTCGGAGGGTATCACTCTGAAGGACGAGGTGATAAGCTGCATAAGCTCCTTCCTTCTCGGCGATGCAGAGGCTAATATCACGTCATACTCGGTTATTTTGTTTTTTGTCGTCACGTTAAAGACCTCCATTTTTTCTTTTGTTCACATTATATATTTTTTATACTTCCGTGCTGTCGCTAACTTCAGTCTGCACGGGGACTGTTGTAACGGCGGGAGTCTCGCTGCTTGTCTGCGGCGGCTGAGTTTCCGTTTGCTGAACTGACGTTGAAGCTGACGTAGTGCTTTCATCCGCCGGTTCTGATCCCACGGGGGCGGACGTTACTACAGATGTGGAGGAGGACTGCTGCCCTCTGTTGACTGCTGAAGCGCTGACCTGAGAAAGTCCCAGCGTTGCGTCCACATAGTAATGAGTGAGTATCTGGTCGTATGTCCAGCCGTTTTTTGCATAATAGCAGGCTCCCCACTGGGACATTCCCACTCCGTGTCCCCAGCCGTAGGAGGTGAAGGTAAATTCTCCGTCCTTATACGCTATTTCGATAGCGTTTGATTTAAGTCCCACAAGATTACAAAGACCGTTTCCTGTAAGCTTGCAGTCGCTTCTGCCGTCTATAGTTACCGTGTCGATATACCTGACGCTGTAGACCCTGTCTACGGTGAACCATTTTGTAACGTCGTCTGAAAGGGTAATGCTGAATTTATTTTCCAGCAGGGCTTTCACCTCGTCCCTGGAATATTTCTTTTCTATACCCCAGTTGGGATCCTGATCGTCATATTCGCTTTCGACGCAGCGCAGATACGGGTAATCCACGCCCCAGATATCCTCCGCTGTGGTGGAATAGCCTGCGGTAGAGGCTGAATAAACTCCGTTTATGATCTTTCCGCCGTACATCATAGCCTGACCTTCCACCTGAGCAAAGCAGCTGCGCAGCTTGGAGGAATATCCGCTTTTCAGTCCTACGGTGGGGGTAAGCCCCAGAGCTTCGTTGAACCGCAGATGGGAATAGGCGGCGACAAACTGCGCCTTTATAGCTTCCTCTCCCCAGGAGTCGCCTATTTCGTTGTTCACCATCTGCAAAAGCAGCTCGTGGGCGTTCATAGTGACAGTCGAGCCGGAATTTTCATCATGTACAGTGTAAAACTCCTCCGTAAGGCTTCTTGTTTCGGTAAAGTTCAGGGGGTCGTTCCTTTCCGGCAGATATATGACCGTATTATCCTCCGGGAACGGCACCTTGAAGTCATCGGGGTCGAGCTTCTCTTTTTTCTTTTCGGCTTTTTTGCTTTGGACGGCGGTCATGTCGTATTCTCCGATAGCCGCCTTTTTAAACCTCATAAAGCTGAGCGCTTCCACGGCGTCCAGCGTATCGGCAGCCTTTGCCTCGATATCCGAGGTGCTTTTTTCCACAGCCTCATTCGTTTTTGCAGCAGCTGTCGGGGTAGTGACTGTTTCAGCGGAGGGCGGTTTCTTTGATGTGAATGCGCTGTCGGTCAGCATAAGCATTCCGCAGCTGCCCACCATTGCAAAGCCTATTATAAACGAGCATATGTTTGCGCCCGCAGTTTTCCAGACAGGATCCATAGTCTTTTTCCTTCCCGAAATTTCTGATGTATCAGACTTCCTACATATAGTTTATCAAATTAACAAGAAAAGTCAAGACATAAGCACATTCTGTCCTGACTTTTTGTGTTTCTAAACAATCTCAAACGCTGTAAAACCTATATTTTTGCGTGTTTTTACCAGTTTTTAAAGTACCTCTGACCGTCGATCTCAAAGCAGAAGTTAAGGCTTTCAAACCATGCGGCGGTAGAACCTCCGCAGTATTTGGGAGCATAATAGTAAATAGCTCCGTTTGAATTATCCTCTCCTGCCAGCGCTCTTTTAGCACAGTCGATAGTATTCTGAGAGGGCTTTTTGGAACGGTTATAGTAGCCGTAAATTGCCGTGAACTGATTGGGAGCTTCAAGCACGCCTGAAACAGAATTGGGGAATGCGCTTGATTTTACTCTGTTTATGACAACGTTTGCCACTGCGATCTTGCTTTCCTCCGAGCAGTTTCCGACCTCGCCCTGGAGTACGTAGCAAAGCATCTCAAACTCCTCGTCCGTACAGCTTATTACAAAATCCTCATCGGAGGGCTTTTCCGTCTTTGTAGTCGTTGTAGTGGTCTTTGCGGGAGCCTTGGCTGTCTCCGTAGTGACCTTGCTTGTCTGGGGCTTATTCTTTTTTGAAGTCGTTGTTGCGGCTGTAGTGGTCTGTGCTGCGGTGGTTTCAGCCTTTGCCGACTCCGGTACCTTTTCGGTAAGATATTCTTCCATTACATAGCCGCTGATATCGCCGTAGCTTACCTTATACCAGCCGTTAGCGGTCTTTGCGGAGGCTGTTACCTCGTCATCCCTGTCAAGTACGGCAAGTACCTCTGAGTTTTTGTCGTTCTTTGCCCTGAGATTAACTATGTCGCTAGCGTACAGCTTTATGCTGTCAAGCTTTTCGTCGGCTGCAGCGGTCGTTTTCTTTTCTGTCTTTTTTGTCTCGGAAGCCTTTGAAGTGGTTTCCGCCGATACTACTTCAACGATCTCATATTCGTTTGCGCTTGCCTTTCTCCATGTAACTGTATCAAGCGCAGTGTATGTATCCTCTTCTTTTCTCTCTGTTGCGGTTGTCGTGGTCGTTACTTCTGCAGCTTTTGTTTCTTTGCTGTCTGCGTCGGACTCACGTACCTGACTGATAAGTCCGCAAACACTGATGGTACCGATAGTCAGTACGCACAGAGCGCCGCTTCCGAGCATTGTTCCTACTTTCCTGATTGACGGCTTAGCAACCTTGCGGTTAGCGTCTACAGTTTTTTTCTGCTTCATTTTTTATCACATTACCTTTCCGACAGTCCGGCAAGCCGAACCATCTGACTGCGACCGTGAGAGTAATCGCAGATTATATATTTTACGCCTGAAAAAGCGGCGTAATAAACAGATCAGATAATCCTTCCGGCTCAGTAAGCCCAGCCGAAATCCTTTTTATTGTTGCCGTATATGTTTCTCCAGCATTTAGGGAAGTATATATCCTTATTGCTTTTATCCTTATAGGAATCCACAATGTGGTCGAGGTTGTCGTCAGCCGTCATTTTTTTAGCAACTATGACCCACCTCAGATCGGAGGTCTCGTTGGAGCAGGTGGAAAGGGAAATATACTTGTCCTCCGCCGTACACTCGATATCGTTTGAATACCATGAACGCTTTTTGACTTCCTCATACCAGTTGTCGAAATTGTATTCGCCGTCGTCGAAATATCTGTATCCGTTATAGACAAACACGTTTCCGTTATCCTGGTTTTCATAGATGTTTGCCACAAAGCAGCCTATTATCACATATTTGCAGTTGTTATCATAGATAGTGTTGAACTCTATCACAGGGTATTCCTTAAGGAAATCCACACCCTTTTTGTATTCTGCCAGATGAGTAAAGGCGGATCCCACATATCTCATGTGATGTCCGAAGATCGTTATGTTATCGGACTGTCCGTCCTCATTTATGGTAGCCCATGCGTCGGCGTAGATACTGCCCGATTCGTAATACTCCTTATCAAGATTTTTATAAAGATAATACTTGTTGTCGGAGCCCTGAAGAACAGGGAAGTTTATATATTCGTCTCCGCTCGAGTTCTTGAAGCCGGGTATCTTTATCCAGCCCACAACGTCCTCGTTACGCTTGAGGAGCTTTTTTGCCCAGTCCTGCACCTCCCTGTTTTTCTGGGAGCTTTCGGGACTGGATATGTCTATGTTTTCTCCGCCGTCGTTGACGCCGTAGTCTACGTCATCGTCAAAATCAGGTTCGTATTTTACTATGACCTCCTGCATATAGGACTTGTCCTGCTCGTCCGCACGGAGAAAATCCTTCAGCTGGTTAAGAGAGATGCAGAACAGAAAGATCGAGAACATAAAAACGATCTTTCTTATGACCTCGCCGCTTCCGTCGCCCTTCCATGGTATAAAGTATTTTACAAATCTGATAAAGAAGTTTGAGTTGTCCTTTTCCGTAAGGTTCATTGTTTCATTAGACATTGCCATCACCGTTAACCTCATCTTTCACGGCATTACACAGCTCCATCACCATTTCAAGAGCTTTCAGGGTCGTCAGCAAACGTATATCTTTTCTTGTCAGATTTTCGTGATCCTCGTAAAGCTTAAGGTCCCGCACTATCTCTCTGCTTTTGTTCCTTACAGAAACGTAAACGGTACCCACCGGCTTTTCCTTTGTTCCTCCGTCAGGACCTGCAAGACCGGTTATGCCCACGGCATAATCCGTGCCGAACAGCTTCATTGCACCTGCGCTCATTTCGCTTGCGGTCTGCGCAGAGTAAACTGTGTATTCGCTGAGAGTCTTCTCACTTACCCCCAGCACCCTGCGTTTTATTTCCTCGGAGTAAGAGCATACGCCGCCGGGAAACATTCCCGAAGCGCCGGGTACGTCGGTGATAGTCTGAGCTACCATACCGCCTGTGCAGCTTTCAGCCGTACACAGGGTCAGCCCGCTCTTTATCATATATTTTACTACACTTTTTGTAATAATGTCAATACTTTCTGTTACCACTTTGTCACCTTCAGCAAATTTCACAGCAAATTGCCCCCCTTTTACTTATATATTGCACATAAAAATCAAGGCATTTTTTAATATTATATTAATTCGACAGTAAACGCAAACTAAAAATATCTTATTTTCCAACCTTTTTATGTTACGAATTTGTTACCAATCATAGGCTAAATTATTGAGATCATCTATCAAAAAGTCCCATAAAATCGGGCTTTCCGATAAAATACGACATTTGCCGAAAAATATTTCGGTACAAAAAAACGTACACAAAATTTAAAAAACGGTAACAGCGTAACTTGTCTGTAACCCGCTCAGCCTACCCTGATGATCTCCGTGCGGGTCTCAGCCACAGCCTTTTGTATCATCGGTTCAAAATCAAATGAAGCCTGCGCCGCCTCCACCTCCTCGGGGACAGGGCGTGTCTTGGGGTGCTTTGGTGTGAATACTGTGCAGCAATCCTCGTAGGGGAGTATGGAGGTCTCAAAGGTGCCGATCCTTCTTGCGATCTCAACTATCTCGGATTTATCCATTCCGACGCAGGGGCGGAACACAGGTATCCTGCATACTGCGTCGGTGCAGACCATTGCATACATGGTCTGGCTTGCGACCTGACCGAGGCTTTCTCCCGTGACAAGAGCCTGTACGTCTTCGGCTTTGCATATGCGCTGTGCGATCTCCATCATGAGTCTGCGCATCAGTATGGTGAAAAGCTCCTCCGGGCAGTTGTCTCTGAGGGCTTCCTGTATCTCCGTAAAGGGTACGCAGTGGAATTTTATATCTCCGCAGTACGCAGTCATAAGCTTAGCGAGCTTCTCGACCTTCATTCTTGCTCTGTCCGAGGTATAGGGCGGAGCTTCAAAATGTACAGCCTCCACCACTGCGCCTCGTTTTGCCATCATATAGCCTGCAACAGGGGAGTCTATACCGCCGGAAAGCAGCAGCATGGCCTTTCCGCTGGAGCCTACCGGGATACCGCCTGCGCCGTCAATCTGACCTGCGTGGACGTACGCCTTTTCCTCACGGATCTCTACCGTCACCACAACGTCGGGATGGTGGACATCTACCCTGAGATGAGGAAATCTTTCAAGGATCCTTCCCCCCAGCTCGCAGCATATCTCGGGGGATTTAAAGGGAAACTTCTTGTCCGAACGTTTTGCGTCAACCTTGAAGCTTCTGACCGTTTCCATTGTTTCTTCAATGTAATCGAGGGATCTTGTAAGGATCTCGTCCATGCTTTTTTCCAGCACGCAGCACCTGCACAGCTTGACTATGCCGAATATTTTTGACAGCCTGTCGGTAACGTCGTCAACGTCGCAGTCGCTGCTCAGCGGTTCGACATACAGCGTAGACTGCGATTTAGTTATTCTGAACTGTCCGCAGCTTCTAAGTCTGCGCTTGATGGTTTTCACAAGCATACTCTCGAAGGTGCTTTTGTTAAGTCCCTTCAGAGCTATCTCGCCGTATTTGCAAAGTATGATCTCATTCATATTAAAACTCCTTTTTCTGACAGCATTCGACTCTTTTATATTTAATATAGTATAGAATGTTTGTTCCTATAGTATCGCTGTATTTTATCTCCTCAGCTTTTGCAGCTTTTGCTGTGCTATGGACAACGCATCTGCAAGGGCATCTATATCCGCTTCGGTGGTAGTGACGGCAAAGCTGACTCTCAGCGTGGTATCGAGGTCCTGAACAGGTATTCTGAACTCCTGCAAAACGCCGCTTTTCTTTCCCTTGGAGCAGGCTGAACCGCTGGAAACGTATATCCCCTTTTCCTCCAGAAAATGCAGCAGTACCTCGGATTTAAGTCCCTGCACGGAAATGCTGTTGATATACGGTGATTTTTCTCCGGCGTAATTTATAGATATCCCGCCGTTTTCCATGCAGCGCTTTGCAAGATAGGCATCAAGCGCACGCATTTTTTCAAGATTTTCACCAATGCTATCCTTAAGCTGTTCAACCGCTGCGCCGAGACCGCATATAAGTGGGACCGATTCCGTTCCCGAGCGGAAGCCTCTTTCCTGACCTCCGCCAAGCATGAACGGAGGAATGTGAAGCCCCTTACGGACATAAAGCGCCCCGATACCCTTGGGACCGTAAATTTTGTGACCGCTCACCGATATCATATCGGCGTTAAGCTTTTTTGTCCTTACGGGCAGCTTCATATAGCCCTGAACGCAGTCGCAGTGGGTGATGACCTGGGGGTATTTTTTCTTTATCATGGAAAAAGCTTTTTCTACCGGCAGGACTGCGCCCGTTTCGTTATTTACCAGCATACAGGAGACCAGAAACGTATCCTCGTTGACGGCACGGAGGATATCTCCGGCGCTGATGCTTCCGTTTTCATCGGGGGAGATCCGCACGATCTCGCAGCCGAGTCTTTCAAGCTCGTCAAAGGGACGTGCAACGGCGGGATGCTCTACTGTTGTTGTTACCGCACGCTTTTTACGCTTTCCCTGAGATCTGTATGCGCCGAAGATCGCCGTATTGTTGCTTTCGGTGGCGCCCGATGTGAAAAAGATCTCCTCCGCCTGACAGCCGAGAGATTCCGCAACGATCTCTCTGGCGTGTGTCACAAGCAGCTCTGCGTCAAGTCCCGCACGGTGGAGGGAGGACGGGTTGCCGAAGACCTCCAGACCGTTTATCACAGCCTTGCAGACCTCTCCGCTTGGCTTTGTGGTAGCGGCATTGTCCAGATATATCAATTAAATTCAGATCCTTTCGTAATGTACGCAAATGTCCGTTGAAAAAAACTGTCCGCCGGACTGTGCGTATTATAAAATCACAATTATAATCATTATAGCACATATTAATAGATTTTGCAAATATTTTGGGATAAACTGTAAGAACAGTCCTGCTTGCGGCGCAGTCAGCTGACTTAAGAATAATTTAAGAAAAAGATTAACGGATAATTAAGATGTGAATTTTATACTTTTTTGTAGATAAAAAATTTTTATATATAAAAATGTCGGATTCGGAGGAGACAGAATGAATTTAACAGGAAAGCTATTAAACATATGCTTCGGAGTCTTTTTTTCGTGCGTTATAATTATCGCACTGGGCGGAGCGGCTTCCGCAGCGGGAGAAAGAGTATCCATGGCGCCGCTGCTGACTGGTATCATGGCTGCCGCGGCTCTGGCATTGTCAATGGGCATGAGCAGGCTGGAAAAGATATTTGAAAAGCGGTTTGGCAGCGGGACGGACGAGGAAAGCAAGGAAACCTACCGCAAGATATTTGCGGTAACGGTAATGGTCCTGCTTGCGGTTCAGATAATAACGGCTGTAATGTGCGGTTTTGAGCCTATCAACGATCTGTCATATATATGCAAGGGCGCAAAAAACAGCATAACGCTGGGTGCAGACAGGCTTTACGAGGGACTGCCCGAAAGACATCAGCATTATTTTGCCGTATATCCTAACAACCATATGCTGTATTGTGTAATATATATATTATACAGGATAGAGTATTTTATTACCGGAAATATCTCAAATATACTTCCGATAGCGGTAAATATAACAGGTCTGAACATATCGTATATATTGATGTACAAATGTGCAAAGCTTATATACGCTCCGCCGAAAGCGCTTGTTTGTGCGGTAAGCGGTCTGATGTTCACGCCGATCTTCACATATTCACCTTTTTTCTATACCGACTCCATGTCTATGCCGTGGCTGACAGGCTCCCTTTATTTATATTTAAGGTGGCGCAGGGAATCCGAAAGCGGCGGCGGACGCAGAAAGGCTCTGGTTTATCTTTGTGCCTGCGGAGCTGTCCTTGCCATAGCGTATAAATTAAAGGGCAGCGCAGTAATTTTTATACCTGCCGTGACGATAGATCTTCTGCTGAGACGCAGATGCAGCGGAGGTGCGGTAAAAAAGCTTGCGGCAAAGCTTTTTCCGGTGGTGATACTTACAGCCGTTTTTGCAGTGACCTGTGCTGCCGCAGGTGCGGTCTCCCGCAGGACGCTTAAAACAGACGTAGGGGAGCTTGAAAAATACCGTTTCCCCCTTGTCCACTGGGTAATGATGAGCGCTGACGGAGACGGCGGATACAATCTTGAGGATTTTCAGTACACAAAAAGCTATGACGGTTACAGCAATAAGGTATCTGCCGATATTGAAAGATTATCTGCAAAGCTGAGTTCTCAGGGAGTATCCGGCTTCGTTTCGCATCTGGCGGACAAGATCTCATATACATGGCGTGACGGCTCTTATATGGCAGGCTACTATATGAAATGCAGTGCGTTTAAAAGCAGCGCATTTTACGTTATTACCGCCTTGCTTAATTTTACGCTGCTTTTTAAGATCCTGAACGGTTTTCTGGGAAAAATAAAAGCTGCTGACGATGCTTTATCAGAAAGCTTCGTGCTGAAAATAATGTTTGTCGGCATAACTCTTTTCCTGCTTATATGGGAGGCAAGATGCAGATATCTTGTAAGCTTTTTTATGCTGTTCGCATTGATATGACCTATGCTCCTCCTTATAAAAATACCGTATGAGGTATTTCTTGCAAATCAAGATACTTCATACGGTATTCTATATATAAATCCTTGCGACTGTCCGCTGTCCGGTAGGGAGGCGGATACGGCTATATTTCGATCTCCTTTCGTACCCGTTCAAGCTCGTTTACAAACATTATGTCCGCAGCGCTCAGGCGGTAATTGCTGTGATAGATCAGGACATCCTTATTGGTTTTTTCCAGCTCCGGACAGGCTCGCTGGATAAGTCCGTATCTTTTCAGAACGGACTCCGGCATGGGCGACACCCACATAAAGGAATCAGGGCAGGAGGAAAGTATGTCAAACTGACTTCCTCTTTCATAGACGTATATATGCCGCTTGTGTCCGTTGATACGGGCGCTTTTTTTCTGATACGCCTCGGAGATATTAGGGACGGTATTGTCGCCGTGAAGTATCTCTATATATTTGTCAAGCACCCCTTCGTCAATGCTTTTCTCCTTTGCAAGGAGACTTTTTTCGCTCATAAGCAGCACATAATCGAATTGCCAGAAGTTGTGTATCCGGAGATTTTTTTCCTCCAGCAGCGGCATAAAGAAGCCTTCGTACGACACGGGATAACGTATTATTCCTAGGTCGTATTCGCACTCCACAACAGAGTTTATAGCCTCCATGGAATTGGTTTCACGGAGCTTGATATCCAGATGATCTGTTTTTTCGATCTTATTAAGGAACTCCGTAAAAGCGTATGTTATATAGCTTGCTCTGGGCAGCAGCAGTGAAAAGCGGATCTCGTTCTCATCATTGTCCTTATAAAGACTTTCCATTTTGTCCATCTGCACAAGAATAGCTTTTGTATACTGCAAAAAAGCTTTCCCTTTTTCGGTGGGGACAACTCCTTTGGCAGAGCGCTTGAATATCGGGACTCCGATCTCTCTTTCCATTTCCTTTATCGCTTTGGAAAGATTGGGCTGCCCCATATACAAAGCCGCTGCCGCTTTAGTTATCGAGCCCATTCTTTCGACCTCCACCATATATTTCAAATGAGTTAAATTCAAAGCCTTCACCTTCATACATTATATAGTAATTTATATACCTTGTATACATTATACTATATTCCTAGGTACAAGTCAAGGAAAATGAATATTACCTCAGAATTATGGGTTTTGCGAAGAATTGGACTGATCCGTGTTTTATTAAGGCAACACCGCACAAAGCACGGCTAACGCCTTTGCACATCATCTGCTTGCATATTTTCCGACATATTGCACATAAATTTCTTGACATACGACAGTATGCCTGCAAAATTTCTGTACAATCTGACGAAAAATCTGGCTGCGCATCTGACGCACAATCTTCGTGCAGTGTTGCCTTAAGATTTTCAGATGAAAAAACCTCGCAAACACAGTGTTTACGAGGTTTAATGGCGGAGAAGGAGGGATTCGAACCCTCGATGAGCTATCAACCCATACACGAGTTCCAGTCGTGCGCCATAAACCGGGCTAGGCGACTTCTCCACGGAATATTAAGTAAATATTCTATCATTGATAGCTTTAATATTATAGCACACTAATTTAAGTTTGTCAATACCTTTTTTGAAATTTTTCTTGCAGACAGCAAAAATATTTCTGCGCAAAAATAAAAAAGCCCGCAAACCACTCAGATGCGGGATTTACGGACTTCTGTGCCAGCGCGCTTGAAGGGATTCGAACCCCCGACTTCTTCCTTAGGAGATGCAACGAGGGTGTATTTTTAAGGTACAACTGGTTCTAAAATATCCAGTATTTCAAAGGGTTTTCAGCGCTTTTAATGCTAAACTGTATCGGTGGGTTACTGCTAATTTCAAGGTGATTTTGACACTGTATTTAGATGAAAATTAGCAGGTATTCAAATAATGGGAAACAGTTTATTTCCCGGCTCTTATTAAAACTTCCTTCGGTGTTATAGCCTTTGGGATTAATTCATATCGCTCGCTTCAACTATCAATAATGGTAGCATATGAGCTTAGAGAAATCAAGA
Source organism: Ruminococcus sp. (assembly GCA_017626015.1). Classification (GTDB taxonomy): domain Bacteria; phylum Bacillota; class Clostridia; order Oscillospirales; family Ruminococcaceae; genus Hominimerdicola. The sequence continues at coordinate 129,621 of JAGAJO010000006.1, forward strand.
AAAAACAAACGCAGCGATTTAGAACTCGCTGCGTATGCCTTATATCTTAGTTTCCCATATCATTCATTGCTTTTTTGAACCGCTATAAGGAAATTTGGATTTGCCATCAGCTGTGCAACAAACTCTGCGCTGATTTGTGGCGTTGGTTGAGTGACAGGTTCTGTATTCTCTTTTTTGATGGATTCTTTGGGGCTGTAAAATGCATCCTCAAATCTTTGTGCATTTATTCGCCTGTCGTCATCAAGAATATGAGAATACACATCTGCGACCATTTTAACTTGAGCGTGACCTGAATCGCCCTGCACCGACTTCATATCGCCACCGTTGAGCTTCAGCTTATAGGTGATGCTTGAATGGCGGAGGCTATGAAAAACAACCGGAGGTAAATCATTATCCTTAATCAGCTTTCCTAATGCCCGATTGATTATCTGACCTTCCATTGGTCTGACGTTGGGACTGCAAAAGACAAGGTTATAGTCGATGTACTCATCTCCAAAGATTTCCTTGTATTCTTCAAGCTCTGCAAAGCGTTTTTTCAGCATTTCCGCCACCGTCTTAGGTATAAATACCTTGCGGATACTTGTCTTTGTTTTAGGCTCTTTTAATACAAGAGCAGTGCTGTTCCTTGCAAATACAGCAGGGAACTTATACATTACACCTTTTTCGTCGAGCTTCTCAAGAGCATCTCTATTAACTCTCTGTAATTCCTTGTTTACGAATAAGAAGGCATTTCCGCTTTCTATACTTTCTTCTCTGATGTCTATGCAATCCCAAGTCAGCCCAAGCATTTCTCCCATTCTGAGCGAGCAGGCGAATGCAAGGTTCAAAGCCAACTTCAAAATATCGTCCTCACAGAGATCTATCGCCTTAAACAGCGTTTCAGCATCCCATATTTCACGAGGCTTGTGTTCTTCTTTTGGAAGCGTTGCGTTCAAGCATGGATTTTTAGCAACCATTTCCCATTTAACCGCCTGATTAATAGCGTTGCGAAGCAGCTTATGAACCTCACGAACCGTGTGACAGGTTAGATACTCCGTGGTTGGCTTTCTGTTCTTTATTACTTTCGATTTGACTTTAAGCAGACTCTGATAATACTTATCCAAAACCCTTGTATTAACATCAGAAATCTTCATATCTCCGATAATCGGATTGATGTAGTTGGCTATCAGGCTGCGCCGAGCTTCATAGGTAGACATTGCCCAAGTGTTCACACCGTAAATGGAGACATACTCCGCTAAAAGCTCCTTAATTGTTTTAGCCTGTGGAATAATGAGCGTTCCGTTGTCCTGTTCATACTCAACCTGCGTTTTTCGTTTTTTAGCTTCCGCATTTGTATTAAACGACTCCCATTTTTGTCGCTTATTGCCGTTCTCGTCAATATAGTTGTAGACAACAGCATACTTATTCTTTCGCTTTACGATTGATGCCAATTAGCTTACCTCCTTTGCGTTATCTGATGTGCTATCGCCGTCACGACGAAGCGGATACCGTGACTGATTGGAAAACCATTCTTCAAAACTTGCTCGATCCACACGGGTTCGATGGTCAACTTTGAGAGTTTTGAAGTATCCTTTCTTGAAAACATCATAGACGGTTGCCTCTGCAATGCCGAGGATTTTGCCGACATCCGCTACTGATAGGGTAGAGGATGTCCACTTAGCGCCGGGTAATTCGCCATTCACTTTCTTATAATGGAACTGTCCGGCGTACCAATCCTCAAAGCTGGCAATCATCACCCGCATTTTTCCTGCGACAACACGGACTTCAAACAGTTTTTTCTTTACGAGCCAGTATGACTCCACCTTCTTTAATCCGAGAGATTGCCCCATCTCACGAACATACATACTTGTCTTTCCCAATTTAGTCACTTCCCTGCAAGCCATCAAGCCATGCGTCAAAACTCTTTTTGGAAATTCGGATACTACCGCCAATTTTAACAACCTGAAACTCGCCGGATTTTACAGCAGCATAAGCAGCATTTTTGCCAACGCCGAGAATATCCTGTATTTCGTTTACCGTGTATGTTCTTTTTCCCGCAGAGGGAATATTCTCTGCGCTGTTTAGTGCAGCTATCTTTTCTTCAAACATTTCGTCGCCTCCATAATGATTTTACTACCATATAGCCAAGCTCGCTTGCTTGGCTATATGGTACTGTAAAAAGGCGGGTTTGTTAATTTTGCGATTCTCTCAATCGCATACTTGACTTTCTTCCGATTGTTTGTCTAAGGAATCAAGCCACGCATCAAAGCTCCTTTTTGGAACTCGGATACTTCCGCCAATACGGACAACTTTGAAATATCCTGCTTTTACAATGTTGTAGGCGGCTGTTCGCCCGACTCCAAGAATATCCTGAATTTCGCTTACGGTGTAAGTCCTTTTCTCAAACGGAGTAGGCTGTGCTTCGATGTTCTTATTTAGTTCCTGTATCTTATCTTCAAACATTATCATCGTCTCCTTCAAGGCGAGCTGGCTTCCGTTCCTGAATGATATATTCATATCCGTAGTTGAGGCACTTGTCGCATCGCTCCTTGATTCTTGCAAATGGATCAAGGCGTCGGACGATATAATCAGAACGGGACTTATAATCATTCAGGCACTTACTGCATAGGCAACGAATATCTGCTGTACGCTTTGGTTTATAAACCCACATTCCGAGAGCTTTCTTCAAACCGTTGTTTATTAACCGCATAAGATATGGACTATCAACGAACCCAATATAGTCTTTCAAATCCGTTTGATTAACAGTTTTAAGCTGCTCAAGCATAACCATAGACGGTTTCTTCAATCCAAAATCCTCGCCTAAGATAATATGGGACGGCAGGTAGCGTTTTTTTACTGCCGTGGTAATTGCAGCAACAACAGTTGTCGGACTGGCATCATTGCCTTCATCGCATTGCACGACCATAACAGGACGATCACCGTTTTGAATTGACCCCTCATTGTTGCCAAAATCATAATAGTAAATCTCTCCACGCTTAACCTTATGATTGTTTTTGCTTTCCATAATGTAATTTCAACCTTTCAATTTGTAGTTTGAAAGGCATTCCCGTCCGGATCGGAAACAAGTCCTTTCACTTGTTCTGAATAAGCAAGGTGAAATTGGGGGGTGCTTTCCAAAATTCTTTTCATTTTCCTGATTGCTGCGTGATAAGACTCGCTCACTGTTTTGGCATTTTTGTTGGATTCTTTTGCTATTTGTAAAAGGCTCACGCCGTCAATAATGTGCCTATATACATATTCACGCTGTAAGTCGGTGAGGCTTCGTAATGCTACCGTTACCGGACTATCTCCTGACCACTTTGCGATGATGGCATCAGAGAAGTCAGGAATGGAAAACTGGCTGTGATGTTCTTCAAATTCATCATCTATTGAATATTGATGATCTGATAAGCTGCGCTTGAGAAATTTATCGTTATTGCGCTTGAAATCTGCTCTTACAAGACCAAATGCCTCATCAAGCAGCAGGAAAGGTGTATATTTGCTTATCAAATTTCCATATATCTCAATAAGTTCATCTTGCGAATGCGCTGTGATGATACCGTATTTTTCGGTTCCGGTATATCCCGGATATTCATATCTCAAATCAATGACCTTGCATTCCTTGGCGAACTGATCTTCCAAGGCAAGGATATATTTTTTTGCCATTCCCGTAATCTCCTTTGAATTTTTGAAATTTTTAGAAAATCAAAAATTCGGAGGTTACGGGTACTCAGCTATGTAGCAGAGCCATTTGCCCGTCATCATATATGCCGCCTATAACAACAGAAAGCCGGACACCAAGAACAAAGGGATACAATGATCCCTAAATTCTCAGCGTCCGGCTATTTGATGACTCGTTGGAGCTTATAGATCAGCCCACGGACTCGTTGCTCGGTACAAAGAGTGTGCGGTTATTCGATTGTTACTTTTCCTTTCCTTTGATGTAGTGCGCAAAGCTCCCTTCGGTATTTCGCCATTCTTCTGAGGGAAAGATCAACCTTTGATACCGTCCCACACCGCTGGCACTTTACTTCAATGATTCCCGTCGTTGGCGTAACCTTATCCAAAATCCGCCACCCGCATTCATTGCACCTCACAATGACCTTCATCGGTTTTGTCGCTGTGTTCTCCATTTAATACACCTCCACATCAATCCATCCACAAGGGTGATCAAGATAATCCTTCTTCAATATCCCAAGTTGCTTCAAGCGGATCGCCAATGCCGTTTTTGAGCAGCCCATAAAGTCCGCCATCGCTACGAACTTGTCGTATATTGCTGGCGCAATATGCCTGTTCAATATCTCAATTTTCTCCGGCAGTCCGAAAAGATAGAGTGCCTGTCCAATAAGCTCTTGCGGAATAAGTATTGCCGCCGCCAGCGTATTCGCTTACCACTCCTCCCAATCGCTAATGGGCTTCTTCTTTTCAGAGTGCGTCCGGTAGAAATGAACTGCCGGAACATTTCTGTTGGCACCGTAGTCCTGCGGAAAAAGCATCTTGAAAATCTGATGACTCGCTTCATGAGCGATTGTAAAATTGCAGCGTCCCCTCATTGTGATGTCTTTTTTCAGCTCCGATTCAACCAAGACGGTTTTGCCGTCAAGAATATAAAACGCATCTGCATCGTCATCCTCGAAAATCTCTACCCCAAGTTCTTCAAACGAGGTCATGCCGAGGATAGAGCCATCCAGTGACAAGTGCATATAGTCAATATTCAGATGCAGAAGGCTCTCGCAGAGGAGGACGGGATCAATCCTATAGAATTTCTGTCCCGATATCTCCGGCAGCTTTTTATATGCTTCTATAATTCTGAGGGAAATTCCCTCAATATCTAATCGTGATAAATGTTTCAATGTATGCCTCCTAACACTTCGCTTCAACGAACCGGCGACCGTTCCGTTCATTGAACAAAAAGGTTTCCCTTCCGAAGATCAAAATTGTATAGCGGATGCCTGTCCCGCCAACTTTCGTAGATGCCGCCCGGCAAGAATGCAGCACCCAGTCAATTTCATAAAGCTGACCGTCCTCAAAGGTAATGCTGTTCGGGTGGCACTCTCCTTCAGGACTGAAATCCGTATTGACTGTGATATAAACTTTTCTTCTTCCCATGATTTCGCCTCCTGCAATTTGTGGGTCGAGGTGTACGCTCTTATGTACGGATATGACTGGCGGCGATTCAAGAATTTTTCTTGAAAATTTCCCCCACATCTTGACAATGCCCACAAGCTGCTTTATAATATACTCACAATCGGTTTGTTAGCATGTCATTATTATACGCAATCGGTTTGTGGTTGTCAATAGGATTTTCAAAAAATTCACAAACGGTTTGTGTGTATGCCGTTGAAAGGAGCTTGAAATAATGAAATTTGGCGAGAAACTTCGTAAATACAGACTGGAAAAAGGAATGACGCAAAGCGAGCTTGCGAAACAAGCCGGAATCAATGTCAACACGATTTCCAACTATGAAAGTGGCAAGACCTATCCTCAAAACAGGGAGGTCTATTCCATTCTTGCTCAGATCCTTGGCGTGGACCCCGATCATCTGCACAATGAAAATGATGACTTCTTATCTGATGCAAGTGCGAAATACGGTTCTCGTGGCGCAAGACAAGCTCAAGAACTTATTGAGGAGTTGACGGGCTTATTTGCCGGTGGCGAACTTGCGGAGGAAGATATGGACGCTATGGCACGAGCCGTTCAGGAAGCATACTGGGATGCCAAAGAAAAGAACCGGAAATACACCCCTAAGAAATACCGTAAGGAATAAGCCTGTCTTGGTATCCAGTAAGGGGGTGAACAAAGATGTATAACCAAACCGCAGAAATCGTGAAAAAAGCTGATCGTATCGTCAAGTCCTGCGGTACTCGTGATCCTCACCGTATTGCGAAGGAACTTGGGATAAATGTTAGATATGTAGATTTCAAAAGGCAGCGTGGTGCGTACAAGGTAATCATGCGTAACCGCTATGTCTTTTTGAATCTAAACTTGCATCCCGTAATGGAAAGCATTGTCCTTTGGCATGAAATCGGCCACGATCAATTTCACCGCAACGAAGCGGTGGCTACCGGAGGCTTTAAGGAATTCAATATTTTCGATATGCAGGAGAGCAGAATGGAATTTGAAGCGAACATCTTTGCTTCACAGGGTTCCCTCTCCGACGATGAGGTACTGGAGCTTATTACGCAAGGATATGATATTCAGCAGATTGCAAGAGCGATGCACTCAGATATAAACTTAGTCGCACTCAAGGTCGATACCTTGCGAACGATGGGATACCAGCTCAGGCCGCAGGAACACAGGAATGATTTTTTGAAATATAATCGTTAAATAGGAGGCTCACAATATGTTAATGAACAGCAATGAGTATCTTGACCTTGTGCAAACAGTCAAGAATGAAATACAGCAAGCGCAGTATAAGGCAACATTGAGCGTAAACAAGGAGCTGATTATGCTCTACTATAACATCGGCAAGATCATCAATTCACACAAATCTTGGGGTAATAAATTCATCGAAAATCTTGCAACGGATATTCGCAGTTCTTTTCCAAATGCAAAGGGTTACTCTGTCCGCAACCTGAAATATATGGCAAAATTTGCTTCTACTTACCCCAATGAAGAATTTGTGCAGACAGTGTCTGCACAAATTCCGTGGTCGCATAATGTTGCAATTTTAGACAAGGTAAAGGACGGAGCGCAAAGGGATTGGTATATCAGAAAAACCGCCGAAAATGGATGGTCACACAGCGTTTTAATTCACCAAATCGAAAGTGGGCTTTACGAGCGTCAAGTAATCGCTGAAAAGATTTCCAACTTTGAATATCGGATTGCTTCTCCACAAAGTGAGCTTGCAGTACAAACGATGAAAGACCCATATATTTTCGATTTTATTTCTTTCCGTGAGGATATGGTTGAAAGGGAAATCGAGCAGGCTCTTGTTCAGGATGTCACAAAGCTCCTGTTAGAACTTGGAACTGGTTTTGCATTTCTCGGTAATCAGTATCATTTGAATGTGGGCGGCGATGACTTCTACATTGATCTGCTGTTCTACAATCTGAACCTGCGCTGCTATGTCGTCATAGAGCTAAAAACCGGCGAATTTAAGCCGGAATATGCCGGTCAGCTCAACTTCTATCTATCGGCAGTTGATGGAATTCTGAAAAAGGATGCGGACAATCCATCTATCGGTCTGCTGCTCTGCAAAAGCAAGAACGCTTTAGTTGCGGAATACGCTCTGAAGGATATGTCAAAGCCTATCGGGGTCAGTGAATACAAAGTCACAAGCAACCTACCTGAATATCTGAGCAAACAGCTTCCATCCATCGAGGACATTCAAAAGCGCATTAAACGTTAAAAACACGGAGGAACTTGAGAACGAGCAGAAAGGATATTTGTGCTCAATTTTCAAATTCTTGACTCCACGTCAAGTTAAAGATGAAGAAAATGCATCAGTAGATGCAACTCACCTCTCATTCCAACTCCAATTCCAAAAACAGGCGAAAAGCGAGATCCTCGAGCATTAAAAACTCTTCTTGCGATGTAAGCGATGAGTGCAAATATAATTATAAACAGCAAACAAAATGACAGCAGAATTTGTATGCAAACAGCTAAAGTTCCCCATCCGAATCCTGCGAGTCTGATGTCATTGAAAATCGTAATGGCAACAAAAATTGTTGAAATTATCCTGACAATATATGCGGATGAACCTCGAGCACTTATCGATTCCGAAAGTATAACAATGAATAATGCCAGAACAAACAGGAAAACACCCGACCAAATACTAAAACGAAATCTTTCTCTGTAGAAGTCAGACACATTTTTCAGAACAGTAATTGTACCGGCAACTATCGCTATCATCACAACAATAATTGCCGCAAGTGCTAAAAGCTCCATATCAACATTCCTTTATTCTGACGAAAATCGAGAACCGATACGTCAGTACGCTTATAAAAAAGACCTGATGAATGCGTTGCATTCACCAGGCCAGTATACAACGCCTTGTGCTAAATTTATTAGGAGAGAATATTCTCCATACAGTCGGTAAGAATCGTATAGAAGTTTTCTTCTTCCTGCAGCTTCTGATTCTGACCAGTAAGACTGTTGAATATTTTTTGGGCAGTAGAACCGCCGGCAGCTTTGTTATAGTTGCGGAAGTTCTTACTGTAACCAACCTTAAACACATCCATAAAGGCATACTTGCCCTGGTGGGTAATGCGAATAAGGAATTGAAGGTAATCAGTAGGATGAGCAGTGTTATAGAGAACAAGAACATCCTCTACCTGCTTACTGAACAGCCCCCCGGTTTTCAGAGTGTCGTTGCGGAAAGCGACAGGGATGCCGTTAGAATCGCACTCATCCTGCAAACGCTCCTGGAGGACTGCCAAGTTTACATTGTTACCATCGGGGAAACGAATACGGTTAATAAAACGATATTCTTCGTTAAGATCATTCTGAGAATAGGCCATAAGTAATTACCTCTCTTTCACGATGTATTTTTAGTGCAAGGCGTATGTATCAAAAAATAATGTTACTGCAATCCCGATCTACGAACCTCATCACTTGATGTTTCGTAATTCTTTACATAACCGGGCTTTGCGAAAAAGCCAGAAGTTTTCTCAGCGGCAATAACCATTTGCCGTAATTCTTCTTCGACCTTTACCTGCTCACGTCTATCCTTATCAACCATGGTAGATAGCTTAGGTAAATATTGCTTAACGAATTGGAGCTGACGTTCGTTGGTGATAAGATGTCTGCCGGAATTGCGGTTATACGATGTTGCTTGATAAATTCTGTCACGCAAGCAGCAGAAGTAAATGGACTTTGCAGTAGAGCTAATATTGTTGGGGTTTTGCTTATACGCAGTTTCAGCCATAGAAAGAGCTTCCTCTGTTTTCCCCATCAAGCGCAATGCCTCTGCACACAAAAACCTATATCCGACAGTATCGGGATCGAGTTCAACCGCCTTAGAAAAGCAATGGTAAGCATCGGCGTATTTGTCGTGATCCATGTAAATGAAACCCAAAGTTTCGTAAGGCATATCGCTCGGTTCAAGGTGAATAGATTGCAAACAACATCTTTCCGCTTCGACTGCATTTCCTTGATAGTAGTTTGCGTCACCAAGGATATACCATGCGAGTGCGTTTTGAGGCTGTGCATTTACAACATTCTGTGCCAGTTGAGCCAAGCTAATATAGTCACCTCTGTTACGGAAATAACTTGCCTGGTCAAGCCACGAACCATCGCTATACTGCTGCTGGGAAGAAGGTGTCGTTGGAGGAGACGTGGAATTGTTACTCTGTGTAAGAGCAACATCATATTTTGCTCGCTCTCCTGCATCTAACAAAATCTTTTCAGCTTGGGCAATGTCACGAATACACTGTTCTGCCTCAGCTCTAATGTCAGCATTGGGGTTTATTGATCGTGTATTCCAAACTCGACGAACTTTTTTTATCGCCGCTTGTATTTCGTCGGCTGATGCCGATGGTTCAATATTTAGTAACTTGTAGTAATCAGTCATAAACGAAAACCTTCCCTGTAATTGATTTGTGTTTTAATGCGGTACTTAATCCAATGCGGTACGAACCCCTTTGAGATAAGCCTCTAAATGTCGCTTGTAACCAACAGATGAATCTGCATACAAGATACCACCATCGTCACCGATGATTAGTGATCCGCCACCTTTTTCCGGTACACTAAAGTACATGGCGTTCGCTTCGGTTATTTCGCCACAACAGCCCGTCAAAGTTTCAACTGGCACATTCAGAAGCTTAGCAGCTAATTCAATTTTTTCAACTTTTGTCATAACTTCCTCCTATACCAATGCACACCATTCGGTAATATCACCGTAATCGTATGGCCATTCTAATATTTCTCCGCTTTGTCCGTCGATTGTGTGAAAATTAACGCCATCAAAGAAAGCGTTAAACCAATGACCGGATTGTGGGCAACCATTTGGTGTCGGTCCACGATTGATGCCAACAATTAGGTGTGAGCCTGCACCTTGGTTCCGTAAATAATCTTCGATACTTTCGGGCGGCATATACACACATTTTTTCCCGGTAGCCATTTCCATTGCATGGTCAGTACCGATATTCTTCTGTGTTGCGACCAAATCATCGCCTCCCGAAAGACGAGTATCTACCGCAAAAGCACATGAGCCACAATTAACATGATAAGGGTTTCGGCTTGGTAAGATAAATGGATCATAGAAGTTCGGGTTTATATCCTTAATCCATTTTGATGTGTCATCCAAGCAAAACGCTCCATATTCGTTTGCGAGACTATCAAATCCGTATTCGCCACTTGCACCAGCAATGCGATATGTATAAAGATCTTCGTCCTTTACAGCACCATAACCACTCGCTTCGTCAAGAACAGCAGCTTCGTACTTTAGCATCTTCGCTCGCTGAACTTGGAGGAACTTTTCTAAAAGCTTGTTGTCTTGGATACCTCTTGCAGTCAAGGCATCTCGATAGTTTTCAAGAACTTGGTCGGTAGAACTGACAACCGACTTCCACCTTTCGTTAACCTCGTCCGGTGTTAGCAACTTAGGCTGCATGGCACCGTACGATACGTTATCTAATTCGGGTACCGTTGTCAGATCGGGAGGAGTTGCTTCGATTATCCCTCCAAACGACACTCCCATGCGCTCTTGCGACCAGCGATCTAATATTCCATCGGCATTACTGATGGTTATAACAGTTTTGTTGATACAGTCTAACGACGTTTGAATCAACTCTTGAATCTGACTGTATTCTGCAGATGTAGTTCCATCTATTCCCGAACGAATTTGGTCAGCATACTGTTTGCATGACGCAACACACGCCAAAAGATAAGATTGACCTTGTTCAAGACTTTTATGAATTGCCTGTATGTTAGTTCCTATGTCCTGAAGAGTAGCCAAAATCTCACCTCCTATGACTGTGTGTGTTTTCTTCCTCGTCTTGGTAATAACCGGAACCAAAAGTCATTACATTATTCGAAATCGGAGAAGTTGTCCCTGTGCCAGAATTTTTTTCGATCCACGCATTTGCTACGGAGATTGATAATCCTAATGCTTCTTGCATTTTTGAAACGGAGTTGATTGCACTTCTTAATGCAACAAGGCAATCTTTTATATCCGTTTGCGAGGTGCTTCCAACTTGGTCAATAATGTAAGAAATGTTCTGTGCAAGTTGTCTATTCCATGCCAAAGCAGACTGCTGTGTTTGACTTAGGTTATTAGTGATAGCTTGCACATTCTCAATAATATGACCTAACTCACTCATGCTATTTAGGCTTTATCTGCCCATGCCTTTGCCTTAGTAGAAGCAGTCTGCAATTGGATTGCGGCATCCTGGACGGATTTCTGAGCAAGCTGAAGGGCTTGAATCATCTGCTGATCCTCGTTAGAAGAAGTCCCTCCAATAGCGTTATTTACAGCTCCAATCTGTTGCTGCAAATTCTGAGAAAAAGCATTCATCGAAACTGCAGTCTGCCCAATGTTCGTGGCGATCTGATTGATCTGCGCTTTCAGTTCACTAAGTTTTGACATAATTCATTACCTCCAAATTTTTATTATTGTCCTGTTAAGAAGTCGATGAACTTCTTGAATGTACTTCTGTTTTCTCTTTCGAGTTGGCGACGGTATTCTTCTTCTCGCTGACGTTCAGCTTCTTCTGCCTGTTTCCGACTATTTTCTTCTTCTTGAGCCTTTAATGCAGCTTGACGAGCCTGCTCTGCCTTTTCAGCTTCAATCTGCATTCTTTTTTTCTCAACGGCAGCTTGCTTTGCTTTATCGAAATGTGATTTCAGCCGGAGCGCAAGAACGTTTTGAGCCGCTACAGCATCTTTCAACGAAAGCGGAGTTGGTACAAGTCTCGGTCGGGATACCGGCATCGAAAACAGGACCTTATACTCACACGCAACATCATTGAATTGTTGAAAAGCAATCTTCTCAGTCTTCTCTAATTCATCAAGTTGCGATTTCGTTGCAGCTTCAATTTGCTTTTTTTGGTTCAAGAATAATGCTTCTGCTTTTTGTTGACTCTGCTGTAATTCTGCAGGTAACAAAGCCAATCCTTTAATCGCTTCGGCGTAGGTCTCGTAATTAAATTGACTCATTCCCAAACCACCGCCTCCATTCGTCCTATATCCCTAACTGTACAAGGCGACATTGGAATTAAAGTGAGGTCTGATTGCAAGTCCGTTGCATCGTGTATCAGCGCTCTATGAGAAGCGCCACCCCATTGAACAAACGGACCCAAAACATTTTTAGAGGTTGCATCATCAAGCCTCAAAAGGATTTTAGTATCAATATACCCATCGCCGTTAAAGCCGATGTGATCTCGATACATGGCTACATTCGACCACCAAGCTATAGTGTGAACTCCCTTGGGCGGTCCCGATTTCAGCAATTCTTGAAAAGCACTTGCACCACTTATCGGATTGAATATGTCGCTACCAATTGGCTCTGTCATTCCCGAACATCTATCCATAGCAAGGGCTAAAATGTAATGATTATCTTCATCATCCTGTGTCGCTTTAATTTCGTTTGAAAGATTCACAAAGAAAGCAGGTGCTTTTTTTTGCGAAACCATTTCTACTGGGAAGCCGAAACGTTCCATAAGTCTGAGCCATTGCGGTATCCCGTTTTGATTTGCAACACTTTGGTCAAGCCCATTTATTAAGTAAAAACGAGCGTTTCCAGAGGGATGTTGAAGTGCCAATGAGATTGCCATACCCTGGACTAAACCAACAGCGTAGTTCGGAGGTAATGTATCTGCCGACTTTTTCTCACCGTCTCCGGAACCAAGAATAGCGACATTTCGACCGGCATCATTGGACATTCTTACTGACACAATTTTTTTGCTGACAGAGATAAGCTGTCCGCAAGGAAGAACAGGTGCCGAATGTAACGACACAACATTTTTTCTCCACTTTTTAATAGCAGGCACAGCACTTAGCAAATTGAACTCATCGTTCTTGCTAAACACCATAGGGATTCGTTTTGAATACACCTCATCTTTACACCAACTTTTTCTTAGATTCAGCATAGCATTGGGTTCAGCAAATGCTACTGAGAGCTTTTGATTTGAATCTATCGCACCGTAGTTCACATTCATAACAGCTTCGCCACGAACACGAAGTTTTGCTGCAGCATCATTACCTTGAACAAAGGTCGCATACGATTCCTGCAAAGTGTTCTGCAAAGCAATTCTGACGGGGAACGCAGGGTAGATCTGATCTTCACGGCCCATAAGTGCAGCTCCATGAGCTACGGTCTGTGATGCAAGAACCATGTGGATTCCGCAAGCTCTGCCTTGTCGCACGATGTTTTCAATCAGCTCCGCAGCACGCTTGCCGATATCATCCGCAATTTCAACAATCTTTTGATACTCGTCAATCAACAAGATAATTCTTGGCATTGGAATATCTGGACGTTTAGCTCTAAAAGCTGCAACAGAACTTGCCTCTACCTCGTTCATTCGCAAAGCACGATTTTGTCTTTCGGCCTCGATATATTCGAGAACTGCGACACCAAAATCTCTTGCACTTTCAAGTCCGAGAACTTTTGCGTGAGGTAGCCAAGAAAACTGAGGAGAATATGAGTATGGCTTGAAAGTAAGACCATCTTTGAAATCTAAAAGGTATAACTCCAACTCATCGGGGCTATATCGACAGCACATACTGTGTATCATTACTTCAAGCAGATTCGATTTACCTTTACCGGGGGCACCTGTTATCAACACATTGTGTAGCTGGGTTGTTTTATCACCCAACCTTAAAGTTATGGTTTCTAAGCCAACTTTACCAAGACTAAATGTTACTCCTTCTGCCGATGACTCCATCCAAAAATTATTTATATCTTCGATGGTATCGAAAGGTATCACCACAGCAGCATTTTCGGCTTGGGTAATATATGCGCCTAAAAAGCTATCTGCTTGTTCTGCAGAAACTTCTGTCAGATTCACTTCCAGATTCGGCAAGTCAGATGGTATCCATTTGTTTCCGGTTCCACTTTTCTTCAAGTAAGTTGCCTTTTTGATTAAGCTCTGAACCGCTTGCAAATGCTTTTCATCTATACAAAAAACAAAAGCACATCCCGATCTGATTGAACTTTCAGAAGCTCTTAATAATTGTTTTTTGAGAGCTTCGTTATCAAGCCAATCATTCCCGGCAATCACATATAGCCGAAGTTGACCTACAGCTTGCTGAGATTTCTTTCGCAATTCAATTAAAGAAGTATATTTACCTTTCAATAACCCGTCGGTTGCGACGACTTCTTTTGACAATTCATTCAGTTCTTTGCAAAAAACATCGGGGGATGAAATCATAGAATACTGTTCAAGCTCAGAAAAACACGAAAATGTGTCCTTTAGCTCTGGGTTATATACAGTTACTTTGATTTGTCCTGCCGCAGTTTGTTCTAATGCACTAAATATAATGCTTCTAAGCGCCGTATATACATCTTCGCCTTGCCCTGTCAAAACAATATTGCTATGTCCTAAGAATGGGATAAGGTAAGGAACACTTGCATCGGGATTGATCTGCTGAAACCGCAAACTTCCCATGTGCAGATATTCCGCAACTCTCAAAATCTCGTGTTGAGGAGCGTAATCAGCCGAAAGTTGACCCTTTAGACATTGGACAAGACTAATACATTTCTGACGAACTCGCTGTTGCGCCGACGCCATTTGAGCACTCGTAGATTGATCAAGGATTGCCAAGCCATCCTTTTTCTTTTTCAAAAGTAGCTTTTTTTCACGGTCTATGGCAAACAAAGTGCGACCATACGCTTGATGAAAGTCAGTATACTGTTTTTCAACTTCTTGCCGATTCACTAAGTTCACCTACTTTCGTCATGCAAACAATTATTTCTCAACAGCAACGACTACATCCGCTGCTCTGATCACCTTTCCGTCCCGGATATAACCGTGTCTTACAACAGTCGCAATACTGTTTGCCGGAAGTTCTTCTGTTGCTTCTACAACAGATACCGAATTATGTATTCTCGGATCGAATGTATCCAACTGCTGAATCGGCTCTACTCCACGACGAGCCATTACTTCCAGAATTTCCTCCATAATGGAATAGGAAAAAGCATCATTTGTAGGCTGGTTTGCAATTCTGTCGCAAATTAGAATCAGTTCTTTTACGAAGTCTATCACCTGCTTTTCTTCCGCTGCTTTAATTAGCGCAGTATTGGATTCTGAAAGCTTTTCAATGGCAGCATTTTTAATCTTGTCATCCATCAATCTTCGAGCAAACAAGTCTCTCAGCAAAGAAACTTCTGTAAATACCTCGTCTATTGAATGGACACTTGAAGTATTCATATTGTCCTCCATATTTCAAGTCCTCTCTCTACAACATTAACCAATAGGCATATCATTCATGCGTTTCATAGCATTGATAACCGACTCCTCGCTCATATTCAAGGATCGATCAATCTCAAATGTACCCACCGTCTTTTGAGCCGTATCATCAAACAGCTCGACATAAACCGTTTGGTCAATATCATAAGCATAGGAAACCGTAAATGGGGCACCTTTGCGATATTGGGGCACTGGAATCTCTTTGTCGCCAATAACTACTGCGTAACGAACATCACTATCATCGCCCTGGGTTACTTGGACATAAATGCTGCTTTGGTTGTCAACGACAGTTACCGCATGGCGTTGTCCCTTTGTCGGTATTTTGGAATTCTTGGGGATAACTACGAAGTTTTCTTCCTGATCGTTTTCGTTAAGCAGGATGACACCAAGAGCTTGTGAAGTAACATCAGAAATATTCAACACCATGTCATTGACAGTAGTAGGCACAAGTGAAGTTTCACCACTTGTAGAACTTTCCTGTTCACAAACATAAGCTTGTACAGCTGCACCGAGTGCAACTGCTTCATCTGGGTTGACATTCAATTCCGGCTGTTTTCCAGAAATGTTTTTAACCATATTTCTAACCATAGGCATTCTCGTAGAACCGCCTATCAGTAACAGATGGTCAATATCAGACCACTTTTTACTTGCAGCATCCATCACATCTTCAACCAGTTCTTGTGTTGTATTAAGAAGATCTTTCGTGATTTCCTCAAAGTATTCTCTTGTGATCTTAACTCTATACTGCTTACCTTTAACGGAAAGGATAATGTTGGCTTGAGTGACTGTGCTCAAGCTTTTTTTAGCAAGCTCAGATTTTTCTCGAATTTCTGCCACAAGAGCATCATCTATGGACAAGTCGCTGCCTGCGCCCTGACTCTCCAACTGCTCCATTACATAATTTGCAATTCTATTGTCGAAATCGAAGCCACCAAGATTTCGATTCCCGTCGGTAGCAATAACATCAAAATTTCCGTCTTTAATCTCCATGATGGTTACATCAAATGTGCCACCACCCAAGTCATATACAAGCACTGTGCCATTATTCTCATAGTTCAAACCATAAGAAAGAGCTGCAGCTGTCGGCTCATTCAGAACACGCAGAACATTCAATCCTGCAATTCGCCCGGCCTGCTTTGTAGCAACTCGTCTTGTGTCATCGAAATATGCAGGAACTGTAATAACGGCATCGGTAACTGGCTCGCCCAAAACTAATTCTGCATCATTTTTGAGTTTTTTCAGAATAATTGCAGATACTTCCTCTGCGGTAAAACTACTTCCGTTTGTAGACTCAAATCTCCAGTTGGGATCACCCATCTGCCTTTTTACAAACTGGACAACATCTAACGGCGATGTTGCCGCAGAGTGTTTTGCCATATCTCCAACAAGCGGTTCGTCGTATCCATTTGCAACATCGGGGAATAATACTACCGATGGAGTAATATTTTGTCCTTCGCTGTTAGGGAGAATCGCCGGTTTTCCATCGGCCTGCAAAATAGCCGCAGCCGAATATGTAGTTCCTAAATCAATGCCTATCGCACGCCCCATTTTTATGCCTCCTAAAAGAAATTCGAGAGTTACCCGTTAAATCTAATAAACAGATCAGACGGAAATACATGAAGACCGTCAATCATATCTCTTGTTGATTTAATCTCGTGAAAGAAGAATACCAGTGATAGATATGCACTCCACGACATAGTTCTTTTTCCTACTTCAATCGCACTATAGGTTTGGCGGGATACACCAATAATGTTTGAAAGCTCCTCTTGGGATATATCTGCCTTTGCTCGCAAAGCAGACAGATTCTCCTGTAAAACAGCAATGCTTGTTGCCTTATAATTTTCTGAAATTGTCCACTTTTCTCTTATCACATTTTCACCCACTTGTAATTTTCGTAAAGTATGCCACTTGACGATAAAGCAGCCCAAAGTCCTTGAAAAGCAAGGACTTTGGGCTGCTTGCAGACGGAAATTTTGACGGCTTATTATATAAATGACAGCTTATTCATGTTGGCACATTTCAGCTCAAACGATGAGTGAACATATCGATTGAGAGTAATATTTACATTGGAGTGGCCAAGAACTTCGCTGAGACTTTTGATTTCAAAACCGACCTCAACGCACCTTGTCGCAAAGGTGTGACGAAGAGCATGATAATTTGCGTCGTTTATTCCGCTTTCTTTTACATAGGTTTTGAACCGGTTTTGCATTGTACGGGGCTCGACAGACTTGTTGCGATCACCGGTGAGAACAAATGCTTTTGGCGCTTCTACAAATTGCCGAGCCATTTCTGTCATAAAGGACGGCAACGGAATGTCCCGTATGGAGCAATCGCTTTTCGGCTCTGTGATAACGATTTTGGTCTTCGATGCTGCTCCAATATTAGTTTCCTTTATTCGCTGCATTGTTTTCCGAACCTTCAGGGTTGAATTGGTTAGGTTCACATCTTCCCATTGCAACGCACAAAGCTCACCGATCCGTATTCCTGTATAGAGGGAAAGCAGAACGCCAAATTTATATAGATCCATGTCATGGATCAGAACCTGAATTAATGCCTCTTGCTCGGTTTGGCAGAGAACACGCATCTCCTTGTCTTTCTTCTTGACGGTTAGCTTGCTGAGATTACAAGATACCTTATAGTTGTTGTACCTCGCATACTCCATAGTGCTTTTGACTACTGTCAAAATATCCGTGACAGTCTTGTTAGCCAGTCCACCGCTTTTGTCAACTCGTCCGCAGGCCAGCTTGCGTTCAATGAACCCCTCTATGAGTTGCGTGCTGATTTTGGAGAGCTGGTACTTTCCCAGTTGCGGACGGATGTGTGTATCTATCAAATGAGAATACCGAGCATATGTGGACTCCTTGGTGTTGATCCTTGAAGATTGAAGCCAGGCATTTAAAATGTCGTTGTACAATGCACCGCACTTGGCAAGAGACACTGTTTGTTTCGCTGAAAGAGCTTTTTTCTCCAAAAGCCGTTGTTTCACATCGTTGTAGGTTTTCCCGTAGATATACCCATATTTTGCCTTACCATTTTCATCATAGAAGCGAACATATCGCCCCTCCCATCTTCCGTCTTTCCGCTTGTAAATGTTTTCACCTTTCTTTGACATAGGTCATTCCTCCATACTTTTCTGTGCTGACGAAAAAATGACGGCTCATATCCTCAAAATCATTGAAAACATGGAGTAAAACCGATGTTTCAGCCCACGCAATCAGATTTTTTTCGACTTTTTTCAGCCGACATATTGACAAATCCGGCAACACTATGTATACTATATATAAGTGATGAGGTCGAAATATGGCTTCGTCAAGTGGCATACTTTACGAAACAAGAACTTGCTATCAGGTGCGTTTGGCATCTGATTTTTTATTTTTCTGCCACATTTTCAATACTGAGTCCCTTGGAAATTGCATATCTGACAGTATATGCCGAGCCTCCTGTGTCTTGTGTTAAGTAACAAACGCAAACGCTACTGTAATCTACCAAATGTCTGTTCCGCTTTTGCATACACCCTCTGAAATACTCTTGGGATGTGTAAACAACCTTATCTGCTTTACGAATAATTTCCATATAAACTTCCTTGTCCTCGGTGCTCCAAGCGTTTGCTTGCGACTTGCATGGAAGGACAAGGATGAGCTTTATCTGAGGATATTCTTCTTTCAATGACAGCACAGCTTGCTCTGCCATCGTATCAAAGCCGAGTGCGCCGCCCGCTCCAAAATACAGATAGCCCCTGTTAATTAACTGAATAAGCGTTTCCTTTAACTGCCGAGTGATCTCATCTTTCTTCTCCAGTGGTATTTTCCTATGTCCGGTAAAGCAAATCGTCTTTTCTCTCAAATTCATATCCCTCTTCTTTGTGCAGACGCTAAAAGCACAAAATATTTAATTATAATACTTATAGTATACCATGCGCAAGAACAAATATCAATAGTCTGTGGAAAACAAGAAAGAATATTTATAGACTATATTTGGAGGGCTGAGTTATGAGTGAAATTGCAAAGATAATCGGGCAGCGTGTCCGGAATTATAGAACTGGAAAAGGTTTAAGTCAGGAAAAACTCGCTGAAATGTCAGGTTGCCACCCGACATACATCGGTCAGGTAGAGCGTGGTGAAAAGAATGCAACACTTGAAAGCATAGAAAAAATTACTTCTG
>JAGAJO010000021.1 GCA_017626015.1 Ruminococcus sp.
ATCCCCTCCGTCTCCCTCATTGCGGTCCTGAACCTGTCCACAAATCCCAGATCCGAAACGTCGATCCGTATGGTGTTGCTCTCGTCGCCGTTGATGGCGTATTCCTTTATGTTCCCTGATTCAAAATTGATTGACTGCATTGATTTGACCTCCTAAATCAGTTTTCTTTCAAAATTCAAATGTATCTGTATCTGATACAATCCTCTGTCGCCGTCCTCGTCAAGATAAAGCAGCATACCATTATCCGCTTTTATGCCTGTGGGTGTAAAGTTTTCCGCAAGAATGGGATAATTCCGGCTTGCATTCTGCTCTTCTATCCACCAGATAAAATTCTCGGTAAACGCCGAGGCATTGAGCCGTGACAGATCGTCTGCCGTATATTCTCTGCTCTGAAGCAGGGCGTTGTACTGCCATGTCTGATTGCCTAGGATATCCTCGCCTAGCTTGACAAGTCCCGAGGTTTGAATGCTGTAATTAACAGGCTCGGAGTCGGTCTGATCGTAATGCAGATCCAGCTCCGCCATGTTCGGATACATCTGAACAAAGTTTTTCATAGTCTCTAAAAGACTCCTGCTATTTCGCTCCTGCAATTCGTTTCACTCCTTTAAGTATTCCGGGTAAATGATCTGTCTTCATGCGTTCAAACCACAAGCGACCTCGCTTGCCCCCACGGTTAAGACCTTGTTTACCCATACCTTTGTTGTCATAATAATTTTTTCTGGCATAGGGCGTATTGTAATGCACCATGCCGGATCCCACTACCGTAGACGTAGTGCCTGATTCTTTCAGCTTGCCTGACTGCATGGGCACATACGGATCACAGCAGCGAAGCACCTCGCTGTCTATGTATTTCTGTACTCTGCCGCCTTTCTGCAAACCACGGCGTGCAAGCAGTTCGTTTCCGGGTGCGATTCTGAGCGTGACATTAATACTGTTCTTACTCATTTTGCCGTCACTTCTGTGTGCTGCATTATGGGACTTCCGTAGTCCTTGCGCTCTACCGTGCTGACTTTAAGCGGGTTTACAGCCTTAAGCAGCTCCGTTACCGAGCTTGCAATGTTGAAATCAATATTTCCCTTTGCAATGTAGTCTGACTTTTCGACCTTTGCCGACAAGGGCAGATGTATCATTGCCCTGTCGACGTCTGTCCTTCCGGTTTTGGAAATGTTCTCAGCTTCGGTATCCTGCCACCAGCAGGGATAATGATACGAAATATATGCACCGCCTGACTTGTGCCAGACGGTGCATTCTCCGTTGTATCTCATATCCACCCCACCTGTCTCAGATTAAGATATTTTGAGGCGGTTTTCAACAGCTCATCGGCAACGGAGGTCTGATCGTTGCCCTGCGCATAGCTTACCGAGTAATCTCCCACCTTTTCGGATGCGATCTGCTTTTCCGGCTGTGCGGAATACATGATCTCAGCACAGGCACAGCAGGCTTTGGCAAGAGAAATTTCGTCTGTTTCAGCAAAGCTCAGACTGTCAATGTAATCCGAAGCACGCTCGGCAAAGTAAGGGAAATCATTTTCGGAGATCTTACTGCCGTAATATGCGGTAGTGTAAAACGTGTAATCGGCATACGCCATAGTCTACACCTCCGCATCACCTGCGGTGATCGCCTGAATGATATCGTCCTTTCTGGCAGCCGATCCAATGTCAATGCCGTTATCCTTGGCAAATTTCTTAAGCTGAGCGACAGTCATTTTATCAAGACAAATGTCGCCGTTTTCATCTGTGATGCCGGAAATATCCGGATCAAAAACAAGTCCTACTGTTCTCGCCATAATGAACCCTCCTTATGCCTTGTGACTGAGGTAAATACCCGCAGTCTTGTTCTTGTAAACACTGACAATTCCGTACTTACGATACTTGGAAATGTAAGAATCAGAGTTTGGATTGTTCTCAGGCGGGATAACGTCCGAAGCCGTATGCTTGTCGAACTTGATCACAGCGGGCTTATGAACGATCATAAAGTTGATATCTTTACCCGTCTCAGCTTTCTTGTAGTGACCAGCTTCCTCGCCGGCTGACTTACCGTCAAGCATATCAATAGCGGTGTAGAAGCGTGACTGAGGGACTTTCGTTACCTTGGCAAATGAATTAAGCACCTCACGGCTCTTGGTGGTATCAAGCGCCATAACGCCGTTAAGCAGCGTAGGAGTAGCGTACAGATATCTGTCCTCTTCGGGGACGCTGTCCTCGTCCATTTTGCTCTTAGCAGTGATCAGTGCGGCGAGAAATTCTGCAGCATCTGCATATGCAGCAGGGGGTGCCACAGAAATATTTTCAGTACCTGCAAGCGTAGCAAATACAAAAGCGTCGGCTTCAGGAGCGACCTTTTCACGCATAAGCGTACCGCCAGCCATGCCGAAAGCAATGTTGAAGCTTTCTTCATTGTCCATTGTGTCAACAGAGATCTTTGCACCTCTGTCATAATTAAATTCTGCTGTTTTCCATACAACAGATACAGAAGCGTCAGTATATCCGCTGTTTCTGTCGTAATCTCCCAGACCGTCTACCGAGATCTGAGGATAAAGGATCTCGTTGGCGTTTGCTCCGGCTCTCATAAGTTTTGAATCGGAAGTCAGATCAGCTGTGACGGAAGCTCCAACGTAAACCTCATCTAGAAGCTTTGTGTAATTTTTAGCAAGTGCAATAGTATTAGGCATAAGAAAATTCCTCCTTACTTAAGTCCCATAGCCGCTCTGAGAGTAGCTGTCTGTATGTCTGTTTCCGCTGCCGAGCCGTGGTCAAGTCCCGTATCGACCCTTGCGCCCGTATCGGCATTTTCCTGTTCAAACAGGAACGCTTTGTCCGCCTTAAGCTTGTCAAGCTGTTCGGAAAGTCCTACAAGCTTGCCGTCGTCACCGAGCTTGACTGTAGAAGTGTCGATCTGACCCTTGACGATACCCACGTCTCTGGCTTTTGCTCCGATAAGAGAAAGCTCCAGAGCCTTGTCAAGCTTCAGGGCGGCAATGTCGGCGTTGTACTTCTGCTCCCAGTCGGCGGCGGACTTCTTAAGTCCCTCAACATCTACGCCATCGAACGACTTCACTTTGTCGGTCAGCTCGGTGATGTTGGTCTTGGCAGCGTCAAGCTCCGCTGCAAGGTCTGTGTTCTTCTGCTGTTGGGCGGTCAGCTCCGCTGTGTGCTTTTCCAGCACCTTGTTCGCCTGCTCCTCGGGAATACCGAGGGCTGTTAAATCTTTCAGTTCCATAGGGATTTTTCCTCCTTAAAATTATTTTTGAGTATAATAAAAACGCCCTTGGAAGAGCGTTTTACTATCGTTAAAATCAGGTTTTAATCATCTTTTTTCAAATTTTGTACAAACAGACATATAAATTTGAGAATTGTAAATATCCACGCTGCCGCATAGCAGCCGGCGGGGATCTGCCCTGTATCGAGGGCGTAAAGAAGTATGAGGGTCGACAGCATTAATTATCAGCTCCTTTTCCAAAATTAAAAGCCCCTGCTAACAGGAGCTTAAGTACATTGATCAATAATTATTTTATCTGACAATTTAGCCAAAGGTATGCCGTCTAACAAAAACTTATTAACTAATTCTGTGCTTGAAGAAAAATATTGTATTTTATTCAAAGCAGGATTTTTATTTTGAAAACCTATACCTATACCCTCGTCAGCCCATGTAATAATCGTAAGCTTATACTTGCCGCAAGTAAGCATAATGTCACCGCTTCTATCTATAAGTTGAACAAATTCATCAATCGTCATGATAATTAACTCCTTTCACAATAATATCGTTATTATTGACAAGCTCTTGTTCTGTAAGAGTTCTAGGTTTGCCATGAGGGTTCTTTTTACTATAGTCAAATATATGCTTATGTGCTCCCGTAGGGTGAGCAAGTGGTAGTGTGTGATCATGTGTATCAAAATCAACAAGAGCCATTCCATTACTTCCGTGAACTCGCCGCTGTGAAACTTTACCGTTTACTGTCATATCCACAATTGAATTTGGCTTACCCTTAATAGGCAGACCGTTTTTCAAATCAGCATTGTCAACGACAGTTCGATTTTTCAGCATTTCCGAATACTTCTTACTATCTATTGTACCATCAATAATAGATTTGTCAAGTAGTTTTGCCTGATAAATTTTATTCCCGTGTACTGCTTTCTGAGAAATGCTTTTGTTAAACCCGACAACCCTGACTCTGTCATTCTGCTTAAAAAGCCCGTTAGCCTTACAGAAATCATTCAGCCGCTTTTCCTTTTCTTTGAGTATCGCCGAATGCCGTTCAAACTTACTTTGAAGCTTACGTTTCAGAGCATCATCATCACATTCCTTAACAGCTCCGTCAAATGCCGCAAGTCTGCGCTTGGTTTCCCTTATGGAGCGTTCCATTGACCTCTGCTTTTGCTCCAGAGCATATTGCTCGTTGTTTTCGGAAATATCCACAGGCAGATTTGCTCGTTCGGATATTCCCTCAAAGAACGGGAAGAAGTCATGCCGGCAGTTCCAGCCTTTCAAGCCGTCACCTCTGCCGTAGCCTGTGGCTTCTCTCAAAGACGGATACTTTTTCGACTTTCCCGAAATGCTGTAAACCTTGCCTTGCCATACCGCATGGGTCGGACGTGCGCCCATGTGCGAGGTTACCTCCACCAGATCACAGTCCATTTCAGCTGCTAGATCAAGCTGCATTTGTCCGGCGGTCTGAGAAATCCCCGTCATTACAGCACGTCTGACAGCTACGTCAGCCCAATCGGTGTGTCCCGACGGATATGTGACCGATTTTATGCCTTGCGAAGCCAGCTCAGATACAGCGTTGAAAATAGCCTCCTGCGGCGAAAACGCTCCGGAAGCGACTTCAAGCCACGCCCTGTCCATAAGATGCGTGACAGTTGCCCTCGAGGACTCCACCATTGACTTGGTGAAATTGGACATCATTCCGTTGGCATTTTTTATGCCGGCTTTCAGCGTGTTGGATAATGACACCGACCTCAGAACGGCGGAGCAGTCCTTGCCGTAGGCTCGGTAAATCTTGGCGTCGTTATTTATAGCCTCCCTGCAAGCCTCGGTGTACAGCTTCGAGATCTGCCGCTTGGATCTGCCCGTAAATTTTGCAAGCATAGCTGTGACTTCACTGGTTGACATTCGCAGTTGAGAAGCCTTGTAAAGCTGCCATTCAGCTGACGGCGTAAGATAATCCGCCTTGACGATCTTCTTAGCTATGGACTTGATCATCTCCGTCTGAACCTCGTTTACCAGCTTGACCATTTCATCAGGCAGCTTTTGCAGGGTCTGAGGAGTAAGCACTATTCCTCACCGCCCTCGAAGCCCATAAGATCATCATCGGTAGGTTCGCCGTCGGCAAGCTTAACCTTAGCTTCTTCCTCAGTTTCGCCGTACCACTTCACACGGTACTCCCACTTCTGCATAAGCCCCGCAGAAACATCGTCTTTGTCACGCTGCCGCTCTGCGTTTTCGTCCACTAAAGGACTTTGATCGAACACAACCGAAATATGAGCGTTCTCATTGACCCTCCCATCGATAAAATTATGTCCTATCCACAGGATAGTCTTGACCAGCCTGTGTAAGAAACTTTCGACTTTGATAAAATGCTTGTGGGCGTTCTGGATCAGATCCTGCTTGTCGCCCGTGTACTGGGTAGCAGTAACAATAGAACCTGAATTAAACTGGTAATGCTTAGTTCCGAAGCCCACTTTAAAGCTCAGATAGTCTAGCTGTGCCTGAATGCCTGCCGTATTGTCCGCAACTCTCAGATCGGGATTATGCTCCTGAACCATGCTTTTTCCCGTACCGTCGTCCATAGTTTCACCTATGTAGTAAAACAGCTGCTGATTGACCTCATCGGGAGCGATCTTTTTATTACCTGACATATCGGCAAGCATATTCTTGTTCAGGAAAACCTTTTTCTGACCCAGCCAGAAGTCTGAGTTGAGATTATTGTAAGCAAGGTCAACGCCCTTAAGGTTGTCGATAGCCCCTGCAAATACTGAACAACCCATTCCGTTGTTTCCTGAGATAGGGTTTACAATAGCGGGAATACATATTGAAAACCACGGCTTATCTGATCCTGTCCTCATTACCTTGACAAATCCTTCGGGAAGTTCCTCCTCCCGAAGCAGAGAAGCGTTTTGGGTATCAACACTGAAAATATGATTTTCAATGATATACTCACCGTTTTCCTTCCTGTGTATCTCCAGATACAGCTTGCTGCTACCTTTTATGCAGATATCCGAACAGAACGCAGCCTCCGTAATAATCCCGTTGTCGGAGGATAAAACGATAATTTTGTCCGCCTCAAGGTAGTTAAGATCGATCCAGGCGTCCGGAGACGGGAGTAATCTTCCGTCGGGACTGACTGCTGCGTTTTTCAGCCGTATAACGATAGCTCCTGTGCCTGACCACATCATCTTTTCCATCAGATCGTTAGCCTGATCCCAGAAGTTATTGCTGCCGAACACTCCGCCGTTGTCTGTGTCGCCCACAAGAAATGTTTCGGAGTATTCATCGTCAAGCCTGATAAACGTCTTGTCGTTGATAAGGATACTCGCCCAGTCCTCGCAGACCTTTTTGCCCATTTTCATGGTGTACATATCTCGTGTCCTGCTCTTTTCCCCGTTTTCAAAGGTTATCCGGTGAAACGGCTGATAGAAACCCTTCCACCAGTTCTTCCATTCGTCAATGAATTTGTAATAGTCGTTTGAAATATGATAGCCAAAGTTGTTATTCAGCCAGTTTATGATCTCGCTGTTCAAATGTTTTCACCTCCTGCCGAAATGAGCGGCTTGATAAATTTACTGAAGCTGTACTCCAGAGCGTCGGCGGTATCGATGTCGCAGGTACCGTCGTCCAATCGCTCATCACGATCCGGTATTTTAGGATCCCATATCTGCTCGGACAGACTGCCGATCACATTTTTACAGCAGGGCAAAACAAAAAATCGTCCCTGCGACATTAAAGATGTCAGCAGAGATATTCTGTCGTTCCTCGGAGCTTTAAAGCAGTCGACGACCTTAATGAGCAGCCTTGCCCTTGCACAAGCAACTCTCAGACCGTTGATAACCGCCTGATTTTCGTTGTCAGCCCATGCAAACTTTATTAAAATGGGATTAAAACGCTTATATAACGCTCTTACGAATTTTATAAATTCCGCATATATGGTATCCGGACTGATCTCACCCTTGCCGCCCTCAATTTTGTGGTCTGCGACCACGACCAGTTTTTTGAAACCGTCAATAAATGCTGTAGCAACAAATGTTGTCTTGGACTTATTGCCGCCGAAGTCGATACCGATCTGAATAGACGTGATCTTGCTTTTGTCAAGCTGAGATTCAGATATGATATACTTTTCGGGATCGTTCGCAAAGCTACGGAAGATAAGCCCCTCAGCTGCGATCCTCTGACCGAGAATATCACGCTTGTACCACAACGAAGTCGGATCGTACTGTGACTTGACCTCCGCCTTGCGCTGTTCGGAAATATTGATATTATCGTCAATGGTAAAATGCTCATAGTTGTAACCGCCCAGCATAGTACCGTCTTTTTGCTTTCGCTCATACTCGTCAATATATTCGGTATAGATCCATGACTTTGGATTATCAGGGTTCAGATCCCACCATACCTTACGCTTTTGTGCGGCAATAGAACGGTTGAACGCCTCCTGCACAAATGATTTGCAATGCAGGTTGATCTCCGTTGCTATCCACATACCATAGGAGTTACCTCGGATAGACTTGAAGCTATTTGCAAGCATCGCTCCGGAGAATATCACTATCCGGGTTTTAAAGCCCGTATCTATGCCCTTGATGATAAGTGCCTCGTTGCCTTTATACTTTCCCCAGCGGCATTGACCACGGAAGAAATGCTCTATACCGAATCCGTTACAGTCACCAAGGATAATTTTAGCGTTGCCAAGTGTGGAAGCGGAAGCCAGATGTATTTTATCCTTAGTGGTCTTAAGCTCGTGGCAAAATGCGAGAACATTATCCACCGTCTTTCCGGCTCTGACCGCTCCCTCGGCAACGTTTATCATACAGACTTCTGAATTGCGTATATATTTCTTGTGTTTGTCTCCGAACCGATAAGGGATAGTCTTTTTACGCTTTTCAGGCTTTTTAGCTTTCTTCTCCATAGATATCCTCCTCGATCTCCGATGTATCCTCAAGCTCCGGATCAGCCTGTGGGTTTGGCGACCAGTTTTCTTTATCCTTGTTTTGCAAGTAGCTCAGAGCAGCTGATACATTAGGAGCAACCTTTTTGATCTTGCGCTTGGTGCTTCGCCGACCTCTGCTGTCAATAGTTATTTCCTCCTCAACGTATTCTCCGCCCAGAGCTGCTGACAACAAGGCACGTTCCACCTCGGAGTTTACAAGCTCGGGATTGGCGTCCAGAAAATCCTTAAGCTCCTTGTGACGTTTTTTGTAGTCCGCCGCAAGTTTTTTACGTTCAGTTCTATCGGAAGTATTAAGAAAAGCCTCGGTCAACTCGCCAAGGCTTTTAATATCAGTCTTTATTTTGAGATCATCTACACCGTCCACCGCCTGACTGAGCAGGTCAATAGCCTGTTTTCGTTTTACATTCACCTTAACACCTCCATCAAAAACATAGGGCTGTGCGCCCCTGTGAGCGGTCTTGCCGTTTGATCGTTAAATTACCCTGCCTTGATTTTTAAAACGTGCTATAACGCTGTAAAACGCCGTTAAAATGAAATCATCAAGGCAAGGCTGCGCCATTCGGATATTTTTCTTTCAAAATCCCGTTGGCGACCGTATGTGATCTAATTTCAGGCACAGAGGACGAATCAACTCTGTGCCGTCGATCAGATCTTGTCCAGTTCGGCAGAAACGTCAAAGTAATGCCGTTTGCCGTTAATATCGCAGCAGAGTGTACAGCGTTTACGCCGCTTGCTGTATTTTACTATGCAATGCTCTCTGCCTGTGAGTATTCCGTCGGTAATAGTTATCCTGCCGTCCTTTATGTAACCACGGCTGACGGTCAGATATTCGGTATCCAGTATCCACCGCAGTCTGACCTCCTCTGCCATCGGGAGCGGCGTAGGAGGTCTGCCGAGAAATCTGACTACACCGTTTGTGTTTCTGACTATGTAGTACAGCTCATCGGTAATTATTTCAGCCATGATAAATACATATCCGGGGAAGATCAGCCGCCGTACCGTGTGCCATTCACCTTTTTTGCGTTCCAACAGGTCGTGAGTAGGAGTGCAGGCGGTAATATCTTTTTCTCTGAGAGCAGAAACAATATCGTGTTCCTTGCCACTCTGAACGTGAACCACAAAAATCATACCGTATCGCCCCTTTTCGCTTCGAGAAACTGCGCCACATCTTTGTACAGATCGGGACGCTCTCTTGCCATTGCCTCAAACACCATTGACTTGACCTGTTCAAATCCGGCGTTCAGAATATCCTCGTTTTTCAGATCCATATTCTTTTTGTATGCAGCAGCTTTTACTAAACTTGTTGCCTGTTTGAGCAATGCAGCCGGATCAATGCTCTGCCATTTTTCCTCGGGCGTATTCTGAATTGACTCCAGAACGTTGTGCGACAACAGCCTGATTATTCCCTCGCTTGTATCAAGGGCGGGGTATTTATTGATCTCCTCCATGATTACCCTGAAATTCTCCTGCGCCATTCTGAGGGTCTCAACGCTCTCGTTCAGATTGGCGGCATATCTGCACACCGAGGATATCGAGATCGGCTGCTCTGTCTGTTCCTGAATGTAGTCGGCTATTTCAGCATAGGTAAAATCTGCTTTCATCATATCTTCGACTGTAGCCTTAAGCTCAGGAGACAGCTTGTCGATCTTTGAATGCTTTCTGCGTTTTCTTGCCATTTATCAGCACCCCCTACAGTTTGATGCAGGGATCGCTGATACCTCCGGCAAGAAGACTGATACCCTTTGCCGTAAGCTTTGCTTCAAGATCGTCGAAATCACTGTCAGCAAGCGTGGCAGGTTCTTTTGCTATGATCGTCCTAAGATGTATATATCCTGCTTCGTACAGGTAGTTCACGCTGTCGGTGATCTCGCCCTTGGTTATGTCAGGCAGCGCATATTCAACGCTTCTGAGCTTATGATACTGATACCTGAGCATATTGATCGTGCGCATAACAGAGCCGTTGTTTTCTTTGAAATTACCCGCTCTGATCAGCTGCATCTGCTTTTCCATGTCCATACTATTTTTCTCCCTTCATCTGCATCAGAATATCCATTATCTTATCAAGCTTCTGTTCCGTTTTAAGCTGCTCTCGGTAAAAGTCCTCTTTGGTAAGATAGTTCTGCTTGACATCGGTAATGTCTGTTTTGCATTTGTCGAACTCGTCCTTAGAAACGTAATTTTCTTTGACCTTTTCGAGTCCGATTTTGCACTTGTCTATATCGTCCATAGTTCGCTTCAGAAAGTATGTGATAATTCCTATTCCGCCCGTAAGCACCAGCTGAAATATTATTGTGAAAATTTCCTGACTTGTCATAAAAACACCCCCAGTAAAGAAAAATGGTATCGTAATCTCTGTAATTACGATACCATATATATTGTGAAATGTACAATGATGCGTTTCAAAAACAAATTTCAATCAACATCATCCCATGTTAGCTGTCCCTCAAGTGGCTGATTTTGTTTTTCCTCACGAATATCCGAAACGATCATGCGTATAGTTCTGGGAGTAAGCCCATATTTATTAGCAAGGAACTTATAGTTGTAGCCGTTGAAATCTCTGCGGATTTTATCATCACGGTTTGGTCGGGCAACGGAAACAATTTTAGGAATGTAAATTGAATCACCGTCAATAAGCAGAACCAGTTTTGTAAATGCCTCTTTGCCTATGCAGTTATATACTGCCTGTTGCTCTTCTGTGAGTGACTCATAAACAATTTCAAGTTCCTGCACATTTCTCACCTCGTTTAGCCCTGCGCTCGGCTGTATTCACATAACGCTTAAGCTGTTCGATAAGCTTGGAGCATTGCTCCTGATCTATCCAGCGGAACGGTTCTTTCTTGGAAGCCGTAACGCCTAGAACCTTACCTATCGCACCCAGCAGTCTGTCCCCGACGTCAGCTGATCTCGGACTGAGATCAAGCTCTTTTAATCTGTAGCAATATCTCCAGCATAACCGCTGTTGTTCGGGAGTAGCCATACCGTTGTTCCCGATTTCGGAACTGTCTGTTTTTTTCTTTACTTTGTGTGGCTTATGATTTGGATTGGCAAACTTCATTCGGCTGATAAGCTCATCCTGAACAGCCTTGAAATCGCTGTCGGTAAGCTCCTTGACTGACTTCTTACCTGTTATACTGAAAATGACCTCGTGGAGCATATCATCTCGGTCTTTACCCACAATACCGAGACCAGCTCCAAGACCGTAAATTCGCTTTATCTGTTCTTTTGTGATAGCTGCCATATCCAAATCAACTCCTTGTTATTTTACTTTACCGCCGTAAATTTTGTCTTAGGCGTTCTTTCAACTATGACCGCACTGTCTATCATATCCACAGCACGTTCTACGACTTCATCGGTAAGCTGTTCATTATTGAGTGTAAGCAGCTTAACGAAATTCTGCCAAGCCACAGCCTCGGAAACAAGATAAGCGTTCTCCCGAGCTGACTTTTCGTCCAGACCGCCGAGCTTCATAAGATTTTTCACATCATTACTGTAATTTGCACCCTTCAGCTTTTTCTCCAGAGTCTTGCGGGACTTATCGTCAAGCTTCATACCGTCCAGTATCTGCTCCACACTGCCGTCCTTTATGTACTCCTTGTTATACACGGCTGACAGCAGCCTTTTTGCAGGTTCTGACAGCTTGTAAGTGATTTCTTCTTTGACTACATCGCTGTACGCCTTACCGAAGATCTCCTTAAGCATTGCAGGGTAGATCAGCTTAACGCTGTCGGCGTTGGTGACAGTTATGGTATTGCCGCTTATGTCTGAATAGACAGCGGATTTAAACTTTGTATCCTCCAGATCGGCTTCCGAAGCCTTAAGTATCTCAGCCTCGATATTGTCAGCTTCGGATTTTAACTCCGATATTTCAGCCTTTATTTCAGCGTAACGCTGAACCTTTTCAGATAAATTCATATACAGTCTTTACCTCCTTGAAGATCTCCTCTGCACACCTTCTGCAGGTGTCTCTGCCTTTTATGGACTTTACATCTTCCACCGCTCCGCAGTAACAGCAGGTCGGTCTGTGCTTGCGTATCAGGATACCGTCAGCAGTTTCTTCGATATCCACAGCCATACCGCCTGTAAAACCCGCTGCCATACGAACGTCCTTCGGGATCGTCAATCCCGCTTTGCTGGTAAGCCTCTTATGCTTTGCTTCCATAGGGTCTGCCTCCTTGTATGATTTCTGCACTCTGCATTTATCAGGGCTTGTGACCTGCGCTCATGGGCGGCTGCATTACAGCCGGGGATCATTTCCCCGGATTTGATTTTATGTGCTGACCGCAAATCCTATGTTTGTTCAGACAGCGGTTTTTACAGCATAAACGGCGTTTACAGAAATTACAGCACCTGTTTTTATGCATTCTGTCGCAGTTGAATATTTTACACAGGTGTTCTGTTTCACGCATATTTCATCACCTTGGATTTTTTAGGCTCCTCGATACGTACCATGTCCACCCAGCGTATCTTGTCTGTGTGCCTATGTACAAGGCAGAGCTGCTTGTCTGTCACTTTCGATACGAGCCACTCCTTTGGATCAAGCTTGTAGTATGCTATTATGCGTTTCTGCGCCTTTGTGGGGTTCTTTCCGTGTTTCATTCTTTTCGTCCTCCGTTTCAATTTTTTACACCGCCAAGTCCATAAATTTTGCAATGGCAGCCAGTCCCTTTGCTGTTACATTTCCATTATCCAATGCATTGGAATAAAGGTTGACCGCTCCTCTGATCGCCTGTGGACTCTGAGCTATCCTCAGCAGAAATTCAATAGCAGCGGCATCGGGTCTGATGTCGGGGAAAAGGAGTTCAATATCCGACTTCTTGATCTGCTTAACGCTGTAAAAACGTGTATTCTTAGTTCTGTTGCGTATCTGAGCAAACTCCGCTTTCTGTTTTCCTCCAAGACGGCTGACTGTAGTTTCGTTGCCGACAAAGCATATTCCTAGGGTCTGTCCCTTTTCGTCAAAGCAATCGCAAAGGCTTCTGAGGGCATCTATAGCATTTCTGGTAAGATGCTGAGCCTCGTCAACGATTATCACCATACCGTCTGACAGCTTTGCCGAAACGTCAAGCCACAGTCTGCTTACAGAGCCGGAGGAAACGTTCAGCTTTGAGCCGATAAGCTCCAGAACGGACTTAGAGGACTTTATGCACGGATTTACCGTAACATAAATGCAGTTTGTACCGTGATCTCTGTAGTATTGTCTGCACGCCTGAGTTTTTCCTATGCCTGCATCTCCGCAGGCGATAGCAAGTCCTCCCTGAAGCTGACAGTTGCGGATTATCTTATACACGTTTGACGATATAGACGTTTCCCTGTACTCCGATCCTGAATAGACCTCGGAAGCAGCCTCCTTTGTCTCGAAATATTCGATCATCTTTCTAAGCTGATTATCTACATTTCCGGCGTATTTCTCATTCTTTATGGCGTTATATACTCCATCGGAAATACCGACCTGCTTACACGCTGCGGCATCTGCACCCAGAGCTGTGCTCAGCTCCGCCATTTTCTGCATAGCCCACAGCTGCTTGTCCGTAAGCTTTTTCATTTATCGATCACTCCTCCATTTATTTTTGCGCTTTTCAGCGTTTGCGTTCATAGTATCAATATCTATGACAATTTCATCGCCAACAGCCTGTGCAAGCTGTGCGGGTTCTTCATCGGCGTGGATCATAATGACATTGGACGGCATAACGATCCTGAAATTCTGTTTACCGTGCGCCGCCTTAAGAGCTGCCGCCTCCATAATGTCAATCTTATTCGCAGAGCTTAAGCCGTCAGTAATATTCTTTGCCTCAGCTTTGATAAACCTCTGAACCCTGCGTTGAATAGCCATAGCGTCGGAAATTTCTTCTCTGCTTTCGGTGATATAGTCGATAAGCAGCTTGTCGGCACACTCCCAAGTCCAGAGATAACGGTCTGACTTGTCGTAGATCCTTACGCTTCTGAGGTCAGCAGGATCGTATCTTACATAGACATCCTCGCCAAGATGACGGTAGGTGTTTTCATAGTCCATAAACCAGATCTTTTCACCTGATATTTCAACAAATACACCGTTCCGCTTGATCTTCTGTACTCTGGTTGATCTCATCAGCATCAGATTCAACTCAGCATCAGGAGCTTTTCTCACTCCCACCGCCTTTATGTCCTTATTCCAGACATCGATCCGGCGCATACCCTTGAATTTGTTCTCAGCTCCGCCGTACTCCTGCATATTGAAATCGCCGTCTATGTAGGTGTCTATGTATTCACGGACTTCAAAATCACAGGGTATCTTCCCATTTTTTATTCGGTATTTCAGACTTTCCGGTCGTTGCATTATCGTTCCGCCGCAGTAGCCCTCAAACATTCTGGCGAACTGCATTGTAACTGTGCTGAATGTACGCTCAATAGGCTTTGCTTTAGCGTTTCTTACTATTGCGTTATGCATTTCGATCCCCAGTCGCTGCAGAATGGTAGGCGATTCAATTTCAGGATCGTCTGTTTTTCTGCGCCTGTGACCCTTGCCGCCAACGTCGTGGGTAAGAAATTCACGTCCGTTATCGAAATATACGGCTTTCGGTATTCCGAAGCGCATAATGCCGTGTCTCAAAGCAACGATCGTTGACTGTGAATTAGGACTGTCGCATATATTCCAGCCCACCAGAACGCCGCTTTTGGCGTCCAGAAATGCCGTGAGATACAGCCTGTGAATCGTTCCGTTATCCTCGTCGTAGGACTGGATATCAAATGTATGGTTATCTGCGATCCAGACGTCGTTGGCGTGGAGACCGTCATACATTCTGCTTATATACGGCAGACACTTATCCTTCATAGCCTTATCGCCGTCCCGCATATATGTCAGCACAGCTTGCGGGATCTCCGACTTTATATGCCGCCTGAACGTATTGTCAGATGGGAACGCTGAGACTGTGTCAGGGTAGTATTCCTTGGCACATTCAAGCGTAAGATCGTAGCAGCGTGAAACGGTAGGCTTGTTTTCCGACAGGTAGAAATAGCAGAACTGTTCCCACAGCTCAGGCGGGATACTGCTCTTGCCCTTATTTGCTCCGCCTCTGTTTTCACACAACCCTTGCAGATTGTTTTCCTTGTAGGCGGCATATTTTCGGTACAAAATATCCACCGACACCTTGATGTCCGGATGCTCCAGCTGACATTTGCCTACAAACAGCTTATCGACCTCGGTCTTCTTTCTGGGATATTGGTTTCGGTATCGCTGCCATTCCTGAATAATATCGACCCAAAGGGCGATCTCTTCACGCTCCGTTTCTGAAAATTCTTCAAATGTTGTTTTAATGGCTTTTTTAGGCTGTTTTACCGCCTTTTTAACCGGTTCGGGTTCCAAGCCCGCTTCAATTCTTTTCTGCGAATAGTACTTTGCCTGCAGGTCTTCGGGCAGTGATGATATGGGGATCATATATTTAGGACGATTTCTGCCGTTGGTTTCAACGGAACAGGCAAGCTTGCCGTCTTTACATAGCTTCTTTATATACTGAACACTGCAACCTTTAAGAATGGCAGCTTCAGCAACCGTTAAATATTCCAAATCATCACCTCCTAAAAGACTTGACAAAACGATTGTTTTCTGATATACTAATTACCAGAGCTTGAACACTCGTTCGTAATCGCAAACAGAAACTCTTCGGTTTCTGTAAGGACGGCAAGAATGGTCGCAACATTCCTGCGGAGCTGTTCAGGCTCCATTTTTATGTCCTCAAGACAGCTTGCCTGTGCCAGAAGCTTGGCTTGTCCTACTGCGTGGGTAAGCACTGCGGCTTCAAATTCTTTGTATTTCATTGGTTTCACCTCTCTTTTGGTCTGCCATCATCAGCGTTGGGAGACCGTCCCCAACGGACAGCAAGATCATACTTGCTGTTTCGGCTGCTTTGTGATATACTTAAGCTTAAAGGTGGTGATAATATGCAAATAAGTAGAGATGATATATTAGTAAGCTCCTTACTTAAAGCTGAAATTATAGCTCAAATGGCAGTAAATGATGGAAACCCTTTATCTATTGAGAAAATTAAATCATTAAAGTTTCCTAATATACTTCATACTAAATATGCCAAAGATGTTATAACAGCAATAGTTATGGGAGCAATTGAAGAGTATCACGAACAGCTTCGTGAGAAATTACTTGAAAGTAATATTGATATTGGTGAAATGGACTTTAAAAGCACAGTACTTAGAGATGCTTACGCAGCTGAGAAATTTTCTGACGAAGAATAGCCATCTTTTCATCAATATCGCTGCTTTTTACACCGACATAATTAATCTCTTTATTTATGAGTCTTTGAGCTGTTTCTCTGAGACTCTTTTTTCTTAATTTTACTAACATTGTAATCACCTCGTTTTTGGTCTGCCATCATCAGTGCCGGTAGACCGTCTCCGGCAGACCTGACAACTACTGCTGTCAGGTTTCGGCTATTCTGATTCGCTCAGAAACTCATCCACAGTACAGCGGAGAGCCTTGGCGATCTTCTGAGCTGTGATCACTGACGGGATATATTTGTCACGTTCAATAGACGATATCATCGGTTGCGATACGCCGGAAAGCTTCGACAGTTCGCTCTGGCTTAGATTGCGCTCTATGCGCTTTTCTCTGAAATTATTACCTATTGAATGTTTCGAGTACATTCTGCTTTGTGATTCCATTAATATGCCTCCACAAATTCTATTGATTTATTGTTTTTTATCAAGTGAGACTTCAAACTTTTGAATGAACTCCAGCACGGCTCGTACCATTCAATAGTAGATTCTTTTTTTATCTTCTCTTGAAAATCCTTTCTCTCACGTTTAAGTGCCTTTTTCTCTTTGGCAGTGAGCAGTGACTTTGTTCTTCGTCTGAAAAATCTGCGGCGAATATCGCAGTCACTCAATGCCCATTCCATTTTGAACTCGCAGTCAATATACACTGCCAAGCAATATTTCAGCGGCTTTTCAAGAGCGTGACCGATCATCACATTATATCCATCTATCTTAAGATTTACATAGTTAAATGGATTTGATAATGCTTTTTCTACTTTTGCCCAATCTTCGGGAGTCATTATTTTTACTTTCCTTTCTCGGTCTGCCATCATCAGTGCCGGTAGACCGTTTCCGGCAGACAGCCGAGCTTATCGGCTGTTTCGGCTGAATTTCCTTCCGCATAGATCGTCAAGGCTGCAGCGCAGAACGTTAGCGATATTAATGGCGGTAATCAGTGACGGGAGCTGCGTTCCCTGTTCGATCTTGCATATACTTGACTTATTAACGCCCACGTACTTCGCCAGCTCCTGCTGATCCATATCACGGCTCTTCCTGATCCGCTTTATACTTCTCCCAATATCTTCTCTCATAAAGGCGTTCCCTCCTTCTGGCAAAATAGATGTCTCGGATAAGTGAAATTACGAGGTGCAGACAGAACATTCCGGCTAACGTAAGCATAGGTATGATCCAGAGTTCCGAATGTCCGCTCAGGCTGGTGATGGCACACCACAGCATTATTATTGAAAATATCGTCAGAACCTTACCCTCATCGCTCAGATTTTTCATTTTTTTAGTCCTCCTTTACTTATTTGCCATGAACCGGCACACATCGTTTGCAATCGCCATTAAACTGTCACCTGTAATATCTATATCATACACATGACCGTTTTTCATTGTAACAAGTGCCCACTCTTCGCCGTTGTCTTCGCAGTAAGTCGTATCATCAACATTATCGTTGGCGGCATGGAGCAGGAAGTAGAGTTCTTTTTCTACAAATCTTGTTTTGAGGAATTCTTCTTGAGAAAGGAAGTTTTCTCCGTCATCAACAACGACCTCTTTAGGAATACCTGACTTTAAAAGTGCTTCACGTATAGCGGTTTCTATTGCTTCTTTCGGACTTCCAAGTCCCAGCTTTTTGATTCTGTCCATGCATTCTTGAAAACACTTATATAGATCTGGACTGTTAATTTTTAAAGCACTATCAATATTAACTTCCTTATTGTCGCTAACTGTAAAATCTACAGCAATATCAAATTCAGGATGATCTGCTGAAAGTCCTGACAGCTTTTTAACTAAGCCGTTAAGTTGCTCTATTTGAGCGGTAACGTTAATTGTTAGTTTCGGTGGTTTCATTTAATTCCCTCCTAATAATAGCAGACTTATTCATCCTTTCAATATCAGGAAAAATATGATCACAGTTGATAGGTAATTGACGTGGTTGACGACCTTGTACTTCCAATACAAGGGCTATTACTTCTTTTGCGGAGCCGTCAATAATAATTTTCATTAAAATTCCTCCTTTTTCGATTGACGTTTAACGCATTTTGTGTTAAACTTATTTTATTATGGGGCAACTATGCCTAGGTGGTTGCCCCATAATAAATTATAGCTAGATTTTTTCTAATTGTTAAGTAAGATTCTAACAGTAAATTAGAATTTTACTAATTTCGTGATAATTGACAAAGGAGTTGAATTGATTTTGGACATTTTAGATAGAATAACAATGCTTTTAGGTAATCGGGAGCAAAAAGAACTTACTAACTACCTTAAATTAAATAATGTTGCCTTTTCAGAATGGAAGTCTGGAAAAAGCAAATCATATAGAAAATATCTTATTGAACTTGCCGAATTTTTTAATGTCTCCATAGACTATTTGGTTTATGGAAGAGAAAAAAACTCATCAACTGACAAGCTGTCTGATGATGAGCAGGAACTAATTACATATTACCGTCAGCTTGACCCTAAGTCTCAAGGTATTTTACTGGGAAGAGCAGAGACAATGGCTGAAAACCGGCAGAGCGTTACAGATGATCCGCCTAAAAACGCTCCGTGCGTTACAACATCTCTTGTATATTCCCGCAGTACGGATAATATGCCGCCAAGAACGGTAACAGGAGATTTCAGCGATATTCTCAATGCCCCTGACGCCACCGACGAATACTAATAGCTGAATATGAAATCACCTCGGGGTATAATAATTCCGAGGTGATTTCATGAACTATGATGTTTATAAATGAGTAAGAAATGCAAGCTGGAAGTGCTTGATAGACTGTAAAATTGACAGACTGCCTACCGAATTAGGGAAGATATGCAAGGCTAATGGCATTCAGATCAAAAAGAACAGTATGCTGGATCAGGACAAGCTGTTGCCGAACGAGCGGGGAAAAACTCATTATATTGATGACAAATGCTTCATTATTGTACGAGACACGGATCCGCCTCCAATACAGCGTTATACGATCGCACACGAAATCGGTCATATATTACTAGTCGAAAATTCTCCTGAGGATGCAGCCGAGCGATTTGCTATCGGTATACTTGCTCCGGCTTGTGTGCTCCATGCATTGGAAATTGAACGTGCAGAGGACATAGCAAAATTATGTAATATTTCTATCACAGCAGCCTCGAACAGAGCTGAACGTATGAAAATATTAAACCAAAGAAATGCTTTCCTCAAGCATCCTTTGGAGCGGGAAGTATATGAGCAGTTTAAGCCGTTTATACAGTCAAAAAAAATTAATACCAACTAGTTGGTATTTAATCTAAATTTAGTTGGTATATTGGTATATAAAATATGGAATTTTTTCAGAGGCATTTTTCAATGAGAATCAAGTAAGCATTTTAGAATATTATAGCCTTAAAATGCGCAAATTCGCTGTTTTGTGCTTGTTCTAAAATTCTGAAATACTTTTAGAATGCTCTAAAAAGGTAAAATTTAAAGGTCTTAAAATATAGTTAAAACTGCATTTTAAGACCTTATTTTTTTGACATTCGATTTTCTTATCTGCAAAACACATCAGAATTTTGCATATTCAAACCGCCGCATTTGCGGGGTTTTGTTGGGTTCTCTATATTAAATTCGTGTTTTTTCGGATTTTTGCATTTTTCGGATTTTGCGTGGCGAGCAACAACAGATCTGCGGCAGAACCATTCATGAGCAGAGTCAAAGCCTCTTCAAAAATTTTATTACAAT
Organism: Ruminococcus sp.; assembly: GCA_017626015.1. Lineage (GTDB taxonomy): Bacteria > Bacillota > Clostridia > Oscillospirales > Ruminococcaceae > Hominimerdicola. The sequence continues at coordinate 20,094 of JAGAJO010000021.1, forward strand.
TTAGTTTAATCAAAATAAAATATTGACAGAATATCTTGTCGTAAAGGTATTTCTTCTAATCCCCAATCTTATATTGTCTTACGAACCTCTCAACTTCAAATATAATATCATCTTTTTTAGTGAAATTATTAAATATAAATCCTGTTTTACCATCAATGTGATTAACCCTACAATCGTAGCCAAGATAACCCATATTTTGATCAAATTCACAGACCAAAAGTACAAAGCCCAGATCATGTCCATTCTTTGAAAAGAAAATTATAAAATGTTCCGCATCATAAGGATGGGAAATAATCTTGATATTCAGTTCCATATTATCACCTACTCAACAATATCATACAAATCGTAATTAGTATCATATAAGCCGCAATGCTTGAATTACAAATTAAAAAAAGGAGCGAGGACTACTCGCTCCTCTAAATAATTATTATATCAATCCACACGTGTGCAAATCTTTCTCAATCGGAGTTTCATCGCCCCACCATTCATCGTGAAGATAATCACAATTTTCCTCAATGGTGGATGTACAAGGGACCCCGGCATACTCCTCTGCTTCAGCAAGAATAGGCTTTATCAAATTATAAAATAAATTCCTTTCGCTTTTTTTTAATTTTACAGACATGCCAAACCAATCCGAAACACCTTCCGAAATCAGTAAAAAAGCCCTTTTATCATCTTGCTTTTTGCAGAAGTAATAAGTTTCTAAAGTCTTGTAATATCTGGGGTGATTATCAGAACAGCACGTCTTAATTCTTACTCTGAGAGGATTTTTTTGCTTAGCCTTATTTTCCAAAAGGATGAAATTCATACCATTACATAAATCACTGATAATTTTATCAACATAATCTCTATGGGTATTAAAATGATACATACACATATCATCATATGATTCTAAATAGTCAATCATAATTCTTCCTCGCTTCTTATTTCCAATACACATTAGATATGCCCTCTCAAATTGCTTAAGGCAACACCGCACAACTTGCCAATCGCAGCAAAAAGAGGTATAATAAAACTATGAACAGCAGAATACAAACCTCGATCTTTGGCGATGCCTTTCAGAACGCAAAGACCAATAAAAAACAGTTTCTCGAGAAAATGG
>JAGAJO010000007.1 GCA_017626015.1 Ruminococcus sp.
CCATTTTCTCGAGAAACTGTTTTTTATTGGTCTTTGCGTTCTGAAAGGCATCGCCAAAGATCGAGGTTTGTATTCTGCTGTTCATAGTTTTATTATACCTCTTTTTGCTGCGATTGGCAAGTTGTGCGGTGTTGCCTTAAAAAATGATTCGGCGACAGCATTATCATAGGGATGTCCCTTGGCAGAAAATGACTGAATGAATCCAGCGTTATCAAGTCTTTTCCTAAAGTCAGCAGAGGTATATTGTGAACCTCTGTCGGAATGAAAAATGGTGCCTTTAGGATAATTCCGTTCCTTTAGAGCAATCTCAAAAGTGTCCAGAACAAGCTTCGTATCAATTTTACTGCTGATGTGATATGCAATAACCCTTCTGGAAAACAAATCAATTATCACACATAGATAATAAAATCTGTTTTCGACTTTAATGTACGTGATATCGCTGCACCATGCAATATTCGGCGCTTTAGGATTAAACTTCTGCTTTAAAATATTAGGACACGGCAGCGAATCTGACTGTTTGGCAGTCTTAAATTTTGGCTTGATCGTGGACATTTTCGGAAGTTGCATTCCCTTCATCAGCCGGTACACTCTGCCCGGACTGATCTTAATACCATATTTCGTTTCGAGAACTCTGCACATTTTATGAGTACCATAGCGGCATTTTGCATCAGAATAAATCTGTAAAATATGAGTTCGAATCTTCTGATTTTCAATTGCACGCTTTGATTCTGTCTGCTTATAATGCTTGTAATAACTGCTTCGGTTAACTCTGAGCACACGGCAAAGTGTTGTTACTTTATGCTCATGTCGTAAAGTGTACACTGCTTTCATTCTTTCACGGAGTGTGGCGTGAATATGGCAATCGCTTTTTTAATATGAGATTCTCCTCCTCCAACTGAGCATTGCGCTTTTGAAGTTCACGAGCCTGCCTAGCAGTAAGCACAGTTTCGTCATCAATTTTTACTTCAGAATACAGTTTGATCCATCTGGATATTGCGCTGACTGAAATCCCATACTCTTTAGACAGTTCTGTCTGCGTTTTTCCATTTTGGTACAGACTCACTATGTTCTTTTTGAAATTTTCTTCGTATTGATTTTGTTTTTTGGACATTTCTTTTTCTCCTTTTTACTGTTTACTTTTATTTTACTCCTTTTCTTCCTTTTTGTCTACTTTTTTAGTGTAGCACCAGGCGACTCCATTTATTCCCATATGCAACAAAACGATAAAAATGTAATCAAAGACAATATTGGCAAGCCCCGCTAAAACGGAAAGTATCAATCCCAAAGTAGGTTTTCCTGCGGTAACAAATAGATTTTGATACAGCACCTGCATGATATTACCAATGACAAAAATAAGCTGTATAGCCAGATAGTCCCTGCAATATGGGAATAAAATTGCACTTGCGCCCAATCCCCAGATAATTTTATCAAGAAATAACAGTCCGATTATAGTAATAACCAAACCTGTAATGACCCCTGTAATAATGATGAGCGTAAAATTACTTCGGGCTTCTTCTATATTTCCGCTCCCCATTTTTTTTGCAACAATCGCACTTCCGCCTGTTGCAAGCATCGTCCCTAATCCAACAATGATGTTAATAACAGGGCAGACGATATTGATAGAGGATAAAGCGTTTGTGTCAACAAAACGGGCTACAAAAATAGTATCAATTATGGTATAGAGTCCCATAAAAACCATCATAACCATACTCGAAAATGCAAATTTGATAAGTGATAGAGTATGGAACTCTTTTGCCAGTGGATTCCTCTCAGCTTAAGTCATTATGTGTGTCCTCCTTGTTTTTCGGAAGAAGCACGAAACGCTGTGTTGGATACCCATATTCTACAAGCAGTTCTCTTTCTGCAAAACCAAGACGGCAATATTCTTCACGGTATCCAGTATCTGCTTTATTACCTGCGCGGTATGTTGTCAAACTGATTTCTTTTCCATAAAGCAGCTCGCAGGCCAGTTTATCAAGAAACAGCTTTGTGATTCCAAGATTTCGATATTGTGGGTGTACAGCAAAAAAATCGATACTCCCCGTGTCGGCTGAAAATCCCATGATACCGATTGCCATACCCTCGTCCCGTAATATCAAAGCCTTATTGTCCGCAATATATTGATGCAGATTTTCTATATATTCTGCTTCATTCAGGCACGGGTATCCATCAATCGTAAGGCTTACCAACTCCATCCAATCATCAATATCCGCAGATGTAGCAAAGTATATATCATCTTTCGTAAAGTCCATTTTCACAAGTTCCTCCTTCAGATAGATTTCCAGTTGCAACGGGTAAAATTCCTCTGTTTCCCGAAAGTGTGCAGGAGTAGTCTTGTACATTGCTTTGAAAATACCTGTAAACGCCTGTTGGCTTTCATATCCGCTGATGAGGGCAATTTCAATAATCGGTTTTTGTGAAAACACCAATAGTTTTGCCGCTTCGGTAAGCTGCCTTCTTTGCGCATAATCGTGGATCGTCAATCCGATTGTTTTGGTAAAAATCCGGTGCAGGTGGAATTTCGAATAGTGTAATGCAGCCGCTACGATATCTAATTCCAACTTATCATTCAGATGATCTTCAATATATCGGATCGCTTGAGAAACAATGTGTACTGTCTGACCTTGCATTAAGCTCCCTCCTTTCCGCTATACTTCCCATGTTCTTTGGGCATAATGGTACACCCTTGTGGTGCTTCCAACGAAATATAATAGCACAAAGAGATTCCTATCTTTTCATCATTCTTGCTATCTTTTAAAACTGGCGGGTACTTCCTCACACGGCAGGAGAAGGTAAATATATAGTTTGCCTTCCTTATATTCTGCCGTTATCGTTCCATTCATTTGCAGGGTCAATATTCTGGCTATCGACAAACCAAGTCCCGTCGATTTCCTTGCATTTTCAAGCGTATAAAAACGGTCGAATAGTCTTTCAACCTGTACTTCGGTCATGTCTGACGCTGTATTTGAAAATGTTATCTTTCCATCATCATCCAGAATAATATCCAAATTCCCATCACTGTACTTTATCGCATTGTTCAAAAGATTAGAAAAGATGCGTGACAAGGATGCCTGGTCAAGATTTCTTACTATCCTCTTCCCGGTTATATTGATGTTAGGCGTTATATTTTTCTCCTGCAAGGCCGCATAAAAACCTAAAATGCTTTCCTCCAGAACCCGATTCACCACTACAGGCTGCACTTTCATTTCGCACTCTGGTGATGTAATGACGGAATAGCGGAATAGTTCTTCTGTAAGCTGACTTAAAGCTTCTGTACGATTTCTTATAATCTCAATATACCGCTCTGATTTTTCACTCTGCTCAGTTTTATCAAGCAGGTCTAAATAACTGCTGATTGCTGTAAGTGGTGTGCGTAAATCGTGAGAAATATTCGTAATTGCATTTTTTAATTCTATGTCTCCTTGCTGAAAGTGCAGCCGTCTTTTACGCAATTCTTTAAGCTGAAGATTTATATTGTTTGCAAGGCAGCACATTATTTTATCTTCGGTGGATATAGAAATCAGCGTGTTGGTATCGCTCATTAACTTTTCTGAAAGCTCCATGCAAATTTCTTTTGCAGCCTTACGCATGACAAATACTTTTATTCCAAGTGCGATAACAGATATTAATAAAATGATGCAAAGCAGAACAAGCCAAATCACGATACCACTTCCTTTCATTAATCTGTACATGCTCTTTGTACATAAAGGGATACCCGCAGGGTATTTACTTCATATCCCTTTTGCTAAAAATCAGAACGCCACATATCACTGTTATTACAGTAAAGAATGCTGAATATGCCGGCAATCTAAATGGGTGGAAAACAGTATTACTTGTAATCTGTAAACACTGTCCCATAGGAATAAAATCATATAAAAATTCTAATGCAGGCTGCGAAACCATATCGCCCGATAAAAAAGAAAACACATCCGATATGGATTCTCCATTATAAAAGCTAAACACTAATCTACGAATTACGCCTGCTATCATATAACTCATAAGGAAAGTAATGATAGAGGTCACTGTTGAGATTGTTTTATTATGGATTATCATCGCAACCAGGGTGAAAAATCCAGAAAATGCAATCAGCATCATGATCCCGCTTAAGTAATGCAAAAGGAACAACATAGGATCTGTCATGTGCCATCCAAACATTCCTATTCCCAAGAGGCTCACAATTACGCTTGAAATAATGGTAATGAAAACATTTACCAAACATATCGTTATAAAATTTGCCAAATAGATATTTTTTCTCGTATGTCCCACGATAAGCCTGTTCCTCATCGTCCCATCGCTGTATTCTGTCCCAATAAAAATGCTGCTGAAAATAGGGCAGAAAAAACTTATAATCGAGAGGGGTGACAGTAAATAATAATTTATTTGTACGATAGAGTTTCCGATATAGGAAACTTTTTCAATATAATTCATGATCAACAGAAAAACGCTGTATCCTATCGTTGCAAACAATCCAATCCAAAAGAATTTGCTTTTTTGCAGCCGTATCCTATTCGCAGATAACAATTTAAGCATTGCTGACACCTCCCACAAGATTGATATAGTAGTTTTCAAGGTTTTCGTCACGTTCCTGCATTGACAGAACCTCGCAGTTTTCTGTGGAAAGTTTTGATACCAGTTTTGTGATGCTAATTTCTCCAAAAACATCCGCTTCGGTATCAGAAAGGATTGTGTAATCCATTCCAATTTCATCTAACACTTTGCTTAGTGCTTTTACATCTGATACAACCAGGTGCATACATTTACGGCAGGCTGCTTCCAGTTCGGATGCGCTAATTTCTTTCACCATCCGCCCATTATCAATAAAGCCAAAATAGGTCGCCAACCGGGATAATTCATCCAGAATGTGACTTGAAATCAGCACGGTAATTCCATATTCCCGATTAAGTTTTAAAATGATTTCCCGCATTTCTACAATTCCCTGCGGGTCCAATCCGTTGATAGGCTCGTCCAAAATAAGGAAATCCGGATCGCCAACAATCGCAACAGCAATTCCTAACCTTTGCCGCATACCAAGAGAAAAATCCTTTACCTTTTTCCTGCCTGTATTCTCAAGACCAACCATCTTCAAAACATCCTCTATTCCCTCAAAAGACGGCAATCCAAGAACACGATATTGCACCCTTAAATTATCCTCTGCTGTCATATCCAAATAGATGGACGGTGTTTCTACAACAGCACCAACTCGGCGGCGAGCCTTCGTTATCTCTTTTTGCTTATTACTGATTCCATAAATGGAATATTCGCCGCTTGAAGGTTTCTGTAGCCCGCAAATTAGACGAATAAGAGTTGTTTTACCTGCACCGTTCTTTCCGACAAAGCCGTAGATTGAGCCTTTCGGAACACTCATAGTAAGTCCATTTAATGCTTTGTAATGACCATAGTTCTTCTTCAAAGAATTTGTTTTGAGAACATATTCCATAACCTGACCTCCTTTTCTTCGGTGCTTTTACTCTACCGCAAAATCGTTGAGAAAGCCGTTATACAAATGTTGAGATTTTGTTGAGAATTTAATCCTTTTTCATTCTAAATCCAATTCCCCACACTGTTTCTATATACTCTTTACCATTCATCTCATATAACTTTGCCCGCAGATGGCTTATATGGGTTCTTAATGAGCTTTCTGTACAGTCTGGCGTATCCTCTCCAATAAGGTCAAGAAGCATGGATTTTGATACTATCTGTGTTTGGTTTTGAATTAGCAATTTCAAAATGGCGTATTCTGTTCTCGTAAGACCAGTTTTTTCAGTCCCGATTTTGACTTCGTGCGTATCGGTATAAAGCTCTATATCTTCAAAAGATAAGACTCTTGACTTTCCACAGGAATCATAAGTGCGAAGATGCACCGTAATGCGGGCTAATAACTCATCCATGTGAAAAGGTTTTGTTACATAATCCACTGCACCTTCCAACAAAAGTTCAACCTTATTATTTATATCTGTTTTTGCACTTAAAACGATAACAGGGATTCCTTTGATATGTGGAAGCACTTCCTCGCCGCTTAATCCCGGCAACATTAAGTCGAGCAAAACAAGGTCAGGTTTTGCCTGCGACAAAACAAATACAGCTTCCGTTCCTGAATATGCCTGGGAAACACGATACCCTTCATTTGTAAGAGTTTCTTCCAGTGCATTTCCAATATGCACATCATCGTCAATAACCAATATATTTTTCAAAAATTTTCATCTCCTCTACATTCTTAGCTGCTTGCTGCATATACTCCTCAGTGCCAGTCAAACAAATCTTCTTTTCCCAACAATCTTTTTATAGGAAAGTACCATCATATTACCTCTTATTTTTGTACATAGCAAGTTTCCTCAAAATACTCCGATCCCATCATTCTGTCAACAAAGTTATCAACTCGACACCCCTTTTAATAATCCTGTCTCCACAACATACCCAATATCCAACCTGTCAACTCAACTATACGCCATTTTTCGCTGTAGACCAGTTCCCACAGTCCTCATAAAAGCAAAAAATCCGAGAGTCAGAGCTGTCGCCAAAACAACCCCAACTCCCGGAAATCCCTTGTTTTCTACACTTTTTCGTACTTCAATTTCTCCACCCTTGACATCAATACCACAGTCTCCACATGTGTCGTTCTTGGAAACATATCCACGCCCCTGACAATTTCTGCTCTGTATCCAAGATCATCCAGAATTGCGCAGTCTCTGGCTGCAGTGGTGTGATTACAGGAAATCATCACTATCCGTTCTGGAGACATCCTGGCTATATATTCAAGAGTAGCAGTGTCACAGCCTTTTCTTGCCGGATCGGCAATAATTATATCAGGACGTTCACTTCGTTCGTAGAGTATTTTTGCTGCATTCCCGGCGTCACCGCAAATAAACTCACAGTTCTTTATTCCGTTCATAGCAGCATTATTTTTTGCATTCTCAATTGATTCGGGAACGATCTCCACTCCGACAAGCTTTCCGACTTTACGAGCCATTGATAATCCTATAGTTCCAGCGCCGCAGTATAAGTCAAGTATAAATGAAGATTCCCCCGCATTTGCAAGCTCAAAAGCGTATCTATAAAGCTTTTCAGCTTGACAGGTGTTCACTTGATAAAAGGACAGCGGAGAGATCTCAATACAGTTACCGCACATAATATCAGTAATTTTATCTTTCCCGTAAATAGTCTTGATTCGTTCACCAAGTATAACGTTTGTTCTGTCTCCGTTTTCATTCAGAACAATACTTTTTATGTCCGGAAAACACGATGTCAAAAGCGGTACAAGTCCGTCAAATATTTTTGCATTGGAAAAACTTGTAATCACAAGACAAACCAATATTTCACCGCTATGTTCCCCTCGGCGCAGGTAAATATGCCTGAGTAGTCCCTTTCCGGTAATTTCGTTATAAGCCTTAATTTTTTTTTGATTAATAAAATCCATTATCAAGTCAACTATCTTCTCGAAAACAGGTGGCTGAAGCCTGCACTGATGACATTCCACAACACGGTGAGAACGCTTTGCATAAAATCCGCATACAGCCTTGCCTTCACGATCAGCAACAGGATACTGAGCCTTGTTTCTATAATAATCCACACTGTCACAAGGAATTATTTCTTCAAATTCCGGAGATAACTTTCCTATCCGTTCAAAGGAATTTTTTATAAACTTCTCCTTTGCACGGCATTCAGCTTCATATGTCATATGCCGGAAGGCGCATCCGCCGCATTGCCTGAAAACCGGACAGTCACTTTCAATTCTATCAGCAGACGATGAAATAATCCTGTCAATAATGCCGTAGCAATAATTCTTTTTGACCTTAACAATACGGCAGGATATTACGTCTCCAACTGCGGTCATGGGAACAAATATCACAACATCATCGTATCTTCCCACACCGTTGCCATCATTGGAGATATCAATTATTTCCAATGTAATTATATCATTTTTATTCAGCATAGAATTTCTTGATCTCTCCTTTTCTTTGAATCATCAGGTCGAAATGCTTGACATATTCCAGTGGAAACTTATAGTTGAAAACTCTCTCCAACCGCTGACCTTCAATATCCACAAGCTTTGTTGATCCGCCTGCACCAACAGCAATGATTGTCTGTACCTCTTCCATTATGTAAATATTGTAAAGGCTCTCAAAGCCCTTCTTCGACCAGCCTATATTCTCAAGGTTTTCAAGCATATTTTTTTGCCTGTAAAGATAATACGGCTTAAAATCACAAGACAAAAGACGTCCGGTAGCATAATCCACCATTTTATCAGCAGGATTATCGAGAACGCTCTTATCCTCGTGATTTAATCTTGCCGCTCTCTTGATAGAAAGAGTATGTACAGTTAAATTTTCTGGTGACAAGTCTATCAGCTTGTCGATTGTTTTTTGGAAGCTTTCAACAGTATCTGAGGGCAATCCGGCGATAACATCGGTATTAATTGCCGGGAATCCGATTTTTCGGGCAATCTCAAAGCTGTCATAAAACTGCTTAACGCTGTGTTTTCTTCCTATCACTGAAAGGACTTCGTCATTTAATGTCTGAGGATTTATCGAAATGCGTGTACAGCCGTTTTGCTTTACAATTTTCAGCTTATCATATGTTATCGTGTCCGGTCTGCCCGCCTCCACAGTATATTCAGTAACGCCTGACAGATCAAAACTCTTCTCAATGATATTCATCAGCATATCAAGCTGTTCAGCTGATAACGTCGTAGGCGTGCCGCCGCCAAAATATACGGTATCAAGCTTAAGTCCCAAATGCCGAACTAATTTTCCTGTATATTTTATTTCTTCGCACAGCTTTTGAATATACGTGGGAATAAGCTTAATACACTTCTCAACAGACTGAGATACAAAGGAGCAATAAGAACATCGTGTGGGACAAAACGGAATCGAAACATACAAGCTGAACGATCTTGGATCAAGTCTGTCCAGAACAGGCTTCTGAGTCATTGCCGTTTCATATGCAATGTCACACTTTTCCTTGCTGCACAGAAATCTGTTCTGCATGAGATAATATATTTCATCAATGCTTTTCCCTTCATTCAAAAAAGCGTTGACTCTTTTCACAGGTCTGATCCCGGTTATTATTCCCCATTTAGGTATTATTTTCGTCAAACGGGACATAGCCCTGAATAGTAATTGTGACAAGATCAATTCCTTGTCACAATTTTCATCAGCTTCATTTTTGTCAAGTTTCTTTACTTGTCTGCATATTTTACCCTTATATCTGCAAATAACATATAAAAGAGTATATTTTTTTGTCTCCTTTTTCCTGGAAAACATAAAATCGTCATCGGTATCTATTTTATCATCATAAATATGAGTAAACAGCGTTGCAGGAATAAAAAGCTTCATTACCCCTTCAAGCTCATATTTATAATCGTTTCCGCTGAATATCAATGTCATGATACGCCACCGGAAAAGTCTCTCAGATACGGGTTGAGCCTGCGCTCCTCATCAAGAGTAGTTGTGCGCATATGCCCTGGATACACATTCAGATTTCCGCCCAGATCTGCAATTTTAGCAAGGGATCTCATTATCGCTTTATAATCGCCGTCCGGCATATCTGTTCTGCCGATAGAACGTGCAAACAGCGTATCCCCGGAAAACATATTGTTGCCGCAGATAAAGCATACCGAGCCGCTCGTATGGCCGGGAGTTTCAAGCACGTCAAACTCCAGCTCATCCAGAGTAAGTATATCGTTTTCTGTGAAAACGTGTACCTCACCCGTATATTTTTTATGTCCTCTTATCCTGAAATGATCTACCAACATTCCGTTATCGTCCGTAAGCTTCGGTTTGTCAAAAACATGAATGTACACCTCGCAGCCTGTTTTTTCAACCAGATCCGCTACCGCTCCTATGTGATCGAAATGTCCGTGCGTAAGAAAAATTTTTTTCAGAGTTACGCCGTAAAAACTGATCTGCTCCATTATATAATCTGCATCGGCAGGTGCGTCGATCAATACGGCGTTATTTTTTTCGCTTACCACCAGATAGCTGTTGGTCTCGCACACGCTCAGAGGCTTAAGTTTAAAAATTTTCATATGTTCCTACTTTCCGCTTCTCTCAACCGAGATAACATTTTTGATTTTCTGCAATTTGGATATTACCGAATTAAGCTGCTCCATGCCCGCTACGCTTACCGTTACCGACAGCAGCGCATTTCCGTTTTTCAGCTCTCTTGAGGAAGACTCATAAATAAAAACGTTAATAGAGGCAAGAGTTGTCGAAACGTCCGCCAGAAGACCGATCCTGTCAACCGCAACGATATCCAGAGTCGCCTTGAAATAGGTATTTTGTGTCTTGCTGCTGTTTTTCTCCCAGCTTACCTTTACCCACCTCGCCGCATTATCCGGATTTTCCCTCTGACTCCTGTAATTAATACAGTCGGTCTTATGGACTGATATCCCGTGTCCTCTTGTAATAAATCCCACTATATCGTCCCCAGGAAGCGGATTGCAGCACTGCGCAAATTTAATAACGCAGTCGTTGATTCCGTCAACGATAACGCCGGAGGATGACTTTGCGTTTTTCGGCTTGATATCTCCTACCGGCTCCTGCTCCGGAGCCTTTTCACCGTACTTCTTGCTGTATTCTGCTTTAAGCCGCTGCATAAGCTTGGAAAGCTGAACTCCACCATAGCCTATCGCAGCAAAAAAATCTTCAAGCGTCTCACAGTTATGACGCTTCATATCCAGCCTCAGAAAATCATCCAGCTCTTCTTCAGGGACCCTTATCATATTTCTTCGGAATTCACGTTCAAGTGCGTTTCTTCCCTCAAAAATATTTTCCTCACGGCGTTCCTTTTTGAACCACGAACGTATCTTTGATTTTGCCTCGTTGGTCTTAGCAATATTCAGCCACGAACGACTTGGACCGTGCCCTTCTACGTTTGTGGTAAGAATTTCAATGATCTCTCCAGTTTTTATCTGATAATCGTAGGAGACCATTTTTTTGTCCGCCTTGGCTCCGCACATTTTATGTCCTACCTGGGTATGGATAGCGTAAGCAAAATCAATGACGGTAGAACCTGCGGGCAGCGTTATCATGTCCCCTTTAGGCGTAAACGCAAAAACATCGTCCGGCGCAAGATCGTTTTTGATCGCTCTTACGATCTCCTCCACATCGTTTGATTCCTGCTGGGATTCAATGATCTGCCTTATCCAGGCAAGTCTGTTGTCATCACGGGAATTACTCTTGATACCCTCTTTATACTTCCAGTGCGCCGCTATGCCGTATTCGGCGGTTTTATGCATATCCCATGTTCTTATCTGGACCTCGAACGGTATGCCTACCCTTCCTATTACCGTGGTATGGAGCGACTGATACATATTCGCTTTCGGGGTCGAGATATAGTCCTTGAACCGATTGGGAATAGGCTTATACATATCGTGGATTATTCCAAGTACGTTATAACATTCCGTGACCGTATTTACAATTATCCTGACAGCGTACCTGTCGTAGATCTGATCTATCTCCTTACCGTCACGGTAGACCTTTTTATATATACCGTAGTTGCTCTTCACCCTGCCCTCTATAGTAGGCAGCGGATCAAATTCCTTGCTGAGTCTGTCTGAAATTCTCGCCTTTATGCTTTCAACAAGAGCTTCCCTGCTCTCCTTGCGCATAGCCATTTGTTCTTCTATATCCTGATAAGCATACGGATCTAGATAAAAGAACGCCAGGTCCTCAAATTCTTCCTTTATAGAACGTATTCCAAGCCTGTGGGCAATAGGAGCATATATATTCATCGTTTCATGAGCAATGGTCCTGCGTTTTTCCTCCCGGCAGAAATTAAGCGTCCTCATATTATGAAGCCTGTCTGCAAGCTTGATAATTATGACTCTTATATCCTCGCTCATTGCAAGAAGTATTTTCCTTATATTTTCCGCCTTCTGCTCTTCCTTGGTGAATATCTCCACCTTACCAAGCTTTGTAACCCCGTTTACCAGCATCGCAACGTCTGCCCCGAATCGCTTCTGAAGCTCTTCCAGCGTACAGGCGGTGTCCTCAACAACATCGTGCAGCAGAGCCGAGCAGATCGTATCCGTATCCATTCCGAGATCCAGAAGAATATGCGCTACAGCCAGAGGATGCGATATATACGGCTCCCCCGACTCCCGCCTCTGATCGTGGTGATACTTTTCGGCAAGCTCATAGGCTGATACGATCTTGGACAGATCGTACTGCTTTTCACTGTCAAGTATTTTCTGTATGATAGTATCTATGGTGTAAACAGCTTTACTTGCTTCAAGGATATATTCCGGTATAGGGACCGGAAAGGCAGAAGCCCTTACTACAGTGTCCTTACCTTCATTTTCCGTCTTTACGGGTATATTTTTTTCTTCCTCCATGATTCATTCCGCCTTTCATAACATTGCTCTCAGCTTCACAAGCGTATCAGATCCCTCAAGATCCACACGCTTGGAAACGGGAAGAATTTTTATCCTTGAAGAAGAGGGCTTAAAATCAATAAGCTCCTTATCTTTAAAAATATCTATGCATATATGCAGCTTGCAGTAATTCATACTGTCGCTTGAGAGCCGCATGAATAAATTGTCCAGAGTAGTTTCCTTCACTCCGCTTATGTATTTGTAAACTTCTATGAGCTCGCTGCGCTGAGGGATTATTTTTTTTATAAATCCGGCAGGAAGCGTCTCCCCTCTCATAAGCATTTCATAGCAATCCTTTGCAGCAAAATACCGCTCCTGTTTTACTCCGCTGAGCCTATGGTCGATCACCTTTACAGACACGGTCTCTCTGCCGTTGAACCGGTTTATTTCAAGATTGACAAGCATATCTATCCTGTCATTCGGTACAAAGCAGAGCTTATCGCTCTTCACTCCGAACATAAGAGCCTGAGCCTTTGCTCCCCCGTATGTAAAATCGATCTTTGTATGCTTTCCCTGAGACAGCGGTATGATCTTGTCAACCCTGGCTCCAAGTATCGCAAACACAGGCTGAGGATTATCCGCACCCACAGGCTCCAGAACGCTCAATCCCTTGACCGACTCAATATCGAGATCCTGCGGCATAAGCTGCTTATCGGCAGTAAGCACCGCTGTAGGCGGAGTATCGAATCCAGATGCAAATTCATACACAAGCTTTATAAAATCCGGTATATTCTCAGCGGGAAGCGAAAACCCTCCGGCGCACTCATGACCGCCGAATTTATCAAGAACGTCATGGCAATAGGAAAGACAGCTGAAAATATTAAACCCTTTCACCGAACGTGCCGAGCCCCTTGCATTACCGTTTTCATCACAGGAAATAATGATCGCAGGCTTTGAAAAATAATCAAGCATTCTTGACGCCACGATGCCTATAACTCCGTGATGCCAGCCCTGCCCCGCAAGCACAAGCACACGCTGATCCAACACCTCCGGATGAAGATTTATATGATTTACTATATCTGTCATTATCTCCGTTTCGGTCTGCTTTCGACGGCTGTTAAGAGTGATGATCGCATCCGCATAATCTCCCGCATCGGCTTCATCCTCAGAAAGCAGTGCCTTTACCGCCGTTACAGGCGATCCGAAACGACCCGAGGCATTTATCACAGGAGCAATACGGAACGCTATGCTTGACGAAGAAAGCTTTTCCCTGTCAAGTCCGGCTCTTTCCATAAGAAGATCCAACCCTATGACCTCGGTATTTGGAAGATAATCAAGACCTTTTTTTACAATTGTCCTGTTTTCTCCTCTTAAGGGAACGATATCAGCAACAGTGCCTATAGCGCATATATCCGCATACTGCTCAAGCACTGCATCGTAGTTTCCGCCGTCCAGAGCTGCGCACAGCTTTAATGCAACACCTGCACCGCACAGATCCTTGAACCCAGACGTACAGTCAGGTCTGTGAGGATCGACAACAGCCTCGGCCCTGGGCATAATGTCTCCCGCCTGATGATGATCTGTAACCACGAGACGCATTCCCAAGGCGTAGATACGTTCAGCCTCCTTCAGAGCAGAAATACCGTTATCCACTGTAACGATAAGCCTTACGTCCTTTTCGGCAAGCCTTTCGACAGCGCTTATATTCATTCCGTAACCTTCCTCACGTTCCGGAATATAATACATAACGTTTGCGCCCATACTCTCCAGATAGCTGTAAAGTATCACGGTAGACGTTACGCCGTCACAGTCGTAGTCACCGTAAACGCAAATGAGGTCGTAAGCGTCCACAGCGGAATTTATAGCTTCCACAGCCTTATCCATATCCTTTATTTCAAATGGATCTGAAAGCTCGTCGTCGGTAAAATAGTCCACGACCTGCTGAAAATCGTTTATCCCCCTTGATGTAAGGACCTCAAGCGCCAAACGTTTTATATCGCATTTTGAAGCAAACTCAGCGGCCTTATCTGAGTCATATTTATTGATCTTCCATTTTTTCATAAACAGCCCTCGGTAATAATTATAATTAAAATATATTATACCACAAATACAAATTATTTTCAAGCACTTTATACTAATCTTACACGGAAATCAATTTTAACGGTCAGGGAAATGCTGATTAATGTATCTCTCCATGCCGTGCTAATTAAAATCCGTTATATTGCAGACAAGACAAAAAGTTGGGCTTTTACTGATAAATTATTAACAATATTTGTCCTGCGGCATATAATATCAATATCACAACTAGGAGGTTTGATTATGTCAGAAAAATATTTTCTCGGAGCTATGACGCAGTACGGTTTTTCAACCGAATTCGGAAAACTTATAGAAAGTCCCGAATACTTTACTTACATTCTGAAAGGAGGAGCCGGAACGGGAAAATCCTCCCTGATGAAAAAAATTGCACAGGAATTTGAACCTGAGGAAGACGTTGTCCGTTTCTACTGCTCTTCCGACCCGAATTCCCTTGATGCGGTAGTCCTGAAAAGTTCAAAGAAGATCATAGTGGACGGAACTGCTCCGCACGTGTTCGACCCAAAATATCCGGGAGCATACCAGAAGATCGTAAATCTCGGCGATCACTGGGACGAGAATGCGCTCAAAGAACATAAGCAGGAGATCATTTCTGTTACCGACAAAAACAAATCGCTGCTTGAAAGGGCAAAAAGATTTTCAACAGCGCTTTCAAATGTATGCGGAGACACATATTTCTGCGGACTTGACTGCATTGACGACGAAAAGCTTAACAGATTTCTTGACAGACTGATAAAAAAGCTTCTTACAAAGAAAGGTAGCGGCGGACGTAAGGAGGTAAGGCAGCTTACAGCACTTACGGAGTACGGCTGCTTTACTCAGACGGAAACGCTTGAAAATTATCTGGATATTTATTATATGAACGACGAATATTTTGCCTGCTCCCACAAGATCATTGAAGCTGTTTCAAAGGAAGCTGTGCACAGAGGCTTTGATGTGATCGTATGTCCTTCTCATGCGTTCAACAACAATATTTTTGAACATCTGCTCATACCCGAGATCGGAACGGCTCTGGTATCGTGCAATCCTCTTACAGAAATACACACAGAGGGCGGAAAGCCTCTTAATCTGTCAAGATTTTATTTCAAGGAATCGATAGCCAAGCTGAAGCCAAGGCTTAAGCTGAACAAAATCACAGCGTCCAGCCTTGCAGACGAGGTGTACAGCACAATTAAAAGTGCGAAAGCCGTTCACGACGACATCGAAAAGTATTACATCGGCGCTATGGATTTTGATGCCGTAAACAAGACCTGTAAAGAAATTATTTCGGAGATACGAAAAAAAGCCTGATATCAGTCCATAGGGAGCTGTAAATTATTTATATAAAGGCAGGTGCAGGAATACCCCGACCTGCCTTTATAATTTTGTTCGGAGCAGGATTATATCTTGAAATATTTAAGGTTTTTTGAATTTTTATTTTATTCCTTGACTTTTTTTTCACAGTATGCTATAATATTAAAGCTGATGACGAGGCGTAACTCAGTTTGGTAGAGTGCTTGGTTTGGGACCAAGATGCCGCAGGTTCAAGTCCTGTCGCCTCGACCATATACGAAAAAGCTGCTTTTTAGGCGGCTTTTTTATTTCATACACGCTTTTCACACGAATTATTGTACAATACCTAAAGCTCGTAGCCACGGGCTTTTTCAGCGTTTTAGGGACGAAAATTCCAAGGCAGATCTGAGAGGATTGACCTCAGATCTGTTTTTTATCCGTAATAGTAGTATAAAAAGTTTAAAAACGTTCTGGTCGGATATGATAGCAGCAATTGGAAATGGATCTGATTTGTAACATTGGTCAGCACAGATATTACATTAGATATGCATACTCATTTGAGATCGTTGCCTGAATTTTTCCGCAAATTTTTCCTGTTTGATGTACACTGTTTGAAAGGCACTTTCTGAGATTGACAGTTTGATTTTTGACAGAATTCGGTCGGACTCCAATATCGTTTGAAGATACAGTGATACCTGTTAACAAATCGACAAAAGTATTGACATTGTGACATTTAACGATTATAATATATATAATATTATGGGAAGTATGCCCACTGAAAAAGTTGGGAGGATGACGAATGAATATAAATTATGAGAACAATATCTATATCATAGACCGAAGCTTTCGCCTTGTGGAATTTGACAAGGCGGTGGCGGATCTCTATCCGGGGATCAAGGTGGGTGATCTGTGCTACCGTGCAATCATGAACAGGGAAACGCCGTGCGCCCATTGCCCGATCGCAGACTGCTCGGACAATCCTTCTATGGTGTATTATGATTCCTTCTACGACGGATTTGTGGAGGCTGTCTTTTGCGAGCTTACCGGGGGTAAATTCTGCGTGACCCGCCACAAGGTGGGCGTGGAGAGCGAACATATGAAGAAGCAGATCGAGCGTTCCATCGGTTTCTTTGACGCCTACAGCCATGTGTTTGTATCAACCTATTACGTTGAGTTTTCCTCGGGTACATATTCGGTATTTAAACGTGAAAGCCTTTTTGATGAGCGGTACAGTCAGGACAACCGCTGGGAGCAGTTTGACGACTATATCCGCAACTTTATCCACAAGGACGATCAGGAAAAGCTTTTTCAAGCCAGTCGGATAGGGACAATGCGTGAACGGCTTCAAAAAGAAGCCCGATATTCTGTGGTGGTTCGGGAGCTTTTTGAAAATGGCGTGCGTTGGCTGCGCTTTGAGGTGAATCGAGGCGTTGACAGCGATCATGCAGCGGTCAGCTTTATGGATATCTCCGAGGAGAAAGAGACAAAGATCAAGCTGGAGCAGATGGATATCGTCAAGGCGCTCAGCCGGGATTATACGGAGATCACTCAGGTCGATCTGGAGGAAAATACGTCCGTCGCCTTCAAGTCTCGCGGCGAAATGGTCGATGACGACCGCAGGAAGGTTCACCCATACGATCAGACATGGGCGTGGATCATCGAAAAATATGTGTATCCGGCTGACCGTGAAGCGTTTCGGGAGAAGGTGTCTGCTGCGGCGCTTGAATGTGCGCTGAAGGACGCAGATGCGCTGATAATTCCCTTCAGAGCAACGGTGGATGGCGAATTCCATCACTATCAGGTGAAGTTTGTCACGGCAGGCGACGACAGACGTCATCTGATTCTGGGCATACGCAACGCCGATGCGGAAGTCAAGGAGGAGGAAGAAAGAAGGAAGGTCCTGCAGGACGCACTGACTGCTGCGGAGCACGCAAACAGAGCCAAGACTACCTTCCTCAACAGTATGTCCCACGACATACGCACGCCGATGAACGCCATAATCGGTTTTACCGCCCTTGCGGCGGCGCATATTGACAACAAAAAGCAGGTCGCAGACTATCTTGGGAAAATATCCGTGTCCAGCGAACACCTGCTATCCCTGATAAATGATGTTCTGGACATGAGCCGGATCGAGAGCGGCAAGGTCAAGCTCGATGAAAGGGAGACGCACCTTCCGGATGTCCTTCACGACCTCCGAACTATCATTCAGGCAAACGTTCATGCAAAGCAGCTTGAGCTGTTTATAGATACCGTTGACGTGACTCATGAGGATATCATCTGCGACAAGCTGCGTCTGAACCAGATACTGCTGAACCTCATCAGCAACGCCGTGAAGTTTACTAAGCCAGGCGGTATGCTCAGTATACGTGTGATCGAGAAGAATGACGCACCCAACGGGTACGCCGATTATATGTTCCGGGTTAAGGATTCCGGTATCGGTATGAGCAGTGAGTTTCAAAAGCACATCTTCGAGGCGTTCACACGGGAGCAGACATCTACCGTCAGCGGCATTCAGGGCGCCGGTCTCGGTATGGCGATCACGAAAAATATTGTTGACATGATGGGCGGAACGATCTCCGTGGAGAGCGAGATCGGCAAGGGAACGGAATTTACAGTATGCCTGCAGTTTCGCATAAGCGGAAGTACTCCTCGCTGTGAGCGTATTCCCAAGCTTGCCGGGCTGCACGCACTAGTTGCCGACGATGATTTCAACACCTGCGCAAGCGTCACTCGAATGCTCGGGAAGATCGGTATGCGTGTTGAATGGACTACGTCCGGTAAGGAGGCAGTACTTCGCACACAGCTTGCCCTTGAAAACGACGACGAATTCAGCGCATACATAATCGACTGGATAATGCCGGACATGAACGGGATCGAGACCGTCCGGCGTATACGTGCGCTCATCGGCGACAGCAAGCCTATTATAATTCTTACCGCCTACGACTGGACTGATATTGAAGAGGAGGCACGGGAGGCAGGCGTAACGGCATTCTGTTCAAAGCCGCTGTTCATGTCGGAGCTTCGTGAGGCTCTTTTGAAGCCATTAGAGGAAGAAACGGCAGAAACAGCAGAGAAACCGCTTGATGAGACCTTTGAGGGCAAAAGTATCCTTCTGGTGGAGGACAACGAGCTGAATCAGGAGATCGCAGCCACTATTCTGGAAGAGCATGGATTCTCGGTGGATCTGGCCGGTGACGGGACCGTAGCCGTTGAGAAGATGGAGACAGCTGACGCAGACCGCTACGATCTGATCCTAATGGATATACAGATGCCGCACATGGACGGCTACGAGGCAACTCGCCGCATACGTGCGCTGGAGGACAGGGTCAAGGCGAATATACCTATTTACGCAATGACTGCAAACGCTTTTGAAGAGGACAGGCAGAAGGCGCTGGATGCCGGGCTGAACGGTCATATTGCAAAGCCGATCGACATTGCAAATCTTATAGCGGTTTTGAAAGGAGCGTTAAAATGAAGGAAATTTTAGGTGGGTGGGCAAAATGATAAAGGACAAAATAAAACATTTTCTGATCATCAGTCTGGTCAGTGTGTGTATTGTGTGCATTGCGGCTTTTGCGGCGCTGGCAGTTTATCTGAACCGTCAGAACGAACAGGCGGTCACACAGCTGGGCAACATATATATGTCCAACATCAACGACCGTGTTTCCAAGCATTTCGACGCTATCAGCGATCAATGCCTGACTCCGATGACAACATTTGCCGAAAACATTCCCCCTATGTGCGGAAGCAGTAAGGAAGAATATTTCAAGTGGATGACCTACTATGGGCATAGCCGTAACTACGATTCCGTAAGCTGGTGCGACTCCGAAGGAAATATCGAGACGATATACGGGGATCCCCTCCAGTACTCCGGTCCTGCGTCATATCTGGAAACATTGAAAAAAAGGGAGAGCCGTGTTGCAGTCGGCCGCAACGGTTCCGGTGAACAGGTTGTACTTATGTGCGCACCTGTCGAACTCAGTATTCCGGGCATGGAGGATTGTGTCGCTATGATTGGCGAGCTGCCCATCAGCTATTTATCGGAAATTTTATCATTAGAGGATGAAAAATCTCTCGTCTATTCCTTTGTGATCCGCAAGGACGGTACCTTTGTGGTGCGCAATTCCGCCGCCGTGCGGGACAACTATTTTGACCGGGTCCGTGCCGTATATGAGGAGACTGACAGGCAGACTCCTGAGGAATATATTACGGAGCTTGAGACTGCCATGAAATCCGGCAGCGATTATTCCACAATGATACAGGTCGACGGTGTGCGGCAGCATATGTATGCGTCCAGTCTGCCCAACAGTGTGTGGTATCTGGTAACGCTCATGCCATACGGTGCACTTAACGAATCTGTGGAGAACCTGGGAGCACACTCAATTGCCTCCTCAGCAATAGTCTGTGCTGTCATACTGCTGACCCTGATCATCGTGTTCATTCGGTATTTTATCCTGAACCGAGCGCAGGTAAAGGAATTGGAGGAAGCCAGACATCAGGCGGAGGAAGCCAGACAGGAGGCGGAAATTGCCAGCAAGTCCAAGGGAGAGTTCCTTTCCAACATGAGCCACGACATACGCACGCCCATGAACGCTATCGTGGGTATGACGGCTATCGCCACAGCGCACATGGACGATCCGCAGCAGATCCGGAACTGCCTGAAGAAAATCACCATGTCCAGCCGTCACCTGCTGGGTCTTATCAACGATGTGCTTGATATGTCCAAGATCGAAAGCGGCAAAATGACGCTCAATGAGGAGCTTGTATCACTGCGTGAGATCATGGAGAGCATTGTGAGCATCGTGCAGCCTCAGGTAAAGGCGAAGCATCAGAATTTCAACATTTCCATATTTAATATTTTCTCGGAGAATGTGCATTGTGACAGCGTACGTCTCAACCAGGTGCTGCTGAATCTGCTCTCTAACGCTATCAAGTTTACGCCTGAGAACGGTTCGATCGAAGTAACCCTTCATGAGGAAGAATCGCCCAGAGGAGCGGATTATGCACGGATATGTATTCAGGTGAAAGATGACGGCATCGGAATGTCGGAGGAATTCCGTCAGCATATATTTGAATCCTTTGCCCGTGAGGACAATAAACGTATCCACCGCACCGAGGGTACAGGTCTTGGCATGGCGATCACCAAGTACATCGTGGACGCCATGAAGGGCGAGATCACAGTTAAAAGCCATCAGGGCGTTGGCACGGAGTTCCGGGTTGTTCTGGATCTGATGCGTGCGGAGGAACGTGTGGAGGACATGGTTCTGCCCGACTGGATAATGCTGGTGGTCGATGATGACCAGCAGCTCTGCGAGAGCACTGTCGATTCTCTGCGATCTATCGGCATACGGGCAGAATGGGTTCTGGACGGCGAGGACGCCGTAAAAATGGCTTCCCGACACCATAAGGAGAATAATGACTATCATGTGATCCTTCTGGACTGGAAGCTGCCGGACATGGACGGCATTCAGACCGCACGGGAGCTGCGCAGGCAGCTTGGCGACGATGTGCCTATCCTGCTTATGTCTGCCTACGATTGGAGTGAGATAGAGGAGGAGGCTCGGGCGGCGGGAATCAGCGGTTTCCTGATGAAGCCTCTGTTCCGTTCTACCCTGTTCTATGGATTAAAGCCCTATGTGGATGCCGATGATACCCGGCACGTTGAGGAGAAAGACACGCTTCAATTCTCCAACAGGCGCATACTTGTAGCAGAGGACAACGAGCTGAACTGGGAGATCGCCTATGAACTGCTTCACGATCTGGGTCTTGAGCTGGAGTGGGCGGAAAACGGCGAGATATGTACGGAGATGTTCCTAAACTCCGACATAGGATACTATGACGCCATTTTGATGGACATCAGAATGCCCATTATGAACGGTTACGAAGCGACTGATGCGATACGGGCTATGAGCAGACCGGACGCCTCGCTGCCGATCATCGCCATGACGGCGGACGCATACTCCGACGATATCCAGAGATGCCTGGATCACGGCATGAACGCCCATGTGGCAAAACCTATTGATATTGACGAGGTTGCCCGTCTGCTGAAAAAGTACCTGAATGACTGATCGCCGCATTCCGCCGTTGTGAGTATGTGATCATACTGATTGACAATTTTTTCAAAAGGAAAGGACATAAAACATGGAAATACAGCACTATTTCAGCTTCCGTACCAATGGCAGACCTCGTGAAGAAGGTGAACAGGTCATGCATAAAATTCATATGCTGGGTGCAAAAAATATATTTTTTCATGTAGTTCCCCAGACGAATGAATGCAAGTTCGGATTCAGGTCGGACGACTGCAACGAGGATAAAATTTTCCTGTATCTCGCCACATTGAAGGAATGCAGGGTATATATGTAAAATTCAGCCGCCGAGAGCAAATTCTTTCAGCAACTGTTATATCGATCTATTTCCCTTCAGAAACGATGTACGTCAGACTACTGACTTATACAACCCAAAAAAATCCCGATTTTACGCAATATAACGTAAAATCGGGATTATAATTTTTAGAGATTAAGCCTTCATAGCCTCTTCAACCGCAACTGCACAAGCAACTGTGGCGCCAACCATCGGGTTGTTGCCCATTCCTATAAGTCCCATCATCTCAACGTGAGCGGGAACAGACGAAGAACCTGCAAACTGAGCGTCAGAATGCATTCTTCCCATTGTATCGGTCATACCGTAGGAAGCAGGACCGGCAGCCATGTTGTCGGGGTGAAGTGTTCTTCCTGTTCCTCCGCCGGAGGCTACAGAGAAATACTTCTTTCCTGCGTCAATTCTCTCCTTCTTATATGTGCCTGCAACGGGGTGCTGGAATCTTGTAGGATTAGTGGAGTTTCCTGTGATGGAAACGTCAACATTCTCCTTCCACATAATAGCAACGCCCTCTGTTACGTCGTTAGCGCCGTAGCAGTTGACCTTTGCTCTGAGGCCCTCCGAATAAGGCTTGCGGAATACTTCCTTGACCTCTCCGGTGTAGTAATCCATCTCAGTCTCAACATATGTAAATCCGTTGATCCTTGCGATGATCTGAGCAGCATCCTTGCCAAGACCGTTAAGGATAACTCTGAGAGGCTTCTTTCTTACCTTGTTTGCCTTTTCAGCGATACCGATCGCTCCCTCGGCAGCGGCAAAGGACTCGTGACCTGCTAAGAATGCAAAGCACTCTGTCTCCTCCTCGAGAAGCATCTTTCCAAGATTTCCGTGACCGAGACCAACCTTTCTCTGATCGGCAACAGAACCGGGAATGCAGAAAGCCTGAAGTCCCTCTCCGATCGCAGCAGCGGCATCAGCAGCTCTTGTACAGCCCTTCTTTATTGCGATAGCGCAGCCAACGGTATACGCCCACTTTGCATTTTCAAAACAAATAGGCTGAATGCCTTCAACAAGCTTATAAATGTCAAGACCCTTTTCCTTGCAAACATCAGCACACTCTTCAATGGTCTTGATGCCGTACTGCTCAAGAACAGCGAGAATCTGCTTTTCTCTTCTCTCATATGATTCAAATAAAGCCATCGTACAAATCCTCCTTATTCTTTTCTGGGGTCAACGATCTTAACGGCGTCCGCAACTCTGCCGTACTGACCCTGAGCTTTTTCAAAGGCTGTGTTTGCGTCGTCTCCAGCCTTGATAAAGTCCATCATCTTGCCGAAGTTTACAAACTTGTATCCGATGATCTCATTATCCTCGTTAAGAGCAACGCCTGTTACATAACCGTCTGTCATTTCCAGATAGCGGGGTCCCTTTGCAAGAGTACCGTACATTGTACCTACCTGTGAACGGAGTCCCTTGCCCAGATCCTCAAGTCCTGCGCCGACAACAAGTCCGCCCTCAGAAAAAGCGCTCTGTGAACGTCCGTAAACGATCTGGAGGAAAAGCTCTCTCATAGCAGTGTTGATAGCGTCGCATACAAGGTCTGTATTGAGCGCCTCGAGAATAGTTCTGCCGGGAAGGATCTCAGACGCCATAGCCGCAGAGTGAGTCATACCGGAACATCCGATAGTCTCAACAAGAGCCTCCTGGATAACGCCCTCCTTGACGTTAAGTGTGAGCTTGCAGGTACCCTGCTGCGGAGCACACCAGCCGATACCGTGTGTAAAGCCGGAAATATCCTTGATCTCCTTAGCCTTTACCCACTTAGCTTCCTCGGGAATGGGAGCTGCGCCGTGAGCAACGCCCTGAGCGATAGGGCACATTGTTTCAACTTCGTGAGAATAAACCATTGTTTACATAACTCCTCTCAAATAATTTTAGTATAAAGGTGTAGATTATACACTCTTAATATTATATACCAAATACGACATTTTTTCAAGTCATTTTTCATTGATTTAATATATTTTACATATTTAATTTATTTTTACGGTAAATATTTTATAACATAATAAAATTCAAGCGGAGACAAGCCATTGGTCATCTCCGCTTTTCATAATTCTATAAACTCATGGAGCGTTTATCAGCCCCAGTAGCTTCTCCATACATGGAAGTATCCCCACGGTATCCTGAACGCATACGCAACCTTGCTGCTGTAATTACGATAGCTGTTGTTGCACCAGAAGTAAACGTTATAGTCGTTCTTAATACCCTTATAGGTCGTCTTTCCGTATACTGCGCCCCATACTGCAAGCTTTACCTTCTTGGGGACTCTCGAATATACCGCTCCGTCTCTTGCAAGACCGGCGCTGGACATAAATCCGCCGCTGTTGTAAATGACCTGCTGAACGCTGGAATATCTTCTGTAATACGGCGCCCATGTTTTGTTATTTACATATTTTGCGCCCACATACTGATTTGCAACACAGTCCGCAACATAAACGATAGGTCTATCCCACATATCGTCGTCAATTGCGCCGACCTCGTGGTATACTATACGGCACATAGCCGCCCAGCCGTCCTTGTCATAATCCATTCTTGCGGTCTTGAGTTTCTGGACGCCCGAATATGCAGAATACTTATTTCCGTTAACGGCTCTTACCTTAAACTGATATTCGGTAGTACGCTTAAGATTTGAAACGGTACATTTATTTGCCGTTACCACCTTGTATTTTGTCCATTTTGAGTATTTACCGCCCTTGATATAAAGCTCGTATCTCTGGGCTCCGCTTACCTTGCCCCAGTTTACTGTCAGCGTATTTGTCTGCTTGTTGTAGGGGTGGGTAGCGCTGCTGTCATATGTCTTTTCAGCCGTCATTTTCGGCGTTGAAAGCTTTGACGCCGAAGCTGCGTCCGCACTGACAGCGTCAGTAAAGGACATTATCACCAAAGCGAACAAAGCCATTATAATAACCGTGATCCTTTTCATTGTACTTCTCTGTGTTGTGTTGTAAAAAATGCTCATCAAATCTGACACGGTCTGCCGGATATAAACAATACCGCAAACCTGCCGTTTCACACCCTTTCGTTAATTAAGCCGTCGGAAAAAACCGAAGCTCATTTAAGTAATTGTTTGTGTCCTTTCCTTTGCATCGATCTGTACCGTTTTGTAACCATGAAATCTAGGAATTTTGAAGAATAGTTACAAAGCGATTACAAATCACTACACTAGTGTAACACACATAGGCAAGTTTGTCAAGCATTTTTTTGGATTTTTCAGTAATTTGAACAAATAGGACAAAAATAAATGAATAAAAGTCATATAATATAAACCCATTGCATAGAATTTTATTGTAAAAGGCAAAGCCGCAAACGACGGAAAATCGGTGTCTTGGGAGTATACCGGACATACAGGCGGCAAAAAAACAGTATTTCGCAGCAAAAATATATTAAAATTTTAAGCTGCGGGGAAAGAGGCAGAAAATGATCAAATATTTACCGGAAGGAAAAATTTTTAACTCGGCTGAAAACAGATACTATCTGCAAAGCGAGAAAAATATGCTTGAGGCTCAGGCGCGCGGACTTATATTGGAGGGACACGCCGTTCTTTGCGATGCTGAGCATAATCTGACAGTCGAGCTTCCCTTCGGAAAAGGGATAATCCCGAGAAAAGAGGGAGCTGTAGGCATCGAAAACGGTTCTACAAGGGATATTGCGCTGCTTTCAAGGGTCAACAAGACCGTATGCTTCAAGGTCATGCAGGTGCACCGCAATAAGTCCGGGGAATGCGAATGCATACTTTCACGCCGTCTTGCACAGGAGGAATGCTTGGAGAACTACATCTCCACACTTAAAAGCGGCGAAGTGATCCCCGCAAAGGTAACACATCTGGAGCCTTTCGGCTGCTTTGTGGACATAGGCTGCGGAATACCGTCGCTTATTCCGATAGACGCCATTTCGGTATCCAGAATATCCCACCCAAACGACCGTTTTTTTAACGGACAGGATATTTATGCTGTTGTAAAGGGCAGCGACAGCGGACGCATATGCCTGTCCCACAAGGAGCTTTTAGGGACATGGGAACAGAATGCCGCACTTTTCTCGGCAGGAGAAACCGTGGGAGGAGTAGTCCGTTCGGTGGAAAGCTACGGTATTTTCATTGAACTCGCCCCTAACCTTGCCGGACTTGCCGAACCGAGGGAGGGTGTGACCGAGGGACAGGCGGCAAGCGTATACATAAAGGCACTTATCCCTGAAAAAATGAAAGTAAAGCTTATTATAGTTGACGTTTTCGACAGCGCAAGCTTCCCGTCAAAAATAAATTACTTCATCAACTCCGGCAGAATCGATCGCTGGGAATACTCCACACGGGAATGTGAAAAAAATATAGTATCGGAATTTTTCTGATATGTTCAGACCTACTGAACCCGGTATATCGGGTGATACTTTTTGAAAACTCATTCCTTCGATCCGAAAGTCCGGTTCAGATCTTGCATAGCTCTTCATATAGTTCAGACATTCTGAACAGAGCCGGAAAGCATCCTGCTGACAGCATAAAAACCGCCGTGCATTACGTTGCGTAAGCACGGCGGCAATTATTATCAGTATTTAAGGGCCTGTTGGATATTATTGTGTATCTGCCTTCTGTCGCTGAGATTAATGCTTCTTATCATTTTCCTTACCGGTAATATCTGCGGCGGAGCAACAGACAGGGCGTCAACGTGCATATCGAGAAAAATTTCCGTAAGGCTTAGATCCGCACCAAGCTCTCCGCAGATACAAACGTGCTTTCCGCAAACGTGCGCATTGTCGCATACCGTTTTTATCATTCTCAGCACCGCAAGATGATTTTGCGGTACGACCGCTTCATAATGGGGATTCTGACGGTCGATAGCAAGCGTGAACTGCTCAAGATCGTTTGTACCTATACTGAAAAAATCCACTTCCTTTGCCAGAAGATCGCTTATCATGACCGCTGCGGGGGTTTCGATCATCGCCCCGATCTCCACATCGGAATTAAACGGGATACCCTGCTCCAGCAGTTCCTCCTTGACGCTTTCAGTTATCTTCTTGACCTGTCTTATTTCTTCCACGTCTATTATCATAGGTATAAGTATAGCAAGCTGTCCGTAAACCGACGCTCTGTATAAGGCTCTCAGCTGGGTGCGGAATATATCCTGTCTTTCAAGACAAACTCTTACAGCCCTGAACCCCATTGCAGGATTAAGCTCCTTATCCAGGCCGAAATAGCCTACGTTTTTATCGGCTCCTATATCCAAAGTCCTTATTACGACACGCTTTCCCTTCATATCCTCCACTACCCTGCGGTAGTTGTAAAACAGCTCTTCCTCGTCAGGAAAGCTTTCACGCTGCAAATACATAAATTCGCTTCGGAAAAGTCCCACGCCCCCGGCATCGTTTTCAATAGCAAACGGTATGTCGGACAAGCTGCCCAGATTGGCGTAAACGGCAAATTCTCTGCCGTCTCTGGTGATGTTCTTTCTGCCCTTGAGCCTTCTCAGAAGCTCTTTCTTTCTGCCCTCCTCGTCCTCCTTATGCTCCAGCATTTTCACGGTTTTCTCGTCAGGCTCTATATAAAGGTTTCCGCTGTATCCGTCTACAACAGCGTATTTACCGTCATACTCGTCTGTGAGAGCTTCTCCCATGCCTATAAGCGCAGGAATATTCATAGTTTTGGCAAGTATTGCCGTATGTGAATTTGTAGAGCCTCCGCTGGTACAGAATGCTGCTACCTTTGTCTTGTCAAGAGTAACCGTTTCACTTGGAAGCAGATCGTCAGCGCAGATAATCGACATTCCTTCCAGACTGAACGTATTTCCCGAACGGTTTTGTATATGTCTTATGATCCTGTCCGAAACGTCGTTTACGTCCGCCTGCCGCTCCTTGATATAATCCGAATCCATATTGGAAAGCATATCTGAAAATTTCTGTGCGGTGCGGGCTACGGCATAATCGGCGTTGTAACGCTTAATTAATATGTAATCCGCGATCAATCTTTCGTACTGATTGTCATTGAGTATCATCTGATGTATATAAAAGATCTGGGCATCGTTCTTGCCGATCTCTTCCTTCGCCTGCTCGTAAAGCTCATTAAGCTCTTCCATAGCTTCGCTTTTGGCAAGGATATATCTGTCCCATTCCCTTTCGGGATCACTTACTTTAAGCTTGCTTATTAATACTTCATCACGGTGATAATAAGAGATAACTCCTCTGGCAATTCCTCCGAAAACCGGTCTGCCTTTGATTATGGTCATGAACGCTGTCACCTCCGGATCAGCTGCGAAAGTCTCCGCACCGATCTTTTATCTATACTATTATTATAGCATTTTATACATGATCTAAAAGTAAATCCAGACTTTTTTTACATTTCTTTAATAATTTTCGTAACTAGAATTAAATTTTCAGGTCTGTTTTTATGCATATTGCTGAATTTTTATTAACAATTACCTGCAAAAGTAGTACAATTTTTAGATAAACTGCAAAAAAAGTCCCCGGATCATACTCAGATCTGAGGACTTCGGTCTTTATTATCACAGAAAAGCTAAACTGATTTTTTTGTAAAGCCGTCCCATGCCGTAAGGATAAATACCGCCATATGAGCTATAAGTACTGCAACAGCAAATCCTACAGTGTGCTGCGGGAACATTGAATTTCCCTGAGAGATCGCAAGCAGATCGGTATTGGCAAAAAGGAAATACCTTGCCCAGTCAACACCTAGCTGTGAAAGCACCATTACGATCGTGTTTCCGGCAAACATCATAAAAACTCCGGCGCCGACAGCCAATGCACTGCTTCTGATAAGAGAAGAAATAGCAAAGGCAAAGGTAGCCATTACAACTGTTTCAACACTGGCAATAGCAAATGCCCTGACGGCGTACAAAAACGAATTCATGCTCTGTACCTCTCCGTCCGCAACATAAAGATAAGGATCGTTGATACCTGCAAATCCGTGAATTATACCTACAGCCGGGATACAAAGAACAAACAGCAGTACGGTAAGAATATATCCCATTGTGATGACCGTAAAATACTTGGACATAAGTATCTTCCAGCGCTTTACGGGATTGATAAGCAGAAATTTTATAGTTCCCTGGTGAAATTCCGAAGCAACCGAACCTCCTGCAATGATTATCATTATCATGCTTATTACGGTTACAAGCATAGGCGTTTGCATAAACACATTAAAGAACCTTACGCCGTTTCTGAGATCCATATTCATGATATTCGTCATATCTGCCGTGTTTTCGTATATCTCGTTCTCCAGCTGATACATACCGAGTGTTACGGTATCCTCATAAGCAGATTTTTCAGCGGATTCCTCTGAGCCTGCATACTCCAGTCCCATTTTTGCTTCGTCGATCTTATCTATAAGAGCGTTCTGCTTGTCGAATTTTTCGCTCATATCTATACCATGGTCAAGACGGTACTGATATCCCCATTTTTCCGATTCTGACGAGGCGGTTCTTATCTTAAGGCTGCAGTAGCCTCTCCAATCATTAGTCTTTATGTAAATAAGAAGCTCTGACGCCTGTGCCGCATCAAGCTCGGATATTTCCTCAGCCGCAGCGCATCTCCAGTCTTCATAGCCCGCATCGCAGTCTATAAGCGCCTGATATGCTTTTATCTGGATTTCATAGCCCTCCGGCTTGGTCTGCTCCAGCCAGCTTATCTGCTCCTCATACTCGTCGACAGCGCTGTAGTCATCTGAAAAATACTCCATTTCTGCCTGCGATGTTTTTTCCGCCACAAGAGCGATCAGAGAAAGTCCGAAGGCAGAAATTACGATAAGTCCCAGAAGTATTTTCGTAGAAAGCTTTTTTAATATTTTTATGTACTCATTTTTCACAAGACCGAAAAATCTAGCCAATCTGACCATCTCCTTCCCCGTTTTCCGTAAGTGTGATAAATACGTCTTCAAGCTTTTTATTATCCTTGCGGTGTACAGTGTAAAGACTTGCTCCGCCCCTGACAAGCTTTGCGTTTACAGCGGCTATAATTTCCCTCTCGGCGTCTGCGGGAACACGTACTATCAGGTTTCCGTCCTCCTGCTTGACTGTTGTATCAGGAAGATCGATAAGCGAGACTGCCTTCTCTGCGTTATCGGTCTCGATAACGTACTCCGCCATACCGCCGATGTTCTGATTTATAAGCTGTTCCATGGAATATGTGCCTATCATTTTTCCGCCGGAAATTATTCCGACTCTGTCGCACATAAGCTCCATTTCGCTCATAAGGTGGGAGGATACCACTACGCATACGCCCTCCTCATGTGCAATATGCTTAAGAACGTCTCTCAGCTCCTTGATACCCTGAGGGTCGAGACCGTTTGTAGGCTCATCAAGTATCAGCAGTCTGGGTCTGTGAATAAGCGCCTGAGCCACTCCCAGCCTTTGACGCATTCCAAGCGAATACTTTGAAACCTTTTCATTTATACGGTTTGACAGCCTTACCATACCAACGACCTCGGCAATGCGTTTTTCGTCTGTGATCCCTCTCATTCTGGCATACTGCATAAGGTTTTCACGTCCCGTGAGGTACTTATACATCTCCGGATTTTCAACGATACCGCCGACATTTGCCATAGCAGGCTCAAATTCCTTTATAATATCGTGACCGCACACGCTTATCTCACCGCTGTCAAGAGAAAGCAGTCCCACGACTATTTTTATGGTAGTTGTCTTTCCGGCTCCGTTAGGGCCAAGAAATCCGAATACCTCTCCGCCCAGGCACTGCATATCTATATCATGAAGGATATGCTTTTTCCCAAGGGTCTTATTAAGTCCCTTAATGCTCAGTACAGCTTCCTTATCCAACGCTCTCCGCCTCCTCTCCGATATCGTCCGTCTCTTCCTCCGAGCTGCCGCTTTCAGCAGCTTCCTCATCCTCATTCTCTTCCTCATTCGGCGCTTCCTCAAGAACGTCGTTATGTACGTCGTAGAAGCCGTCCTGCATACCGGCTATTTTCCAGCCCTCTGAGGTCTCCAGCATATAGAATGAGGCCCTTCCGTCGAAGGTCACCTTGCTTTTTGCTGCGTTAGTTACAGACGGTTCTCCGTAAAAACTGTCAGCCAGGAAATTTATCCCCCAGAAATTCATATAGATCGGAGACTCTCCTGTATATTCATAATACAGGGAATACTCAAACTCAACGTTTGCACCGTTGCTTCCGCTTTTTGAAACGGAAATATTTTTCACCTCTGCAGCGGCTTTGGTTATCTCTCCGTCACCGCCTTTACTGTTATAATTGATTTCCCTCAGCACGTCCTGTTTCTTATATGAATAGTCGTTTTCATTGGTATAATCCGTCATATAGGTGCTGACAAAATTCCTCCACCTTCCCTCAAGCTTTTCCTGCTCGGCAGCATTGGATTCCGCCAGCGCACATAAGCTTTCCTTGACCGTGTCTTCGATATCCGGGACATTTTTCTTGAAATCCGAATTTTCCTTGACAACGTAAACTGCCGTACCTATTATAAGCGCTCCGCCCAGAATAAGCCCGCGGTTTAAATTTCTTAGCTTCATATCAGTCGTTCCTTTCTTTTGATCTATAGGATCACTATAGTGTGATTATATCATCTCTTAAATATCAAGTCAACACAATTAAGAAATATTTAAGAAAGCGTTAAGTCATTCATAGGACTTGCCGCAGTCAGCATAGAATTTAATGGGGTGAAGGAAACGGCGTTTTATCGGCATATGCGGAAAACGCCGTAAGCCCCGACAAAATAACGCAGCCGTTATAAGATCCGACTGCGCCGTTACATATCATTCTATTTTCGTCTCCAGACCGTTTATGGAGATCTCAGGATCGTCAAGAGCGATAACAAGGCATCTCCTGCCGTCAATGACCTGTGTTTTTACCTTACCCACTGCGTCCTTGCCGATATTCACGGTAATACTGGGTACGGTAAGCACCGTCTTTTTATCCACAAGATTGACCGCCGTCATAGGCTTGTCCCCCATGTGCTTATCATACACCTTGGGGAGATTTTCAAGCTTTTCCTGACTAACTCCCGCCTCCCACAATATGGAGGAAAGCTTATTGTTGTCGATAGTGGTGACCTCCGTCTCGTGTGCGTTCTGATCGATGATCGTCTGGATCTTTTCATTTACCGTGGTAATCAGGTCGTAGTCAAGCTCCTCTCCGCAGACGTTGTTCAGGATCGAATGAAAGGTCTCTTTTTCGCTCTGTCCCGTCATGACAAATTCACAGCCTAGAAACTCCTCGATAAAAGACGTGTTCGGCTTTTTGGCATTCTTGGTGTAATACATAACGCCGTTGACGTCCGCCGCCCTGTCGTTGAAAAGCGGGTACAGAAAACCGTCGGTGGGAAACTCGACTATTCTGTCGGAGCCTTCCTTTTTTGCGATAGAATTGCTGGTCTCGTCGTAAATAAGACCATCGATACGCAGATTTACCGGACAAACGGCAGTAATAATAAAGCTGTAATCGCTTTCCGCCTCCTCATCAAGATCTCCGGACTTATTCTTGTTGAACACCGAATATGTACAATGTGCGGCAAATACCGAATAGGTCGAAATATACTCAACCTTTTCCGTAACAGCGTTAAGGAACTCGTCCACCGTCTCTTCATCGTTAAATCTGCTTTTCAAAACCTTATACAGAAACTGCTGAGAACCGCCCTCAAGATAAGCGTCTCTCGGGAACGAATATTCCAGCAGATTTGCGCCGATCCTTCCGCTGAGGACTTTTTTCAGGTTTGCCATTATCAGCTCGCTTTCGTCCTGCGGAATAATGCTGTAAAGCTGATTTGTCTTGCATTTTATATTTTTTTCAGCGTCCACGAATGCGGTAATTACACGGTTTACGGTGAAAAATCCGCAGTCGTCGCTGAAGTTCTTTTTTATCTCGTTTATTTCCTTCTTATTCATTGTCATACCTCCGGATCCGCAATTTTTTTCAAACAGATTTATTATAACATAACACGGCAGATTTTTCAAGAGAAATTTTATCCGTAAAAAACAAAAAAGAACCGCCCGAAAACGGACGGTTCCTGAAATTATCTACGGTAATTATGCAAGCTCAGCAAAATACTTGATAGTTCTTACCATCTGGGATGTGTAAGAATTCTCGTTATCGTACCAAGAAACTACCTGAACCTCATAAAGATCGTCAGCGATCTTGGAAACCATTGTCTGAGTAGCGTCAAACAGAGAACCGTATCTCATACCGATAACATCGGAAGAAACGATAGGATCCTCGTTGTAGCCGAAGGACTCGGAAGCGGCAGCCTTCATAGCTGCATTGATCTCTTCCTTTGTAACGTCAGCCTTCTTAACAACAGCTGTAAGGATAGTTGTAGAACCTGTAGGAACAGGAACTCTCTGAGCAGAGCCGATAAGCTTGCCGTTAAGCTCAGGGATAACAAGACCGATAGCCTTAGCAGCACCTGTAGAGTTAGGAACAATGTTAGCTGCGCCTGCTCTTGCTCTTCTCATGTCGCCCTTTCTGTGAGGACCGTCAAGGATCATCTGATCGCCTGTGTAAGCGTGGATTGTGGACATGATTCCGCTCTGGATAGGAGCATAGTCGTTAAGAGCCTTAGCCATAGGTGCAAGACAGTTTGTTGTGCAGGAAGCTGCGGAAATGATCTGATCGTCAGCAGTAAGAGTGTTCTCATTTACAGAGAATACGATAGTCTTAAGATCGTTGCCGGCAGGAGCAGAGATAACAACCTTCTTAGCGCCTGCATTGATGTGAGCCATGCTCTTGTCCTTAGAGCAGTAGAAACCTGTGCACTCGAGAACAACGTCAACGCCGATCTCGCCCCAAGGAAGCTTGGAAGCGTCAGCCTCTTTATAAATAGTAAGAGTCTTGCCGTCAACAGTGATAGTGTTTGCCTCGTCGTCAGCCTCTACCGTGTGAAGATTTTCACCGATTCTTCCGCAGTATCCGCCCTGAGCGGTATCATACTTAAGAAGATTTGCAAGCATTGAAGGCTTTGTAAGATCGTTGATTGCAACTACCTCATAGCCCTCTGCGCCGAACATCTGTCTGAATGCCAGACGTCCGATACGTCCAAAACCATTAATTGCGACTTTAACTGCCATAATTAATATACCTCCTAAAAATTTTCTTATATTATTATACACCATATGTCAGAAGATTTCAAGTGTTTTTCCAAAAAAAACTCCAATATTTTTTCTGCGTAATAATTTTTTTTCATTTCTTCCGCCGTGAGGTGATAGAATTATGAAAATTTCGTCAGACGGATAATTTATGCTTGACTTGACAGTGAAATTAGTGTATAATGTATTAGTTAAAGTCTGATTTGGCTATAAATTCGGAAAGGATTTGAAAATAAATGGCAATGTTAAAAAAGATCGCGGCATTTGCAGCTGCTGCCGCTATGACGTTCAGCCTTGCCGGCTGTACCGACACCAGCTATGTTATGACCTACGGAGACGAAAAGATCAATGCGGGCGTTTATCTTTATAATATGTATAATGAAATGTCCTCTCAGATAGCGATGCTTTATTATATGCAGGGCATCACCGATAAGTATTTCGATCAGGAGATCGAGGGCAAGAAATTTGCGGATTACCTCAACGATAAGGCAATGCAGGCAACCAAGGAATATGCAGCAGTCGTTTCTCAGTTTGAGGAGCTTGGGCTGGAGCTTACGGAGGACGAGATAAAGGAGATAAGCGACAATGCAAGGGATCTGTGGCAAAGCAGCGGCGAGCTTTACGAGAAGGAGGGTATCTCCAAGGATTCGGCAAAGCTTGTCATGAAAGCAGCAAAAATGCGTGAAAAGATCTTTGATTATTACTACGCCGAGGGCGGTACCGAAGAGGTAACCAACGCCGATATCGAAAGCTACCTTAACGAAAATTATATCAGATACAAAACTATTTCCATATCCAAAAGCACCAACGAGGACAAAGCTGCAGCTGAGGAGGAGGATAAGGAAAGCGAGGCTCTCAGGGACGAATACCTCGCCAAAGCAGAGGGACTTTCATTTGAGGAATTTGATTCCGTTATCGACGAATACAACGATTATCTTGCCAAAAAAGCAGAAGAAGAAAGCGCCGGCAGCAGCACGGACGATACCTCCTCAGAAATCGCAGATGAAAGCTCAGCTGCCGACAGCAGCTCTTCCGAGCCCGAGCCTGTAAGCGCAGCCGAAGAAGCTACGGAAGCTCCCGAGGCAGATCTCAGCTCTGCTGACAGCTTCTCTGATGATACCGTAATGTCCGAAGGGGATTTTTCGGATGACAGTGCAGTTGATTTCAGCGACATTTCAGACAGCAGCATGGCAGGATCAGATGATTCCGCTGCGGAGGATATTTCAGGTGATACCGCAGATTCCGCCGCCGAGGATCCGTATGTAAACGAAACGATGTTCAACTACGGCGGTATGGACGATGAAACCAAGGATTCAAACAGCGGAAAGCTTGCGGAAAAGGTAAATTCCATGACGGTCGGTGTTGCCACCTCCTACGAGGACGAAAGCAGCTACTATATCGTTATAAAGGGCGACATTACCGAAAGAAGTGCAGAATACGCTTCAAAAAACAAGACAAACATGGTCAAGGAAATGAAAGCTGACGACTTCCAGGAAAAGCTCGACGGCTGGATAGAGGAACTGGGGATCAAGGAAAATAAGGACGCCATCAAGAGATATACTCCCGAAACAATGTACGAGAGACAGCAAGAGTATAATAAGGACAACCAAAAATAAAGCATATCGGATATCAAACGG
This sequence comes from Ruminococcus sp., assembly GCA_017626015.1. GTDB lineage: Bacteria > Bacillota > Clostridia > Oscillospirales > Ruminococcaceae > Hominimerdicola. Next base: position 35,740 of record JAGAJO010000007.1, read on the forward strand.
GTGAGCCAACGGTTCGCCCGTTTTTATGGGCTTATTGTAGAAAATGCTCATAAATTTCTCACTTATGCCGGTTCTGTTTTCTTACTTTGACGTTGAATAAATCCGGGAAAAGTTGTATAATATCATTGGATCAAAGAAATTGAAAGAGGTTTTGAGAATGACGGATTTGACCGCAGGAAAGCCATGGTCAGTATTGTGGAGACTTTCTCTGCCAATGTTTATCAGTGTAATATTCCAGCAGATGTATTCTATCTTCGACAGCGCAATAGCAGGAAAATACGCCGGAGAGGATGCGCTTGCCGCAGTGGGAGCGTCGTACCCCATAACAATGATATTTATGGCGGTGGCGATAGGCTGCAACGTCGGCTGCTGTGTTGTTATTTCCCAGTATTTCGGAGCAAAGGACTATTCAAGAGTCAAAACAGCAGCATCTACAACTGTCATATCCTGTACCATACTGGCAGCTGTACTTACGGCTGTGGGACTTGCTCTGTCCGGGCCGCTGATGATAATGATAAACACGCCGGACAACGTTATGGAAGACGGAACGCTGTATCTGAAAATATATACGGCGGGACTTATATTCCTTTTCTTATATAATGTTTCTACAGGCATTTATACTTCTCTGGGCGATACGAAAACTCCTCTGTATTTTCTTATAGGCTCATCTGTTGGAAACGTTCTGCTCGATTACATATTCGTTGCCATATGCGGTTTCGGCGTTGCGGGAGTTGCGTGGGCGACATTTATAGCTCAGGGAATAGCCTGCGTTCTTTCACTGATCACTCTTATGAAAAAAATATCCGGTATAAGGACAGATGAAAAGCCTGAGAAATTTTCATCGCCAATGCTGAAAAAGATCGCATTATATTCGATCCCCAGCATTTTACAGCAGTCCTTCGTGTCGGTAGGAAATATATTTGTCCAGTATCTTGTCAACGGCTTTGGATCCTCCTGCATTGCGGGATATTCCGCAGCCATAAAGCTTAACACCTTTGCAATAACAAGCTTTTCTACCCTTTCAAACGGACTTTCCAGCTACGTTGCCCAGAATTACGGCGCTGGTAAAAGCCTTCGCATAAAGCAGGGATATCATTCCGGAATACTCCTGTCACTCATAACAGCTGTTCCGTTCACTCTGTGCTACTTCTTCCTTTCGGAAACAATGATAGGATTTTTCCTGGACGAAGGCGGCGTGAAGGCTCTGGAGGTCGGCATGAAGTTTCTGCATATCGCCGCCCCGTTCTATGTCTTTGTCGGCGTAAAGATCATGTCGGACGGAGCGCTGAGAGGCAAAGGAGATATGCCCTACTTCATGATAACCACCTTCTCAGATCTCATACTTCGTGTTATACTGGCATTTATCCTTTCAAAACCCTTCGGTTCTACAGGAATATGGCTCTCATGGCCCGTAGGCTGGCTTGCCTCCACGATCCTTTCGGTAGCGTTTATAAATATCAAGCTGAAAAAGCTGCCTCCCGACACGGCTGACATCGTACAGTGAATCTGCGTCCATTCGCCGTATTGTTCCGACAATGTGATAAAGTAAACAACGCACAACCACCGCCTGACGTCTTTGTGCTGTATTGCCTAAAAACATTTATAATTGTGCAAAATGCTAAAAGAAACTGCCGAGTTCCCGCCAATTATGATACTAAATGTAAAATATGCATAAATCGCTCTTCGGGGACTTGTAAATCTTTAAAAAAAATAGTATAATGTTATTATATGATTATGATAAAATAACTGTATGTTTATGGTATTTTATTGGGAAAATATTTGAAATGGAGGAAACTGTATGTCTGAAATCAATAATACTCTTGCCGAGCTTAAAACGGCTTCACAGGCTGTTTCTGCTGCAAGAACAAGACTGACATATCTGTTTGACGACGGAAAATTTACCGAGCTTGACGCTTATGCCAAGGACGGCGGAGAGCTTACAGGTGTCATAACCGCTTTCGGTTATGCGGAGGGAAACCCCGTATACGCCTTTTCACAGAACATCGACGTGAAAAACGGCGCTGTTTCCAAAGCTTCCGCCGATAAAATCGTTAAGATCTACGACCTTGCCGCCAAGACGGGCGTGCCTGTTATCGGAATTTACGATTCCTGCGGAGCTGACGTCAGCGACCAGACAAAGGCTCTTAAGGCTTACGGAGAGCTGCTCCTGTGGGCTTCAAACCTGTCGGGAGTCGTTCCTCAGATCGCAGTGGTCGCAGGGGTGTGCGCAGGCTGTGCAGCAATGCTCGCTCAGTCGGCGGATTTTGTTGTCATGGCTAAGGATGCGCAGATGTATGTGGCTCCCAATTGCGACATAAAGGATCATGCGGAAAACGCCGCTGCAAACGGTACAGCTTCACTTGTATGCGAGGACGATAAGGCTGCCGTAGAAGCTGCAAGGGAAATCCTGCTGAGGCTTCCGCAGAATAACCTTTCACCTGTTCCCATGTATGAATTTTCCGAGCCGGATGCAGCTTTTTCCGGAAATGCTGCCGCTGACGCAGAGGCTGTCTTTGACGCCGGAAGCGTTATGGAGCTTAACGCAGGCTGCGGAAAGGCGTCCTATACCGCTCTTGCTTCGCTCGGAGGCGCAACGGTCGGAATAGTAGCTACAAATAAAACAAACGATAAGCTTGACAGCGCTGACTGCTCCAAGATCGCAAGATTTGTAAGGACCTGCGACGGATTCGGAGTACCCGTTGTCACCTTTGTTGATACCGAGGGCTTCAAGGCTGACGACGCAAGCGAGATGCAGGGTGCGGTAAAGAGCATGGCGAAGCTTGCCCACGCTTACTCAGAGGCTACCACGATAAAGCTTTCGGTAGTTACAGGAAAAGCTTACGGTCCCGCTTACATAGCTCTTGCAGGAAAAGGCGCAAGCTCCGATCTGTCATATGCTACGCCTTCTGCCGTCATTTCGGCTCTCGATCCCGTTACGGCTGTGGAATTTCTGGAGCATGACAAGCTCAAGGGTGCAGAGGATCTGACCGCTGCAAGAAATTCACTCGCAGCGGATTATGTGCAGAACAATGCAAATGCCGCAACAGCAGCAGCCGAGGGCTGCATAGACGGAATTATCGAGCCGTCCGAGATCAGACAGACGCTTATTGACTCCGTTGAGATCATGGCAGGCAAGAGAATTTCCAGACTTCCCAAAAAGCACAGCAATATTCAGCTGTAATACTAATATAAAGATTGGTGGTATTATTATGAAAAGATATAACATTACAGTAAACGGCAAAGCCTATGACGTTGCGGTGGAAGAGATCGTCGGAGACGCAGCTCCTGTGACTGCCGCTCCTGCAGTTTCAGCTCCCGCACCGGCAGCTGCTCCCGCTCCTGCTCCCGTTGCCGAGGGAACAAAGATCACCGCTCCCATGCCCGGAACTATCCTTGACATCAAAGTAGCAGTCGGAGATACCGTTGCAGCAGGACAGGCAGTATGCGTGCTTGAAGCAATGAAGATGGAAAACGACGTTAATGCTCCGGTTGCCGGAAAGGTACTCAGCATCAATACAACAAAGGGTTCGCAGGTTGAGACCGGAGCGGTTCTTGCAGTTATCGGCTGACCGTACTTTTATTTAGACTTGAAAGGATTGAATATAAATGGCAAAGCTTAAAATTACGGAAACCGTACTCCGTGACGCTCACCAGTCGCTGCTTGCTACAAGAATGTCCATGGACGATATGAAGCCTATTCTTTCCACAATGGATAAGATCGGCTTTTACTCCGCCGAATGCTGGGGCGGCGCAACCTTTGACTCATGTATCAGATTTTTAGGCGAGGATCCATGGGAAAGACTGAGGATAATCAGAAAGGAAATGCCCAATACAAAGCTCCAGATGCTTTTCAGAGGACAGAATATGCTGGGTTATCGCCACTACGCCGACGATCTGGTGGAGTATTTTGTTCAGAAATCAATAGCCAACGGTATAGATATCATCAGGATCTTTGACGCTCTTAACGATATTCGAAATCTTGAAACCGCAATTAAAGCTGCAAACAAGGAAAAGGGTCACGCTCAGGTAGCTATTTCTTATACTCTGGGAGAGGTCTTTACCCACGAATACTACATGAACTATGCAAAGCAGATCGAGGAAGCGGGCGCCGATTCAATTTGTATAAAGGATATGGCTGCGCTGCTTACCCCGTATGAGGCTGAGTCGCTGGTCAAAGACATAAAGTCGGCAGTCAAGATACCTGTACAGCTGCACACCCACTACACTTCGGGACTTGCTTCAATGTGTATAATCAAGGCTGTCGAAGCGGGCGTTGACGCTGTGGATACGGCAATGTCTCCGCTAGCGCTTGGTACATCTCATGCGCCTACTGAGTCTATCGTTGCTACATTCCAGGGTACAGAATACGATACCGGACTTGATCTTGTCAAGCTCAACGAGGTAAGAGATTACTTTATGACTCTGAGAAAGAAGTACATTGACAATGGTCTTCTTGATCCCTCAATGCTTGCTACGAACACTAACGCACTGCTCTATCAGGTTCCCGGCGGAATGCTTTCAAATCTGCTTTCTCAGCTTAAGCAGGCAGGAAAGGCTGACCAGCTGGAGGACGTTCTTAAGGAGGTCCCAAGAGTACGTAAGGATTCGGGATTCCCGCCCCTTGTTACGCCTACCTCACAGATCGTCGGAACACAGGCTGTGTTCAATGTTATCATGGGCGAGAGATATAAGACCGTCACCAAGGAGTTCAAGGGTCTTGTAAAGGGCGAATACGGAAAGACTCCCGTGGCTATAGATCCCGAATTCCAGAAGAAGATACTGGGAGATGAGGAGCCTATAACCTGCCGTCCGGCTGACCTGCTCGAGCCTGAATTTGAGGCTATGAAGAAAGAAGCTGCCGAGTGGACGGAGCAGGAAGAGGACATTCTTACCTACGCAATGTTCCCGAAGGTCGCTCCTAAGTTCTTTAAGGACAGACGTGACAAGAAGTACGGCGTTGACGGAAAAAATTCCAACGCAGAAAATAAGGTTCACCCTGTTTGATACAAAAAACACTTTCTGTTAGTACGATACGCATAAAATAGTTTAATCCCCGAAGCAATTATTGATAACTGCTTCGGGGATTGTTGTTAATATTCGATTGTTTGCATAAATCAGAGTTTATATGCCAAAATGGATTACAAACTTATTCTCATCTTGAGCTTTTGAAAGCAAAATCAATAATTCTGTTAAATTTTTATTGTCCAAAATCATTTCAATTATTGAATCAATTGATTCTGGTGGAATTATAGTTATTCCATAATAAGCCAACCCTAATTCAGGTCTATCTAATGTATGCCAATATAACTTTACTTTTTTCATCTTTTTTAAAAGTGGTAAAATATAATCATCATCAACTGAAATACAGTTGAATCTTTCAGGTTCATATTGGTCATATATTTCACCCTTTTTAGGACAAATATTCATAATACCAAATTCATGTTTAGGCATTTCAATCACCATGTAAATTCTGATTTATCTCATTATTTTCCCCCTCCCCTTGGGGAGGGCACACTAAGTATGAACACCCTATCAATGTTGGTGGGTGGGGGAATTGCCCCGTGCGGGTTAGCACAAATTCCGATTCATTTTAGTAATAATTATACATCAAAGCCGTTACATTGTCAATAAAAACGACATACCGCTTTTGACTGAAAATCATAAGCGCTATGGCGAAAGCTTCTTTATGAAGGCCTGTCTTTTGCAGAGGGTTTTTATAACCATTTTTCACCGCTTTTTTGCTACTTGATTTTAGACAAATAATATGCTATAATATTTATGACAAAATTTTTAGCTGGAGTGATATTTTATGAACAAAAAAATTACAGTTATCAGGGGCGACGGTATAGGTCCCGAAATTGTAAACGAGGCTATCAAGGTACTTGATAAAACTGCCGAGAAATTCGGTCATAGCTTTGAATACACCGATATTCTCATGGGCGGATGCTCTATAGACGCTTACGGTGTTCCGCTTACCGATGAAGCGATAGCTACTGCAAAGGCTGCCGACGCAGTCCTGTTGGGAGCTATCGGAGGAAATACATCCACGTCTCCGTGGTACAAGCTTGCACCTGAGCTGCGTCCCGAAGCAGGACTTCTGAAAATACGCAAGGAGCTTGGACTTTTTGCAAATCTCCGTCCCGCCGTACTTTACGATGAGCTTAAATTCGCCTGCCCTCTCAGGGACGATATTATCGGAGAAGGATTTGACATGATGATAATGAGAGAGCTTACAGGCGGACTTTACTTCGGCGAAAGAAAAACCGAAACGGTCAACGGCCTTGAAACCGCAGTAGATACCCTCTCATACAACGAAAATGAGATCAGGAGGATCGCAAGGCGGGGCTTCGATATTGCCATGAAGAGAAAGAAAAAGGTCACCTCAGTTGACAAGGCTAACGTACTTGATTCCTCCAGACTCTGGAGAAAGGTCGTAAACGAGGTTTCAAAGGACTACCCCGAGGTCGAGCTTGAGCATATGCTGGTCGATAACTGCGCAATGCAGCTGGTTAGAGATCCCAAGCAGTTTGACGTTATCCTTACGGAAAATATGTTCGGTGACATTCTTTCGGACGAAGCTGCAATGGTCACAGGCTCTCTGGGAATGCTGGCATCGGCTTCTCTCAACGATACAAAGTTTGGTCTTTATGAACCCAGCCACGGATCTGCTCCCGATATCGCAGGTCAGAACAAGGCTAATCCCCTTGCAACGATACTTTCGGCTTCAATGATGCTGCGATTCTCTTTCGACATGGATAAGGAGGCGGACGCTATCGACAACGCCGTAAAGCAGGTGCTTAACGAGGGCTACCGCACCGGAGATATTATGTCCGAGGGTATGACCCTTGTAGGCTGCAAGGAAATGGGCGATCTGGTCGCTGGACGCATCTGAGGCAGCGACTGTTTAAAAACACTATAAAAAACAGGACGGCACAGCTTTGACCGCTTTCTGCGGGGAGCTGTGACCGTCCCTTTTATTTACCGTATCATTACCATTACAGGCTGGGAAAAGCTGCCCAGAACAGCCTTGCCGCCTGAATAATAATAGCCTCTTACCTTGACAAAACGCAGACAGGTCGAACCGACTCCGCCGCAGGTACAGCTAAGCTTATCCTTGACATCGGCAAGCTTTGTATAGCTTCCCTCAACACCAGTGTTTGAAATGAAGATCTCATAGCCGGAAACTCCGTTCAGCTTTGTCCAGCTGACAGTAATACTGCCGCTTTTCGGTGATGACGCCTTACATACTGTTTTTCCCGGAAGAGTTTTGCATACAAGCTGCCCGGTCATATCGCCGTAATAGGTTTTACCCTGAACGACCCGGTACGCCCGTACCTTATATTTGCATACAGTCGCACTTTTAAGTCCGTTATCTGTATAATACGTGACAGAGGTGTCGGAAATTTTATCCCATCTTGCCAGTGCGCTGTTGTAACGGTAGATCTCATATCCTCCAGCTCCCCTTGCGGCGTTCCAGTCCAGCTTGACGGATACGTCCGTTACTCTTTGCGTGCTTAAGGACGAAACATCTCCCGGTACAATAACAAAGCTTACTGTTTTTGAACCTGTATAGCAGCCTTTACCCTTTATGATAACAGACGCTCGTCCCACACCCTTGTTGTTTTCATAGGAAAGCGTGTAGTCGGTACCCTTTACAAGAGTTTTACCTCCAAACGTGACCTTTACCGACGGGGACTGAGCGCTGCCGTTGTATACCCTGTCAGGTATAGAACCCACGGACGCTCCGGAGATCGGCGCAGTGACCTTAACGGTGCAGTAAGCCGTTTTTCCTCCGCTGGTAGCTGCCATGATCTTTACGGTTCCGGCAGATTTACCGGTTATTTTTCCGTTAGAAACGGATGCGATACTGCTGTCAGCGCTTTTCCAGGTTATACGTTCTCCCGCATCTGTTCCTGTAACAGCCGCAGTGATCGTTCTGGAGCTTCCCTTTGCAACCGTGATTGAGGAAGCACTGAGCTTTATCTGCGAATTATTCACAAGCGACTGCGCCGTACCGTTTATGTAAAGTCTGTAATAGTAATGCGCACTTTTTATAAGCTTTCTGTTTACCACCGTGCAGACCGTGCTTTCGTCCTCCGACTTTCTGACAGTCCATTTATAATTCTGCTCTATGACAGTTACCTCGTTTTCGGAACAGTCCTTTACCACAGCGACATGACAATAGTCCTTATCCTGCATAATATCGCCTGCACGGGGAGTTTCTACCTCCCGAAGCTCGGCGTCCTTACCGTAAACATATACGTCCGGCTTAGCGTCCTGAGTATTTATATTATAAACCGTCACACCGAATTTTTCCCTGTAAAACCGTGAAACATATTCTGCACAGCAATAATCGCCTGTATCGGATTCATCAAGGATATATCTTGCATCGACCCCGTAAAAGGAGTCTACGACCTGTCCGTCATGGGTGACCTCAACGTTTTTTTCTGCGTAGGCGGCTGCGGCAGCGGTATCGGACAGACCAAAAAGGAATATAAATAAAACGAATACAGCAGACGCTGCAGATCTTAGCGCTTTGGCAGACATAACGGATATCTCCTCTCTCATATAATTTGTTAAAACGGTTACTGAAATAAGGATATCACATTGGTTACAAAATGGCAACAGAGTTTTTTATATTTCTACGTTTTGCACTAAACTATTCTGCATTTTGCACAAAGAAAAAAATGTAATAAACGCCGCAGATACGCCATATATGCGGGAAAATCAAATACATTTGTTCTTTGGAAAAGGCTATAAAAGAAATATTACAAATTGTAACATTTGAGAATTGTTTTTTTACATATGCATACCGAATGACGTATTTTGACTAAATAATCGTAAAAATGGTTGAACTTGCGTAAATTTTGTGATATAATTAAGAAAATGCTGATTAACATATCTCTTTACCGAAGTCAAAAAAGATTCACCTGAATATGTTATCTGCAAGACATTGGATTTTTAAACATCGATTTGATCAGTACTTTCTTGATCAAGGCAATTATATTTGAAAGGAATCTACAGCTTGATATGAAAAAAGAATATGTTATGGGAAACAGCGCTATTGCTCTGGGCGCTTTGGCGGCAGGCGTAAATCTTGTTTCCGGCTATCCGGGAACTCCGTCGTCAGAAATAATCGAAACAGTAGCAAAATATAAAAACGGCGATGTTCACCTTGAATGGTCGGTCAATGAAAAGGCTGCCCTGGAGGTCGCCGCAGGTGCGGCATATGCGGGAGCAAGAGCAATGGTCACCATGAAGCAGGTGGGACTGAACGTTGCCTCCGATCCGCTTATGTCGCTTGCTTATGTGGGAGTCAAGGGCGGGCTTGTGATCGTTGCCGCAGACGATCCGGGACCTATCTCCTCTCAGACGGAGCAGGATACCAGAATGTTCGCAGAATTTGCAAGGATCCCGGTATTCGACCCGTCCTCGCCCGAGGAAGCCTACATAATGATCCGGGACGCTTTTGATTATTCGGAAAAATACCGCACTCCCGTCCTGTTCAGACCTACCACAAGAGTGTGCCATGCCTATGCTTCTATAGAACGTGAAGAAGATCCTGTTCCTAAGAAGTACGAGGGCTTTATAAAGGATTCTAAAAAATGGGTCATCTTCCCCAGGCTATCCTTTATGAACCATGAAATGATAGAAAAAAGAAATCCCATGATAGGCGACGATTTTTCCGGATATCATCTCAACACTGTGACCGGTTCGGGCAAAAAAGCGATTTTCGCTTCGGGTATAAGCTATGCATATGTAAAGGAATATTTGCAGGACAGGGACGATGTTATCCTGTGCAAAATATCCACACCGTATCCGTTTCCGGAAAAGCTTGCACTGTCGGTGCTTGAAAAAGCAGAGGAAGTCCTGTGCGCCGAGGAGCTGAGTCCCTACATAGAAACACAGCTCCAGCGACTTGCGGGAATACACCGTCTCCCGGTAAGGATCTTAGGAAAAACCACCGGCAACGGCAGACTGTCGGGAGAAAATTCCGCCGACTGGGCAGCAGAAACCGTAGGAGAATTTCTCGGAGACGAACCGAAACCAAAGACCGATCTCTCGGATATGCCTCCCCTGCCGGTACGTCCGCCCGTACTTTGCGCAGGCTGTCCGCACAGGGCGTCGTTTTACGCTGTAAAAAAAGCAATGGCAGGAAGAAAAGCATATTTCTGCGGAGACATAGGCTGTTACACTCTTGGCAACGCTATGCCGCTTGATATGACCGATACCTGTCTTTGCATGGGAGCGGGCATCACCATGGCGCAGGGATTCAATCACATGGATAAGGACGCCGTTTCCTTTGCATTTGTAGGAGATTCCACATTTTTTGCTTCGGGTATGACGGGTACGGTAAACGCGGTATATAACGAGGCGGACATGATCCTGTGCGTTCTGGACAATTCCACAACGGCAATGACGGGACATCAGCCTCACCCGGGTACCGGACGGAATATGATGGGAGATATAATAGAAAAGATCGATATAGTAAAAATATTAGAGGGGATCGGCGTAAAAAAGATAGTTACGGTAAATCCCTTCGACCTTGAAAGCGCAGTCGGAGCAGTCCGTGATTGCGCAGATATCCCGGGCGTAAAGGCTATAATCTTTAAAGCTCCCTGCATTGCCTTGACAAAGCCCACACAAAAAATGGAGATAACCGACAGGTGCATAAAATGCAAAAAATGCATCAAGGAGATCGGCTGTCCCGCAATTACCGTTTCAGAGGGCAGGGTCGTTATCGACACAACTCTCTGTACCGGCTGCGGACTGTGCAGTAAGATTTGTCCCGTAAACGCTATCGGAGGTGAATGTTAATGAGTAAAATTTCCAAGGATATACTTCTCTGCGGCGTAGGAGGACAGGGAACGGTGCTTGCTTCAAAGCTTATAGCAGCGGCGGCTATGCTGGAAGGCAACACCGTCCACTCGGCTGAAACTATCGGAATGGCGCAGAGAGGCGGCTCTGTTACAAGCCATGTAAGGATAGGAGACAGGGCTTTTTCTCCGCTTATCCCCGGCGGATCGGCAGACCTTATGCTTGCATTTGAACCCGCCGAGGCTGTAAGAAATCTGGGCTATCTCAAACAGGACGGAGCAGTTATCGTAAACAGCGTTACAGTAAAGCCCGTAACGGAATCCCTAGCCGACACCGGATACGACGGAAAAAAAGAGCTGGAGTATCTGAAAAAGAAATGCGGCTGCGTTATCGTAGTAGACGCTTCGGAGCTTTGCAGAGAATTCGGCTCCTCAAAATTCTTTAACACAGCCATTCTCGGCGTAGCGGTGGGTACAGGCAAAACGGGTCTTGACCGCAACAGCGTACTCAGCGAGATCGAAAACCGTGTGCCCGAAAGATTCCGTGAAGTCAACAAAAAAGCTTTCCTCAAAGGAGAAAGGATAGGAGAAGAATATGCAGTTAAATGAAAAACAGCTGGAACAGGTAAATAAGCAGATAAAACGTCTGATTGAGTCAGGCAGCTATTACGGACAAAAATACAAGCAGCTCGGCATAACCGGAGTAAGCTCTCAGGAGGATTTTGAAAAGCTTCCCTTTTCGGAAAAAAACGATCTGAGAAACGCTTACCCTCTGGGAATTATGGCGTGTGATGAAAGCGAGATCGTAAGGATACATTCCTCATCAGGCACGACAGGTACTCCTGTTATAATTCCCTATACAGCCAAGGACGTTGACGACTGGGCTACCATGTTCGCCAGATGCTACGAAACTGCGGGTATCACCAACAAGGACAGGATACAGATCACTCCGGGCTACGGTCTGTGGACGGCGGGCATAGGCTTTCAGGCAGGCTGCGAAAAGCTGGGAGCAATGGCGATCCCTATGGGACCCGGTAACACCGAAAAGCAGCTTAAAATGATGATCGATCTCCAGACGACTGTTATCACCGCTACCTCCTCGTATGCACTGCTGCTGGCTGAGGAGATCCAGAAAAGAGGTCTCAGGGACAAGATCAACCTTAAAAAAGGTGTTTTCGGCTCGGAACGCTGGAGCGACAAAATGAGAAAGCGTATCCATGACGAGCTGGGAATAGAGCTTTACGACATCTACGGACTTACGGAGATCTACGGTCCCGGCATCGGTATAAACTGCCAGTACGAAACGGGAATACACTACTGGGACGACTACATTTATATTGAGATCGTTGACCCCGCAACAGGAAAACCCGTCCCGGACGGAGAAGAGGGTGAGATCGTTATCACGACACTGGTAAAGGAAGGCGCTCCCCTTCTGAGATTCAGGACGCACGATCTTTCCAGAATAATCCCCGGCGAATGTCCCTGCGGCAGCAAATACCCGAGAATAGACATCATAAAGGGCAGAAGCGACGATATGTTCAAGGTGAGAGGCGTAAATATGTTCCCCAGCCAGGTCGAAGATATCCTTAAGCTTGTTGAGGGAGCTTCCAGCGAATACAGCATAACCATTGCCCACGATGACGACAACAACAAAGACGTTATGCTCCTGACAGTGGAGGGTGACGGAAAATACGATTTCGATCTTATGGCTAAAAAGGTAATAGAGAATTTCAAGGCGCTTATCGGAATGACTCCTAAGGTCATCATAGTGCCTATCGGAACTCTCCCGAGAAGCGAAAAAAAGACCAAGCGTGTTACCGATTACAGAAACGTATAAAGTGCGTACAAACAAAAAGCGGACGGCAGATCCAATGCCGTCCGCTTTAATATTACATTCATACCGTGCTGCTATTCATCCTTCAGGGAGTTGAGCAGACCGTTGGAATTAATGATATTGATAAGAAACTCAGGAAAAGACTGTCCCTGATATTCCTCGTTCTTAGTCTTATTGGTGATAACGCCGCTGTCAAAATCTATTTCGACCTCGTCACCGTCTTCGATCTTTTCCGAAGCCTCAGCACACTCGATAATGGGCAGACCGATATTGATAGCGTTCCTGTAAAAAATTCTCGCAAAGGTCTTTGCTATAACGCACGATACCCCGCTTGCCTTGATCGCAGCAGGAGCGTGTTCTCTGGAAGATCCGCAGCCAAAATTAGACTTCGCCACAATAAGATCTCCCTTACATACATTCTTTGCAAAATCTGCGTCTATGTCCTCCATGCAATGCTGCGCAAGCTCCTCCATATTGGCGGTATTGAGGTATCTTGCAGGGATAATAACGTCGGTATCTACGTTATCTCCGTATTTATGTACCCTTCCGCAAGCCTTCATAATGAAAACTCCTTTCGTATTTTAACCTTTTTTATAATCCTTTGAACCAAAAACATTTTCTCCGGACGCCTGCCCGGACAGCTCTTTATAAACCTGTTCAAGATACGGCCCGTCCACTACGTCCTTGCTGCGGGTAAAAAACCAGCAAGCCTTGACCTTGTGAAACATTCCCTCCTTGACAAGCACATACACGGACCGATCCCCGAGCTTTGTGGTATAAAAATTGTTGAAGCCGGCCTTGTCTATAAGCACCTGAGTTTTTTCCACTGTAAAAAAGTTTTTCTCATGCAGCTCTGCTATAAACTCGTCAGCCTTTTCTTCTTTTTGACTGTCGTTGAGAGAAGTACCGTATTTTTTTGTTATAATGCTCAGAATGACGTCAAAAAGCACATCTTTAAGATAGTTCATATTTACTCTCCATACAACAAATCTGTCCTGCACCGTATAAACAACGATATCAAGACTAAAGAACTACCCCAACGTCATTATAATTTTTTATTTTTTGTTAAACAACATCCGCAGGCTGAGCTATTCTTCCTGCAACCGCCGAAGCAGCGGCAACATACGGAGAAGCCAGATAAACCTCAGACTCGGGATGTCCCATTCTTCCCACAAAATTCCTGTTTGTCGTAGCGACAGCCCTCTCGCCCGCCGCAAGGATACCCATATGTCCTCCCAGACACGGACCGCAGGTCGGCGTAGATACGGAGCAGCCTGCGTTAATAAAGATCTCCAGCAGACCTTCCTTCATTGCCGTAAGGTAAATATTCTGTGTTGCGGGAATAACGATACACCTTACATGACCCGCAACCTTTTTACCCTTAAGTATCTCCGCTGCGCACCTCAGATCCTCTATACGTCCATTGGTGCATGAGCCTATGACCACCTGGTCTATCTTTATTTCGGGAATATCATCAAATGTCCTTGCATTCTCGGGAAGATGCGGAAAAGCAACCGTAGGTCTGATCTCGTCGAGATTTATTGTATACTCCTCATCATATTCCGCATCGGGATCAGCCTCGTATACGGTGTACTCTCTGTCCGTTCTGCCTTTAAGATACTCCTTTGTGACCTCGTCAACAGCAAAGATACCGTTCTTAGCTCCCGCCTCAATAGCCATATTTGCCATACAGAGCCTGTCCTCCATGGTGAGATTCTTAAGTCCCTCACCGGAAAATTCCATAGAGCGGTAAAGTGCGCCGTCAACTCCGATCATACCTATTATGTGAAGTATAACGTCCTTGGCTGCGCTGTATTTCGGAAGCTTGCCGACAATATTGAATTTTATCGCCGACGGGACCTTGAACCACGTTTTGCCCTTAGCCATGCCTGCGCACATATCAGTCGAGCCTATACCCGTGGAAAATGCACCAAGAGCGCCGTATGTACAGGTGTGGGAATCTGCACCGATAACGCAGTCTCCGGGAACTACAAGTCCTTTTTCCGGAAGGAGCGCATGCTCTATGCCCACATCGCCTACATCGTAGTAATGCTTGATATCATACTTAGACGCAAAATCCCTGCACTGCTTGCACTGAGCGGCAGCCTTGATATCCTTGTTGGGCGTGAAATGGTCCATGACCATTGTGATCTTACTTTTGTCAAAAACCTCGCTGAAGCCCGACTTGTTGAACTCGTTGATAGCTACCGGAGTGGTAACGTCGTTGCCGAGGACCAGATCGAGATCTGCCATTATCAGCTGTCCCGCCTTTACTTCGTCAAGTCCTGCGTGAGCCGCAAGTATTTTCTGAGTCATTGTCATACCCATAATTTATCTCTCCTCACTTACCGGGCGAAAAACTAAAAGATATCCGCCCTTTTTATACATTATAACCTTTTTGTTTAAAAATGTAAAGGGGAAAATATTATATATATATGAATAATTTATTCACGCTGTTTTAAACTGCGCCGTTAATACATGGCAGTGCCGGAAAAGTGCAAATGATATGTAAAATTCACGGAACATTAATGCATAACCGCTTGCAAAAAGGAACAAAATAAGTTATAATTATGTTATAATTAAATTATGATGACACAGGAGGGCTGCTATGAAAATACGTCTGAATGAGGATAAGGAGCTTGTGGCTCAGATAAAAGAGGGACTTAAGAAAAAAGGCGGATACTGCCCTTGCCGTCTTGAGAAAAAAGAGGAATATAGGTGTATGTGCGACGAGTTCAAGGCTCAGATCGCCGACCCGGAGTTCGAGGGCTACTGTCACTGTATGCTCTACTACAAAAGCTTAAAGGATTGAGAGGTTATTATTATGTCAGTTATTACAGTTAACGAGGAAAATTTCCGTTCGGAGGTGCTGGGATCCTCCAGACCTGTACTTATAGACTTCTGGGCTTCGTGGTGCGGTCCGTGCAGAATGCTGTCACCGCTGGTCGATGAGGTGGCAGAGGAGCAGGACAAGGTAAAGGTGTGCAAGATAAACGTGGACGATAATCCCGCACTGGCACAGCAATTCGGCGTGTCAAGCATCCCCATGCTTGCGGTGGTCAAGGACGGCAAGGTCGTAAAAGCCTCAATAGGCGCCGTACCGAAGGTAAAAATACTGGAGCTTATAAAGTGATCGCTGCAAGTTAAGCAATTATAATATTCAAAAAACATATCGGAGATTTAAAAAAAACTCTAAGGAGAGATTTTCAAATCTCCGATTTTTATGCATAACTTAAAGTCATTACTGAATTTCCAGCAAAAAATATGGTTTGTCTTATGAATTTTATCTTTACGATTCCTGCATATGCATAAAATTTGTGTCCGATTTTAAAGATTATTTGCTGGAATGTTAAAAAATTAACTTTTGAAGGGCAAAACGCTTGACAAAGGTCAAAATTATGTTATAATAAATATAGTTGGCGTCCGCTCGGAGAAAGCAGTTCTTCAGATGCGGCGCAATATAATAAGGAGGAAAGACAAATGGAAACATACGGTCTCGAAAAATTGGGTATAATCAACCCCACAGCGGTTTACCGCAATCTCACCCCTGCTCAGCTCACAGAAGCTGCTCTTCGCAGAGGCGAGGGAAAGCTCAGTAACAAAGGCGCTCTGGTCGTTAAGACGGGCAAATACACAGGACGTTCCGCAAACGATAAGTTCATTGTTGACAGCGAAGGCGTTCACGATGAAATAGCCTGGGGCAAGGTCAACAAGCCTATAACTCAGGAGAAGTTTGACGCTCTTTACAATAAGGTCATCGCTTATCTTCAGAACCGTGAGATCTTTATCTTTGACGGCTTTGCAGGCGCAGACCCCAAATACACAGAATCCTTCAGGATCGTAAACGAGCTTGCTTCACAGAATATGTTCATTCACCAGCTCCTCCGCCGTCCTACGGCAGAACAGCTTGCTGATTTTAAGGAGAATTATACGATCATCGCAGCTCCCGGCTTCAAGTGCATTCCCGAAAGAGACGGCACAAACAGCGAGGCTGCTATCATAATCGACTACGAAAAGCACATCGTTCTTATCTGCGGCACACAGTATGCGGGCGAGATCAAAAAGAGCGTGTTCTCGGTAATGAACTACATCCTTCCCAAGAAGGGCGTATTCCCAATGCACTGCTCTGCAAACATCGGTAAGGACGGCGACTCCGCAGTATTCTTCGGACTTTCCGGAACAGGTAAAACTACTCTTTCGGCAGACCCCAACAGACTTCTTATCGGTGACGACGAACACGGCTGGGCTGACGACTCAGTATTCAACTTTGAGGGCGGCTGCTACGCTAAGTGCATCAACCTTTCACCCGAGGGCGAGCCTGATATCTATAATGCCATCAAGTTCGGCGCACTTGTTGAGAACGTTGTTATGGACGACGAAACAAGAGAGTTTGACTTTGACGACGCTTCTCTTGCAGAGAACAGCCGTGTTGGCTATCCTGTAGAATACATCCCCAATGCGGAGCTTTCAGGAAAATCAACCAGCGTTCCCAAGACTGTTATCTTCCTTACAGCGGACGCTTACGGTGTACTTCCTCCTATCTCCAAGCTTGACAAAAACCAGGCTATGTACTATTTCGTATCAGGATTCACCTCAAAGCTTGCAGGAACCGAGATCGGCGTTACCGAGCCTGTTCCTACATTCTCCACCTGCTTCGGTGAGCCTTTCCTCCCTCTCGATCCTTCTGTTTATGCAGCAATGCTTGCTGACAAGGTAGAGAAATCCGGCGCATCTGTTTACCTTGTAAACACAGGTTGGAACGGTACAGGAAAGAGAATGAAGCTTTCCTACACAAGAGCTATGGTCACAGCAGCTCTTACAGGCGATATTCTTAAGAGCGATTTCGTAAAGGATCCTTACTTCGGCGTAGATGTTCCTACTAAGATCGAGGGCGTGCCTGACGATCTCCTCATCGTTGAAAAGACATGGGAGGACAAGGCAGCTTACGAGGCTAAGGCTAAGGAGCTTGCAGCTTCCTTCGTTAAGAACTTCAAGAAGTATACTCATATGTCCGATGAGGTCGTTGCAGCAGGTCCTAAGGCTGAATAAACCTTGTCTGAAAGAAAATAAACAATTAAGGCTCCGCATTTTTTGCGGAGCTTTTTGTAACAAAGGAGAAATTTTTATGCTGTTTATATGTTACCCTAAATGCACAACCTGCCGTAAGGCTCAGAAGTGGCTCGATGAAAACAGGATCGGATACGAACTCAGGGATATAAAGGAAAACAATCCCACCCTTGAGGAGCTTACCGACTGGTACACAAAAAGCGGACTTCCGCTTAAAAAGTTTTTTAACACCAGCGGGACGCTCTATAAGAGCATGGATCTTAAGAACAAGCTTGCCGATATGTCTGAAGAGGAACAGCTCAGATTGCTTTCCACCAACGGAATGCTAGTGAAAAGACCCATTGCAGTAAACGGAAGCACTGTCCTTGTGGGATTTAAGGAATCTGAGTGGGAAAAGCTTAAATAAAACCTTTCGGCAAAAAAATCGTCTCTATAGGTGAAAGGACTTTCAAATCATAAGAACAGGGGGGATTTTTGTGGAGGACGCTGAAATAATCAGACTGTACGAGGAAAGAGACCAGCAGGCGATCAGCCGTTCGCAGGAACGCTACGGCGGCTACTGCTATTCAATAGGGTACAATATTTTGTACAGTAAGGAAGACACCGAGGAGTGCGTCAACGAGACGTGGCTCAAAGCGTGGAATGCTATCCCTCCCAAAAAGCCGGGTAAGCTGTCCGTTTTTCTTGGCAGCATAACCCGCAATCTCGCCCTGGACAGATATAAGGGAAGAAAACGCATCAAGCGAGGCGGAGGAGAATTTCCGCAGATACTGGAGGAGCTTGACGAATGCGTTCCCGACCGGTCAACAACAGATGAGGAAATAGACAGAAAGCTGTTAGGTGAGATACTGAGCAGATTTGTAGCGTCACTGTCAGAACAGGACAGAGCAGTTTTTCTGTCACGATACTGGTATGCAATGCCCATAAAAAGCATTTCAGAAAAGTTTTCCCTTAATGAAAACACGGTAAAGTCCGTACTTTTCAGAAGCAGGAGCAAGCTTAAGAAACGTCTTGAAGAAGAGGGCATAACGGTTTGAAAGGAGACGGTGTATATGAAAGGCGAGGATATTTTCAGAGCGTTGGAAAATACCGACGAACGGCTTATTGCAGAAGCCGGAGAATATAAATGTAAAGTAAAAATCAGAAAAAGCGGAAAATGGATAGCTGCGGCTGCGTGCGCCTGTTTTGCAGCTGTCGGAGCATTTATTGCGCTTCAGCTACAGTCAGACGGATCTGACAGCGGCGTACGGAAGGCGGAATGCTCCGACACCGGATATTACGGAGCATACGACAACAGCGCCGACGATACCAAATACAAAGCGGCAGCCGGCGGAGCTGCGGAAAGCCAACAGGATAACGGGACTTCTGCCGGCTCAGATACCTCTGATTCCGATATTTACAATGATGATATGTCCACTGAGACCGCATATGTGAAGAAATGGGACGAAATGGCTCTGTGTGAACAGTACAATTTTATGGACTATAACAGCTGCGACTATATCGGCTGCGGCGAGTTCCTTTATCCTGACAGGATAGAGGAAAAGCTCGGAGACATACAGCTTGAAGGGGTGGACTATTACGCACCCGAGGACGTTCATGTTATTGATGCAACGATCTACTCTATCAGCAGTATCTCCCCCAACGCAGCGGTAGCGGTAAAGCTTGGCGATGAAAACGGATACTGCGTCTACCGCAATTTTGATTATATCCCAGAAAGTCTCGAGCAGCTGACAGAGGATCTGAACCTTGAAAACGAGATCCGCTTCGGAAAAATATACACCGAACGCACTGATAACAGCGGTATCACACACAGCCTTGAATACTCCTGTGATGACTTCAACAAGGTGTGGGAAATGCTGATCTCAGACGATCCTGACCTGCCGAACAGCAAAATGACAGACGATATAGCGTTTGAATATGGCATATCCGTAATGGACGTGTCTGTAAGTGTCCCGGTCATTAATATTGATAACCTCGGACTGTGGGTAACTGAGACCGGATATATGGGTACAAACATTGCACCGTGCGGCTGTTACTTCAATATCGGAAATGACAGAGTAACCGCATTTGTCAGCTATGTCAAGGATAATTTCACCTGTACGGACAGCATTGCCCTGCCCGAAATGGAAAACAGTGTCTCGGACAGCAGCGTCATTGAAAAATCAGTACCCGCTTACGATCCGGAAGATCCTTCAGGCAATTACGATCCCTATGAGCCTAATACAGAAATTGAAATATGTGAATGATTTGTCTGAGAACAAAATATTATAACCCATAATACAAATACAAAAGCGGAGAGTGACCGTACGGCCCCTCTCCGTCCTTTTTTATTTAAGATTTGTATAGCCTATAAGGCTTTCGTCGACCTCTTTGGCAGCGTCTCTGCCTTCTCTTATTGCTCTCACTACAAGCGATTGACCGATATGCATATCGCCGCACACAAATACATTTTCCACATTAGTCATATGTGTACCCTCATGAGACGCAACGTTTGATCTCTTATCAGTCTCAACGCCGAATGCCTTTGTTACATAGCTTTCCGAGCCTAAAAAGCCTGCTGCGATCAGCACAAGATCAACGTCTACGCTGTATTCCGAGCCTTCGATCTCCTTCATCATAAGCCTGCCCGTCTTTTTATCTCTTTCAGCCTTGAGCTTTACAAGCACGGCGCTCTTGAGATCTCCCTTTTCGTCCGGGATAAACTCCTTGACAGTGGTCTGGTAGATCCTCGGATCGCTGCCGAACACACCTATAGCCTCCTCCTGACCGTAGTCTGTCTTGCAGACTCTTGGCCACTCAGGCCACGGATTATCCTCCGCCCTTGTATCGGGCAGCTTAGGCATCATCTCCAGCTGTATAACGCTTTTCGCTCCGTGACGGATACTTGTGCCTACACAGTCGTTTCCGGTATCTCCTCCGCCGATGACCATAACGTTCTTTCCCTTGGCGGAAATGAATGTACCCTCCTTCATGTCGGTGTCAAGCAATGCTTTGGTGGTGGACTTAAGAAAATCTACTGCAAAATATATTCCGCCGCAATCTCTTCCGGGAGCCTTAATATCTCTTGGTTCAGATGCTCCGCACGCCAGTATGACCCTGTCGTATTCCTGAAGCAGCTGTGACGCCTTCACATTTCTTCCGACGTCTGCCTCGGTAATAAATTCTATTCCCTCTGCCTCCATTATTTCAACACGTCTGTCAATAACGTCCTTTTCAAGCTTCATGTTAGGGATACCGTACATAAGCAGTCCGCCCACCCTGTCTGAACGCTCGAATACCGTTACGCTGTGTCCCCTCTGGTTAAGCTGGTCGGCAGCGGCAAGTCCCGAAGGACCCGAACCGATAACTGCTATCCTCTTGCCGGTCCTCACCTTAGGGATCCTGGGTACTGCAAAGCCCTGCTCATAGGCATTTTCCACGATCCCGTATTCGTTTGCCTTTACCGTTACCGCATCGCCGTTTGCTCCGCAGGTACACGCCTTTTCGCAAAGTGCAGGACACACTCTGGAAGTAAACTCAGGAAAATTGTTTGTAAGTCTGAGTCTGTTGTATGCCTGCTCCCAGCAGCCCTTGTATATAAGGTCGTTCCATTCGGGTATCAGGTTGTTGAGCGGACATCCTGTGACCGCATTGGCTATGCTCATTCCCGACTGACAAAATGGTACACCGCATTCCATACATCTTGCACCCTGCTTACGCTGCTGCTCCTTTGAAAGCGGAGTATGAAACTCGTCATAATTTTTTATACGCTCAGCGACCGTGTACGCCTCGGCGTCCTCTCTATCATATTCCATAAATCCGGTTGGCTTTCCCATTGTTATCCCCTCCTTATTTGCCGTTGATCATGCTGTAAAAAGCTTCGATCTGCGCCTGCTCACTGGAAAGTCCCTGCTCCTCCATAGATACGATAGCGGCGGTGATCTTCTTGTAGTCGTGAGGAATGATCCTCTTGAATTTAGGCAGATATTCGTCAAAATTATCGAGTATCTTCCTTCCTTTTTCGGAACCCGTCGCCTCGACGTGCTGTTCTATAAGCTCCTTAAGCTCTATGATATCGTACTTTTCCTTGACCTCTGAAAACAGTACCATTTCCTTGTTAAGCTTGGTGTAAAGATCTCTGTCCTCATCCAGAACATATGCTACTCCGCCGGACATACCCGCCGCAAAATTTTTGCCGGTTTTTCCGATAACTACCACACGTCCGCCTGTCATATACTCGCAGCCGTGATCGCCTACGCCCTCTACTACCGCAACTGCGCCGGAATTTCTTACGCAGAACCGCTCTCCGGCAACTCCGTTTATAAACGCCTTTCCGCTTGTCGCTCCGTAAAGTGCAACATTACCGATGATTATATTGTCCTCTGCCTTAAAGGTGGAATTTTTCGGAGGATAGACCGCCAGCTTACCGCCGGAAAGTCCCTTTCCGAAGTAGTCGTTGGAATCTCCCACAAGCTCCAGTGTCAGTCCGTTAGGTATGAATGCTCCGAAGCTCTGTCCGCCGGAACCGCTGCACACGATCTTAAACGTATCGTCCTCAAGAGTATTGTAATATTTCTTTGTTATCTCGGAACCGAATATCGTACCGAACGAACGGTCAGTGTTCTTAACGTTTACCTTGATGGTCTTTTTCTGCTTCTTGTCAAGAGCCTTTGAGAATTCCTTAAGCACTACCTTTTCGTCCAGAGTTTTGTCAAGCTTGAAGTCATACAGGCTCTTATTTGCATACTCGACCTTTTCGGAAGCAAAATCTGCGGAGAGTATATTGGAGAGATCTACCTCGGCAGCCATTCCGCTTATTCCCTCTCTGGGCTTGATAAGATCTATCCTTCCCACCAGCTCGTCTACGGTCCTTACTCCCAGCAGAGACATATATTCTCTCAGCTCGGAAGCAATAAATATCATAAAGTTCATTACATATTCCGGCTTGCCTGCAAATCTCTTTCTCAGCTCCGGGTTCTGCGTAGCCACGCCGAACGGGCAGGTATCAAGATTGCACACTCTCATCATAGCGCAGCCAAGGGTTATCAGCGGAGCCGTTGCAAAGCCGAATTCCTCTGCGCCGAGAATAGCGGCGACTGCCACGTCTCTGCCCGTCATCAGCTTACCGTCCGTTTCAATAACGACCTTGTTTCTCAGATTGTTCTGGATAAGTGTCTGATGCGCTTCGGCAAGTCCCAGCTCCCACGGAAGTCCTGCGTTGTATATGGAATTTCTGGGCGCAGCGCCTGTTCCGCCGTCATAGCCTGAGATAAGTATGCAGCCGGCTCCCGCCTTTGCAACACCGGCAGCGACAGTTCCGACGCCGCACTCCGAAACAAGCTTTACGGAGATCCTTGCGTCCTTATTGGCGTTTTTCAGATCATAGATCAGCTGAGCCAGATCCTCGATAGAGTAGATATCATGATGAGGCGGCGGTGAGATCAGTGAAACTCCCGGTGTGGAATGCCTTGTCTTGGCGATCCACGGGTATACCTTTTTACCGGGAAGATGTCCGCCCTCTCCGGGCTTTGCTCCCTGCGCCATTTTTATCTGTATCTCGCTTGCAGATGTGAGATATCTGGAGGTAACTCCGAAACGTCCGGAAGCGACCTGCTTTATCGCAGAGCATTTATCCTCCTTCTGTCCCTTGGTCAGAAGTCTTTCAATGCTTTCTCCGCCCTCTCCCGAATTGGACTTTCCGTGAAGTCTGTTCATGGCAACGGCAAGGGTCTCATGAGCCTCCTGAGAGATCGAGCCGTAGGACATGGCTCCCGTTTTGAATCTTCTGACAATGGAATCGACGCTTTCGACCTCCTCCAGCGGTACAGGAGTCTCAGCATAGTTAAAGTCCATAAGCCCCCTGATATTTACAGGGTCTATCTCCTCAGAGATAAGCCTTGAATATTCCTTATAGGTATCGTAGCTGCCTGTCCTTGCCGCTTTCTGGAGAAGATAAATGGTTTTGGGATTGTAAAGATGCTCCTCCTTACCGCTCCTGAACTTATGGCTGCCCCTCGATTCAAGCTCCGTATCCGTACCGAGACCGAGAGGATCGAAGGCTGCCGTGTGAAGCCTGTCAACATTGTCTTCAATATCCTTGACAGTAATTCCGCCGATCCTGCTCACAGTGCCGGTAAAATACTTGTCTATTACATCCTGACCGATACCGATAGCCTCAAAGATCTGCGAGCCCTGATACGACTGCATAGTGGAAATTCCCATTTTGGATGCGATCTTGACGATACCGTGAAGTACGGCGTTGTTATAGTCGTCAACTGCCGCATAGTAATCCTTGTCAAGAAGATCGTCTCCGATAAGCTCATGGATCGTCTCCTGAGCAAGATAGGGATTGATAGCAGACGCTCCGTAGCCCAGCAGCGTTGCAAAATGATGTACCTCTCTCGGCTCACCGCTTTCAAGGATTATCGCAAGGGAGGTCCTTTTCTTTGTTACAACAAGGTGCTGGTGTAGAGCCGAAACCGCCAGCAGCGACGGAATGGCAAGATGATTTTCGTCTACCCCTCTGTCTGACAGAATAAGAATATTCGCTCCCTCGCTGAACGCCTTGTCAGCTTCGATGAACAGTCTGTTTACCGCCTTTGAAAGACGTGTGTTCTTATAATAAAGTATGGGAATCACAGCGACCTTGAATCCGGAGATATGCATATTCTTGATCTTGAGAATATCCGTGGAGGTCAGGATCGGGTTGTGTATTTTGATGACCTTGCAGTTTTCCGGCTTCTCCTCCAGGATATTTCCGTCCTCACCGATATAAACGGTCGTGGAGGTAACTATCTCCTCACGGATAGCGTCGATAGGAGGATTTGTTACCTGAGCGAAAAGCTGCTTGAAATAATTGAAAAGGGGCTGAGGCTCCTTTGAAAGCACTGCAAGAGGACTGTCCGTACCCATTGCGGCAATAGATTCGCTGCCGTTTTTCGCCATAGGCAGGATAGATGTCATGACCTCCTCATAGGTGTATCCGAAAGCCTTCTGTAGTCTTTTTCTGTCATCGTAGGAATGCTCCTCGACCTTCGCATTAGGTATCTTCAGATCCCTGAGACGGACAAGATTGGAGTCAAGCCACTCTCCGTAAGGCTGCTTTGATGCATAATATTCTTTAAGCTCGTCATCATCGATAAGTCTGCCCTGAACGGTGTCAACAAGCAGCATTTTTCCCGGGCGGAGTCTTTCCTTTACCACGATCTTGGCAGGATCGATAGGCAGTGCGCCCACCTCTGAGGACAGGATAAGATTTCCGTCGTCTGTAATGTAATATCTTGACGGTCTCAGACCGTTTCTGTCAAGCACAGCGCCCATAATGTCTCCGTCAGAAAACAGTATTGAAGCAGGACCGTCCCATGGCTCCATCATAGTGGCGTAATACTGGTAGAAATCCTTTTTCTTCTGACTCATGGTGCCGTTGTTGTCCCACGGCTCGGGAATGGTTATCATGACCGCCAGCGGAAGATCCATACCGCTCATCACAAGAAATTCCAACGTGTTATCCAGCATTGCAGAGTCGGAGCCTTCGGTGTTTACAACGGGAATGACCTTATCAAGATCACCCTTAAGATGCTCTGACTTCATGGTCTCCTCACGGGCGAGCATTTTGTCTGCATTTCCTCTTATGGTATTTATCTCGCCGTTGTGTACCATCATCCTGTTAGGATGCGCTCTCTGCCAGCTGGGGTTTGTATTTGTGGAAAATCTGGAATGTACCATAGCGATAGCGGACTCGTAATCCTCGTCCTGCAGATCGAGGAAAAAGCTTCGCAGGTCTCCTACAAGGAACATACCCTTGTAAACAATTGTCCTGCTGGAAAGGGAAACCACATATGTATCCTCGTTGGACTGCTCAAAAACACGTCTTGCAACGTAAAGCTTTCTGTCAAAATCAAGTCCCTTTTTAACGCCCCTGGGTCTTTTTATAAAGCACTGCATGATAGCAGGCATACATTCCACAGCCCTGTGACCCAGCACCTCCGGCTTTGAGGGAACGTTTCTCCAGCCAAGGATCTCCAGACCCTCCTTTGAGGCGATGATCTCAAACATTTTTTTCGCTTGATTTCTTGCAAGCTCGTTCTGAGGGAAGAAAAACATTCCTACCGCATAATCTCTTTCGGAGGTGAGATTGATGCCAAGATCCTGTTTTGCGGCTTTCTTAAAGAATTTGTGAGAGATCTGGAGCAAAATGCCTACGCCGTCGCCCGTCTTGCCCTCAGCGTCCTTACCTGCCCTATGTTCAAGAGTTTCAACGATAGTCAGAGCGTTTGCGACCGTATCATGAGACTTTATTCCCTTGATATTCACCACAGCTCCGATACCGCAGTTGTCATGCTCGAATTTCGGGGAATATAGACCCTTCCGGCTTTGCCTGTTTTGTGCCTGTTCCATTAACATCACCCTTTCCTGCCGACCGATGCCGGCATCTTCACTTATAAATATTACGGCAATCCGCACGCAATAGTTGTGCGGTGCTGCCTTAAAAAACAATACTCATAAGCGTCACGGACTAGCCCGACGCTTATGAGTACCTCGTTGTACATTAACTTTATGGAAAACCGTTATTGATTTTCATTTCATACCGCAGAGCACGCCTACAGCTTTTTTATTATATCACACGAAAGCAAAAAATGCAAGATTTAAATAGCATTCCTGCATAAATTATTTTTTAACTTTCTGTTAACGTTTTATGACCTTCCGGCAATTTCCTAAAATAAAACATAAATAACACGCTGTGATCACTTCCTGAAAATACCCGCAGCAGCGCTGATAACCGTCTTAAAACGGCTTTTTTCCGGCTTGTAGAAGTGCTGGTAATCCTTTTCGCTTTTCCAGTCTCCGCCCCACAGCCAGCCGTGAGCCGCAAACGCTCTGTAACACACGTCGTTTTTATCTATTTTATGCTCAAATGCAAGTTCACGATCGCAATAATTCAAAGCATTGGCAGGCATGACCTTTTCGCCGACTATATATGGATTGTACAGCGGATTGATGTCTACCGCCCTGCCAAGCGCATGAAGCGACAGCTTATCGGTATCGGCTACCGTGCGGTAATTGAAAGCCGAGGAGTTGTTATCCGACATTGACCTTTCATCATCTCCGCCGTAATGATCGCAAAGACGTATCTTTTCTATTTCATATTCCTGCTCATACAGACAGAAAAAAATATCCAGCATCTCCTCCGCCAGAGGTCTTGCGGCAATCAGCTCACCCTCAGCGACCCTATGGGAAAAATCATAATGCCTTACCCTCAGATAAGAAAGCTCCTCCAATGTAATGTGAGGATTTTCACGGTATGTCACACCGTTTATAAAACTGATGATATTTTCGGGCAGAGGACAGGCAGTAAAGCCGTCCCTGTATGATATAATAAGTCCGCTCACTGTATTTCTCCTCTTATATTTAGGTCGGACACACAAAAAGCCGTCAGACAACGGTTGTGTGCTACTGCTTTAAGAACGGACGTCAAACCCGCCGAACTCATCCTTATCCGCTTCCTTGCCGTGTCTGCTGATCTTTTTATTGAGCAGCAAAGAAAACGCAAGCGTCAGAACGATAAGCGTCAAAAGCACGAGTACGGTCCTGAAATCAAGACTGTCCAACTTCGCACCGACATAGGTCTGAACGAGCATTTCCGGCAGTACCCCCACAAGGGAACCAAGCAGATAGGATCTGTACGGCATTTTCATAGCGCCGTGGATCATCGAAACAACATCTCCGGGAACGAACACGACCGCTCTTGTTATATAAGATGTAAAAAAATTATTATCGTGACTGTATTTTATAAGCTTTCGGGCGTTAGGATATTTTTCGGAAACAGCGTCAATAAAATCTCCGCCCGAGTACCTTCCCACAAGATAAGGAATGGTAAAGGATACCGACAGCCCGATAATATTTATCAGCGATGCAAGCCAGAAAGGATATACCGCTCCCACCGCCACGAAAAGCGCAGTCAGCGGAAAAACGACTGAAAGGGATTTCAGCCCGTAAAAGCCCCACAAGACCGCTGCCGCCAGCCACAGATTTTCAGGCGTATAGCTTAAAAGCTCGTCAAAATCGTGACCTGTCATAAAAATAACACAGCAGCAAATTATGATGACCGTAAGAAAAAAAGGTACATATTTTATAAGCTTTCTGTATCGCTCCCTGGACTCTGCCACTCAGGTCACCTCACTTTATTTTTTCAATTATACCGCATATTTATGACCGGCTTATGAAAAATCAAAGGTGAATTTACTAATTTATGAAAATTCTCTTCCCGACGGCATCTTAATGTCAGATATCGAACACCACCGTTGCCAGAGCAAAAAACATAAGCGTCGAACAGGTATCGACAATAGTCGTAATAAGGGGCGCCGCCATAATCGCCGGGTCAAGCTTCAGCTTTTTAGCCGCCATAGGAAGCATAGCCGCAATAAGCTTTGAAAGCACTACCGTAAGCATTATTGCCGCACTGACGGTAAATGCCAGCTTGTAGCAATCAACCGAAGTGTCATTTCGGTACACCAGTATTATTCTGCAGGCGTTTACAAGAGAAAGAATTATCCCGCACACAAAAGCGACCCTGAACTCCTTGAACATGACCTTGAAAAAATCCCTCATGCGTATCTCTCCCAGAGCCATTCCTCGTATGATAAGCGTCGAGGTCTGGGAGCCGCAGTTTCCGCCTGTTCCGCTGAGCATGGAAAGGAAGGAGACCAGCACGGGAACAGCCGCAAAGGCTTCCTGATAGCGGTTTACGATAGCTCCCGTAATAGTAGCGGAAAGCATAAGCACCAGAAGCCATACTATTCGGTTTTTTGCGTGGGCAAAAACAGATGTCTTGAAATAGGAATCCTCGCTGGGTGCAACGGCGGCGTATTTCAGGAAGTCCTCCGTGTTCTCCTCCTGCATGACGTCCATAGCATCGTCGTAGGTAATAATTCCCACCATGCGGTTTTCCTTATCCACAACGGGCATTGCAACAAAATCGTACTTGGCGAATTTTGCCGCCACAAGCTCCTTATCCTCCATAGTGTCCACGGAGATTATATTTGTATCCATTATATCCGCAATAAGGTCGTCCTCGTCCGCAGTAATTACGTCAAGCACCGACAGAACTCCTATAAGCTCCCTGCTTTCGGTAACGTAAAGTGTATAGACCGTCTCCTTTACCATTCCCACATGGCGTATCCATTCCAGAGCCTCTCTGGCAGTGTAATCCTTTTTAAGATACACATACTCTGTGGTCATGATAGATCCTGCGGAGTCCTTGGGATATTTCAGTATCTGATTTATCTGCTTTCTCGTCTCAGCGTCCGCCGACTTAAGAACTCTCGCAACAACGTTTGCGGGCATTTCCTCGATCATATCGACAGTATCGTCAACATACAGATCGTCTATAACGTCCTGAAGCTCCTTATCCGTAAAGGAATTTATAAGCATCATCTGCATATCGCTGTCCATATATGCGAATACATCTGCCGCAACATCCTTGTTGAGCAGTCTGAAAAGCACGATAAGCTCATGCGTCTCAGCCTCGTGATCGTCATAAAAGCGCTGGAGCAGAGCGGCTACGTCCGCCTCGTTCATATCAATGAATATCTCACGGATAGCCTTGAAATTTCTATTATTCAGCAATTCAAGCACAGTATCGTACATAAATATTCCTCCCTTTTTATAAGTAGGATTTACCATGCACGGTCACCCTGCCGTCAGGATCCGGTATCCGTCGGAAAAAATCTCAGGCACAAACCCGCAGATACGCCGGCGGCTGAATGATCTGACAGAAAAAGATCCGTATTCGGGGTAATCGGCTGTTACCGGCGTCGTCCACTTGTACACACTCCTTATTTTATCCGGCAGTGAAGATCCCATCAGCTGCTGACTGCTGTGATCCCGTTAAGGCAGCACCGCACAACCACCGCCTGACGGCTTTGTGTACGTCTTGCCTTAATGCCGTAAATTTCTGCGGAATTCTTATCCGCATACAAATTTATTATAACCTCAAAACAGATTTTTGTCAACTTTTTCACAAAGAATTTACATACGCATAAGCCAAGGAAACGCATTCTGTTAATATTTGTTACCGCTTTGAGATTTTCTGCCGAAATAATTACAGACTGTCATAAAAATTTTGCAATTGCTATTGTACTTTTAAAATTTATATGTTATAATATTAAGTGTATAAGTATGTTTTTATAACATTGTTGTAAAGGGTGTGCGCTATGCTCGATTTTATATCCGGTACAATTAATTCAGTATGGGGCGTTTTTAAAACCATTGGTCTTAACGATATCGTCGATATTATAATTTTATATTTTCTCATATACAACGGCATAAAGCTTATCCGTGAGACAAGGGCTCAGCAGCTTACAAAGGGTATTCTCATTCTGGTAGCCTGCTATGCTCTCGCTGTGATATTTAATCTTCAGACTATGCGGTTTCTGCTGAAGCTGTGCTTTCAGTGGGGATTTCTTGCGCTTATTATCCTCTTTCAGCCCGAGCTTCGGCGTATGCTGGAAAAGGTTGGACGTGCGAAAATTGCCGAGCTTAGCTTTTTCGGCTCGTCAGACAACAGCAGCGATGAGGAAAAATGGGCAAGCGCAATAAATGTGATATGTGACTCCGCACAGAATCTCTCATCGACCAAAACAGGCGCACTTATCATCTGCGAGAGAAAAACAAAGCTCGGAGAGCAGATCGCTACGGGTACGGTGCTTAACTGCGTACCGTCGGTTGCGGTTTTCGGCAATATTTTTTTCCCCAACACTCCCCTGCATGACGGAGCGGTCATCATAAGAGACGGCGTTATACTTGCCGCAGGCTGTTTTCTGCCCAGACCGCAGAAAGACGAGCTTATAAACAAGCAGCTCGGTTCACGTCACAGGGCGGCGATAGGAATGAGCGAGAACTCTGACGCTGTTGTCGTTGTTGTCTCGGAGGAGACAGGTTCGATCTCCGTTGCGGAAAACGGCGAGCTTACCAGAGGATATACAAAGGATTCCCTTAAAAAACTGCTCACAGCCAGACTTATACCTGAAAAGGATACCGATTCCATTAAGGAAAATACTTTTGCAGGAAGGGTGATTTCAAAATGGAAGAAGTAAAAAGAAATAAACCCGAAAAGAAAAAAAACTCCGGAATGGGAACAGATTTCTCTCTGAGGATACTGGCTCTTGTTGCTGCTATAATCTCATGGTTCGTGCTTTCAATTACACAGTATCCTACGATCAACAAAACTATTACGGGCGTCCCGGTGGATTTCAGTCTGGAGGACACTCAGGCTCAGGAAAAGGGACTTGCCGCCCTTAATTACAAGGATATCACTGTAGATGTGGAAATAAAGGGAATGAACTACGAGATCGGAGGATATACCGCAAACGATCTTTCTGCTACCGTAAAGCTTGACGAGGTCACCAAGGAAGGTACCTATAAGCTGGACATAGACGTAAAAAGCACCCACGCAGCCGACAGATGCACCGTAGTTTCAGTCACGCCCCAGACGGTGGAGGTGGATTTTGACAGGATAACCACCAAAAAATTTGAAGTCGTTCCGGAAGCTCCGCTGATAACGGCAGACTCTGGATATACTCTCAAGGATGCGTCCGTTTCTCCGGGCGAAGTAACTATAGAGGGTCCTAAAAACGAGCTGGACAATATAAACAAGGTCACTGCAAGGATCTCTCAGTCCAAAAAGATCAAGGAGGACATTACCCTTTCCACTGACGAGCTTATTTTCTATGACGCCGATGACAATAAAATGGACGACAGCAAGCTTTCGCCTGCGGACGAGACACAATTTGATATAAACTTTGTTGTATACAAAAAGAAAACCCTCAACCTTAAGGTGGATATCTCCGGCTGTCCCAAGAATTTTAATCTCGATTCGCTGCCGATGACAATGTCCGAAAACAGCTTGTCCGTTATTTCGCCGAATCTGGAGGGAAGCGAAACCGAGGACGTTGTTGTAGGAACCATACCGCTTTCGGGAATTAATCTGGCAAAGGCGTTTGAATTTACAATACCTATCCCGCAGGAAGAGGTAAATCTGAACGGTACGGATACCGTAAAGGTAACGTTTGACGGTAAGGGCTATACCTCCCGTGAATTTACGGTGGCGGCGGATAAGATATCGCTGATAAACAGACCAGCCGGAATGACGTCAAGCCTTGAAACCAAAAAGCTCTCCGGAATTGTGATCTACGGTCCCGAGGACGTTGTAGAAAAGCTTAAGGATGAGGACATATACGCCCAGGTGGATCTGAGCGGGATCTACGAGGAAGGCTCATATACCCGCAGTGCAGTCATATACGCTCCAGACTATGACAACGTGTGGTGCTACGGTACAAACACGGTACAGGTAGTTACAAAAACGACACGTCCGGCCGAAAGCGACTGATAAGTAAAACATAAAATAAAAAGATCCGGCGGCGGAATGACCTGCGCCGGACCTTTTTTCGGAGGAAAGCATATGCCTATTATTGTAAATCAAATAGTATCTCCGCTCAACGCAGACGAACGGTCGGTGATCCGTAATGCGGTGAGAGCAGCAGGTGCTGAAAGAGATCATGTAATTGATGCAAAGCTTCACAAAACCTCTCTGGACGCCAGACGGCGTGAAAGCATACATTTTGTCCACTCGGTCTTTATCCGTCTGGACAGCTCCGAAGCCGAAAAAAAGCTGTGCGGAAAAGATCCGAAGCTTGCTTACGTCCCCGACAGCAGCTTTTCTCCTGTCATTTCCTGTGAAAAAAGAGAGGGCAGAACGGTTATCGCCGGATTCGGTCCTGCGGGAATGTTCTGCGGACTTGCGCTTGCCGAAAACGGATACAGACCTGTCATACTGGAGCGTGGAGAATGTATCGAAAAACGCACGGCAAGTGTCGGAGCATTCTGGCAGGGAGGAAATCTGAACACTCAGTCAAATGTACAGTTCGGCGAAGGCGGAGCAGGAACCTTTTCAGACGGCAAGCTCACCACAAGGATCAAGGATCCCCTTTGCAGATACGTTCTCGACCGTTTTGTAGAATTCGGAGCGCCGCCTGAGATAGTATCAAAGGCAAAGCCCCACATCGGCACCGATAATCTCAGGGGCATCGTAAAAGCAATACGTGAACGGATAATTTCCCTTGGCGGAGAGGTGAGATTCGACACCGAGCTGACAGACATCACCGTAAAAAACCGTTACGCCGAAAGTGCAGTATGCGGCGGCGGGGAAATAAAAACCTCTGCGCTGGTGCTTGCTATAGGTCATTCCGCAAGAAACACCTTTGAAATGCTGGCTGAAAAAGGTATCTTCCTCGAGCCTAAACCATTTTCTGTCGGCGCAAGGATCGAACACAGGCAGTCGGACGTTGAGAAAAGCCTTTACGGCGTTCATGCGGGAAATCCTCTTCTGCCCAGGGGAGAATATCAGCTTTCCCGCCGAAACAAGGCAGGACGGGGCGTTTACACATTTTGTATGTGTCCGGGAGGAGTGGTTGTTCCTGCTGCGTCGGAGGAGGGCGGAACCGTCACCAACGGCATGAGCGAATACGCCCGTGACGGAGCAAACGCAAATTCCGCCATGGTCGTATCTGTGACCCCCGAAGATTTCGGACACGATCCCCTTGACGGCGTGGAATTTGCACGCAGCATAGAACGCCGTGCATACTCTCAGGCAAACTGCTATAAGGCGTGCGGGACCACCGTAAAGGGATTTCTCGAGGGAAAGCCGGATCTGGACAGCAGTATTGTACCCACCTACTCTCTGGGACTTGTTCCGGCGGATTATGAGAAGATCTTCCCGAAATTTGTGATATCCATGATGAAAACGGGGCTGGAGGACTTCGGCAGGAAAATGGGCTGTTTTTCTGTGGGAGACGCTATTCTTTCCGCACCCGAGACCCGTACAAGCTCTCCTGTCAGGATCACCCGCAGCAGCGATTCACTTACATCACTCTCCTGCGGCAATCTCTACCCCTGCGGCGAGGGAGCAGGCTACGCAGGAGGGATAATGAGCGCCGCCGTTGACGGGCTGCGCACGGCACTGAAGATCATGTCCTCATTCGCTCCTCCAGAAAATTAACGCAAAAAACGGACGACCCGAAGATCGTCCGTTATTCTTATTTCCTGTCGCCAACGCCATTCTCCAGCTTGGCGGCATATTTTTTTATCGCCTCAAAGGTCTCCTGACTTATAACGTGCTCCACACGGCAGGCGTCCTCAACAGCAGTTGCGGGATCTACGCCCATAAGGATTAGACAGCGTGAGATCAGCCTGTGCCGCTCGTAAATTCTTTCGGCGATCTCCGCTCCCTTTTCTGTCAGGGTGATATATCCGTCCTTGTTGACGTTTATATATCCGTTTTCACGAAGATTTTTCATGGCGATACTGACGCTTGGCTTGGAAAATTCCAGCTCATTGACAATATCTATGCTCCTGACCTCTCCCTTCCGTTCATGGATTATCAGGATAGTCTCAAGATAGTTTTCAGCTGATTCCTGTATTTTCAAAATCATCCCTCCGTTCGTCAATCAGATCTATACTCGGGATCACGAAATTGTTTTACCCTTGCGGCGAACCTTTTTCTCCTTTACGGGAGCTTCCTCGGCGGCTCTGTCCTCAAAAACAGCCTCGTCGGGAGCTGCCTTTTTGTAAGCAAATTCAGGATTTTCCTCTCCCCTCTGGTCGTAATAAGGCTGGATAACGTGCTTTCTTATCACCGGATAGCAGTTAAAGCAGGAGATAAACGCAATAAACGTAAGCGGGAAAAACGGAATTATAAAATAAGTGTACGGCATAAACAGATACACCATCAGTATCACAATTATAGAAGACAGCAGCGTCCACGCAGATTCTTTAATGCCGAGATTGACCAGAAACAGCGAGTTTTTCAGTATCTGCTTCATAGTGAGATTTGTGGAGCATATCATCAGGTAAATGTAAAAATGCATCATATAGAAGGTGAGCATACAGGCAAGACAGAGAACGAACGGGATATACATCATGGAATTCTGCTCGGCAAGCTGCTTGTAGACCGGTATACCGACAATAAAGCCTAAAATGAAAAGCACGTCGATAAATCCCATAGCGATACCCTGCTTGAAGTTTTTCTTAAGCGCCTCCCAGAAATCATGGAAAACAAAAGAAGGTCTCTCCTGAGAAAAATTTCTGGCGACCTTGGTCATTCCTGCCGTAGCGGGGCCGACGATAGCCGAGGGTATCCCAAGAGCTATCCACGTCATATGTTTTGTACCGAGAGTAAGCACTACCGTGGCGACAAGAGGAATACAGAATATGAAATATACAAAATTAAGCTCCATGAGCTTCCACATATGACGTCCGTAGATCTCCCAGAATTTAAAGAAGCCTTTCTTCTCGTGGGGAGCTTTCAGGATCCCGTTGCCCGGGGTATTGTAATTTCTGAATAATGACATTTAAAATACTCCTTAATTTTACGGTTTCCGTCTGCCTTATAAACGGCTGTCAGAAATATCCGATAAAAATATAATTGCAAATACAGTCCGCACCTGCCGAAACCGCTATTGCAGCCTCAAGCACCATAAATTTGGCGGCATACAGCTTAACCGGCTCCAGCAGACCGTTTTCCTGCCTTTCCGAAAGAGATATCCTCAGCAGAATATTAGACAGAGAGACCGATTCCCTCACCGCCGTCACGATAGCAAGTGTGGATATAACCGCTCCCGGAAGGATCAAGCCTGCCGCCGGGAGAATACCGGAGCTGCCGTAGGTTGAATACAGCTGCGCCATGGTAAGACCAAGTCCCATTCCCCTAAACACCAGCAGCGCTATCGCCGCAGGCTGACCGACGGCGCACAGACCACACACAAATGCCGCCGCAATAAACAGCGACGTTCTCCAGAGACTGCCTGCCATAAGCGACGCATAATCCATAGCCATACGGGATCTGATAAAATCCGACTGCGCAAGTCCCAGCTTCTGTAAAAAAACGCCGTCCGAACAGCAATATGACACCGTACCGAGCAGCACTCCCATAAGCGCCGCACCGCACAAAAAAGCAAAGAAACCGCTTTTACGGTTTTCCGATCTGACAAAACGCATATAAATCACTCCTCAGCAAATTATATGCGGACAAGTCCTTAATAATTACTTTTCGGCAAGCTCATAGGCTCTTTTAGTACAAGCCCGGCAGCATTCCTCCACAGCCTGGGGAAGTCCGCCCTCCCTGAGCTTTTCCAGTCCTGCGATCGTAGTTCCGCCCTTGGAGGAAACCATTTCAATAAGCTCGTCTATCGTTTTTCCGCTGTCGGTGATCATTTTTGCGGAGCCGATAAGCGATCTTGCGAACAGACTCTTCGCCACCTCTCCGTCGATACCGACGCTTTCCGCATACTTAACGAAGGACTGAGCGTACAGATATATAAATGCAGGAGACGAACCGTTGACAGCAATGATCTCCTTCATTTTATCCTTGGGAACAACTGCATACATACCGCAAGCCCCAAAGATACTGCATACCAGATCAAATTCCTCATCGCTTACGCTGTCCGAGCGTGAAAGAGCCGTTGCGCCCTCTCCCAGAAGCAGCGGAGTATTCGGCATTACAAGAACCACCTTGGCGCCCTCAACTGTTTTTGACGCAATATACTCATCGGTGATCCCGGCACATATGGAAACTATGACCGTATCACTGTTAACGGAGCCGGAAACAGCCTCCAGCACCTCGTCAAGCTGCTGAGGCTTTACCGCAAGGAAAACATACTTGCATTTATCAAACACCTCGGCTTCGCTGGCACAGGGAGTCACACCAAGCTCATTAAGCCTTTTTAACTTTTCGTTATCACAGTCATAGGCGTAAAGCTTAATGGACGGAGAAGCTTCAGACATTTCATCTACCCCGTTCAGGGCGCTGTTCAAAATACCCTTCATGATCGCAAAGCCCATATTGCCCGCGCCTATAAACCCAACCGTAGTCATATATTATCTTACCTTTCAGATTTTTATATAAAGTCTTTATTTTATTATACTACATTCTCCGCCGGATTTCAAGTATTTCACCAATTTTTCACACAATAAACATACTGCCGGACGCAAAAACAGGCGGAGCCTTCCGCCTGTAATTCATTATTCCGGCTTATCTCTCTGCCGTGGGGCTGAATGTATTCTAAGCCGACGCTCTGCTGCGTTTGAATACCCGTACATACGCCTGATAAGCCACGGGGAGAATAAAAGCGGTCAATGCGCATTCAACAGGAAGCATAACGGCGTTCTTAATGACTCTAGGCGTCATCCACACGGCGAAGGCGTTCCATTCGGAGCCTGACATAAACGGGAAATTACGGTTTGTATAGCTGTAATACAGCACGCAGGAGTTAAGCACGAGCTGACACAGAAGTACGGAAATGATCCTTGACACCACCGAATTGATCGCAATAGATTTCCCAGTGGTCTTTTTATAGAGCATAACGCCGTATATCACCGCCGCAAAAAGCTTGACGGCAAGCAGCGCAACGTTATAATCCCTAGCCTTATAGCCGTCCAGGATATAGCCTATGATATCTATACCCGCAGCGCCCATCATTGAAACCACCGGACCGAACAGCATAGCGATCAGCATGGTCCCCAGAAAAGCGAAATTGATACGCAGATCCTGGGAAAAATTAATTGACAGGTTTCTCAGAACGACCGCCATTGCGATCAGCATTCCGGAGACTGTCAGTGTGGAAATTTTTTTCAGCTCCCCTGCGGAGTCTGAAAACAGTTTTGCAAAGCTCATCATTTTTAATTCCTCCTTTATCCTATGCGAGCCTGTCGCTTTGTGCATAACGGAGCAAAAAACGGCTGCGCACTAATCCCTTACGGATTGTGAACAGCCGCTTATGAAAAGCTTCAATTACACATTCAGCGGGATGCGGAAACCGAACCGCAAAGGTTTTGCCTTTTTCGTTCCGCCGGCAACTCCCCGTCCGACGAACACTTAACGCACGATTTCCTACTCTGTAATATGTCAGACCTTACGGTCGTAACACCTTTTTAAAATACCGATATTCAGGTTACTGCATTATCAGAAAGCCGTCCTTGTGAGAATGTCGTACAGATCGTCCTCAAAAGGCTTCTTCATAGACAGCGCTTCCTGTATATCCACATCATAGATCTTGTTGTTCTTCATTCCTACGATCCTGTTGCCAATACCCTGCTCCAGCAGCTCAACTGCGTGATAACCCATTTCCGTAGCGATCACCCTGTCTCTTACTGTAGGCGAACCGCCTCTCTGAACGTGTCCCAGTATCGTCGCTCTCGCCTCGATCCCTGTAAGCTCCTGAATGGTTCTCGTTATGTACTCGGTCTTTCCAACACCCTCGGCTACAACGATTATAAAGTGAGTCTTGCCTGCCTTCTTGGTTTCCTGCATATTCTTTGCGATAGCGTTAAGGTCATACTCCCTCTCCGGAGTGATGACAGCCTCTGCACCAACGGCTGCTCCTACATTGATAGCAATATAGCCTGCGCCTCTGCCCATTACCTCTACAACAGAGCATCTGTCATGTGACTGCGCCGTATCTCTTATCTTATCTATCATTTCCATAGCCGTATTCATTGCCGTATCATAGCCGATCGTATACTCGGTGCAAGAAATGTCGTTGTCGATCGTTCCGGGAATACCTATGCAGGGAATGCCCTGTGCGGAAAGATCTGCAGCTCCCCTGAAGGAACCGTCGCCGCCAATAACGACAATACCGTCAAGGCCAAGCTCAATGCACTTGTCTCTGCCCTTTTTTACGCCCTCTGCTCCCATGAACTCGGGACATCTTGCAGTATAAAGCATGGTACCGCCTCTCTGGATAATGCCGGAAACGGATCTTGCGTTCATGTCTACGACCTCGCCGTTAAGCAAGCCGTTATATCCTCTGCGGATCCCCAGAACCTGCATTCCCTTTTGCAAACCTGCTCTGCATACCGCTCTTACGGCAGCGTTCATTCCCGGAGCGTCTCCGCCGCTTGTCAGAACACCGATTTTCTTTGCCATAACATAACCTCCAAAATTAGGCGCAGGACAAACCTCCGCCCGTTTTTTTCATAATTCACTTTATTTAGCATAGCACAAAGCCCCTGAAATGTCAAGGGCTTTGCAAATCATTTACACAAATTTAAACGTTTTCAGCCGAACTATTGTTCCTATCAGGCGTTGGGAACATCGGTTACAGGAGCTTCTCCGCTGTTTTGGGTAACATCGGACTGACCTGTACCGTTAACGTCGGAAGAAACTGTAGAAGCCGTTGTTGTAGTCTTTGTCGTCAGCTTTCCGTCGCATACCGTGACAGTAAGCACCTCGCCCTTTTCAACATCGATATAGCTTCCTACACCGATACTCGTTTTTATGACAAAATCCACTTCAACGGTGGCTGATTTTTCATTTGCGACCTTATACTTGATATTCAAGGAATCCAGCAGCTTAAGATACTCTTTTTTGTTATATCCGGAATAATCCGGAACGGGGATCTTTGCAGGACCTGCGCACACCTCAAGCACCAGCTCGTTTTTCATTGCCGGGTCGTAATCAGCTCCCTCCGGTATGCCCTGACTCTTTACATATCCTCTGTCGTCCACCTCAGAATAGTAATAATCCGGTCTGAGGGTAAACTCGCTTCCTATACGTCTTTCCACCTCTGCATAGTCCATGCCCACAATATTGGGCATTATGGATCCGTAGCCCCATTCGGATTCCTCATCGGTTGTCGTGACCGACGGAGTTGCTACGGTCGTTCCGTAAACGTATTCTCCATCGTCATCGTCATCATCATACTCGTCAAAGCTGTAATCCACAGCCTTATCCGACGTTTCCGAGCCGTCGTCGTCCGAAGCCGAAAACAGCTGTATCAGCAATACCACTGCCAGTATTATCACCGCAGCCAGCACGCACCAGCCAACGATCATTGCAGCCTTGTTCGCCGGCTTTTTCTGAGTCTCTACAGAGCTGTCCTTAGACGTCTGTCTCGGGACGTGCTGAATCGGGACAGTCTGAGTTGCACCCTTGGGATGCTCCATATGAACAGGCTGCTGCTCGAAAAGTGCGGCAACAAGCTCGTTCACCGTCCTTATCCTTTCCTCGCCTCTGACAGCCATAGCCTTTGAAAGCACCCTTGAAATATGCCTGGGAACTCCGGGATTGACTCTTGCTGCCTCCACCAGAGTATCGTTATGTATCCTCGTATTGGCGTCAAGCGGCATACAGCCCGTAAGTATCCTGTAAATTACTGCGGCTACAGCGTATACGTCGGTCCATGTACCCTGCCACTGGAGAGAAGAATACTGCTCCGGAGCGGTATATCCGGAATAAAACTCGGGCATAAGTCCCGTATTCGACGTCCTTATAGAGCTTATGCAAAATCCGGTAAGCTTAAGCTCGCAGTCTGTGGTGACGATAATATTTTCAGGCGATATACCCCTGTGGATAACCCCTGCATTGTGGATAATGCTAAGCGTTGTGAACAGCGGCATAAACAGCTTTCTGACCTGTTCCCATGTAAGAAAGCCCGTATTCGACTGGAGAAATTTTTTTAGCGAAACGCCCTCCACATACTCAAGAATAACGTAGGTCGTATTATTTTCAAAGAACATATCCTTTGCGGTAGCGATATGACCCAGATTTCTCATTCTGGAAAGTGTCTTGTTCATATCGGCAAATTCCGACATAAAGGTCTTGTATTTTGCAAGACAGTCGGGATTAACGATAATGCTCTGATCCCTGCTGTCCCTTTCGCAGAGTGTATCGGGCATATATTCACGGCAGACGCATTTGCACTTGCCTACCGTATCGTAGCATATATATGATGCTCCCTCTCCGTTATAGGAGAGCATTTTTCCCACTATATACCTGTTGTCCAGCATAGTTTTCGGCGCTAAATATGACTGAAGATGAGGAATATCGTCCGTATAGCTGCAATAGCGGCAGCGACCGTTGCTGTCCAGCTCGTTCATACAGCCCATACAAAGCTTAACACTCGGTTCCATACCGAACCTCCTAACATCATGATCTATCAATTTATAATAACAACAAATAAGACAAAAGTCAAGTTTTAAGCGTTATCTGTACACTTTGTGCAATAATTTGTAGTTTTTCTGTAACATATGACAGAGAGAGGTTACACCCTGCCTTACTGCTTTTTCTTTGCAGGCTTTTTATCGTATTCCGCAAAAGCCTCGTCTACAGTACCGTCAACCTTTACCCTACCGTCCTTGAGGAATATTGCCCGGGAGCAGGTCTCGGAAATAGCGTCCCTGGAATGCGAAACGAAAAGTACGGTAACGCCTGTTTCGATAAGCTCGTTTATCTTGCGGCGGCATTTGAGCTTGAATTCTGCGTCTCCCACACTGAGAGCCTCGTCCACCACAAGTATCTCAGGCTTGATATTTATATTTATGGCAAAGCCGAGACGCATTTTCATTCCGCTGGAGTATGTCCTTACAGGCTGGTCTATATACTCCCCCAGATCGGCAAACTCAATAATGCTCGGCTCTATATCCTTTATCTCATCATCGGAAAGTCCCAGCAGATAGCCTTTAAGGTAAATATTTTCCGTTCCCGTCATGTCGGGAGAAAAACCTGCGGTAAGCTCCAGCAGCGCAGCCACCTTACCTCTGACGATAACCTCTCCCGCCGTGGGAAAGCTTACGCCCGTTATCATTTTGAGTATGGTTGATTTTCCCGCACCGTTTTTTCCGATAATTCCCACAGACTCGCCCTTATATATCTTAAAGCTGACGCCCTTTAGAGCGCTGTGACGCTTCACTCCCTTATTTTTTGTAAAAATAGCACGGAATCTCTGCTTTTCGTTTTTATAAAGCAGATACTCCTTCTGCACGTCCCTGAATTCTATAATAGGCTGTTGTTCCATATAAAAGCCTCCGTCCTTTCAAAGCTACAAAACGTCAGGAAGTATTTTCCTGAACTTTTTGTAAAAATGGGAGCCGACAAATATAAGCAGCACAAATTCACCGAAGAAAACGCAGGTCTCCGTAGTGTAGTTGCTGTCGAATATAAAAGTGTCAGTAAGAAACGACTTGCGGTAGCCGTTTACAAAATAATTTATAGGATTAAGATACATTATCTTTCTCAGCAGCGGGCTTTCCAGATCATAGGTACTCCAGAAAACGCCCGAAAGCCAGAAAAGACCTGTTATTATAGAATTTATCAGATTCTCAAAATCCTTGCTGAATGCGCTCAGCGGAGCTGTCGCCCACGAAAGCACAAGAAAAAACAGATACATTGCAGCGCAGTAATAGAAAAACTGCAAATTGTAAATACTTGGGGCATATCCCATGCATATAAGTACGATATACATTATCACGCAAAGCATAATATGAACGTACAGAGAAGCCATAGAAGTAAAGGTCATGATATTCGACACGGGAAAGCTGAGCTTTGTAACAAACTGCTTGTTGTTCCGTATGGATCTTGACCCGCCCACTATCATTTCCGATATAAAAAACCACGGTACATAGCCCGTAAGCATGAATACGAACCGGCGGTATTTTTCCCCCATAAACAGCACGTCGCCGGAGCCTCTGAGTCCCACTGCAAAGGCAAACCACAATATAAAAAGAGTAAATGTCGGCTTTATGACCGCCCACAGCGGACCCAGCGCCGCTCCCTTATATTTCTTTTTCAGTTCGTTTACGGACAGCAGCATTATCTGCTTGCCCTTGCCCTTATGCTCGGAAAGTATTTCCGTAAGACCCATTTTTCCTATCTTCCTTTCAGATACTGAATTGACAATTGATAATTGATAATTGACAGTTAACAATTAACAATGATTGTGCGCCTTCGGCGGTATTATGAGGCTGCGCTTGCCGTTTTTATGTAGGTTCAGAACGCCGTCTGCAAGCTCTGATAGTTATTATTCCCCCGAAAGAACCGCAAGTTAAAAGCTACACAAAATTGTCAATTCAACATAAATTCTGCTGAAAACAGCAAATGAAAAGTTCCACAAAATAATTATCAATTGTCAATTTTCAATTGTCAATTGTTAATTAAATATCGGTCTGCTCCCGATTTTAGCTTTAAGTGTCCAGCGAAATATCGAACCAGTTATCCTCGTCCGATATAAGCCATTCAAGACCGCGGCGGCGTTCATAAACTATTTCCTCGTTAAGATCGCCTATGGGAAGCTCCTTATCTATCCATTTACGCTGCACAGTCGCCCAATGATAGCGGTAGTACAGATCCAGCATATCGAGGATCTCTTCGATATCACGCATTCTGCATTTTGCTTTGAATTCTTCAAAGTCTTCGCAGTCCGCAACAAGGCGGACAGCAATATTGCAGTCGCAGACAGAGCTTGCGTCCTCGATATCGCCGACAAGTCCCAAAGCCCACACCAGCGACCAGTAGCACTCATATTCCCAGACAACGTCGGTAACGTCCTGAGCTGAAAACTGAGCGTTGACCAGATTCTGTTCCTTGGGATTAAGGCAGTCTCTCACATTGAATTTATACATTAAATCAATAAAAAATTTAACGTCCTTATAATTCTGATTTGATATTTCAAAAGCTACCTGAGTTGAAAGCAAAGCCGCTATCGCTCTCTTGCATACATCGTCAATATCTCTCAGCTTTACAGCGTTGCTCGGAGGTACCATAGGCAGATATTTGTTAATACCTATACCCTTTTTAATAATTTTCCGTTCCGAACGTTCTTTTCTTTCCTGCGGTGATATCATTATTTTCCCTCCCAAATTTACAATTAACAATTAACAATTAACAGTTAACAATTGATAATTAACAGTTAACAATTAATAATTTATAATTGACAATTGAAAATTGATAATTATTGTGTGACTGCCATTTTTATAAAGGACGAAACACCGTCTGCAAGCTCCAATGTAATTGTTAATTGTTAACTGTTAACTGTTAATTTTTAATTAGTTCCGCAATTCTTGCGCTTGAGTTTCCGTCGCAGGCAGACATATATTTTGATACAAAGCATTCCGCTTTGCTGATTTCAAAACGTTCCTCCGCCCTCAGGACTGCGCTGTACAGCTGCACGCCGTCGGTGACTATCTCCCCCGGCATTTCCTTTTCAAAGCTTATATAAAAGCTCCTCTTGCCTTTGTATTCCTTAAGATCCGGAACAAAAAAGATCATAGGCTTTTTAAACAGCGCATACTCAAAAGCCAGCGAGGAATAATCTGTTATAAGCAGATCTGCCACAGGTAAAAGCCTGCTTGTTTCCATATCACAGTCGGTAAGACTGCTTTTCAGGCGGGGATGCATTTTTATTATCACAGCCCAGCTGTCCCCAAGACGTTTCCTGAGCTTCAGGATATACTCCTCCCCCACGCAGTAAGCCTCAGAAGCGTTTCCTCTGAATGTGGGAGCGTACAGCAGTATCTTTTTTCCCTTATATTCGGGATATTTCCCATAAAATTCCCGTTTGCAGTCCTCCGGAAAATCTTTTTTGAAGAACATATCCGTGCGGCTTACTCCCAGCGGAAGCACCCTGCCCCCCGGCAGTCTGAATGCAGACTGAAAGGGCTTTACGCAGGCTTGCCCGCTGACTGTGACTATATCGAAATTACCCGCCGCATTGCCCTTATAGTAGGGCGAAATATCGTCGGGACTGTCGTAGCCGAATTTTTTCATACAGCCGCAGCCGTGCCACAGCTGCACAACGGTAGTTTCCTTGCGCTTTTTGCAGGCGGCAACGGGAACAAAATAATTACATATGAACACTGCCCTTGCGTTGGCGTAGACCCTCATAAATCCCGTCATAAACTTCATTACAGAAGCTATACCGCTCCGGGAAAAATCAAGATACATTTCCCGGACATCATAGCCCCTCTTTAAAAGCTCCTCCTTCATGCAAAGCATACTTTCCGGAGTGTCCGAGCAGTTGGAATCCGCAAGAATAACAAGTCTGCCGTCAATATTCTTTTTCTTTGACAGATCATAGCAGAGCGGCAGCAGAGTTTTCTGTAAAACAGTTTTCACATACTGCTTGATAATAACGCCTATACTCATCAGCTTCTTAAAAACCTCTTGTAAATTTTACCCGTCAGAGACGAGGGAAGTGCAAATATCATCAGCTGCATGGCACAGGGAATGATAAGATCCGGAAGTCGGGAATATCCCGAGCGGAATATCCTCCAGCGGACTTCTATAAACGCCTTTGTGTTCGCCCAGTTCCTGCGCCTTGCGTAGTTGCCCTTTGTGACCCTGTACCTTACCAGCACCTTGCCGATATTTCGTCCTCTCACGCCCGAGGACAGCATTCTTACAACAAATTCATAGTCCTCGCAGCGGGT
This sequence comes from Ruminococcus sp., assembly GCA_017626015.1. GTDB lineage: Bacteria > Bacillota > Clostridia > Oscillospirales > Ruminococcaceae > Hominimerdicola. Next base: position 80,692 of record JAGAJO010000007.1, read on the forward strand.
CCTGCGGGGATAGCCGCCGCAGCTTAACGCCTTGGATTTCTTATACACCAGGGTCTGATTGTTAAAGGGGTTTCTGCGTCTGGAATACTTTTTTATTTCCTTGTGACTGAGTGGAGTTTTCTTCACAGCGATAAATTCTCCGCTGTCGCTGTCAAACTCCTCTATATACGCCCCCAGCATATCTATCTCAGGGTGCTTAGCCAATGCGTAGAGAGACGCTTCACACCTCTGGGGAAGAGCTATGTCATCGGAGTCCATTTTGACTATATACTCATGCTTGCAGGCGTTGATACCCACATTGGCGCAGTATCCCGTACCCTCGTTCTTCTCGATACGGACAGGACGGAAGCATGGATATTTTGCCGCAAACTCCTCTACGACCCTGTCAAGCTCCGGTGTGAGCTTCCCGTCACACACCAGAACGAAATCGTTTGTGGGATAGGTCTGATCCATCATGCTGGCAATGCTTTCCCGCAGAAAATCCGGATCCTCCCCCGCATATACGGACATAAGCACGCTGTATGCGGGAAGTCTTATATCATCTTTAACATTCTTCAATCGGGCGCACCGTCCTTTCCCTCACTCAATGGCCATACAGATATAGGCAACACCGCACAACCACCGCCTAGCGGCTTTGTGTACGTCTTGCGGCGTTTGAGCTTGATCAAACGCTGCAGATCTTTCCGTCATATTACCCAAATTCACCTTGACATACGTCAGTATGCCTGCGTCGAATTTAGGCAATCTGACGAAAAATCTGACTGTGCAATACACACACAATGGTTGTGCGGTATTGCCTATATAGATCCGTAAGCACTTTTATTATACCATTATAACTTATTTTTGTCAATCGCAATTGAAGTTTATACAGTTGACGTCAGATCCGGGATAAATATTCCTCAGTGCTGCGAATATAATTTGACAAATCTGTGGGAAATGAGTTATAATATCAACAGGGAGGCGATCTGAATGGAAATATGTCTTGCAGGTACAGGCGGAATGCTGCCGCTTAAGGAACGCTGGCTGACCTGCTGCTATATAGAGCATAACGGCAGCTCACTGCTTATCGACTGCGGAGAGGGTACTCAGATCGCTCTGGCTGAGTACGGCTGTAAGCTAAGCAGAATAGAAACGCTGCTTATCACCCACTGTCACGCAGATCATATTTCAGGTCTGCCGGGGCTGCTGCTGTCTATGGGAAATTCCTCCAGAACACGTCCGCTGGATATCTTTATCCCGCAGGGCGGAAGAAAGATCGTGGAAAAGCTTTGCTGCATATGCTGCGCACTCCCCTACGGGATAACGGTACATGAGCTTTCCGTGCAGGATATCTCAAGGTTTGACGTACCTTCTCTTGACAGTCTTGCGTCAATAACCTCGCTGCCCTTAAAGCACAGCGTTCCCTGTCTCGGCTACTCTCTCGAGATCGGAAAAAAGCCTGTTTTTCTTCCCGAACGTGCCGAAAAGCTTGGCATTCCCGTAAAGCTGTGGAGCAGTCTCCACAAGGGGGAAAGCGTTACCCTTGACACCGGCAGGACGGTACTGCCGCAGGAGGTACTCGGGGAATCACGCAAGGGCATAAAGATAACCTATGTCACCGATACCCTCCCCTTTGACGGTATCGCAGAGCTTGCCGAAGGCTCCGACCTGTTTATATGCGAGGGAATGTATGGGGAAACGGATAAAAAGGAAAGCATGGACTGCAAGGGTCATATGCTTATGCAGGACGCCTGCCGTCTGGCTGAGAAAGCCGTTGCCGAAAGGCTGTGGCTGACCCATTACAGTCCTGCCGAAAAGCGCCCCGAACGCTTTGAAAATGAGCTTAAGGAAATTTTCCCCGCAGCAACTGTCAGCCGTGACGGACAGAAAATATCTCTGAAATAGTTAAGGCAATACCGCACAACCATTGTGTGTGTCAGTCTGTCGAAAAACCCCATTGGGGAATTAAAGCGCAGGCTCAAGCGCGGCGCTAGAGCGCTTGCAAGGGGTATCGTTCCCGCAGGAGCGAAACTCCCCTACACGCAGGAGCTCCGCACAGGGTGAATTTTCAAACAGTCCGGTGGACTGTTTGAAAAGAGGGGCTTGCCCTGCGATAGAGGGCTGCCCCTTACTTGCGCTGTGTAGACTTTTTTGACAACCTGCAACGGGTGGGACGATCCGCCCGTTTGCTTTGTATGCATTTTATAATAACGTCAAACAAAAAGCGTCCGCCCGAAAGCGAACGCTTATGTACATAATTATTTAAAATAATTATTCAGCCTGGGGTGCTCCTACGGGACAAACTCCTGCGCAAGCTCCGCAGTCGAGACAAGCGTCAGCGTCGATAACGCACTTGCCGTCAGCCTCGGAAATAGCGCCTGCAGGACACTCAGCGGCACAAGCGCCGCAACCGATACACTCATCACTGATCTTATAAGCCATTTTTACTGACCTCCTTTGATATACTGAAAGAATGAACTTACCGGGAAGATCCTCGGTTCGTTCTATTATATATAATAACACATCTGAAAAAAAAATCAAGACCTTTTTGTCACTTTACAAAAAATTCATAATATTATTCCCATTGAAGTCACATCTCAGATCTTCTTCATTTCCTCCTCGGAAAGAAGTCTGTAACCTGCCTCGGTCAGAGCCTCCACAGCTCTCTCACTGCTGTCGGTCCTGAGTATAAGGCAGGCTGTGCTTTCCGAAACATTCAGAAACGCAGCATACATATACTCAACGCTTATATTGTCCTTATAAAGCGTATCCATGACCTTTGCCATTCCGCAGGGCTTATCGTCTATTTCAACTGCAATAACGCTTGACACCGTTACAAGGCAGTTGTTTTCCTTAAGTACCGCCGCTGCTTTTTCGGCGTCGCTCACAATGATCCTCATAATACCGAAATCCTTTGTATCGGCAATAGAGATCGCCCTTATGTTTATTCCCGCATTGCCCAGCATTCCCGTTACTGCGGACAGTCTTCCGGGTCTGTTCTCAACGAAAACGGACAGCTGTTTTACCGTCATAAAAATACCTCCCTCTATATCACTTCAAGCCGGCTGTCAGTGCAGCTTTCTTCTGTCTATAACTCTTACCGCCTTGCCCTCTGAACGTGGTATGCTCTTAGGCTCAACAAGGCTGATCTTCGCCCTGATGCCCAGTATGCCCTGAATATCCGAGGAGATCTTCTTTTCAAGCTCCTCCACCGATCTTATCGTATCGGAGAACATCTCATCGGAAAGCTCTACCTTGATCTCAAAGGTATCTACGCTTCCCACTCTGTCTACTACTATCTGGTAGTTAGGCGTAGTGTTGGACATCTTGAGAAGTACCGACTCTATCTGCGACGGGAACACGTTTACACCCTTGATTATCAGCATATCGTCGCTTCTTCCCATAGGCTTGGACATTTTTACGAGCGTTCTTCCGCAGGAGCATTTTTTCCTCGTAAGCACGCAGATATCCCTCGTCCTGTATCTGAGCAGCGGAAAAGCCTCCTTGGTAATGCTTGTGAACACCAGCTCTCCCTTAGAGCCTTCGGGAAGCACCTCGCCTGTGTCGGGATCGATTATCTCAGCGATAAAGTGATCCTCGTTGATATGCATACCCGTCTGCTCCTCGCACTCGAAGGACACGCCCGGACCGCTTGTTTCGGTAAGTCCGTAGATGTCGTAAGCCTTTATTCCCAGCAGTCTCTCGATCTCGTGTCTCATTTCCTCCGTCCACGGCTCTGCTCCGAAAATACCCGCCTTAAGCTTGATATCATCCGGACCGTAGCCCATATCGTGAAGCGTTTCGCCGATATACGCCGCATAGGAAGGAGTACAGCAGAGAATGGTAGAGCCGAGGTCTCTCATAAACTGTATCTGTCTTTCGGTATTTCCCGATGACATAGGCAGCGTGAGACAGCCTACCTTGTGCGAACCTCCGTTAAGTCCGGGACCGCCGGTGAAAAGTCCGTAGCCGTAGCATACCTGGCAAACGTCCTCGTTGGTTCCGCCTGCCGCCGTGATAGCTCTTGCACAGCAGTCCTCCCACAGATCAAGGTCGTGCTGAGTGTAGAATGCCACTACTCTCCTGCCCGTTGTACCGCTTGTGGACTGGATCCTTACGCAGTCGGCAAGAGGCTTTGCAAGCAGTCCGTAAGGATATGCGTCACGCAGATCCGCCTTTGTAAGAAACGGCAGCTTGTGAAGATCCTCCAGACCCTTGATGTCCTCGGGCGCAACGCCCTTTTCCTCCATGAGCTTTCTGTAGTAGGGCACGTTATCCCAGACGTGCTTTACCTGTGCCACCAGACGCTCGCTCTGGAGTCTTTTCATGTCCTCCCGTGCCATGCACTCGATCTTTTCGTTCCAATATCTTCCCATTGGAAATTTCACTCCTTCTATATTTATTTTTTTGTAATTCCAAACGTTTCTTAAAATCCGCCGTATACTGCTTACAGTCATATACCGAACATAGCGTCAAGCAGCTTTGATCCGGTATCTGTTCTGAACACTCTTTCACGGAAATTTATTATGCTTTCCTTTGAAAGTCCGTCCTCGTAAGCATTTACCAGAAAATCCGCCTCGAGAAGTATCTGCCAGTCCATTCCGTCCACATTGGTATAGGTATGGTGATGAGCGACCAGAAAGCATACCCGCTCGGTAATATCCTTGTCAAAGCCAAGCTCAGACAGCATTTTTCTTGCCGGTTCCACGCCCAGCTTTTGCTGTAAGTCTCCTCCGCATACGCCCCTGCCGTACTTTTCCTCGGCGGGCTTAATGCCTATATCGTGTACTACCGACGCTATATCCAGACAATACATGGTCCTGATGTCAAGGCCCTCTCCCCTGCCGATAATATCCGCAAAGGAATGTACTTTTATAAAATGCTGTATACGCTTCGGATCCCCCTCATAATATCCGACCATTCTTACAATAAGCTCTCTGATCTCATCCATACTGCGCCTCTGAATTATACTGCTTCTCTTCCCAGAGCAAACGCCTTTTTGTTAAGCTCCAGGAACTTAGGCGGAACGCACTGCTCGAGGGCGCTGAGCCATACGCTTTCTTCAAAGTCCATTTTTTTGGACACAACTCCCATAAGAGCCACGTTTGAGGCTTTTGACGTGCCTGCCTGCTCCGCAATGGCAAGAGCGTCCGCAGCGATAACGTCCACACCCTTTGCCCTGAGCTTTCCGATGATATCCTCCGGATATTCCGCTGCGCCTGTGATAACGGGCATAGGGTCTATCTGCTGGGTGGAGGTAACGATGTGACCGCCCTTTTTCAGATACTGCACATATCTTGCCGCCTCCAGCTGCTCGAAGCTGATTATAATATCCGCCTCTCCCTTTTCAACAACGGGAGAATACACCCTATCGCCGTACTTAACGTATGTAACCACCGAGCCGCCTCTCTGGCTCATGCCGTGGACCTCGGAGACCTTAACGTCATATCCCTGCGAAAGCAGAACGTTTCCGATGATCCTTGAAGCGAGCAGAGAACCCTGTCCTCCGACGCCTACTATCATAATTGATCTTGTTTCCATTTTATACACCTCGTCTTTAATTTAAACGCACTGTCAGGCTGCTCTTTTTTTGATAAAGCTAAAACCGGCGGCAAAGGTCATAACATATCCGAGAACCAGATCTACATAAAATCTCCATGTCACATCGGCAAGCTCCGCCCAGTCCATACAGTGCTTAAAGCCTTCCCATAGGCTCATATCGTAATTAAGCTCCTCGTCAAAAGCGTCCTGTAGACTGATAGCCCAGTTAAGCCTTGTTGCAAGATATACGGACACGATCATAAGCACTACCGAAACGATCAGACCGAACTTGCTTACGTCCTTACCCAACAGCATATAGCCGCCCAGTGTGAACACGCTTATTGCAAGACCGCCTATCCACGATATGTAACCAAGCTTGCCTATCAGACACCATACAACGATACCCAGTACCGCTCCTGCCACAGCGCCCAGTACGCCCATAATTTTGTTTTCATTGCTCATCATATTTTTTCCTTTTTGCAAGACAGTCAGACCGTTCTCCTGCGGTCTGTGTCATATTTTCTTCCTTTTAATCCCCCGGGATCATTTTTCAACCGTATCGAGCCGGAAAAATATCCCGGAGCTGTTCAATCTCCGATAGCGTTAAGCTTGCACATCTCCTTGCAGATACCGCAGCCTACGCACTGGGTATGATCTATCACGCACTTGCCGTTATGTATGCTTATTGCAGGACATCCGATCTTAAGGCACTGCTTACAGCCGACACACTTATCAGTATTTACCTTGAGCGGAGGATTATGCTTTACATACTTGAGCAAAGCGCAGGGACGTCTTGAAATAATAACGCTGGGCTCTTCCTTTGCAAGCTCTTCCCTGATGACAGCCTCCGTTTCAGCCATGTGATAGGGATCTACGACCCTGACGCTTGAAATTCCCATTGCGTGACAAAGCGCCACCAGATCTACAGCGTATGCGGGATCGCCTTTAAGATTCTTTCCCGTGGTGGGGTTCTGCTGATGTCCCGTCATGCCGGTGATAGAATTGTCAAGGATAATAACGGTGGAATTTGTAGAGTTGTAGGCGATATTCACCAGTCCGGTCATACCGCTGTGCATAAATGTCGAATCTCCGATGACCGCCACCGACTTCTTCTCCGACTCGGCTCCTCTCACCTTATTGAAGCCGTGGAGTGCAGATATGGAAGCTCCCATGCAGATCGTGGAATCCATAGCGCAAAGCGGAGCGGCAGCTCCCAGTGTATAGCAGCCTATGTCTCCCGAAACGGTGACGCCCAGCTTTTTCAGGCAGTAGAAAAGTCCTCTGTGGGGACAGCCTGCACACATAACGGGAGGTCTTACCGGGACATTATCCTCAAAGGTATCGTATTCAGCCTTTACTCCCAGTATCTTATCCCTTATCTTCAGCTGCGAGATCTCTCCCAGCCAGCCGAAAAGCTCCTTGCCCTTTACGGCGACGCCGTTCTTTTTGCAGTGCGTCTCGATTATGTCGTCAAGCTCCTCTATAACGAATACCTCTCTGCACTTTGCGGCAAAGTCCTTTATAAGCTTCACAGGCATGGGATTTACTATTCCCAGCTTGAGATAGTTCACGCTGTCTCCGAGAGCCTCCTTGGCATACTGGTAGCAGATACCTGCGGTAATGACTCCGATCTCCGAACCGTTATCCTCCACCGTATTAAGGGGACAATCCTCGGCGTATCCGGCTATAGCCGCCATTCTCTCCTCAACTATCGGGTGACGGCGGATAGCGTTGCCGGGCATCATAACGTATTTTCCCGGATTCTTTTCATATGGGATAAGCTCTCTTTCCTCTCTGGGACAAAGCTCCACCGCCGACTGCGAATGAGATACTCTTGTTGACATTCTCACGATAACGGGAACGTCGAATCTTTCGGAAAGCTCAAAGGCAGCCTTGGCGTACTCCTTGCATTCCGCAGAGTCGGAAGGCTCTACCATCATGGTTTTAGATGCTATAGCATGGTGACGTGAATCCTGCTCGTTCTGAGAGGAATGCATTCCGGGATCGTCCGCAACGCAGATGACCATTCCTCCAGTTACTCCCGTATAGCCCGCAGTGTAAAGCGGGTCTGCGGCAACGTTGAGTCCGACGTGCTTCATTCCGCAGAATGAACGTGCCCCAGCCATAGACGCACCCAGCGCAACCTCCATAGCGACCTTTTCATTAGGCGCCCACTCTGCGTATATCTCGTCGTACTTTGCCGCCGCCTCGGTGACCTCCGTAGATGGAGTTCCGGGATATGAGGAAACGACTCTGCACCCTGCCTCGTAAAGACCTCTGGCAAAGGCTTCGTTTCCAAGCATAAGTGTTTTCATAATAAAATCTTTCCTTTCGATTTGGTAAAATAAACAATTTTTTCATTATATATAAATCATTATATCATAATTATCACTAAATTGCAACAATTTTCACAAAAAAAATTTTCAAAATGTTCTGAGATTAACAGATCCGGCAAAAAAACAGCATAAACGCCGCACAGTAACCAAAACCGCTCCGGCTGCATAGGATAAGCAGGTGGGAGAAAAGTAAAAAAATTTTAAGGAGTGGATATTTTGGATAAAGTTGACAGCACAATGCTGAGCAGGATCTTTGCGGACAACAGCTGCGGAGACGACGCAGAGTGTCCCATGCCCTCGTCGGTATTTCCCGCAAGCACGCCTCCTGCAATGGCTTACGTTCCCTTTCAGCAGTGGGAGACACCGTATGAAGCCGAGGTAGGGCTCAGCAGGGGTACGGTGTTCCCGTCACTAGACAAACCCTTTATCGGAGAGGAGGCTGTAAAAAAATGCCCTTACTGAATGACAGGCAGAAGCTTATGCGAAAGCTTATGGCGTGCAAATTCGCACTGGTAGAGGCAAATCTCTATCTTGACAGCCACCCGACCTGTAAAATGGGTCTGGCATATTTTGAAAAGCACAAGGCGGAATACGAAAAGGTCGAAGCCGAATACGTGGAAAAATACGGTCCGATCACCGCAGTACAGTCAAATAACGATAAAAAATGGGAATGGGTAAAAACGCCGTTCCCTTGGGAAAGATCAATTAAATTTTCACAATTTTACATTGTTACTTAAAACAGCGAAAACACGGCATTTACAAGCTATTTACGCCCTTATAGTTACAATGAATAAAACCCAAAAAATGTGATTAACGTGTACATAACGTGTACGCAACCCCTAAATCTACCCCGAACTATACCGTCCGTACTTCTCCAACTGATCCATCATATCGTCCGAAGAAGTTGGGTGATAATCGTCGTAAAGCTTCTTTTTAAGTATAATGTTCATATCCGTGGTTTTCAGCTTGCTGTCGTAGACTATGCACGTTGTCTGATGTATGCGGCTCTGCTCGTGGCACAGGCACAGAATTGTCACCAGATCGTTATCTTCGCCGACCTTGTAGCCGCCTTTTTCCTTCGGCAAAAACACACTGTATCTCATTGCTTCGACTCCATTTGACATGATTCATGTATTCATTTTACCATAACTGGAGCGATATGTCAATGAAATTCTGCAAAAATCCAGCCGCCCCGGACCCCCCGGGACGGCTATAATCATACCTAAACCCTCTTAGTAAACCCCGTCAGACATATCCACCCAGCGCCGGATTTCAGCTTGCCCCAGGTCTGACCTGCAACGACCTTTTCGGCGGTTATGGTGTAGATATACCCATACTTTGCCGTAACTCCCCTGACAAGCGCACAGCCCACTCCTGCGCCCTTTCTGACGTTCATTCCGCCCTTGTACGTGATCTTTACTTTGTAGGGTTTGAACGCCTTGGACGGCTTTGCTGTAGAGCTGACGGCAGGCTTACAGTCAGCGTTCAGACGCTTGTTGACCTCGTCGGCTATGTACTTGAACTTGCTCTCCAGATACGGACCCGGACAAGCTGTCGGAGCAAAATACTTGTGCATTGTCAGGTTGCCGCTTGCGTCTCCTGTGAAATTAAGCTTTTTAATGCCGTTGCGTCTACAGATGTCCTCGCAAAGGTCGATAAGCTTTGCAAGAGCCTTGTCGCTGACGTGCCATTTGTCCTTATCGGAGGGCTTGTCGTTGGCGACCTCAATAGTGATTGCCCTGTGGTCGTTTGAGGGACTGGAGCTGCACCACGAACGGTTGCATTCCTCGACGAAAAGACCCACTTTGCCATCGCTGGCGATAGCGTAGTTGGACGATCCTCCTCTTGATGTTACTGCATTGTAGCAGCCGTCAAGGGTCAGATTTCCTGCCATGTGGTGGATAGTGATCTTGTCGATCTTGTGATTTCTCGGCTTGTTGCAGTTGGGACTAAGCCTTGTGTAGGATGCCAGTTTGCTGTTACTCATAATTATTCCTTCCTTTCCAGATCGTCAATACGGTGATTCGCTACCTTGATTTTTTCCTCCAGAAGCTTGCCGTCCTCCTCGAGCTTGTATGTACGCTCCACTATCTGATTGTGCTTTTCCACTTTTTTCTCCAGCTGCTCTATGCGGTAGCTCATCAGCTTTATGCCGGAAAACGTTCCGAAAAACGTGCCTGCAAGGGACAGCAGAGCTACAATGATCTCGCTTGACATCAGTCCTCACCTCCGGAGCCTGACTGCGGAGATTCGCCCCTGTTTTTCTGATACTGCGTGCCGAAATAGAAGCTTATCACAACGGTGAAAACCGTCAGAAACTGCTCTGCGGAGACCGTCCCCCGGACTGCCAGAACGCAGAAAACCGCCGTCAGCAGCAGCGTGACTATGGACTTTACGTCG
>JAGAJO010000022.1 GCA_017626015.1 Ruminococcus sp.
CACGCTGAATAATTCCAACTGCGATGTCCTTGACTCTTCTTTTCTTATCATTTCTTTCTGCTCCTATTTATACCGTTTTTTTATTATACCATATTTATGTGAAAAAGCCCAGCCTTTCGGCTGGACTTTTTCGACAGACTGGAGCTTCGCATATATGTGCGAAGCTTTTTTTATATAACGTCTTTAATTAAGATGTACTGCATCCTCCGACCGGAAGCTCGACGCATATTAAATATTTGCAAACATAATATTGTGAACATTTAAATAAATAGGAATCATCGAAAAAGTTGCAATCAACTTATTGAAAATATATCTTGCATCTAATATAATTATTTATACCGAAAACGTTTTACGGCACTATTCAGAAATATAACAGTAACGGATGTAAAAATAGGAGGATATAAATGGAGATCAGAGATATAAGAGTTATGGTCGGCGGATTATCGGCGCAGGCATATTCCATAGCGGAGTTTTTGAAATCAAAGGGGATAAGCGTGATGAGCGTGGAAAAAAATCCGTTGGCTATCCAGTTTGAGGCTTCAAAACATATGCTTGATGCAGTCATAATACCTAACAGTATACAATTTCCCGAGCTGCTTTGTGAAAATCTTAAAAAGATCGACGAAAAGCTTAAATTGGTAATGATTTGCGATACGAATGCAGATGAATATAAAAGCTACGGACAGCTCTCAAGATATCTTGACGTTGAGATAAAAATACCATGTGCGCCGGAACAAATTTATTTTCGGCTGGTGGAATGTATTACAGGCGAGATCCATGTTGATCCTAAGATATGTACACCTTCGGGATCTGCCGAGGACGGTCAGCGTTGCTCTTTCAGCGGCGGAGCAGAGCTGCACAACAGAATTACTGAAATACTGACGCAGCTTTGTATCATGCCGAAATACAACGGTTATAATTATATAAGAGAGGCTGTTAAGCTTGCGATCAGCGAAAACGGAGAATATAAAGGGATATCCAAGGCAATATATCCCGAAATAGCAAGAAGGCTTGACGTTACGCCGTCTGGCGTTGAGAGAAGCATAAGGACTGCGATACACCGCTCATGGCCTAAATCCGAGCCTGTCAACCGAGTGGAGATTTTCGGGACCTGTGCGCTTCACAGGGAATGGATCCCTACAAACAGTGAATTTATTTTTATTATCGCCGATAAAATAAGCTGCGAGTTTAACGCCTACGGATATCGCAGAAATGCATAGATATATAAATCAGCAGGGACTGCCGTAAGATCCGGCAGTCCCTGATTATATCAAAACGGGCTTCTCTGACGGCGCTCTGCAAGGCTCCCCTGCGGGCAGAGCGGCTGCTCTGCCACCTTGTCGGCGTCCGTTAAATACATACCCGCTGATTTATTTTATGCTCAGCAGATGTAAGTGTGACAGCTGCGGCAAATGAAAAAGCGTACCGGAAACCGATACGCTTTGATGTTAATATAAATGCCGCCTTGCCGTCGCATAGCCGATAAACCCGCAAATAATTGCAGGGCGGGTAAAACAGCCTGTAAGCTTCACGCTCCCTTCGTCCGTGGACTGTGCGGCATATGCGGCACAGGCGGGAGGTCTGCAATCCACATACAGAGACTGAATCCCTTTTTGAATGTGTTGGATTTATAATAGCTATGCTTGATCGTACAAGGCAGGATATTTAATCTAATAATAGTATAGCACAAACTGCTGAAAATATCAAATGGTAAATTAAACAAAATAAAGTACAAAAAATTGTACAATTTACGGATTGACAGTACGATTACTGAAGGATCCCTTCACTGCCGTCGTTTTCGTCATCGTCAAAATCAAACATTTCCTCTATGCGTTCCATAAAAATTGCGCCGATCTTGTCGTAAAGTTCTTCGTCCTCTATGGAAGCCATGATCTCTTCTCCGGTCTGCTCGTCAAACTCCGATCTGAGGATCACAACCTCGCCTGAATCCTCAAGCATACCCTCGGCGTCCTCCTCATAATAGGGAGTAAGAGCATAGTATCTCTCTCCTTCGTAATCCATACAGTCAAGCAGTTCAAAGGTCTGTTTATTACCCATTTCATCTTCAAGTTCGTAGAGATCCGGCGTGTACTCGTTATCCATAATAAATACCTCCGTTTCGGTAAATCTGACTTTTGCTTATATACTCGGCGAAAAACAGTTTGACCGCCGCACCATTTATATTGTAGCATACTTTACAAAATAAGTCAAGATTATATTTGTAAAAGTAATATTAAATATAAAATCAACAAAAAAGTTGAAAAAAACTATTGACAAATTACAAAAAGTGTGGTATATTTATATCAAGGAAAAAGAAAGGAACAAAACCTAAAGGACGAAAGTTCATGGGGGAATGTTCCGGGAGGTTTCCTCGGAAAGAGAAAGCAGATAAAGGTTCCGTCAGTAACCGGCAGTTCGCCGCAATGGGAACGGGTTTACCGAAGGAAAGAATAAAGCTGATGTTTCCGGTCATCGCAGATCTGTTCGGGCGAGAGTAAATGTACCGTAGTCGGTGCCAAGCTTTTAAGCGGTTTTAACAGGCGGTATAAACTCCGGATAGGTTTAATGAGATATGAAAGGAGCGAGTCCGATGGACGTATCAGAGAGCCTTACGAGTATTCAGGACTCGGCGGTTTCTTAAAAAAATTAAGGATAGGGACTTAGACGTAAGGGCTGACAGATCCATACTATAGAAGTTATTTAAGAAGAAGCTGCTGGGTTGACGGGACAGATTTACTAATTAGCTTATGCAGTTTGAATACTCGGACATTTACAATTTAATAAATTCGGTGTAGGGGAGCGGTTTATATGATTCGTTTCAAGAGGTATCCGAATATTATTTAGACAGGAGTGTTTCCGATGCACAATTTCAGTTTTACTTTGAAAGAAAAATAAATTGAAAGAGTGAGTCCGATGTAATATTTAGCTTTACAGCTTAACGGTTTTACTTGATACAATTTCTTATAAGGAGTGGTGCATTATGAAAGTTAAAATGCACAAAAGACCTTTGAATATCTGAGAGATTGGAGTGAGTCCGCCTAGACATTTACGAGCGAAAGCTCTTTTCGGATCTTGACAGTAAAGCGGCACAGCCGCAGAGAATATATTTCTTCAGGGAGTGGTGCAGTATGAAAATGCACAAAATGCTTTTGAATATCTGAAAGACAGGAGTGAGTCCCAAGAAGAACTTTGCTTAGCTTCCGAGCTTAGAGAAGCATTCCGACAGTTGCATTATTGCAGATCTTATTTGAAAGGCGAGAATACCAATGGCTTGATTGATTGTGACACTGCAAAATATTTTGAAAGGAAATAGATCCCATGGAAAGGTAATCTTTAAAATGTGATTATTCTGCCGAAAGGAAATATGACCAATGGAATAGTTTTAACAGTACGGACACAAAATTTACTTTGAAAGGTATGAGTCCAAAATACAGTTCAGGTTTTAATGCGATATTCTGAGTAAAGGATGTTTTACCAATGGCATAAAAAAGCGTTTTCGGATCAAATTTTAAGAAAGGCATAAGTCCAATGGTTTAATTTGAAATACGATTATGTTTACATAAAAAGCAGGCTTCAGGGTCTGCTTTTTTTATGAGTTTTTCATCAAAAAAAGCTGCTGCATTTTGCGGATCATACGCAGTTATGCAGCAGCCTGTTCGGTTATCCCTTTACGACTTCATAGTCCTCTCCGCTTACTGCTTTTTGCAGGGCGGGAATAAAGTTTTCACGGTTCCATGTGCAGGTCTCACGGTTGAAGATCGTACCGGGATCCCAGAGAAATGCAGGTATGCCTATATCGTGGGTGAGCTTGGTAAGCTTTTCACAGAAGAATGTAACGCTCGCCGGCTCGTTTCCGCCGGTGCCGTATTCACCGATAATTACGGGTATGCCTTTGTCAATGAAGTTTGTTTTGAGCTTGGATATCTGGCTTTCCATAGTACGCACCTCTATGTCTGTACCCCATTCGTACTGATTTTCACATACGCAGAATTCCCAAGGAGTATAGTAATGTACGGAAAGTATGCATCTGTTTTCCGGGTCGTTCGGCATTACATACTGGTTTGAGATCGATTTGTCAATGTCCGTCCAGTAGCCTGCGATAAGCAGATGTCTTTTGGGATTGTTTCCTCCGCCGGAACGTACAAGATCCACGAAAGCCTGATTCATTTTGTTGAGGAGGGCGTATGCGTCGTTTGTATTAAGCTCGTCAAAACCTACCTCGTTCATGGACTCGAAAATCAGCCTGTCTGAGTAGTTTTCAAATCTTTCGCAGATCTGTGTCCATATACTTGAGTATTTTGCATACCATGTATCGTAGTCATTCATGGCTGTTTCTCTTATCCATGCGCCGAAATCCGGATCGCCGCCGCCGTCGTGGTGAAGATTTATGATGACGTACATATCAAGATCGTATGCGTAATCCACAACCTCCTGTACTCTGTCCATCCAGCTCTCATCGATGTTGTAGTTCTCGTCCAGATGATCTCTCCAGGTAACGGGGATCCTTACGGCGTTGTAACCGTCCGCCTTGAGTGTTTCAAATACTTCCGGAGTAGTCATAACGTTGCCCCAGAGGGTCTCGTCCACATTTTCGGAATGCTCGTTAACCTTTCCGTCGCCGTCCCTGTCAGCGTTGCATACGTCCAGGGCGTTGCCGAGGTTCCAGCAGAGCTTCATCTCTCCACAAAGCTCCATGGAGGAGATATCCCGCATCTCTTCCGGCTGGGATCTGTCCTTTGCGTCCTCTGCAGCTGATTGTGTCCCTCCCGAGCTGCTGTCCCCGGGATCTTTCTTTCCGCACGCCGTAAAAGCAGTGCAGCACATTGCCGCAGCCGCCAGAAGCGCAATTAGTTTCTTTGAATGCATAAAAAACGTCCTTTCTTCTTAAATGGTGTTCAAATTTTAATGTAAACGCAAGATGTCAGGCATTTATTGCTCCATTCTGCGTACTGTAATCATATTATAGCATAAATTTTTGAACAAACAAAGAATGTTTGCATATATTTTTCTATATTATTTTCAGGAGGTGTTGTTTTTAAGACCTGAATTATAAAATAACAGATTTATATAATTTTCACGATCTTTTTTGTACAATATGTCAAGTTTTGCTTTTGATTTATAAAATAGTGAAACTTTTACCCTTCCTTAAGCCACTATATTATCAGAGATAGCTATAGGTGACCTATATAACAGCTTCGGGAGGGAAAGCGTTTGAAGATCAGTGAAATATTAAAAGGCAGAAGTGAAAAAACGTCCGTTCAGTTCGTAAGATATATTTTTGTTGGCGGCGCTGCTGCCGCCGTACAGTATCTTATACTGATAATTCTTGCAGAAGCGTTTTCAGTAAACAAGGTCGCAGCTGCTGCCGCAGGATTTATAGGCGGATTGGTCGTAAACTACATAATTTCCGTGAAATGGGTTTTTGAAGGCTCCGGCGGAAAAAGTAAAGCGGCTGAATTTGCTGTATTTTCGCTAATAGGCGTTGTGGGTCTTTTGATAAACGAGCTGTTTATATGGTTTTTTGACGTGATACTATCCGGCAAAAATATGTTTGGCGGAATTATACCGGCTGATAAATATTATCTTGCAGGACAGCTCATAGCTACCGCCGCAGTTTTTTTCTGGAATTTCTTTGCCCGAAAAATACTGCTTTACAGCAAAAAAAATCCAAATGAAGGGACGGGAAAAAATTGAAAAAAATAATCGTTATAGGAGGAGGTCCTGCGGGACTTACTGCCGCTTATGAGCTTCTGAAGGACGGTTCCGGCGAATACAGCGTAACGGTTCTGGAGGAAAGCTCCGATCTGGGAGGTATCTCACGGACTGTCAACAGTAATGGAAACCGTATGGATATAGGCGGACATCGCTTTTTTTCCAAGGACGACAGGGTAATGAAATGGTGGGCGCAGATTATGCCTGTGCAAGGAAGTCCTGCATACGACGATAAGAAGCTCAAAAGGAAAAAGCCTCTTGAAAAGGGCGGACCGGATCCTGAAAAGGATGACTGCGTAATGCTTGTAAGGGAAAGAGTGTCAAGGATATACTATAACCGCCGGTTTTTTGATTATCCTATATCGCTTAAGGCTGAGACGCTGAAAAATATGGGGTTCGTCACTACAGTAAAGGCGGGATCAAGTTATCTCTATTCCTGCATTTTTAAAAAGCCGGAAACCAATCTCGAGAATTTTTATATAAATCGTTTCGGAAGAGTTCTTTATTCTATGTTCTTCGAGGGATACACCGAAAAGCTGTGGGGAAGGCACCCTAGGGAGATATCCGCCGATTGGGGTGCGCAGCGTGTAAAGGGACTTTCCGTAACTGCTATCATCAAGGATATGCTTTCAAAGCTCAGCGGAAGGAAAAATAACCGCAATGCCGAAACGTCGCTTATCGAGCAGTTCTGGTACCCCAAGTACGGGCCCGGTCAGCTCTGGGAGCTGGTTGGGGATAAGGTCAGATCTATGGGAGGAGAGATACTGTTCGGATACCGGGTAGAAAAGCTTCACGCCGAAAACGGAAGGATAAGGTCGGTCATCTGTAATACCCCTAACGGGAGAACCGAGCTGGAGGCTGATATCGTGATCTCCTCTATGCCTGTGAAGGATCTTGTTTCCGGACTGGACGATCTTAAATGCAGGAAGATAGCCAGGATCGCAGAGGGACTGCCGTACCGTGATTTTGTCACCGTCGGTTTGCTGGTCAGCAGGCTGGAGCTTGAAAACAGGACGTCTGTGAAAACACTGGGCGGTATAGTACCGGACTGCTGGATCTACGTTCAGGATAAGGGCGTTAAGCTGGGACGTATCCAGATATTCAACAACTGGTCGCCGTATATGGTAAATGATCCGGATAATACTGTCTGGATAGGGCTGGAATATTTCTGCTGCGAGGGAGACGATTTCTGGAATATGTCAGATGAGGAATGCACGGCTTTTGCCGCAGACGAGCTTGTAAAAATGGGAGTCATAAGCAAAAATTCGATCCTTGACGCTCACCGTGAGAGGGTTAAAAAGGCTTATCCCGCATATTTTGATACATACAGTCATTTCGGAGATATTATAAAATTCCTTGACAGCTATGAAAATCTTTACTGTGTAGGTCGGAACGGTCAGCACAGATACAACAATATGGATCATTCCATGCTTACCGCAATGAATGCCGCAGAGCTTATAAAAAGCGGTAAAAAAGACAGGTCGGCGGTATGGAACGTAAACACGGAGAAACAATATCATGAAACTAAGAACCAGTGATCTATCCTGCGGATCTTCTGCGGATGGTCTCATAAGGCTTGCAGGCTCACATCCATATTTATGCACGCTCGCTGTGTGTCTGCTGCTCAACGCTTTCAGCTTCGGCGCAATATGGAACGTAACTTCAAACGGGCTTTTTGCAGGCTTCTGCGCCGTATATGCCGCCGCAGCTTACGGAGTATACTGCAAATATAAGTCGGGAGTATACAGAAAAAAACAAGCCGAGCTTCTGGCGGCGATCTACCTTGCCCTTGATCTTGCTGCGGCAGCGCTGTATTCACGTTCTGAGAACAAGGGTCTGTGGCTTATAGCAGGGGGCTGCGCTGCGGTCATGCTGTTTTACTCCTTTGCAAAAACTGACAGGTTTCGTATGCAGCTTGACTCGCTTCTGATAATGGGCACAGGATTTTTCATCAAATACGGATACGTGCTTTACACCTCAATTTACAGCCGGCAGCATGACGTGGGATATTTCGGCGGCGAGGACAGTCACGCAGGCTATATCGATTATCTGCTGAATAATCACAGACTCCCTGATTTTGATGTCAGGGAGGTCTGGCAGTTCTGTCATCCTCCTCTTCACCATGGGATATGCGCCCTGTGGATATATATATCGGAAAATATTTTCGGCGTTGACTATGACCGTGCGAGAGAATCCCTCCAGACCCTGACGCTGTTTTATTCCATGTGTATTATCATTACGTCGTATAAGATCTTAAGACATTTCGGACTTAGCGGAAAGGCTCTGTACGCTCCTCTGCTGATAATTGCCTTTCACCCTGCGTTTATAATGTTTTCGGGGAGCATAAATAACGACGTTCTTGCGGCTGCGTTTACAATGGGAGCCATATACTGTGCGCTTAAGTGGTACGATTCTCCTACTGTAAAAAATATTCTAAAGATCGCTCTGTGCATCGGTCTGGGTATGATGACAAAGCTTTCTGCGGCTGTTGCGGCAATACCTGTGGCTCTGATTTTTCTTATTGTTTTTATACGGGAATTCAGACGCAGCGGCGGAAAGCTTTTGGGGCAGTTCTGCATATTCGGAGCTGTATGCGTTCCTCTTGCACTGTGGTTTGAAATAAAAAATTACATTCTTTACAGGGTGCCTGTCACCTATGTTCAGGAAATGGATAAATCAGAGCTTCAATATATCGGAGATCAAAGCTTTTTATCCCGTATCACCGACTTTTCCCCAAAGCAGTTTAAAAGCGTTTTCGAGCAGTGGATATGGAACGGCGATCCTCCTCAGTCATATAACGAATATAATCCGATAATTGCCGCAATGAAAAATTCTCTTTTCGGGGAATATATCAATGAAAGCTCCTTCGGACAGGATAAAATTACCGTATTTATATGCACCGTATTTTTCTGGCTGTCAGTTTTGCTGGCGGCGCTGTGTCTGATCCTTGGGGTGATGTCGCTTTTCAGAAGGTGCCGTATGAGCGGGATCCACAAGCTGTTTTTTGCTTCGTTTTATATTACCATGATGATAAACTTCTACAAAATGTCGGCGGACTACCCGTTTACCTGTACTATGAATTTCAGATATATTACGCCGACTGTGACCGTATCCGCATTGTTTATGGGGATTTTCATGCAGTCCTTTGAAAAGAGTAAGGGCGGCGTAACGGCAAACAAAGCGATAACTGCTCTGAGCCTTGCCTTTGCCGTACTTTCATCGTATATTTTTATGACGGTGTGTATTTGTGTGCAATAGACCTCCTAGAAGGTCTAATAAAATAAGACGAACCGTTCAGATCATCGGTTCGTCTTATTTTTTCTGCGGTAGTTCAGATAGCTTTCCAGTATCACCGAAGCGGCGACGGTATCCACCACCGCTTTTCTGTTTTTTCCTCTTACGTTCACATCATTCAGTATCTGATGTGCGGTAACGGTGGTGGAACGCTCGTCCCACATTCTTACGGGACATTCTGCAAGAGTTTCCAGCATTTTTGCAAAATCCTCGCATTTTTCTGCCCTTATGCCTTTTGTTCCGTTCATATTTATGGGCAGTCCCACTATGATCTCTCCTGCGCCTCTTTCCTTGCTGATGTCGGCTATCCTTTCTGCCAGACGCTGAGGATCGTGTTCGGTTATAGTTCCCACCGGGGACGCAAGAAGCTCCGAGCTGTCCGAAATTGCCAGACCGGTGCGGGCGTCTCCGTAATCAACTGCAAGTATTCTCATTTTATTTCCTCCGGACAATGTTTTGCTTTTATCAAGTTCATCAGTTTAAGCGTGGTCTTCATTTAACGCTCTCAAAAAATTTCTCCAAAGCCTTGTAAAGAACCGACATTTCATCGTCCGTTCCCACGGTTATACGCAGGAAGCCGTCTATTCTCGGTTTATTGAAGTATCTTATGAAAACGCCGTTTTCACGGACAAACTCAAAAATAGCCTTTGCGGAGTATTCCGGGTGGGACGCAAAAAGGAAATTCGTATCGCTGTTAAGGACAGTAAAGCCCATTTTCCGAAGTATCTTCTTTCCTTCGTCCCTTGTGTTTTTTATCCTGTCTATGGTTTCGGCAAAATATTTCTCGTCAGACAGGCTTGCAGCGGCGGTCTCAATAGCAAGCTGATCCAGCGGATATGAGTTGTAGGAATCTTTTACTGCCTGCATATATGAGATAAGCTCGGGGTCGGCAAACGCCATTCCGATCCTCATTCCCGCCAGTGAGCGGGACTTTGAAAAGGTCTGGGTAACTACAAGATTTTTATATTTTTCAATGAGTCCCACGCTGCTGAAACCGTCGGGAGCAAAGTCTATATAGGCTTCGTCGATAATAACGACACAGTCCTGATTGTGTTCGAGCAGATCGATAACGATATCCAGCGGCTTTCCAATGCTTGTGGGAGCGTTGGGGTTGGGTATGACCACACCGCCGTTCTCTTCGTAATAATCCTTGGTATCTATTTCAAAATCGGAGTTTACAGGTTTGGTTTCGTAGGGTATCTTCAGCACCTCGCACCAGACAGGGTAGAAGGAATATGTAACGTCCGGGAAAAATACAGGCTTGTCAGAGTTAAAAAAAGCACGGAAAGCCGCAGCCAGCACATCGTCCGAGCCGTTGCCGCAGAAAACATTTTCTTCCCTGACGCCGTATCTGCGTGCAAGAGCTTTTTTCAGCGGGACTGCATCTGCGCTTGGATATTTCCTGAGATCTGCTGCATTCTTATCCCTTAAGATCTTTTCCACCATAGGCGACGGCGGATAAGGGTTCTCGTTGGCGTTTAGCTTTATTATCCTGCTGTTTTCAGGCTGTTCGCCGGCAACGTATGGGGTGATATTTATAAGATTTTTTTTCCAGAGCTGTGACATAAAAAACGTCCTTTCAATGATTTATCACGGTAAATTGATAGCATATTATCACAACAAGAAGTATAACACATAACGCAGTGCTTGTCAATAGTCCGAAAAGTGCGCTCACGTAGATCAATTTTGACGATTAAATTTTTTAATTATAACAAAACCTTATACTTTTATCCGTAATGCAGAAGCCTGAGTTGTCCTTTTCCCACCGCACGGAGTGGAAAGGACAATAGCTATATACAAAGCTTTTGCTTGGCATTTGGAAAAGTGATCACCGTGAGGTGTGGTGCGTTCGGATTTGTTTTTTATATTTTATCACATTATATTGCCTTTGTCAATTATAAATGCAATACCGCACAGGCGCTGTACGGTATTGCATTTTAAGTTTATTTATCAGATTTTTTTGCTTCGACGCCGTCGGTAGTATATATAAATTTCACGCTTCCCTCTGCGCCGTCCGCAATACCTGAGAAGTTGTTATAGTCTCTTGCAGCCTGCGTTACAGCCTTTAAGCTGTCCATGATCTCGGCTGCGTCGCCGTCAAGGAGATCGGTAAGCTTTTTAACGCCTTCATCATTGAACTTATTCATTCCTTCGTTTAATTCCTTTGAACCGTCAAGCAGCTTTTCTATGCCCTTTGAAAGATCGTTTCCACCGTCTTTAAGAGCTTTTATACCGTCGTAAAGCTCCTTGCTGCCGTCCTTAAGCTTTGCTGCGCCGTCCTTTAGCTGAATGCTGGAGCTGTAAAGTGTTCCCATTCCGCTGTACAACTGAGAACCTCCGTCAGAAAGCTTTGAAAGTCCGCTGTCAAGGGAATCTGCGCCGTTTGCGACCTGAGAAATGCCTTCGTCGAGAGAATCAAGTCCGCTGATAAGCGTACCGGAGCCGTTTGAAAGCTTGCTTATACCTCCGTCAAGCTGTTTTGCTCCGCTGTCTACCTGTTTAGCGCCTGCGCTGAGCTGTACGCTGGAGGTCGAAAGCTCCTTCGCACCTGCGGCCAGAGTTTTTCCTCCCTCATTGAGAGTTGCCAGTCCTGTGCTGAGCTGCTGCGCTCCGGCAGTAAGGGCAGGCATTCCGGACTTGGCGTCTGAAAGCTGTGCAAAGCCTGCGGTAAGCTGTGCAGAGCCGTCGCTGAGCTGTGCTGCCCCGCTGCTGAGAGCCGCTGCACCGTCCTTAAGTCCGCCGTTTCCTGCTGTCAGAGATCCTTTTATCTGCTGCTGCCCTCCTATGGACTGCTGAAGCGCACCGATCATCTGTTCCAACTGCGCACGCTGGGCTTCGTCCTGAGTGTTTGCATACATTGTCTGAAGTCCGGCAAGTACCTGACTGTCCGCATAGATCGTAGAATCCAGTGCAGCGGCAGCAGTGTCCATTCCTGCACTGAGAGTATCCGCTCCCGTTTTAAGGCTGTCAGCTCCGGTTTTTATTGAAGCCGCACCTTCTGAAAGCTGTCCTACCGCCTCCTCTGCTTTCTTGATCCCTGCAAGAAGATCGTCCGCTCCCTTTTTAGAAGCTGCAAGTCCGCCTGAAAGCTCTTTTGCGCCGCTGTTGAGGGTGCTTGCTCCTGCGGAAAGCTTTGCAGATCCGTCCGAGAGCGATTTTGTACCTGATGTAAGAGCGCTGCTGCCGTCTGTAAGCTCGCCCAGTCCCGATTTAAGGCTGCCCGCACCGTTTACCAGCTGTCCCGAACCGTCCTTTACCGTTGAAATACCGCTTTTAAGCTGAGAAGAACCTTTTTTGGCGTCGTTTATGCCGTCGGTAAGTGTTTTGGTGGAGTCGTATATAGTCTTGGCGCCTTCGGAGAGCTTGGAGGTCCCGTCTGCAAGCTCCGCCGCACCGCTGTTTAATTCTCCTGCTCCGCTGTACAGCTTTTCTACGCCGTCTATCATTGAATCAGCTCCGTCCGAAAGCTCTCCGACGCCGCTGTAAAGGGAAGCCGTACCGTCGCAAAGCTCCTCCGCAGCCGATTTCAGTTCGTCTATTTTTTCCTTAAGCTCGTCGATCGTTTCGTCGCCGTCAAAGTCAACGCCGGCAAATATATCGGAGGTTGCTGCGGTCACGGAGGTCGTTGTCTCAAAGTTCTTGACGTCGGCGGTGATCTCCACATAGTCGGGTATATTAAGATTCTGTAAAGATTCTATATCCGTTTTATCCAGTCCAAGGCTTTCCTTAAGTCCGGGAGCTGCAATGCCCATTACTATAAGCTTGTCGCCGTCGGAGATTACCTTACCGTTGGTGACCTCTACATTCGAGAATTTCTCGCTGTCAAGCAATGTTCCGCTTACCATTACAAAAGGTACGAACACCTCAACGTCCTTTCCGTTGATCTTCTTGGTGACCTTCTGACTGTTTTGGTATGAATAGCGTATGGAAACCTTGCCGCTTTTTCCTGCGATCTCCTTTGCGGACATTTCCTTGCCGTCCAGATAGTAGGATATCTTAACGTCCACAGGCGGCTGTTTGGAGGAGTTTCCCCGGTAGTAGATATCCTTCCCTCCGCTCTGCCAGTTAAGCGAACTTCCGCTCTGAGTGCAGACCTCGTCGCCCTTTACATTATATATGTCCGTAAGCTCCGAAGCGTCGGCAATGGAAGCCTCCGATCCGAAATTTTTGAGCCAGTCGCTTACAATGACATCCTTTATCTGTGAGTCTGCATCATAAAGTACGTATACTGTCTCGTCCTTGACTGCCTTTGCGGAGTCGGATCTCTCTTCATTGGCTGAGACTGTTTCTGTGTCAGGTACGGCTTCCGGAGTCTTATCATCTGTGACTGCATAGGCTCCGGTAGCGCCTGCGCAAAGCATTATTGCCAGTACGGCAGCTATTATTTTCTTTGTGTTTTTCATTGTGATTACCTCCGTTTATTTCACTGAAGCTTCTTGTTTATCCGCTGAAAGATCCCTTATCGGAATTTTGTAAAGCTTTGGTTTCATACCTATTGTTGTATTGATGATGACCCTGTCGAAAAGCAGAAGCATAGACGGCAGAGCGCATATTACCGTTATCATGCTTATAACGGCGCCTCTGGACATGAGCGTACAGAGCTGTGAGATCATATCTATGCTGGAGTACATTCCTACGCCGAAGGTTGAAGCGAAAAATCCCAGCGCACTTACCATTATGGATTTCATTGAGGTCGTGAGAGCGATCGTTACCGCTTCCTTTTTGTTTTTGCCCGCTGTACGCTCCGTCTTGTATCTTGTTGTCATAAGGATAGCATAGTCCACTGTAGCTCCCAGCTGGATCGTTCCTATAACGACGGATGCGATAAACGGTATGGTGGTTTTTGTGTAGAAGGGAAGTCCCATATTTACGGTTATCGCAAATTCGATGACAGCCACAAGTATTACAGGCAGTGTCACGGAACGCAGAGCAACCAGGATTATTATGAATATTGCTGCTATGGAAACCACGTTTACGACCTTGAAATCATGATCTGTAATAGCTATCAGATCCTTGGTGGCTGCTGCCTCGCCGATGATCATTCCCTTGGGATCGTATTTCTTTATGATCGCCGCTATTTCGTCGACCTGAGAGTTTACCTCCTCTGAGGCTACCTTGAATTCCGAGCCTGCCAGCATCATCTGCCAGTCTCCGGACTTAAGTATATCGTTCACTGAATCTGGAATGATCTCCCTTGGTATCGAAGGTCCTATTGCCGAATCGAGTCCCATTGCGAACTTAACTCCGTCAAGCTCCTCGATCTCAGATATCATAGCGCTGACCTCCTTTGGAGTGAGGTCGGAATCGCACATAATTATGTGCGTGGTCGCCATATCGTATTCTTCCTCAAGCTTGGAGTTTGCAATAACGCTGTTAAGATCCTTTGGAAGGGTATTTGAAAGATCGTAGTAAACGTCTGTCTTGATCTGTCCGTATATTGCAGGAGCGAGCAGCACAATAAATACGATTATAAAAGCCGCATGATGTCTGACTATAAAAGCCGCCGCTTTGTCAAGGGAAGGTATCACGTCACGGTGAATGGTTTTGGCTATCGCTTTGTCAAATATGAGTATCATCGAAGGCAATACGGTAATACAGCATATAACGCCGATCACGACGCCCTTTGCCATAACGATCCCCATGTCAAGTCCCAGAGTATACGACATGAAGCAAAGCGCCAGAAAACCTGCGACTGTTGTTATCGAGCTTGAAACAACTGACGATACCGTTGCGGATATCGCCGCAGCCATTGCCGCTTTGTTGTCCTCGGGATAAAGCTCCTTATGCTCTTTGTAGCTGTGCCACAGGAAAATAGAATAGTCGATAGTTACCGCCAGCTGCAGGACTGCCGTCAGTGCCTGTGTTATAAATGAGATCTCTCCCATGAAGATATTGGTGCCTAAATTATAAAGTATTGCCATTCCCACGCTTAACATGAAAAATACAGGTATCAGGAATGAATCCATTGTCACCGCAAGAATGATGCTTGTGAGAATGACTGCGATAACAACGTACATCGTCGTTTCCTTTACAGTCAGATCCTTGATGTCCTTTACGACGGAGGTCATGCCGCTTACAAAGCACTGCTTGCCTGCTATCTTCCGGATATCGCCGACTGCGTTAAGAGACTCGTCCGCCGAGGTCGCACGGTCGAAGAATACAGCCATTACCGTGGAATCTTCGGCGTTGAAGAAATCATAGATCTTATCCGGAAGGACCTCCTTGGGGATCGTTATATCGGCAACGCTGTCATACCACAGAACGTCGCACACATGATCCACAGCCTCGATCTTTTCCTTCAGCTTTATGACCTCTTTATCCTCCATGCCCTCCAATATAACAAAGGAAAATCCGCCCTTGCCGAATTCCTCCAGCATAATGTCCTGACCCTTCATGGTATCTATGTCTTTTGGAAGGTAGGAGAGAATGTCGTAATTTATCCTTGTTTTTACCATTCCGATTGCGGAGGGGATCAGAAGAAGAATACTCAGGATCACGATAGGTATTCTTAATTTCACAACTCCCCGTGAAAATTTGTCCATTCGTTTCAGTCCTTTCTGTGAAATGACTCTTAGTCATTTTCTTTACAATATGCATTATAGCTCAAAAATGACCATTAGTCAATATCTTTTCCAAAGAAAAATGACCGTTGGTCATATTTTTGTATAGCTGCACAATTTAAGCAATAAAAAATTATGACTATTGGTCATTTTTACATTATTGACAGAGAAAAAAAAGTATTATATAATAGAATTATAAAAAAGGGGAAGTGATGATGTTGGGAAAGCTTGATGTGAATAAAAAGAAAAAGGAGATCTCTCTGCTGAACACGGCGTTTGATTTCTTCACTACAAAGGGTTTCAGCAAGACCTCCATAACTGATATTGCGGACAAGGCAGGAGTTGCCAAGGGTACGTTTTATCTGTATTTCAAGGATAAGTATGACATACGCAACAGGCTTATCTCCCACAAGTCTTCGCAGATCTTCCTGAGGGCTATCAAAGAGGTAGTGGCGGAAAACACCTCCTTTGAATTCAGTTCTATGGAGAATTTTGAGGATATGATAATAAAGATCATTGACAATATCGTAAATCAGCTCAACACCGATAAAATGCTCCTGACCTTTATATCAAAAAATCTCAGCTGGGGTATCTTTAAAAATGCCCTGATCTCTCCTGTAGGTTCGGAGGACGTAGATTTCAGACAGGTTTATTACGATTTGCTGGACAAATCGCCCAGACCTATAAATCAGCCGGAGATAATGCTTTTTATGATCGTTGAAATGGTATCCTCGACTTGCTATTCAGCTATTCTTTACAGCGAACCGTGCAGTCTCGATGAGCTTAAGCCTCATCTGTACAGGCAGATAAGACTGCTTATCAGAAGCTTCAGCGAGTGATAATACCGGCTGAGACTGAGTACAGCTCAGAAGGCTTATAAAAAAACATACAATGAGGACAGCCGCAGGCGTATACCTGCGGCTGTTTCGATAAATGAATGGGAAAATATTATTTTGCGGTATTTTCTCCGGAATAAGCCGCTGCCTTTTCTCCATGGCAAGCTCCGCAGTTTGCGCAGCCTGCACATTTGCAGCCGCAGGACGAGATCCCGGATCTCTTGTCTTTTCTCATTTTTAATATTATCAATATCACAACGGCAGCCAGCACTGCCGATACTGCAAACGTACCCATAAAAGCTCCTTTCGATAATTATGCTCTTACTCTTGCTCCGGCATTGATCTTTTCCGATTTACCGTAAGGTCTTGCGAGCATATAGATCATGACTGCAAGGACTATAAGAGCAAATATAAGTCCTATAACGTTGAGATCTCCCGTGAATGCAGAGCCTATCTGGTATACGCACAGCGAGACAGCATAGGCGAAGACGCACTGATAGCTTATAGCGAACGCAGTCCACTTGGGATTGTTCATCTCACGCTTGATAGCTCCCATAGCCGCAAAGCATGGTGCGCAGAGAAGATTGAAGATGAGGAATGAGAATGCCGAAAGCTGAGTGAATGCCGCTGCAACGTTAGACCAGATCTGGTCGCCGTTTTCAGCAAGCTCCTCTGCTCCGCTGTAATGGAAAAGCTGTCCGAACGTACCGACAACATTTTCCTTGGCGATAAGTCCCGTAACGGTTGCAACCGCCGCCTTCCAGTTGCCCCAGCCGAGAGGAGCGAAGATCCATGCAAACATTTTGCCGATCCTTGCAAGTATGGAGTTGTCAAGGTCTTCGATCATTCCGAAGCCGTTTTCCCAGCCGAAGCTTTGCAGGAACCAGAGAACGATAGAGGAAAGCAGGATTACCGTACCTGCCTTTTTGATAAAGGACCAGCCTCTTTCCCACATGGATCTGAGGACGTTTCCTACGGTAGGCATATGGTAAGCGGGCAGCTCCATAACGAAGGGGGCGGGATCTCCCGAAAACATTTTTGTCTTTTTTAGAATAATTCCGGATATGATGATGGCAGCCGCACCGATGAAGTATGCTGATGCTCCGACCCAGCCTGCATTGTCAAACAGCGCACCGGCTATAAGTCCGATAATAGGCAGCTTTGCTCCGCAGGGTATAAAGGTAGTTGTCATTACAGTCATACGTCTGTCCCGTTCGTTTTCGATAGTTCTTGAAGCCATGATACCGGGGACGCCGCAGCCTGTGCCTATGAGCATGGGGATAAAGGATTTTCCGGAAAGTCCGAATTTTCTGAAGATCCTGTCCATAACGAAGGCTATTCTCGCCATGTATCCGCAGGATTCAAGGAATGCAAGGAATATGAACAGCACCAGCATCTGAGGAACAAATCCAAGTACCGCTCCTACACCTGCTATTATTCCGTCTACGATCAGACCCTGGAGCCAGCCGGCACAGTTGATCTTTTCGAGTAAATTGTTTGCGCCGTTTGTTATCCAGTCTCCGAACAGTGTATCGTTTGTCCAGCCGGTGAGCCAATCGCCAACGGTAGTTATGGAAACGTAGTATACAACAAACATAATTGCCGCAAATATTGGCAGCGCAAGAAATCTGTTTGTGACGATCCTGTCTATTTTATCCGAAACGGTAAGTCCGCCTGCGTTCTTCTTTCTGAGACAGTCCTTTATTATGGAGGCTATGTAAATATACCGCTCGTTTGTGATGATGCTTTCGCTGTCATCATCCATTTCCTTTTCGGCTGCGGCTATGTCCGCTTCTATATGAGCCTTTTTATCGGCGGAAATATTCAGCATCTCGCAGACCTTTTCGTCACGTTCAAACAGCTTTATCGCATACCAGCGCTGATGCTCCTCGGGGACATCGTTAAGGGCACATTCTTCTATATGAGCGATAGCGTGCTCAGCACAGCCGCAGAATTTATGCTGAGGTACAGTCTTTACTTTGGATCTTGCAGCCTCTGCCGCAGCATTTGCCGCCTCGTTTATTCCCGTTCCCTTCAAAGCCGAGATTTCCACGACCTTGCAGCCAAGCTCCTCCGAAAGCTGTTTTGTATTTATCTTATCGCCGTTCCTGCTGACAACATCTATCATGTTTACTGCGCATACAACCGGGATCCCAAGCTCTACAAGCTGGGTTGTAAGATAAAGGTTACGTTCAAGATTTGTTCCGTCGATAATGTTCAGGATCGCATCAGGACGTTCTCCGATAAGATAATTCCTTGCGACTATCTCTTCCGGCGTGTACGGCGAAAGGGAATAGATCCCGGGAAGGTCCGTAATGACTATATCCTTGTTTTCCTTATATTTTCCCTCTTTTTTTTCCACCGTAACTCCAGGCCAGTTTCCCACAAACTGATTTGAACCGGTAAGAGCGTTGAAAAGAGTGGTTTTTCCGCAGTTTGGATTTCCTGCGAGAGCTATTTTCAGTTTCATACTGTCAGTTCCTTTCGTGAATTAATTAAACCAGGGTGTGCTGACACTATCCGAAATGCTTGGATTGCGGACAGATTTTTTGCAGTTCAAGGCGATTTTTCGCAGGCGTACTGTCGTATTCCAAGGAAAATCAACGCAGAAATGCAGAAAATATGACCGCAAGACAGGCGTTGAGCGGTAGTGTCAACGCACCCTTTGATCGCAGTATAACGGACTTAAACGGTCTCTATTGTTTCCGCATCGGCTTTACGCAAAGAAAGCTCATAGCCTCTGACCGTGATCTCAACAGGATCCCCCAGCGGAGCTACTTTGCGTACGTAAATGTCCACGCCCTTGGTGATGCCCATATCCATTATCCTTCTTTTAACAGCGCCTTCGCCGTTGATCCTCTTTACCTTTACGGTCTGCCCTATTTTTGCGTCTTTCAGTGTTGACATAGCCATTCCTCCGTTATATCATTATTTTTGCAGCCATTTCCTCGGAAATTGCAATGCGTGAGTCTTTGATACTGACAATAACGTTGCCGCTCATGGTGTTTACGACCGTTACCGTGCTGCCGGCGACAAAGCCAAGCTCTTCGAGAAATCTTCTCGTTTCGGGATTGCCGCCCACCTTTTTAACCATGTTTTCCGCTCCTGTCTCTGCAAATGTAAGGGGTATCATTTTTTCCCTCCGTTCTCACATTGTTTTCCGGTTCTTCCGGATATGTCGGTTAGCAATTACTAACCGAATAACAGTTTACATCTTATCAGGACATTTGTCAACGGTTTTTTATATAAAGAATATTATTTTTGTTAGCTTGCACAAACTGGGTTAGCTTAGAATAACTTTTTTGTGAATTTAGTTAGCGCCATCTAACCAAATCAGCTTATTCTCAGCGCCTTGTATATGTCTTCACCTTTATCGAGTCTGCTCAGGATATAGCTTCTGCATCTGTTATAGCTTGTAAATATGCGTCTGGCACGCTGCTCGTCCGAATACACCTTCCAATAACCGCAGATAAGATAGTTTTCCCCTTTGTTGGCGATAAAGCCTTTTACATCCTCAACGGGGTATCCGAGAAAAAGTCCTATTTCGTGAGGAAAATTTCCGCTGTCCGCAATACGCCCGGAAAGCTTTGCGAGATAATCCTCCGTTTTTTTGCAGCCTGCATAGCCAAAGACCTTGAAAAGCTTTTGGATATCCGGATCTTCAAGCTGCCTTTCCATAAGCCGGAGGTTGTATACCAGAAGAAGCTGTCTGCCGTTGACGCCGCAGAGCCTGCGGATCTCAAGTCCCTTTGAGGCTGCTCTGAGATTAAATCGCCGTATATTTTCCTCGAGCTCCTCGTCTCCGACTGCCAGAGAAATAAGATTTGCCGGCTTAAGTCCCAGCATTGCAGGCGCAGAATGAAATGCAAGTGTTCTTTCAAAATCTGTATATATAGAATTTTCCATAGCGATTTTCCCTCCTATTTTACATCGGGGCAATATTTTTTTAGTATCCCTTTTAATGCCGAAGCGCTGGAGGAACGGCATATTTCCACGGGAAAATTAAGCTTTTCTGCCCGTTTATTGACTCCGTTTAGCAGCTTGTGTGAAACGGCGCTGCTGAAAACCACTGCCAGATCCGGATTCCCTATTTTCTTATCAAATTCCGCCGTGTATTTTATAAATACCTTTGCATTACAGTCGTAGGATCTGCATATGTCCTTGTATCTGGCGGTCATTCTGTCATTTCCGCCTACTATTATCACGCTCATTGATTCACCGCCTTTCAGTTAGTTATAACTAACTGAAACTATAATAGCACAAACGGATAGCATTTGTCAATAGGAACTTATGTTTTTATTCTTACTTGTGTATATATTTTTGCCTGAAATGAGAAAAATATTTCAGAAAAAAATTTCTGCATACCTGTTATGTCATACGAAAACTCCTGTTTTTCAGTTTGTAAGGCTTAAGGAAATAACGCATAGCTATTGTGTATCTATTGCCTTAATTACTTGACATATGAAAGAAAAATGTGTAAACTTATATCTGTAAATGATGCCGTACTGCTTTTGTGCGGTTATACTATAATTTTTAAAGGAAAATATGTATATGGAAAACTATCTTACAAGACTAGACATACCGAGAAGATGGGGACGATAATTTGTATTGCCGCTTAAAGGACGCTACGCTGGAAGTGGTGGATAATTAAGATAAATTTATACGGTAAAACAAACAAGGCAAACAGTTTCAAGTGTGAAAAAGATAAATTTTCAAAATAATTTCTCCAAGCCCTAACCAAACAGAATTTTCTGCACTATATAGACAGAAGCTTCTGAATAAGACGAAAGGAGAGCCGAATATGAACACTGCCGAACGCCGTGAAATGATAGCGCAAATGTCAAAAGCAATATTTCAGTACTGCCTGTCGAGGACGAGTTCGTATCAGGAGAGCGAAGACCTGTCGCAAGAGATATTGCTCACCCTTTGTGAGAGCATAGAAAACCTGCGTGATGAAAAAGCCTTTTACGCTTTTGTCTGGCGCACTGCCGACAATATCCTGAAGAGCTGGTATCGTAGTAAGGACAAGCGGCAAACCGCCGAGCTTGACGACACTATGTCTGACGGCAGTTGGGAGGCACTTGAAGAGCAGGCACAGGAGAACGAACAACTCCGGCTCATCACAAGAGAGCTTGCACATCTGAACTCCGATTACCGGCACGTCATGGTGGAATACTACATAGAAGGGCTTTCGGTAGGTGACATTTCGGCTCGATTTTCGTTATCAAAAAGCATGGTGAAATACCTGTTATTCCAATCAAGGAAACGTATCAAGGAGGGCATTACAATGGAGAGAAATTTCGGAGAATACAGCTGCAACCCCGTCAAGCTTGACTGGCGCTGGCTGAATCCGCCTGTCATGGATTACAAAGGCTTTCGTGACAGCAGCATTCAGCAGAACATCCTGATGGCGTGTTATTATGAAAAGCAGAACGAAGAACAGCTTGGAATGCTGTTGGGCGTGCCGACCGCATATCTTGAGGACGAGATAAAGAATCTGCTGGACTATGAGCTGCTTACCGAGAAGAACGGCTTTTACCTGACAAATGTGTTGATCTGCACCAAAAAGGCAATGTCCGAGCGTTTTCAGGCTAAAGCTGATATGCTGAAAAAGACAGCTGACAGAATAAAGAGCTTCTTCGCAGAGAATGAGGATAAGCTTCGTGCAGTTGGCTTTTACGGCAGTGATATGGCTGTAAATTCGCTCAAATGGCTTGTACTGGAAAATCTTATGCGCAGCGCTTATGCCGAAAAGCTCGATGATGAGCTATCCGGCAATTTCCCTGACCCTAAGACCTGTCCCTGCGCCCGTATGCATTTTCTCGAACAGCAGGAAGCTCCCAAGGGCGACAATTACGACCCGCTTTGGGAATATCGTGAAACCGAGAGCGGAAGTCTCATCTGTAACTGGGTGCGCTTCAATTCACCCATATTTCACAGGCTCAGCGACGTACAGCTGAGCATTCTGACAAAGCTCCCGACTGAGCAGCCCGAAACGGAAACAGATAAGCTTATCTGTACCGAGCTTATCGGCGTGGGTTTGGCGGTAAGAGTGAACAGTGAGATAAAGCCAAATATCCCTTACTTTACCCCTGAACAGAATGAGACCATGCGGAACATACTGGAGCCATTTGCACAGGAGCTTTTCAATTCGGCACTTGACAGAGTAGAGCTGACAAGAAATATCACAAACGAGCATACTCCCGAACGCTTTCAGCCCTATGCGGAAGCTATGATTGTTTCACCGATGTACGAGGAAATTAGCGATATGACCCGTTTGCTCGTGGAGGATAACTGGCTCGTACCGTGGACAGGGATGAACCCAACGAATCTCATCTTCACGAAGTGAGTTTTATATTACTTTTTCCCTATATATGAAAGCAACTCCGCAGAAAACAAAATCCTGCGGAGCTGTTTTCGTTTTATTCAGTTTTAGTATTATCCGACTTTTTCAGCGAGTTTCCATAATCCTGAATGCCTTTGAACGTCCCGCTTTTCAGTTTGCAGAGGTGATCTTAATTACTTGACATATGAAAGAAAAATGTGTAAACTTATATTTGTAAATAATGTTTTACAGCTATTGTGCGGTTATACTATAATTTTTAAAGGAAAATATGTATATGGAAAACTATCTTACAAGACTTGAAATGCTTTACGGAAAAGAAAAGGTCGGTATTCTTAAAAGATCCAGGGTCGCAGTGTTCGGAGTGGGAGGAGTCGGGGGATATGCTGTGGAGGCTCTTGCCCGCAGCGGTATCGGCAGTCTGGATATTTTTGATAATGACACAGTCTCGGTCTCGAATATCAACCGTCAGATAATCGCTACCTCCGAAACCGTAGGAAAGCTTAAAACTGAGGTGGAAAGAGAGAGGATCCTCATTATAAATCCCGGATGCACCGTGAATGCTCAGCCTGTATTTTTTGCTCCTGACACCCTTGAGCTTTTTAATTTTTCGCAGTACGACTACGTTGTTGATGCTATAGATTTTGTCACTGGAAAGATACTTCTTGCAGTCGAATGTGAAAAGGCAGGGGTTCCCATAATTTCGGCAATGGGTGCGGGAAACAAAAAGCGTCCCGAGCTGCTGGAGATAGCAGATGTCTATCAGACCTCAGTGTGTCCTCTGGCAAGAGTCATGCGGAGGGAGCTTAAAAAGAGGGGAGTAAAAGGACTTACAGTCGTTTATTCAAAAGAACCGCCTTCTGCACCTCTGTTTTCTGACGGAGAAAAAGCTCCTCCTGCCAGCAGCTGCTTTGTACCCGCCTGCGCAGGTATGATTATCGCCGGAAAGGTGATAAACGATCTTGTGGGAGAGAAATATTGAAAAATTGGAAAATCAATGAATAATATCCGCTTTTCGTGAAATAATGTTATTGTCAAAAAATAGTTTGGCTAATTTTTTACGAAAGGAATCCGATTATGAAAAAGATTTTTGCAATTGCTTTCTGCACGCTCTGCGCTGCGGCAATGATGACCGCTTGTTCCGGAAGAAACAATGACGAAGGAAGCTCTTCCGAGACCTCAAAAGCAAGCTCTACGACCACATCCGGAGCTGCTGCGGCAACGGATCTGTCCTCTTCAAGAGCGGAAACGTCAAAAAAAGATGATCTCTCCTCGGGAGATTCTCTTATGAGCAGAGTCGAGGAGGGTATTGACGATACCATCAGCGGCGGAGAGGAGATCATTGACGATACGCTCAGCACAGGCGAAGCGGTAGTTGACGATATTCTTGGTTAAACCACATATTTACAGTGCGCCGCAGACTGCCTTCGGGTTATGCTGCGGCGCATTTTATTTTGATAAAATCTAAAATTTGTTTTTATTCAATAGTTGATCATTAACAATATACTTACTAAACGCCATTGGTAAATAAAAGCAATGGAACAATATTAATAAAATGTTAACTGAAAGTAAAAATAATGTGCAAAATTTATCAACCCCCTTTAAAAAACAAATAAAAGGTGATATAATGATCGTATACATTTTTTGCGAATTATCAGCCGGCAGGCTCCGGCGCTGACGAAAGGCTGGAGAGGATATGCCGGATAATAACGGGAAATCTGAGATTCGGCTGCTGCTGGAAAAGATCTACCCAACAGCCGCTCTGATGACGGCTGCTTGTTGGTGCGTGACGCTTTTCGGCGGCTTTAAAATTG
Organism: Ruminococcus sp.; assembly: GCA_017626015.1. GTDB lineage: Bacteria > Bacillota > Clostridia > Oscillospirales > Ruminococcaceae > Hominimerdicola. The sequence continues at coordinate 24,560 of JAGAJO010000022.1, forward strand.
AAAATCTGTTGGGCTTTGCAGTGGGGTTCGGGTATATGTGCCTTTGCTATGAGTATCTCGGAAGGGTATGCGAAAGAGCTGTAAAGCTGGATAAAAAACGTGCAGGAAGAGCAGTTACCGCTTGCTATTTTGTAAGGTTCGGCGGATTGTTCATACTTTGCGCAGCGGGAATGCTCACAGGACGGCTCAGCTTTGCGGGTTTGCTCATACCTCAGTTTTTCCCGAGGATCATTTTGACGGTAATGCAGTTTACAGGAAAGGATAAGTAGACTAATGACAGATATAGGAAACGGTCCGAAGATCGTCTTCGAGCTTTTCGACGGTAAAATACAGGTGACGGAAACCGTAGTTATGGGATGGCTTATTATAGCCGTCGTGCTGCTTCTGTGTCTGTGGCTTACCAAAGATCTTAAAAAGATACCCGAAAAGAAGAGACAGGTTCTTGCGGAAATGTTTGTTAATTTCGTAAACGATATGGTGCGGCAGAATATGGGCGAAAAGCTTATGTGCTACGCTCCGTATATCGGTGCACTGCTCATATCCGCAGTGCTGGGCGCTCTTATAAGCTTAGTAGGGCTGAGGTCTATGACGGCGGATATCAACGTTACGGCGACATGGGCGCTGATGACGTTTATCCTTATAACCTTTCACAAGATCAAGGCTAACGGCATCGGCGGATATTTCAAGGGCTTTGCAAAGCCTGTTGCTTTTATATTGCCGCTGAATCTTATCAGCGAGGTTGCGACCCCCGCTTCAATGGCATTCCGTCTTTTCGGAAACGTTGCCGGCGGCATGGTCATCACCGGATTGCTGTACGGCTGTCTGGGAGCATTGTCTTCGGCTCTGCATCTTAGCTTTGAAATGGGTTCGTGGGCGTTCAATGTATTTCAGGTAGGTATTCCCGCAGTGCTGTCGATCTATTTTGACCTGTTTTCGGGGTGCATACAGGCGTATATTTTCTCAATGCTGACAATGGTCAATGTCGGCGCTGCGGCGGAGGAGCCGTAAACATATGTAAACGAACGTTTCCCGAAGGGGGGACGTAAAATAAAATGGTATTTAATGGAGGACTTATTTATGACGGAAAAGGCTTTTGTTTTAGGATGTTCGGCTATCGGCGCAGGACTCGCAATGATCGCAGGTATAGGCCCCGGTATCGGTGAAGGCTACGCAGTCGGAAAGACTATAGAATCCATCGCAAGACAGCCCGAGGCTCAGGGCGACTGCACAAGAACAATGTTTATCGGTGTTGCAATGGCTGAGTCCACCGGTATTTATGCATTTGTCGTTGCGCTGATACTTCTGTTTGCTAATCCGTTCCTCGGAAAGCTTTGATCCTGCCGGGATACACAATCACGGCAAATCGGAGACGGGAGGTTTTATAAATGGTTTTAGCCGCAGGAGATGTTACGGATTTTCTTTCGGTAAATCTGACTACGATTATTGCGACATGGCTCAATCTGCTTATACTTTTTCTGGTTCTTAAGCATTTCCTTTTCGATAGGGTGAACAAGGTGATCGAATCGAGGAAAAACGAGGTCGCAAATACCTATAAAGAGGCTGACGAGGCTAAGGAAAATGCCAGAAGGCTCGAGGCTGAGTACGACAGCAGGATAAGCGGCGCCAAGGAGGAATCTGCGCAGATAATCCAGGCGGCGACTAAAAAGGCTCAGCAGCGCTCCGATGAGATAATCAGCGACGCAAAACGTGAAGCGAAGGGTATTGCCGAGCAGTCGAGAGTCGAGATCGAGCGTGAAAAGAAGATCGCAGTCAATAAGATCAAGGACGATATTGCAGACATTGCTTTTTCAGCTGCTCAGGCAGTTATTGAAAAGGATTTCAACAGCAAGGATAACGAAAAGCTTATAGAACAGTTTATCGACAATGTGGGTGAAGTGTAATGGCTGAGAGCGTTGGTATTGTTTACGGTACCGCCCTGTTTGAGCTTTGCTGCGAGCAGGACTGCCTTGAAAGCGTTTATTCGGAGCTTAAGCAGGTGCGGGATGTTGTTTTGCTTGCTGAAAATGCGGAGTTTGTAAAGCTTATGAGTTCGCCGCTGATCTCAGGCAGCGAAAAGGCTGACCGCATTGGAGATATTTTCGGAGGCAGGCTCAGCACGCTTACGGAGGATTTTCTGCGTCTGCTGGCTGAAAAGGGCAGATTCGGAGATATTGACGAAATATACGGCGTTTTTTCGGATATGTATAACGATAAAATGAACATTCTCGAAGTCACGGCGATAACTGCCGAGCCGCTGTCCGAAAGGCTGAGAACGAAGCTCATCGATAAGCTTTGTGCAGTAACGGGGAAGAAGATAGCTTTTACCGAAAAGACCGACAGGTCTATCATCGGAGGGATAGTGCTGAGATATGCAAACAGCGAGATAGATTCCAGCGTTAAAACAAGGCTTGACAGGCTTAAGGCACAGATCGGCGGCGTTATTGCATAGCGCTGTATTATAGTGGAAATTTTTTTGAAAGGTACGGAGTTTTGATATGAATTTACGTCCTGATGAAATAACAGGTTTGATAAAACAGCAGATAAAGAACTACCGTTCAAAGCTGACGCTTGATGACGTCGGAACGGTTTGCACTGTCGGAGACGGTATTTCAAGAGTTACCGGACTGGAAAAATGTATGTCCGGAGAGCTTCTTGAATTTGAAAACGGCACCTTCGGCATGGCTATGAACCTCGAGGAGGATTTTGTAGGCTGCGTTCTTCTCGGTTCGGAGGACGGCATAAAGGAAGGCTCGTCGGTAAAGAGGACGGGCAGGATCGTTTCTGTCCCTGTGGGCGATGCGCTGTTGGGCAGAGTAGTAAATGCGCTGGGTGAGCCTATCGACGGAAAGGGCAGCATTTTAACAGACGAATTCAGACCGGTAGAAAGTCCCGCATTCGGAATCATTACAAGGAAATCGGTCAGCAGACCACTCCAGACGGGTATCAAGGCGATCGATTCCATGATCCCCGTGGGCAGGGGACAGCGTGAGCTTATTATCGGCGACAGACAGACCGGTAAGACAACTATTGCGCTGGATACGATCATAAATCAGAAGGGCAAGGACGTGATCTGCATTTATGTGGCTATCGGTCAGAAGATCTCTACCGTTGCCAATATTGTGGATACTCTGGCGAAAAACGGAGCATTGGAATATTCTATCGTAGTTTCCGCTACCGCTTCGGAAATGGCGCCCTTGCAGTACATTGCGCCTTATGCGGGCGTAGCTATGGCTGAGCATTTTATGCTCCAGGGCAAGGACGTGCTTTGCGTTTACGACGATCTGTCAAAGCATGCGGTGGCTTACAGAACTATGTCGCTGCTTCTTAAAAGACCTACCGGCAGAGAGGCATATCCGGGAGATGTTTTCTATCTCCATTCAAGACTGCTGGAGAGAGCCTGCTGCCTTAACGAGGAAAACGGCGGAGGCTCGATAACGGCGCTTCCTATAATAGAAACTCAGGCGGGAGATGTTTCGGCGTATATCCCTACCAATGTAATTTCGATCACCGACGGACAGATATTCCTTGAGACGGAGCTTTTCTTCTCGGGAGTAAGACCTGCCGTCAACCCCGGTATTTCCGTTTCCCGTGTCGGAGGTGCGGCGCAGATCAAGGCAATGAAAAAGGTCTCGGGTCCTCTTAAGCTGCTTTATTCTCAGTACAGAGAGCTTCAGTCCTTCTCCCAGTTCGGTTCGGATCTGGATCAGGATACAAAGGACAGACTGGCGCAGGGCGAGCGTATAGTGGAGGTCCTTAAGCAGGGAAAGAACGAGCCGGTGGACGTTGAAAAACAAGTGGTTATAATCTATGCGGTCGTTAATAATTATCTTAAAAAGATCCCGGTAGAGGATATCAGAGAATTTGAAAAGGATCTCTATACCTATCTTGACGAGACGCATCCCGATATCCTGACGTCTATAAAAGAGACCAAGGTCCTGACTGACGAAAACGAGGCTGCGCTCAAAGAGGTACTTGAGACGTTTGCAGATAAATTCCTTCAGGGCAGATAAGGAGCGTTAGTTTATGGCAGCTTCCAATATGAAGGACGTAAAGCGCCGCATAAAAAGCGTTGAAAGCACCATGCAGATAACCAAGGCGATGCAGCTTGTTGCTTCCTCGAAAATGCGCCGTGCAAAGGAAAGAGCCGAGGCGGTGCATCCGTTTTTCGAGTCGGTTTTCCAGGTTATGTGCGACGTATCAAGAGACCATGATTTTACGTCTGTTTACACAAAAAAGAAGTTTAAAAATTCCACGCTTATGATAGTTATTGCCGGCGACAGAGGTCTTGCGGGCGGCTTTAACCATAATGTTCTGAAAATGGCGGAGGCAAGAGCTGAGGAGATCATCGGCACAGGCGGAGAGATCCGTGTAATGGCTATAGGCAAAAAGGCTGTGGAGTATTTTGAAAAGAGAAGCTACGATCTGACCGACAGGTTCCCGAACATTGCAGAGGGTATCGATCTTACCGATGTTATGGAGATCGCCGAGAATATCATAGAAAGATTTCGGCTGGGGGATTTTGACGCAGTTGAGCTTGTATATACCACCTTCGTTTCCGCAATGACTCAGGAACCTAATCAGCTGAGGATACTTCCGCTGGAAAATCTGGATTACATCGGTGACAAGCACCCGTCTACAATTTACGACCCCTCTCCTGAGGAGGTATTCGACGGTATGATACCCCAGTATTTATGCGGTATGCTTTATTCGGCGATCGTTGATTCCTACGCTTCCGAGCAGGCAGCAAGACGCACTGCTATGGAATCGGCAAGCGATAATGCAAGCGAAATGATCGATAATCTGTCGCTGCTTTACAACAGAGCAAGACAGGCTCAGATCACTCAGGAAATTACGGAGATCAGTTCAGCTTCCATAAATAAATAGTATGAAAGGCGGTAAATGAATGGACGGCAAGAATATAGGAAAGGTTGTGCAGATCGTCGGCGCAGTTGTCGACGTGAGGTTCGACAAGGATAACCTTCCCGATCTTTTGAACGCTCTTGAAATAGATAACAGCGGCAAAAAGCTGGTTGTAGAGGTAGCTCAGCATATCGGAGACGATGTGGTGAGATGTATAGCTATGTCCTCCACCGACGGACTTGTCAGGGGAGTGGACGCTGTTGATACCGGAAAGGCGATCGCCGTGCCGGTGGGCAGGGAAACTCTTTCCAGAATGTTCAATCTGTTGGGAGAGCCTGTTGATAACCTTCCTGCACCCGAGACCAAGGAAAGATGGGAGATCCACCGTCAGCCGCCCTCTTACGAGGAGCAGACTGCCGCAAACGAGATACTGGAAACAGGCATTAAGGTCATAGACCTGATCGCTCCGTATCTTAAAGGCGGAAAGATCGGTCTTTTCGGCGGAGCGGGAGTCGGCAAGACGGTGCTTATTCAGGAGCTTATCAATAACGTCGCAAACCAGCACGGAGGTATTTCGGTCTTCACCGGAGTAGGAGAGAGGACCCGTGAGGGCAACGATCTTTACTACGAAATGAAGGAATCTGGAGTTATAGACAAGACTGTTCTTGTGTACGGTCAGATGAACGAACCGCCCGGAGCAAGAATGAGAGTGGGACTTTCCGGACTGACCATGGCTGAGTATTTCAGAGATGTTGAGGGACAGGACGTTCTGCTGTTTATCGATAATATATTCAGATTTACTCAGGCAGGCTCGGAGGTTTCGGCGCTGCTGGGACGTATGCCCTCGGCGGTTGGCTATCAGCCGACGCTTGCAACGGAAATGGGCGCATTGCAGGAGAGGATCACTTCTACAAATAAGGGATCCATTACCTCTGTTCAGGCGGTTTATGTTCCTGCGGACGACCTTACAGACCCGGCTCCTGCTACTACGTTCGCTCACCTTGACGCTACGACAGTGCTTTCAAGAAGCATTTCGTCTCTGGGTATTTTCCCGGCAGTAGATCCGCTGGAGTCAACTTCAAGGATACTTACCCCTGAAATTGTCGGCAACGAGCATTATCAGGTCGCAAGAAAGGTCCAGTCTATTCTCCAGAGATATGTGGAGCTTCAGGATATCATTGCAATTATGGGCATGGATGAGCTTTCCGACGAGGATAAGCTTACCGTTTCCAGAGCCAGAAAGATACAGAGATTCCTTTCTCAGCCCTTCTTTGTGGCGGAGCAGTTTACAGGCTATCAAGGCAAATATGTTCCGCTCAAAGAAACAATCAGGGGATTTAAGGAGATCATCGAGGGCAAGCATGACGATCTTCCTGAATCGGCATTCCTTTTTGTGGGAACCATCGACGAGGCTGTGGAAAAGGCTAAAAATAATGCGTAGAATAATTAATTTATCGGAGAGATTTTTATGACGCCTTACAACATCAAAGTTCTGACACCCGAAAAGATCTTTTATGAGGGGAGTACGGAGCAGATCATTGCAAAAACCGCATCCGGCAATGTGGGGATCCTTGCGGGACATTCGCCTTATGTGGCAAATCTTGTGGCGTCGGAGCTGAGGATCAAGATAGACGGGAGTTTCAGGTCGGCAGCAGTATCTGACGGCATTATCAAGGTTTCCGTTGACGGAACAGTGACTATCCTTTCTTCTGCAATTGAATGGTCCGATGAAATAGACGTTGCCAGAGCCGAAAAGGCAAAGGCGTATGCCGAAAGCAAGATGAAGGAGCACGCAAGTCAGAAGGAGTTTGACCTGGCTGAGCAAAAGCTTAAACGTGCTCTCAACAGGCTTGTCGTTGCGCAAAAAAGATAGTTTATGAGTCAAAGCCGCACAGCTGTCATTGTGCAGGCTTTGGCTTTGTTTTTTGAATCTTAAAAAAGTGTCCGCACGGAGAGATCGTTCAAATATCCGTCTGCAAAGGATGAGCTTTTGCAGAGGGATATTTGATACTGATCGTAACGTATGCGGACGCATAGAGAAAATTTTAAAAGGAATGAAGCTTTTTGAGTATTTTTAACATAATCGGAATGGCCGGCGGTCTGGGACTTTTTCTTTATGGAATGACGATCCTCAGCAACGGACTTGAAAAGGCCTCCGGCGGATTAATGGAAAAGGTTCTTGCTAAAATGTCCGGAAATGTTTTTTCGGGTATTCTTTTCGGAGCGCTTGTTACTGCCGCAGTTCAGTCATCATCGGCGACCACGGTTATTGTGGTGGGACTTGTAAACGCCGGACTGCTTACCCTTAAGGGGGCTGTCGGCATTATAATGGGTGCAAATATCGGTACGACAATGACAACGCAGATATTAAGACTTACCAGACTGGAGGGGGAGTCCGACGGTCCGTTTATCCTGCAGCTATGTAAGCCCTCGAATTTTTCTTCTGTGCTTATCGTTATCGGTCTTATAATAATAATGGTCAGCAAAAAAAATAAAAACAAAACCGTGGGCGAAATCATGATGGGCATAGGTATTCTTTTTACCGGAATGATACTTATGCAGGAGAAAATTGCTCCATTGGCTGAAATGCCGCAGTTTGAGGAGATCTTTGCTGCGCTTAAAAATCCTATTCTCGGTGTTCTGGTAGGAACTGTGTTTACTGCGGTCATTCAGTCGTCGGCAGCTTCTATAGGTATTCTGCAGGCGCTTTCCACTTCGGGAGCAATAACCTTTGCGGCTGCATTTCCTATAATTATGGGAACCAATATAGGTACCTGCGCAACTCCGCTTATTTCCAGTGTAGGCGCATCAAAAAACGCAAAAAGAGCAGCAATGATCCATTTTTATTTCAACCTTATCGGTACGGTGGTGTTCCTCATTGGGGTATATATTATTCAGTACACCGTGGGACTTTCTTTCTGGGATAAGAACTTTACAACGGGAAGCATTGCAAATTTCCATACGATATTCAATGTGCTTGTTACGATAATGTTCCTTCCCTTTTACACCCTGCTTGAAAAGCTGGCGGTCATTACGATCCGTGATAAGAAAAACAGCGATGATGATGAGACCTTTACAAAAGAAGATCTGCTTGACGACAGATTCCTTGTAACGCCCAGCGTTGCTATTGCTCAGGCAACGGAGGCTGTGGTACAGATGGGACATCTGGCGCATAAAAATTTTGTGTCGGTTTCCACTCTTTTTGATAAGTACGATCTTAAGGTCATTGATAAGATCAAGGAGCGTGAGGAGCTGCTTGACAGACTTGAGGACAGAGTCGGGCAGTATCTTATCAAGCTCAATGACTGCGGTCTTAACGAGGATGAGTCAAGATATGTGACCACTCTTTTCCATCTCATATCAGAATATGAACGTATAGGGGATTATTCGGTGAACATTTACGAAACCGCAGACGTTCTTTATGAAAAGGAGATCAGTTTTTCCGATCAGGCAAATAAGGAGCTTAAGGTTGTCTGTGCAGCGATAACCGAGATAACAAGACTTGCTGTGGAAGCTACACAAACGGGAGATATGGATATACTTACGGAGATCGAGCCACTGGAGGAGGTCGTAGACAGGATCGTCGAGGATCTTAAGGCAATACACATAGACCGTTCAAAAAACGGACTGTGCAATATAGAGGTGGGTATAAACTTTATAGATATTCTTACAAATGTAGAGAGGATCTCTGATCACTGCTCCAATATTGCAATATATCTTATTGCAAATCAGCGTAAGTATACAAGTCTTAAGAAGCACGAGTATCTGGATAATCTTCACCGAAACGGTCCGGATTATTACGATAAGAAGATCAAGGAATATTCGGAGAGATTTTCTCTCGGGGAAACTGTCTGAGAGTTGGAGGATCAATATGAACAACTTTAACTATACGATGCTGTGTGATTTTTATGAGCTGACTATGGGAAACGGCTATTTTATCTGCGGCGCTGCGAATAAGATCTCCTATTTCGATCTTTTTTTCAGGAGAGTCCCGGATAACGGCGGTTTTGCCATTGCCTGCGGATTGGAGCAGATCATAGACTATATAAACGATCTGCATTTTGACAGTCAGGATATAGAATTTCTGCGTTCCAAGGGAATATTCAGGGAGGATTTTCTGGAATATCTGAGGGATTTTAGGTTTACCGGGGATATCTGGGCAGTTCCTGAGGGAACCGTTATCTTTCCCAACGAACCGATCATAACGGTACGTGCCCCTGCTATCGAGGCGCAGCTGGTGGAGACTTATCTGCTGCTTTGCATAAACCACCAGACGCTTATTGCTACTAAGGCAAACAGGATAGTCCGGGCCGCACAGGGCAGAGCAGTTTCGGAATTCGGTTCCAGACGTGCTCATGGAGGTGACGCAGCTATTTACGGAGCCAGAGCTGCCGGGATAGGCGGCTGTACAGGAACGGCCTGCACAATTACGGAGCAGGTGTTCGGCTTTCCTGCCACCGGAACAATGGCTCATTCGTGGGTCCAGATGTTCGACAGCGAATACGAGGCTTTTAAGACCTATTGCGAATGCTATCCCAATGGTGCGGTTTTGCTTATAGATACCTATAATGTGCTTAAAAGCGGTATTCCCAACGCTATCAGAGCTTTTGACGAGGTGCTGAAGCCTAAGGGCTGCCGTCCTGTAGGAGTCAGGATAGATTCGGGGGATATAACATATCTCTCCAAGAAAGCCAGAAAAATGCTTGACGAGGCAGGCTATGAGGACTGCAAAATAATCGCTTCAAATTCATTGGACGAATATATAATCAGGGATATGATCTTTCAGGGAGCAAAGGTGGACAGCTTCGGCGTGGGCGAACGGCTCATAACCGCAAGGAGCGAGCCTGTTTTCGGCGGAGTGTACAAGCTTGTTGCAGTGGAAAATGACAGCGGCGAGGTAGTACCGAAGATTAAAATTTCCGAGAACGTTGTGAAGATCACAAACCCTCATTTTAAGAAGGTTTACCGTATTTACGATAAGGAAAACAATAAGGCTGTGGCGGATCTTCTGACCGTACACGACGAGGTCATAGACGAAAGCCGGGAGCTTACGCTTTTTGATCCGCAGTATACATGGAAGAAAAAGACTGTAACGAATTTCAAGGCAAGAGAACTGCTGGTACCGATATTTAAGAACGGAAAGTGCGTATACAAAAAGCCGTCCTTTGATGAGATAGTAAAGTATCGTCAGCAGGAGATCGAGACACTCTGGGACGAGATAACTCGCTTTGAGAATCCCCACACATACTATGTGGATCTGTCCGATAAGCTGTGGAACATCAAGAATCGGTTATTGTCTGAAAACCGTAATATGTAAATTTGTTTTAAATTTTTCCGCCGGCTCCGGAACTGATTGCCGGCGGGGAATATTTATGCATAAAAAAATTAATACTCACTTCTATCGGCTGAAATGAGCATTAATTTTCTATAGAATTATGAAAGGGATTTGGTGATTGACAAAACCTGAAAGCCTTTCGCTGCCGGGCTTTGTCAATCCTCAAAACACCTGATTTTCTTTCAACGTATACATAATAACATTCCTGTGTGAACCGAGTGTGAATTTTCAGAACTTTTTTATGTATATTTGAAAAAGCTCAAAAAAAATTAATACTCACTTCTATCGGCTGAAATGAGCATTAATTTTCTATAGAATTATGAAAGGGATTTGGTGATTGACAAAACCTGAAAGTCTGTCACTGCCGGGCTTTGTCAATCCTCAAAACGTTTGATTTTCTTTCAACACATATATAATAGCATTCCTGTGTGAACCGAATGTGAATTATCAGGATAATTCCAGAAATTTTTTGAGTAAATTAAACGTAAAAAAATGTTTACTAAAACAATTTCGTATATAAATAATTAATCTGATCCGGGAGGTAAAATAAATGTTCCAGATACTTGTTGTTGAAGATGACGCAAGCTTAAGACGGCTTATGTCGGCAGCTCTTAAGCAGCATGGTTATCAGCCTTTTACCGCAAACGACGGTCTTGAGGCTTTGGATATGCTTGAAAAAACCAATATAGATCTGATAATATCCGACATTATGATGCCTAATATGGACGGTTATGAGCTGACAAGGCAGCTGAGGAAGGCGGATTATCATCTCCCGATACTTATGGTGACCGCAAAAGAAACCTTTGAGGATAAGCAGGAGGGCTTCACAGCCGGAACAGATGACTATATGGTCAAGCCTATTGATATCAACGAGATGATACTGCGTGTCGGCGCTTTGCTGAGACGTGCAAAAATGGCGTCCGAGCATTCTCTTACCGTAGGCAGCTGTACTCTCGATTACGACGCTCAGACGGTCTCCTTTGACGGAAAACAGGGAGAGACTATTCCGCAAATGGAGTTTAAGCTGCTGTTCAAGCTGCTGTCTTATCCAAATAAAATATTTACCCGCCGTCAGCTTCTGGACGAGCTTTGGGGTATGGATAAGGACGTTGACGAACGCACTGTGGACGTTCATATAAAACGTTTGAGGGAACGGTACGGAAGCAGCGATTCTTTTTCGATCGTTACAGTGCGCGGATTGGGATATAAGGCGGTAAAGCTGTGAGCAGGAAAAAAAACGGATACGTTTCGCAGAATTCCAGAACGAGCCTTCAGTTCAAGCTTGCGCTGCTGTTTTTTATGGTAATGGTAATTTCAGCAACAATATCCATAAGTGTGATCCTTCTGGTTTTCAGTCCGCTTATGAAGGAAAATGCAGAGCAGCAGCTTTTGAGCTTTGCGGATTCCGCTCAAAAGCTTGAGAAGGATGATTATGCCTTTGAGGATATAATATCCATAATCAACAATAACTCCTATTCTATTGAAAAGGTTTCGCAAAGATCCATAAAAGAGCATAAAAAGGATATTGACGAAAAGGGATACTATGTGAGCAGCGGTGGGATCATACCCAAGGCAACGCTTATTATGCGCATAAACGGACAGTTTATTGAGGTTGACAGTTTTTCAAGCGAAAATCTCTATTGGATGGTCAGCCTTGTGATCATCGTGGCTTTCATGGTGTGTATCATAATCGGTACGATCATAACCGGTTTTGTGGGTAGGACTATCCTACAGCCTATACACGATCTAAGCAAGGCGACATCTGAGGTCGCAAGGGGAAATTTTTCGGTGCGGGTCAAGGTGCCTGCCGACAGGGAATATGGTACGCTGGCAAAGAACTTCAACAAAATGGCTCAGGAGCTTTCCGGTATAGAAACGCTCAGGGGAGATTTTATTTCCAACGTTTCTCACGAGTTTAAAACGCCTCTTGCCTCGATACAGGGCTTCGCAAAGCTGCTTCAGGACGAAAGCATAAGCGAATCGGACAGAAATGAGTACACACAGATAATCATTGATGAAACGTCACGGCTGTCAAAGCTTTCTTCAAATATTCTTAATCTTACCAAGCTGGAAAATCAGACCACTATCGGCAAGAAGAAAAGGTTTTCTATAGACGAGCAGATACGCAAGATCATACTTATGCTTGAACCGGAATGGTCCAAAAAGGAAATAAACCTTGATATAGATCTGGAGGATATTTTTTACACCGGCAACGAAGATCTTATGGGTCAGATCTGGCAGAACGTGATAAATAATGCGATTAAATTCACTCCCGTGGGGGGAGAGATCAAGGTCAAGCTTTTCAGAAGCGAAACGGGTATCGTTGCTAAAATATCCGACAACGGCCCCGGAATACCTCCTGAAAAAAAGGATAAGATATTTGAAAAGTTTTATCAGGGGGATCATTCCAGAGCCACCGAGGGCAACGGTCTGGGTCTTGCGCTGGTAAAGCGGATCGTTGATCTTTCAGGGGGAAGGATATCGGTGGAAAACCTTTTTGAAGGAGGAGTTTGCTTCAATATCGAGCTGCCTTACCAGACGGAGGTAATGATGAAATAGTATTCACCGTTTGAGTGCGATATTGCCTTAAGATATAAACGAAAAAAGTCAACTTTTTTATAGAACCAGCCGTGATCTTTTACGATCACGGCTGGTTTTTACAGATATTAAAATATAACATGGGGGAGGTATTTTAGTTTATAAGATTATGAATACCAAAGCCTTCAATCAACAAACCTTTCAATTGCAGCTTCCTTCCTCTGTTTTGAATTTACTTCTCATGCTGACTGAAAAATTCATGAGTTAATTCTGGGAGCAATATGTATGTAAAATACTAACTGTACTCTCTAAAAATCCAGGGCTTACTGCCACGATACTACATCTAATGTAAGAAATTTGCCGCCGTATGCTCCAAATGTGCAGGTACGCTCTGCATTTGTCTTACTTTTGGCATACGGCACGCCCGAATTAAATACCTTGTTCTTCCCAATAATAACTTAAGGCTTTATTGATATTAGAAACAGCTGAATCACCATATTTATCACTTTGTGTTGATGCCTCACTCCAATATATATCACAATACTCATTTTTACCCAAATCTGAATAAGTAGAAGCATCGAGATCAAATTCGAATATGCTTGACACATTTCCCCCTAATTTATTTGTTGAATTAATTTGAATAAAAAGACGATTTCTACTGCTGCTGCCGCCAACTACATCATCGACAATTTTAAGTACATCAAAGTATTCATCTGAAGGTATTCTTATTTCTAACAGCTTCACGGCTTGTGGATTATGAAAACTATTGATATTCTCAATTAAGCAATTGTAAATTGCTCTTTCATCTTCATTCAAACTTTCTATGGGACTAGCATCTTGTTCAGCTGATGCTTTATCAGATTGATTTGCATTTTCTCCGGAATTACTATTGCCACACCCTGTCATAGATATCGCCAATACAATTGACAATAAAGCTATAAATTTTCTTCTCATAAAATGACCTCCTTATAAAAAATTAACTTTATCTTTGCGATTTTATTCTTACAAAATATACATTTAACCGGAATCTTCTAAAAAACAGATTGCATTTACTCCACGGACTGTTGACAATGAGCCTCTGCTCATGTTGTATTCAGTCGGCACGGACAGCCTACCATATTTGCTCTCATTGTCAACAGATTTTGCAGCATATCGGAGTATAGCTAAACAGATTAGTCGTTATAGCCGTACCATATGTCATCGAAGGCTTCGCTCCAATGGAATTGTGAAATATAACTATCATCATATGAGCCGGATAATCCGTACAAATCACCGTCATAGTTTATCCATGTGAAATATCGTGTACTGCTTCCGTCCGAATAATGCCAATCGTCGGGATCTGTTTCGTCGCCTGTGTTATACCATCCGCTGCTGTTGAAATTATAAAATCCTCCGGCAATCTTCTTATTCGGAAATGCCGTCATGGCGACATTGGCAATTTCAGACTGATAATTTTTCATCGCAGCAACCATGTCTGCACGCTGTTGGTCGGTCACATTTACGTTGTCCATATCATAAGGTAATAATATTACTTCATCTGAAGCGGAGCCTGGTATATCAACGGTGGGTTTATAGATATACAGATTAGCCGATGTCTGTATATAAAAGTCATAGGGGTACACCTGACGCCTTGATAGCTCTGTAACTTCATCTATTTCAAAAGTGATATCGGTTATAGTGCCGAACGGCGTTTCGATTTTTGAATAATTCTTATTGAGATAATCCTGAAGCTGAGCAAGGGTTGTGATATCTGACGGTGATACATAGTTTGGATCCTTTTCGTCACACCGTACACAGTAACCATTTTTATAGGCATGACCACGAGCTGTACCCTTTATCGTCTCCTTGCAGACAGAACATGTTTTGGGGTCTATACAGGTGGCGTCCTTCCACTTGTGACCTTGTTTTTGACCTGTTGTTTTTCCGCAAACCTTGCAGGTTTTCGGTTCCGTGCAAGTAGCTTTTTTCCAATTGTGGTCGGATTTTTCGCCCTCGGTTACACCGCATACAGAACATCTTTTGGGAAATACACAATTTGCTTCTTCCCAATCATGCTCTGACGGTTCTCCCTCTGTCTTTCCGCAAAAATAACAGGTTTTAGGCTTTGAACAGGTTGCGTTTATCCATTTATGTTCCAGCGGCTCGCCCTCCGTTTCATTACACAGAGAACAGGTTTTAGGAACGCTGCAGGTTGCGTCTATCCACTGATGACTAAGCGGTGAACCCTCAGTGATTCCGCACTCGGCACAGGTCTTGGGTTTTGTACAAGTAGCGTCGATCCACTTTTCATGCTTACAGGCACAACTGCTTAATACTATTGAACTTGTGAAAAGTACAGATAAAAGTAATAGCGATCTTAATTTCATATTTCATTACCGCCTTATTGCATAATCGTGATTTATCAATAATATCCTGCGTCATGCATATCCTGATAAAAACCGCCGTAATCTTCTAGCTCCTTTTGGTTTAATTTTCCGTCTCCGTCATAATCCCATGCATCTGCGTCCCGAAGATCTTTATCGTTATCGCTTGAGTCACCGTCACAACCGGTAAACAGCATACTCATTGATAAACAGGAAAGAATAACAAGCACTGCTGAAATGATTTTCTTAAACATATATAACAACTCCCTTATTCTATATTTTGTTGAACCCACCCGATGGATTTTCCATACAAACATTATATCACATTCTTTTCGCAATTTGTTAAGCTGTCAGCTTAGTATCACCCAAAAAATTGCACAAAAAATCAGGCGTATTTTTTACGCCTGATCAAAGTTTTATTTCATAGCATATACGCGAAATGAGTAAGCTGTTCCTTTATAACATGATGCAGCTTGTTCCTGTTCCACTTCGTCGGGAAACGCCACGACCGATAAATATGTATAATCTTTTAAATTGTGTGAAAGCGTTACATTAGGGGTGGTAGTGAAATAGTAACCTCTGAATTCATCTTGGATCATCTGCATACATTTCTCTACCGGATCTTCATTTTCCAATACATCAAAGACCCACCCCTGAACTTCAATTATATCACTGCTAAGAGGTAGCCCTACGTTTTCCAGTTTATCATAAGGATTAGTATATAACGTAGCCCAGCCTTCCTTTTCCTGACGGCTGAGCAGCACAGCCTGATCAAGTTGTCCGCAGGCTCTGAATGGAGGAGCGCCATATTTTTCTCTGATCGGATTTATATATTCCAGATAAGTCAGCGTAAAATCGGTTGCTCCGTCCGGGGAATAATATTCTGGTTCAGGTTCGGGCTCGGGTTCAGGCTCAGGTTCAGGCTCAGGTTCTGCAACAGGCTCTCCACCTGTCTGTGATGAGATAAAAGTCTCATACAGGCTTCTGGCAAAATCAATCGGATATAGCTGCATGATTGTACTGTCAACCAGATCATCAACCTGCATCCGAAAAGAAATCTTAACAAAAGTTTCATTTAGGAAATCAGCAATATCTCCTCCCTGTTGAAAATCCTGCAAGTCCACAAGACTGGCTTCCGGGGGGCTGATATCAATCATCTTTCCAAGCATGGTAGACATTGACGTAGCCGCTGCTCCCATCATCTGATTCATTGCTTCTGATATGGCGCTTAAATGGAGCTCACCCAACTCGCCTTCCGTATTGCTTCCGTCTCCGCCCATCATTAAATCGGTGATTACTTTAACATCATGTTCCTTAAGAACCATAATATTGGAACCATCCAGCCCTGCGGTATATCTGATTTGAATAAAAACACATGGCTTCTGATAATCCTCTATTACACTCTCCCAGGACGCAAGAGTAACCACAGGCGTTGTAATGTTTACTTTTCTGTTTACCAAAGAATATAAGGTAGTTGCAGAGGATCCCATACTGATATTGGCAATTTCTCCTATGGCATCCTTTTCCGTATCCGTCAGCAAACTCTCATCTATTACCGGTGTTTCAGATGTACTGCCTGCTTCTTCTGCCGGCGACTCTCCTGACAGATCCATGCCGCTCAGCAGTGCATTTATTTCATCTTGTGATAACATTCCGTCCACACCTTATTCCCCCTCTCTGATTACTGATGTTACCCGTACTGCATATTTATCTTTACTGGAGCCGGGCAGAGCCGTAAATTTTCTGATATTGCCTACATAAACTTCCATCTCCGAAGAGACTCCCGTATTCAGTCTTATAATATCTCCCGGCTGAAGATTGATAAAATCATTGACCGAAACCTGGCTTTTGCCGAGTATTGCCTTTACAGGCATATCGATTCTTCTGATAAGAGCCTCAATGTGCTCCTCATAATCTTCAGAGCCCTCTTTCTGCATGGTTGAAAACCAATACTTGGTGTTCAGTTTATCCATTACATCTTCCAGGGTAAAATACGGAAGACATATATTCA
>JAGAJO010000001.1 GCA_017626015.1 Ruminococcus sp.
GAGTATGTTTTTGAGATGCTGCGTACAGGGTGCAAAGTTTCTCGGTTACTGCCTTGGAATGTGAAGATTTGAGTAAATGGAGCCCGGCTGTCTGAGCTGGGTTCCTTTTTTAGTTGGTGGGGCGGGTTGGACGGATACATTAAATAATAAAACACCGGCAGTAAAGCAAATGCTTTTCTGCCGGTGTCAATTTATAGGAAAAGCCCATTGGGGAATTAAAGCGCAGGCTCAAGCGCGGCGCCAGAGCGCTTGCGGGGGTCGAGGGGGCAGCGCCCCTTCGTCGCTCCCGCAGGAGCGAAATCCCCTATACGCAGGAGCTCCGCACAGGGTGAATTGGGCAAATGCCCTGCGATAGAGGGCTGCCCCTTATATGCACTGTGTAGAGTTTTTTGACAATCTGACACCGGCAATAAAGCAAATGCTTTTCTGCCGGTGTTTTCAGTTATTATTACATTTTAGCCCTGTCCTTAGCTCTCTGAGTATTGCTGAGAACTCTCTTTCTGATCCTTATGTTCTTGGGAGTGACCTCGAGAAGCTCGTCGTCTGCAAGAAATTCCAGAGCGTCCTCAAGGGACATATTCCTCGGCGGAATAAGTCTCAGCGCATCGTCGGAGCCGCTGGCTCTGGTATTGGTAAGGTGCTTTTTCTTGCACACGTTTACCACAAGATCCTCCTGCTTGGGAGAAGCTCCTACGACCATGCCCTCGTACACGGGAGTACCTGCGGTTATAAACAGCTCTCCTCTTTCCTGGGCGTTGTAAAGTCCGTATGTTACAGCCTCGCCTGCCTCAAAGGCTACCAGCGAGCCGGAAGCTCTTTTGGGGATATCTCCCTTGTAGGGCTGGTACTGATAGAATACCGAGTTCATGATACCCTCGCCCTTGGTATCGGTAAGAAATTCGCTCTTGTATCCGAAAAGACCTCTTGCAGGGATAAGAAATTCAAGTCTCATTCTGCTGCCCACAGGCGTCATCTGCTGAAGCTCTCCCTTTCTGGCTCCTATCTTTTCCATAACCGAACCGACGCAGTTTTCGGGAACGTCTATAACAAGTCTTTCTATAGGCTCATTGAGCTTGCCCTCTATTTCCTTGAAAAGCACTCTCGGCGTGGAAACTCCCAGCTCGTAGCCCTCTCTCCTCATATTTTCTATCAGGATAGAAAGGTGCATTTCTCCTCTGCCGGCAACACGGAATGAATCTGTATTGTCCGTCTCGGAAACTCTGAGGGAAACGTCCTTGAGCAGCTCTCTGAAAAGCCTGTCCCTGATGTGTCTGGTGGTGACAAACTTGCCCTCTCTTCCTGCGAAGGGCGAGTTGTTGACAGAGAAGGTCATCTCCACCGTAGGCTCGGATATCTTTACAAAGGGGACCGGCTCAAAGCTGCCGAAATCGCATATGGTATCTCCGATAGTAATATTCTCTATACCGCTTATGCACACAATATCCCCCGCCTTGGCGCTTTCACAGGGAACCCTGTTAAGGCCCTCTATCTGATACATGGTCACGATCTTGCCCCTGTATTCCTTTTTGGAGTTGTGATAATCGCCTATGGAAACGTCCTGATTAACTCTCATTACGCCTCTCTCGATACGTCCGATAGCTATTCTTCCCACATACTCGTTATAGTCGATAGCGGAAACCAGATACTGCATTGCGCCCTGATCGTCAGCCTCGGGGGCGGGAATATATCTCAGTATCTCGTCAAAAAGGGGTATCATATTTTCACCCTGCGCATTGGGCGAAAGAGAAGCCGTACCGTCTCTGCCGGAGCAGTAAAGTATCGGGCTGTCGAGCTGTTCATCAGTGGCGTCAAGATCCATCAGCAGCTCAAGCACCTCGTCGCCGACCTCGTTGAGTCTTGCGTCGGGGCGGTCGATCTTATTGATAACAATGATGATCTTATGACCAAGCTCCAGCGCTTTCTGTAGAACAAATCTCGTCTGGGGCATGGGACCCTCCGCAGCGTCAACAAGCAGCAGAACGCCGTTTACCATTTTCAGAACACGCTCGACCTCGCCTCCGAAATCGGCATGACCCGGAGTATCTATAACGTTGATCTTGACGTCCTTATACTTTATCGACGTGTTTTTCGCAAGGATAGTTATTCCTCTTTCCTTTTCAATGTCGTTGGAATCCATAACTCTTTCATCCACGACCTGATTGTCCCTGAAAGTACCGCTCTGTCTGAGCATCTGATCCACCAGCGTGGTTTTTCCGTGATCGACGTGAGCAATGATCGCAACGTTTCTCAAATCTTCTCTTACCATACAAATTCCTCCAATATAAACGCAAGCAGTAATGAATTGACGTTGTGTTAATACATTTTGCGTATTTTTTTAACATCTGAAATACTTAATATATTTTACCTCATTTTTCAATTGAAAACCGTAATTTTTCACAAAATACCCATAACAGCAAAACGACCTTGCGGAAATTCCCGCAAGGTACACTTTCAGTAATATAAAATTATACCACAATCCGAGCCGATTGTCAAGGAAAACACAAAAAATTCACAGATAGCACGACCCGGCTCTATTCCAGGCGAACGGGTCTGCAAATGCAACTTTTCTGACTTTTATTATTGACTTAATCGGAGCAATGAGATATAATATATAAGGTAAGATTAAAAATATAAGAACTCTTTTAAACCGCATCTTATAACAGAAAGGAACGTATAATTATGTCAATTCCGGTAAAGCCTGTTCCCGTCACCCTGCTTACGGGTTATCTCGGCTCAGGCAAAACAACTCTTATCAATCAGGTCCTCAAAAATCAGGAGGGCTATAAATGCGCAGTTATCGTCAACGACATCGGCGAAGTAAACATCGATGCCGAGCTTATTCAGAAAAACGGCGCCGTTACACAGAAGGACGACAACCTTGTACCGCTCTCCAACGGCTGCATATGCTGTACCCTCAAGGTCGATCTTATGAATCAGATCGCCGAGCTTATCGGCACGGGAAAATTTGACTATCTGCTTATCGAAGCAAGCGGCATATGCGAACCTCTTCCTATCGCCCAGACTATTTCCGTTCTGGAGGGCAGTGAGGAGGAAAACGTTCCGGCTATATGCCGCCTGGACAACATCGTTACGGTGGTGGACGCACTGAGAATGGCGACGGAATTCGGCTGCGGAGATTCGCTGCTGGAGGATAATATCGATGAGGAGGATATTGAAAATCTTCTCATACAGCAGATAGAATTCTGCACCACCGTCATACTCAACAAGGTGGATAAGGTCACTCCGGAGCAGCTGGGAAGAGTCAGGGCGATGATAAAAACCCTCCAGCCAAAGGCAAGGATCATTGAGACTACCTACGGAAAGACCGCAGTTTCGGATATACTTGACACTCACAGCTACGATTTCGAGGAAGCCGCATCGTCGGCAGGCTGGATGCAGGTATACAATGAGGAAGCCTCAGAGGAGCATGAGCATCACCATGACCATGACGACGATCACGACGAACACGAGGATCATTCCCACTGTGACCACGAGCACGGACACTGCTGTCATCACCATCATCACAACGACGAGGAGGGCGAGGCTGAGGAATACGGTATTTCCACCTTTGTTTATCACCGCCGCCGTCCCTTCAATCAGGATAAGCTCCAGGATTTTGCCGCAGACTGGCCGAAGGAAATTATCCGCACAAAGGGTATGCTGTGGTTTTCCGACAACCGGGACGAGGCTTACGTTTTCGAGCAGGCGGGCGTACAGATCACCGCTACCGAATCCGGAAAATGGTTCGCAGCCGCTCCGAAGGCTCAGCAAAAGGAGCTGCTTGAACAGTATCCGGACATTGCCGCAGACTGGGACGATACCTACGGAGACAGAGAGATCAAGCTGGTATTTATCGGACAGAATATGGACAAGGACGGCATAATCAAAGCCCTTGACGATTGTCTTGACGACTGACAGATCACTATACTAATCACTATACGAAAAAACGGAGCAAGCGCTACAGCCTGCTCCGTATTTTTTATTGTTTTTACAGATTGAACATGATCTGATTTACAACGCTTTCAAGATATTCCTGTCTGCCGCTGGTAAGTGAATCCGTTACCTCGCCCTTTTCAAGAGCGTACTTTTCCAGATCCTCCATAGTTGCCTTGCCGGCAATGATATCCGCACCGATACCTGTTGTCCATGAAGCGTATCTGTCTTCAACGAACTTGTCTATCCTGCCGTCCTCGATAAGCTTTGCAGCAGCCTTAAGTCCCAGCGCAAAGGTATCCATACCTGCAATATAGCTAAGGAAGATATCCTCCATTGTGTACGAGCCTCTTCTTGCCTTTGCGTCAAAGTTAAGACCTCCGTTAGTGAAGCCTCCTGCCTTGAGCACCTCGTACATACACATTGTTGCATCGTAAGCATTAGTGGGGAACTGGTCGGTATCCCAGCCGAGGAGTACGTCGCCCTGATTGGCGTCGATAGAACCGAACACGCCGTTGTCTCTTGCAACTCTCAGCTCGTGCTGGAAGGTATGCTGAGCAAGAGTAGCGTGGTTAGCCTCAATGTTCATTTTGAAATCCTTATCAAGACCGTATTTGCGCAGGAAGCCGAGAACGGTAGCCGTATCGAAATCGTACTGGTGCTTGGTAGGCTCCTTCGGCTTCGGCTCAATATAGAAATCTCCGGTAAAGCCGATAGAACGTGCATAGTCAACAGTCATCTTCATAAGTCTTGCCATGTTGTCCTGCTCAAGAGCCATGTTGGTGTTGAGAAGGGTCTCGTAGCCCTCTCTTCCGCCCCAGAAAACATAGCCCTTTCCGCCCAGTCTTACTGTGCTTTCAACAGCCTTTTTGATCTGAGCTGCCGTGTATGCGAAAACGTCGGCAGAGGGCGAAGTGCCTGCGCCATGCATATATCTGGGGTGATCGAAGCACTTTGCCGTACCCCAGAGGAGCTTCTTTGAAGGATCAGCCTTCATCTTCTCCTCTACATAGTCGATAACCTCGTCGAACTTGGCATTTGTCTCTGCAAGAGAGCCGTATTCAGGGGAGATATCTCTGTCGTGATAGCAGAAATAGTCGATAGAAAGCTTGTCCATGATCTCAAAAGCAACATCGACCTTCTTTTTGGCTCTTGCCTCGGGAGTATCCTCTCCCCACGACTTATCCGTTGTGCCGCAGCCGAACATATCCGTTCCGTCGCCGCCCATTGTGTGCCACCAGGAAAGGGCAAACTTCAGCTGCTCTCTCATAGTCTTGCCCATTACGATCTCATCGGGGTTATAATACTTGAACGCAAGCGGATTTGTACTGCCTGTTCCCTCAAAAGGGATCTTCGGGATATCCTTAAAAAATTCTGCCATTTTAAAAACCTCCATAATTACGTCATTTATCGTAAAAACGATTACAATATAATAATACACCAAAGAGAGGGGATTTGTCAACAGTTTTTTTATAGATTTTGCTCTATATTAAAATGTTTACATATCGCAAAATCGTACAAAAAAGCGAAACACGTTTCGGAGCTGCGTTCAGAATAAGCTTTACGCACATGACTGAAAAAAGCGGTCGCTTTCCTCCTCATATCAACACAGGAGAACTGCGACCGCCATTTGTTTTCAATTTTATAAGCCCGTATTATTCCTCGTTTGAAGATACGGTTATATTAGGCTCGCTTGCCGCCTCGCCCTGTGCAGCCTTTGCAGCAGCTTCTCTTTCCTGCTTTACTCTGATAAGGGTCTGCTTGATGGAAGCAAGCATTTCCTTGGTAAAAGGAAGATTCTGATTAAACGGATTTACAATAAAGCCGTTTACGTTGGGGGTATTCTCGGTAAGACCCGCTATGTCGGCAAATTTCATTGCAAAGTGCCTGAACGGCTGATCCGCCTTAAGCTTGCCGATCTCAACGGGATCGGTAAATACGGGGAAAAACGAACCTCTTTCCTTGTGGTTGATAAGTATGAACTTAGCCGACTGCTTATCCTGGAATTTAACGTGGTTATCCGCATCCGCAACCAGCTCCTGCTTCTTCTCCAGCACTGCGGGTACGAGGAAGGTGCATCTGAGAGCTGCGTTGATTACCTTGTTCTGCGTTTCGGGGCAGAAATTCTCTCTCATTTCCTTGATCGCCTCCACAAGAGCGGTATTGTCGATCTTCTTGGTGGTGTTCTGTTCAGCCATGATTTTTTACTCCTTTATTGATTTTCTTCCAGATTTGTTTCGATTATATACTTAGGACGAGCCTTGGTCTCAAGATAGATCTTTCCGATATACTCGCCTATGATACCTATTGCCAGCAGCTGAAGTCCCCCTATAGCCCATACTGAGGTTATGGTGGAAGCCCAGCCTCTTACCGTATCTCCCGCCGCCCATGTGACAAGAAAATAGATCAGCATTATCAGCGAGATAAGGAATACCAGTATTCCCAGAAAGGTTATAAACCTGATCGGCTTTACCGACAGGGAGGTTATCCCCTCCACTGCGAAGGCTATCATCTTTTTAAGCGGATATTTAGACTCTCCCGCAACTCTTTCATTTCTCACATAGGTGACTATATCGCTTTTGAAGCCCACCATAGGCACTATTCCTCTGAGGAAAAGATTTACCTCCTCAAATTCTCCCAGCGCCTCTACGGCACGCTTGCTCATAAGTCTGTAATCGGCGTGGTTATATGTGATCTCGACTCCCATTTTCTCCAGTATTTTATAGTACGCCTGAGCCGTATTTCTCTTGAAAGCGGTGTCCTTTTCCCTTGACGATCTGACTCCGTAAACTATGTCGCAGCCCTCCGCTCTCTTATCAAGGAATCCGTCTACTGCGTTTATATCGTCCTGAAGATCGGCATCCATTGAAACTATGATATCAGCATAGTCCTTTGCGGTCATAAGCCCTGCAAGCAAAGCGTTCTGATGTCCCTTGTTCCTTGAAAGCTTTACGCCTGTGAACATATCGCTCAGCGAATGGAGCTGTCTTATTATCTGCCACGTCTTGTCCTTGGAGCCGTCGTCCACGAACATTACCTTGCTTTTTCCGTCGATCCTTCCCTGCGCCTTAAGGGCGTCCATTTTCTTCATAAGCTCCTTCGCCGTTATGGGAAGCATTTCCTCCTCGTTATAGCACGGGATCACGATATACATTATTTCTGCCATTTTGTTCAGTCCTCCGTATTTCTTTTTATTCCAAAAAGCGTACAGGCATTTTCGCCGGTGATCTCTATTATCTCCTGCGCCGACGTTCCCTTTATTTCTGCCATTGCCTTTGCGGTCTCTTCTATCATAGAGCTGTCACAGCGCTGACCTCTGTAAGGCGGCGGAGCCATATACGGACAGTCCGTTTCCAGCAGCAGCCGCTGTATCGGAACGGCTGCGCAGGCTCTTTTGGCTTTTTTGGAGTTTTTGAACGCCAACGCTCCCGTAAATCCTATATACATTCCCAGCCGGACGATCTCCTCCGCAGTCTCCGCCGATCCGGAAAAGCAATGCACAACACCCTCCGGACGATATGCGCAAAGCAGCTTCATGCAATCCTCCGTCGCCTCCCGGCAATGAACGATAACCGGCAGGGATCTTTTCAGCGCAAATCTCAGCTGAGTCTCAAAGACTCTTAACTGCTTTTCTCTGTCAAATCCCTCGTAGTGGTAATCCAGACCGATCTCTCCCACGGCGACAAGCTTATGAACGGAGCTTGCCCTGACATAAAGCTCCTCCAATATGCGTTCATAATCCTCAGGCAGCTTGTCCATACATTCCGGATGAAAACCGACAGAGGTGTAAAAGCCCTCATACCTCTCAGACGTTTCAATGCCGAACAGAGAGGACGCCTCGTCTGTTGCGGCGTGTATCATCATACCGACAGGATGACCGGGCGAAACCAGCAGCCTGTCCAGCAGCTCATATCTGTCCTCGTCAAAGGCAGCGTCGTCGTAATGACAGTGGGAATCAAAGATCCGTCCTATTTCAAAGACTTCCTTTCCTGCAAATATACAATAATATTATATCATATAAAAACAAATTTGTAAAGCATTTTTGAACATTTCCAAGGATATTAAGAAATTTATCCGATAAAACGATTTCAGCTATTGACAACTGCGGACATTGATTTTATAATGGAATAAACTGACGGCGCTGATCATAAATAATAAAAAATTTCGGAGGTATACGCTATGACTGACATGGATACAAAAAAATTCATCCCGGCGGACGACAGCAGGATAACATATATGGGCAGGATATCCTTTGACGATCCCGCACGCCCGACGCTTTACTGGGCAGGCTCCGGCATCAGAATGAGATTTACGGGCAAAAGCGTTTACGCTGTCATCAAAAACCGTAAATTCTACAACGATATGCTTCTTGGCGTTGTTATCGACGGCAGGGAGGACAAGGTCGCATTTGAGGAAAACGACATGGATATCGTCCTGACTCTGGGTGAGGGGCTTGACGCAGGAGAGCATGAGGTGATACTTTTCAAGCGTCAGGACGCGACCCATTATTTTGAGTTTGCGGGCTTTTACATAGACGCAGAGGGCAGCGTTCTCGCTCCCGCACCGCTGCCGAAAAGAAAGATCGAGTGCTTCGGAGACTCCGTTACTGCCGGCGCAGTAGTCGAGGCTGCTGACTATACTGCCAGCTGCGACCCGGAGGGTCATAACGGTATCTACGACAATGCATGGCACAGCTACTCGATGATAACCGCCAGAAATCTCGGCGCACAAATACACGTTACGGCGCAGGGCGGAATTGCGATCTTTGACGATACCGGATATTATCATTCCCCCGACTGTATAGGAATGGAAACAGCTTACGACAAGCTCTGCTATTTCCCGGAGGGAGATAAGGGAGTTACGCCGTGGGACTTTAATAAATATATACCGGACGTAGTGATATTCGCAGTAGGACAGAACGATCAGCACTGCGAAAAGCGTGACGATCCCGATATCACCGACCCCGAGTACAGAGCCAAATGGAAGACCCGCTACAAGGAGATCATTCTCGATCTGAAAAGCAAATACCCCAACGCCGTGTTTATTCTTATACTTACGGTGCTTTGCCACGATCCGGAATGGGACAGGGCGATCGAGGAAATAACCTGTGAGCTTAACGACGAAAAAATAACCCACTTCATGTTCACAAGGACAGGCAAGGCTACCCCCGGTCATCCGAGGATCTCAGAGCAGTGCGAAATGGCTGAGGAGCTTACCGCCTACATTTCATCCATGGGCGATAAGGTGTGGAACGCTGGGCAGTAATTTGCCTGCACGAAGCGGAATTTTATCCTGATAGGAAAATATCTATTGACAACCTTTATTCGACGTGCTATAATTTCAATGTGATATTTTTAATATTCTGTTGCCACCGGGCAGCGTAATGCGAAAGCATTCGTCAGTACATCGTCAGGTCAGTTGCTTTTACGGCAATTGCAGATGCACTGCGGATGCTTATTTGTTTGGAGGTCCTTTATGAACAAGATCCGTTCTTCCGCAGGTTATTTTTCCAGAGCCGAAGTTGTACTGTGGCTGTCGTCGGTCAGCCTTATCGTGATCTCCTTCTGTCTTTTTGACAGAGAAAACTTTCTGACGCTGGGTGCGTCCCTTGTAGGGGCAACGTCTCTGATATTCGCAGCAAAGGGCAATCCCGCAGCTCAGGCGCTGATGATAGTTTTCAGCATTCTTTACGGGATCATTTCATACGACGTTTCCTACTACGGCGAAATGCTCACCTATCTGGGAATGACCGGACCTATGGCGGTCTTTGCCCTGATATCCTGGCTCAGAAACCCTTTCGGGGAAACACACTCAGAGGTGAAGGTAAACAGACTGAAAAAGCAGGAATATGCTTTTATCCCGTTTCTTACCTGTGCGGTCACAGTGGCATTTTACTTTATTCTCAGGTATTTCGGCACCGCCGCCCTTATCCCAAGCACCCTGTCCGTTTCCACAAGCTTTATCGCCGTTTATCTTACATTCCGCAGAAGCCCTTACTATGCAGTGGGCTATGCCGCAAACGATATCGTCCTGATCGTACTGTGGGTAAGGGCTGCGATATCCGATATATCCTGCCTTTCTGTAGTCATATGCTTCACGGTTTTCCTGGTAAACGATATATACGGCTTTATCAGCTGGCGGAAAATGCAGCAGCGGCAGCAAACGGCAGCTTCACCGCCGCACCTTTGATATGTTAAAGAAAAACGTCTATATTTCATTTCAATCTGAGAAGAAATATGTTATAATATTATGGAAATGCTGATTAATATATTTCTTCCCGACAAAAGCGGAAAGAGATACGCCTAAATACGTTATCTGTGCGGTATTGCCTTAAAACAGTGATCTAATCAGTTCTTCCTTACAAATTTATATTTTTGGAGTGTGCTTACAATGCTTATGAAAAAACTGACCGTATTTTGTTTATGCGCAGCAATGTGTCTGGGAGTCTGCTCCTGCTCAGGCTCAGCCGATAAGGATACCTCCTCTGCAAGCTCTGACGGGAAAGCTTCCGCCGCCGAAAACAGCAATGAGGACTCCGCCGCAGAGGAAGAGCCCGTGGTGACCCTCCCCGTAAAGCAAAAGCAGGTGATAAACGAAACCCCGGCGACCTACCTGTCCCTTGGCAAGGATGAAACCGAAGCAGCTGCCTTCAAGGAAAAGATATCCTCGGAAAGCAAGATACCGGTGGTGAGCGTAACGACTGCCCCCGATGACGAGATAGTCTCTCTGGACGAATATGTTTCCTGCACGGTGGATCTGTTCAACGTTGAGCAGGATATGGAGATCAGCGAAGCTTCAGCAGGTATAAAGGTGAGAGGAAACTCCAGCGCATATTACGGCGACATAAATCAGGTGCTGAATAATCCCGTTCCGTACAGGATCAAATTTGACGAAAAACGAAATATGCTGGGACTTAACGACGGCGCAGAATGCAGAAGCTGGGTGCTGCTGAAATCCGACTGGGATCTTATACGCAACGACATCGCTTTACGGTTCGGACGTGCCATTATGGGAGAGAGCAACTTCTGCTCCGATTCGCAGCTTGTGCATCTTTACGTCAATGAGGAATTCAAGGGCATCTACCTGCTGTGCGAGCAGTGTCAGGTCAATCCCAACAGGGTGGATATCTCAGAGCCGGAGGAGGGCTATACAGGCACGGATATAGGCTATTATCTGGAGCTTGACAACAATTTCAGCCGTGAGACTATAAACTACTGGTTTGAAATGGACTACGACAAAGCAACGGTCACGGACATAAACGGAGAATCAAGACAGTTCGTCCAGGCAGAATACTCCATAAAAAACGACCTGTATTCACAGAATCAGATCGACTTCATAGACAAGTATATGAATAATCTTTTTACCATTGTCTATGAGGCTTGCGAAAACGGAAAGTTCCTTGCCTTTGACGAAAATTATGACCTTACGGACGCAGATTTCCAGACAGCGGAGGAGACCGTTTCCGCAGTGCTGGACGTGGATTCGGTAAGGGATATGTACATACTTTATGAGATAGTCCACGACTACGACTGCGGAGAAGGAAGCTTTTTCATGTGCATTGATTTCTCCCAAGCAAGTCAGTGCAGAAAGCTCAAATTTACCTCTCCGTGGGATTTCAACTGGGCGTACAATGATTCTACAGAAGTCTATCATGCGGCGGCGTTCAACGACATGAGCTTTGTAAACGATAAAGGCGACCGTTCAAATCCGTGGTTCATTATCCTTATGAAGCAGGACTGGTTCGTGCAGTCCGTAAAGGAAAAATGGACGGCAATGAACGAAGAACAGCTTATGCAGGCTTGTATTCAGGAGGAAAAGGATTATCTGGAGGAGTACAAGGACGATCTGAATAAAACCGACGAATGGGCGACAGAAAGCGCAATGAAGCTTTTTGAATGGATAGAAAACAGGATCTACTGGCTTAACAGCGAGTGGGTCATAAAATAACAGTCAACGGGACAAGCCGTTTTGCAAGGTGCGTACATCTGCGCATAAGCGGAGCGGCTTTTCTTTTGTGACATTTGTCATGTCAGATACTGACGTTTGACACTTTTCTTTTCCCGCAGAAGGCGTTATAATATAATTGTAAAATAAATTACGGAGGTATTGTAATGGAAAAAACTGTTGTGAAGATAGAAAACCTTGTCAAACGGTACAAGGAACTGATCGCACTGGACCATTTCAGTCTTGAAATAAAAGAGGGGGAGATCTTCGGTCTGCTGGGACCTAACGGTTCGGGAAAAACCACCACGATAAACTGTCTGCTGTCGCTGCTTTCCTTCGATAAGGGAACGGTGGAGATATTCGGCGAAAAAATGACTCCCGTAAATTACAGGATCAAAAAGGATATCGGCGTAATCATGCAGAACGTCGCCGTTTTCGATGAAATGACAGTCTATGAGAATATCGACTATTTCTGCGGTCTTTACATAACCGACAAAAAGGTAAGGAAACAGTATGTTGACGATGCCGTTAAGTTCGTGGGGCTGGAGGATTTTCTCAAATTCTATCCCAAAAAGCTTTCGGGCGGACTTCTCCGCCGTCTGAATATAGCCTGCGGTATCGCTCACAAGCCTAAGCTTATAATCCTCGACGAGCCTACCGTTGCGGTAGACCCCCAGAGCAGAAACAAGATCCTCGAGGGTATCCAGGAGCTTAACAAAAACGGCGCAACTATAATTTACACCTCCCACTACATGGAGGAAATCGAACAGATCTGCACCCGCATCGCTATCATGGACAAGGGAAAAAAGATAGCCGAGGGAACGACCGATCAGCTTAAGAAAATGGTCAAGAACACCGAAACGGAAACAATAGAGATCCTTGACATACCGGAAGCGGTAATGGAGGAGATCAGAGATCTGCCTCACGTTTACAACGCATCTCACGACGGCAACGATCTCGTTATCAGCTGCTCCGGCGGAAAACACAATCTGATACGGATCTTACAGGTTTTGCAGAAAAACGAATTGAGCTTCGGCAGAGTTTACACCACGCTGCCTACCCTCAACGACGTGTTCCTTGAGATCACGGGCACAGAGCTGAGAGACAAGGAGGACTGAAATGTTCCTGCATAATTTTAAATACGAGATACTGCACAGTCTCAGAGTAAAGGATCTGATCTTCTGGCTGATACTTTTCCCAATCGTTCTGGGAGCATTTTTCAAGATCGCATTCAGCGGCATTTATGAAAAAACAGAAAAGTTTTCAACCGTTCCCATCGCAGTTGTTGAAAGCACGGAGGATAAGATATTCCACAGCGTTATGGACAGCATAGAGCAGTCCGACGATCCGCTTTTCAAGGTCACATATACCGATGAGGAAAAAGCGATGGATATGCTGAAAAAACAAAAGGTTCTGGGCATTATCCGCATAGACGGAAAAGAAAAGTCCCTTTCGGTATCGGGAGAGGGTATAGAGCAGACTATTATTAAATCCTTTCTGGAGCAGTACGCCGTACAGGAGCAGATAATCACCGATACGGTAATGACAGATCCTCAAAATGTGGAAACCGTTGTTTCCGCCCTTAACAGCGAGGTCAGCAGCACTGAGAACATTCCGCTGACCGAGGGCGACCCCGACCCTTATGTTTCTTATTTCTACAATCTGATAGCAATGGTCGCACTGTTCGGTTCTGTTACGGGACTGCATATAGCTATGGAAAATCAGGCTAATCTTCACCCGCTGGGCGCAAGAAAGAACTGCTCGCCCACTCCCAAGTTTGTTTCCCTTACGGCGTCTCTGCTGGGCAGCTTTGTGGTGCAGGCGGTATGCGTTATCGTCAGTGTAAGCTACA
Source organism: Ruminococcus sp. (assembly GCA_017626015.1). Lineage (GTDB taxonomy): Bacteria > Bacillota > Clostridia > Oscillospirales > Ruminococcaceae > Hominimerdicola. The sequence goes on from JAGAJO010000001.1 coordinate 13,730, forward strand.
TAGCTTTTGTGCTGAAAATAGATTTCGGCAGCAGACTTCCTCTTGTGTATGTTTCGGGTATTTTAGGCGGTATCCTGGGCGTTTCAATGGGCTTTATGGTAGGCTCCTTCGGCTCTATGAAGGAGGGTGCAAAGTCAGCGATCTGTATGTCTGTATCTATGCTGTGCTGTTTCTTCAGCGGACTTATGGTAGGAAATATGAAAGCTCTGGTTGCCGAAAAAGCTCCTTGGTTCAATGAAATAAACCCTGCCGCACTGATCTCAGATACGTTCTACTGTCTTGAAATTTACAGCGGCTATGACCGATATATAGAGAAAAACATAACAATGGCGATAATCTCCGTTATCTTTATCATTATCGGATTTTTACTGACAAGGAGGAAGAAATATGCAAGTCTTTAATGCATTTATGAAAGTGCTGAGAAAGCGCATAGGCACAGCGATGATATGGGTCGTTATCTTTCTCATTATCAGCTTTACGATCGCAAATAACGCCGACACAGGCAAGCTAAAGTTTGAAAGTACCAAAATGGATATATGCGTTTTCGACGAGGACAACACCGAAGCAAGCAAGGCTCTGACGGAATTTCTCGGTAAAAAGCACAACATAGTTACTGTTGAAAATGACAAGGATCACATACTTGACGCACTTTATTACGGACGTGCCGATTATATTATGACCATAAAAGAGGGCTACGAACAAAAGCTTGCCGCAGGAGATACCGAGGAGCTTTTCACAAGCTATCACGTTCACGACAGCTACGAAGCTACCCTTGCAGAAAATCTCACCAATGAATATGTGGGCACTGTAAACGCTTATCTGATAGGCGGAGAGGAGATGTCCTCTGCTCTGACAAAGACGGAAAAGGCGCTGTCTCAGGAAGTCAAGGTCACGACTGAGACCTTTGACAAGGGCAAAAAGAGCGACGGACCTGACGAAAAGTTCTTTTATTTTCAGTATCTTCCGTATGTGTTTATTTCCGTTATGATAGTTGCTCTCTGTCCCGTACTTTTAAAGCTCAACCAAAAGGAAATAAAACACCGCACAAACTGCTCCTGCATAACCGCAAGGTCGCAGTCAGCGCAGATAATTTTAGGCAGTACGGTTTTCGTTCTAGCCGTATGGCTGATATTTATGATAGCAGGCGCTGTTATGTTCGGCGGAATATACACCGGCAGAATGTGGTATGCAGTCCTCAACAGCTTTATATTTATTGTGATCTCCGCAGGAATATCAATTCTTATCTCGGCATTTTCTCCCGCAGAAAATGTAGTCAACGTAATTGCAAATATCATAGGCTTGGGCATGAGCTTCCTCTGCGGAGTTTTCGTAGAGCAGAACCTGTTAGGGGACGGAGTGCTGAATGCAGCAAGATTTCTTCCCGCATTCTGGTATATCAAGGCAAACGATATGCTTGCAGGCACGACCGGAGAGGTGTTCTCAAAGAGTAAGCTATTTGAATATATGGGCATAGAAGCGCTGTTTGCCGTTGCAATATTCGCAGCTGTCATAATAGTCATGAAGGTCAATCACGATAAGGCGGATTAATTTTAACCTAATATTCTGCAAATAAAAAGGACGGAGCTTGATCCGTCCTTTTTCATGTATTAAGGCAGCACCGCACAACTACCGCCTAACGGCTTTGTATACGTCTTGCGGCGCTTAATCTTGATTAAGCGCTGCGGATCTTTCCGTCATATCACACAAATCCTCCTTGAAATACGTCAGTATTCCTGCGTCGGATTTATGTAATCTGACGAAAAATCTGACTGCGCAATCCGCACACAATAGTTGTGCGGTGCTGCCTTAAATTACTTTTTCTTTCCCTTTTTACGGTTCCTCTTGTTTTCCTTGATTATCTTGAGAGGATCTCCGAAACGCTCCATATTTTCTTCCTGAGTGAACGACTTCTTTTCACTGTCGTGTATAATGTTTGTCATCTGAGCCATAAGCATACTCTGCTCGAACATTTCCACAGCGTCCTCACAGGTCTCGGCGCTGCCGTTCTGGACGTATTCCTTTATTTTGCCTATATTCTTCATATAGTCAACGTCAGCCTGCATAAAATCGATCTTGCTGTCCAGCGCCTTGAGGTAATCGTCACGCTGTCTTTCTATCTGCTGTATTCTTGTATCCAGTATGTCAAGCTGTTCCTTTATGCCTTCGTTTACTTCCTTCTGATGCTCCTGCGCAGCCGTAAGGCGGTATCTGTTGAGCGCAATAACAAAAGCGATACCCAGAACAAGCACAGCCGCTGCCGCAATGATCGGAACAACAATAAGCTTTACTCCGAGAATAATAAGAAAAAGCACGAACACCACAACCGCAGCAAGCACGCACAGACCCATATACTTCAAGCTTTTCGATCTTACGTCAAAATCCTTGACGACCTGAGAAATGTCCTTTATATAGGTTTTAAGATAGTCTTTGTTTTCGTAGCTGACTTTTACGGCGTCCTCAAATTCAAAATATCTGTTAATATATGTTTCTGCCTGAGTTATCCTTTCAAGCTCGGTCATATGTTATCCCTCTAATCGTCAAAATGCATAAAATTACGTCGTTGTTTCAGTAACGATATCGTTATCTTTTTTTAGTATAGCATAACATCCGGCATTTGTCAACTATTTGTATTAATAAAATATTATGAAAATTTATTTGAAGTATAAATGGCTGTAATAATATACAAAAATAACGGTATCCCGGAATTATCCGGGATACCGTCTTGAAAAACATGATCTATTCGTATCTCAAAGCGTCTATCGGGTTAAGATTTGCCGCCTTGATGGATGGGATAAGACCGAAAACTATTCCCACCACCATAGAAAATACCACCGAAACAGCAATTGCCGGGGTGGATATCGCCACAGGCACCTCAGCGATATTGGCAATGACCTTTGAAAGACCTATGCCTGATACCACGCCGATAATTCCTCCTATGCTGGTAAGCACCGCAGCTTCTGTAAGGAACTGTGCAAGTATGCGTTTTTTCCTTGCGCCCAGAGCCTTTTTAAGTCCTATCTCCCTTGTTCTCTCGGTTACGGAAACAAGCATAATGTTCATAACGCCTATTCCTCCTACCAGTAAGGAGATACTTGCTATCCATATAAGCATACTGTTTGTGGAGGATGACAGATCCTGCAGCGCCTTCGCCTGCTCCAGCAGGCTTTCGCTCTTATACTCAAGCGCCGACGAAACGCCCTCGGTATCTTTTTCGGGAGTAAGGATATTCTCGTTAAGGATATCCGCAGTCTTTTTTCCCGCATTTGTCATGCTGTCGGTATCTACCGCTCTTGCTATACAGTTCTGCGGCTCGTCGTAGCGGAAACAGATACCCCAGTCCACTGTGGGAATAAATATCAGTCCGCTGGAGGTCTGATTATATGTATAATAATCGTCAACGGAATTTATTACAGGCTCAAAGCCGGAACGCTTTGCGGCAACGCCGATGATCGTAAACGGCTCACCCGAAATGTCTATCTGCTTGCCTATGGGGTTCTCTCCCTCAAAAATTCCTCTTTCAAGGGTGGAATCTATTATAGCGACTTTTGCGAAGTTCTTATAGTGCCTGTCGGTGAAATTTATTCCCTCCGCAATGTCGTAGCCCAGCGTGTCGAAATAATCCTCGTCTATACCGTAAATAACTGCGGAATCTATCTTGCGGTTAAGATAAAACAGATTATCGGGATTGCTTCTTGTTCTGTACAGAGTGCAGCTGTCCACTTCCTTGATATCCTCGATACGCTTTTTGCTTTCCTCGGAAATTACCCTGATGTTGTCGGGAACGGTTTCCCATGTGAAGTCCGCCTCGTAATCGCCGTTGGAAAGCGTTATCTTAACGGTATTGTTTCCTGAACCGATAAGGTTATTTTTGATCTGCTCGTTTGTTCCCTCAATGGTGGAAACTATCGCAATGATAGCCGCAATTCCGATAATGATACCGAGCATTGTCAGGAACGATCTTATCTTATGGGAAAATATGCCCTGAAAGGACAGTCTTATGTTTTCCAGCATCTCACATTCCCCCTTAATAATAGTTTTCAGGATAAAGAACCTCGGTGGAATCCTTGGTCTTTATTCCCTCTTTGACGTCCGTTCCGTAGGGGAAGCAGATCCTGTCCGACATACTCAGTCCGCCCGTTATTTCAATAAAGGAGCCGTACATTACCTGACCTGCCTTTACATAGGCTTTTTCAAGCTTGTTGTCCTTGCCTGCTTTCATTATGTAATAATCTCCGCCCTCCTGCCTTACATAGTGTATAGGCATATAAAGGGAATCGCTGTCCTGGGACTGCGTCTGATTCAGCGTTACCGATACCCAGTCGCCCACGCTGAAATCCGTGGACTCGCCCAGCTTGGCGTGAACATAGTAGGTAGAGTTGTTGGGATTCTCTCCCCAGTTATAGTTATCGTATGAGTACGGCTCGCTGTCCGTTCCGGTGATCTCAGCCACTGCCGAAGCGCCGGTCTCCCATGACATAACGTTTACGGTCTCACCCACTGCCGTCTGCGGAAGCTTAAGCTCGGAGACCATAAACCGTACCTCTACTCCTCCTGCGCCCTCGATAAGAGCGAAAACGTCGCTGTCGGAGCTTTCCTCTCCGTAGGGATCTTCCTCAAACTCCATCCCGGGATCCTCCGTATCCTCGACGGATCCCTCATTTTCTCCTTCCGTATCGGAATCCGTATCCGAACCGGAAGCCGAACCGATCTTCTTGACAACGCCGTCTATTGCAGCAACGACCTTGCCGTCGGATTTCTGCTTCTTTGCGTTTTCATATTCCATTTTCGCACCCTTAAGGTCGATCTCCAGTCCCTTTATCTCCGACTGCTTATCGGCGATCATTTTCTGTATCTCGGATCTGGAATATACGTAATCCATGTTTCCGGGCTGTTCGTCCGTCCCGTCATCGTACTCATCTTCATAATCAGTGTAAAAATCATCATGATCGGAAGGATCCTCATAGTCATCCGGAAGATAATCCTCCGGCATACTGTCAGCAGAAGAATCGTCGGTCTCAATATAATCCTCCGGCATTGCAACCGAAAACAATCCGTAATGCTTTGCCGAGGTATCGACTGATATAAACCCTGTTTTCTTGTCTGCAGCTACTCCGTCTGAAACGCACCATTCCGTCAGATCCTTGTCCTTCAGACTTCCTCCGCCTACTATCCAGATATACATAAGCCTGGAATTTTCATCGTACACATTCAGATGGGCATACTTCCCCGTAGAATCTATCCTGTTCATAAACAGCTTTGTGACCTTGGTTTTCTCATTGCAGTTGATGATATAGGGATCGTCCTTTGTTCCCGTGCCGGAAGCCGGAACAAATGCAGGCTTTACCGTATCCACGGTTTCGACAGGCTCCTCGGGAATGACCGGTTCGTCCGGAATGACGGGATCTGCGGGCTCATCGGGAATATACGGCTCCTCCGGGTAATCCGGCTCGTCAGGCTCCTCCGGCTGGGGAGCGTTTTCGGAGGGCTGATAGTTCCTGTACTCCGCAAGCTCCTTGTTTGCCATTTTTATGTTCTGCTCTATCACCTTTACCTGATTTTCCTTCTGGGCAAGCTCAAGCTCCACCACCGTCATATCGTATTCCAGAATGGTATCGCCCTTTTTGACCTCGTCGCCCTCCTTGACAAAAACCTTTTTGACCAGCTTTTCGGTATCGACCCTGACCTTCTGGGAATTTGCCGATACTATCTCACCCTGCATTTCTGAGCTGGTATACATAAACATATCGGCAGTCTGCGCCATAAGGTTTACCGGAACAACGTCCACGACCTTTTTTTCGTCCTGGGAGTTTTTATATTTCCTGTAACCGAAAAATCCGCCTGTACCCACAATGCAGACGCAAAGAAGGAAAATTATAAGCTTTTTCATATTTTATCTCCCTTCCTTTCAATATCTGATCCGTCGGAAAATTTCAGCTCCGGCAGCTTTCTGTTAAGTATGTCATCGAGATCACGGTGAATATCCGTCATAGTTTTCGGTCCAGTTCTCGGCTTCTCCTCTGCGGGGATATCCTTCGTTACAGCCGCTTCCTCCTGCACCTTTTCCGCCGCAGGAGCTGTTTCTTCCTTCGCCACAGCGTTTGCACGGCTTCCTGCCGCAAACTCCCCGCTGTGCAGCTCTCCGTCTCTGATATACATTACTCTTTTTGCACACCTTGCGATCTCCGGCTCATGAGTTATCATAACAACGGTAACTCCGTCGTCGTTAAGCTCCTTGAAAAGCTCCATTACCTGCTCGCCGGATCTCGTATCAAGCGCACCTGTAGGCTCGTCGGCAAGCAGCAGCTTCGGCTTATTAACGATCGCTCTTGCAATAGCGACCCTCTGCTTCTGACCGCCCGAAAGCTGCGTCGGCTTAAAGTTCATTCTGTCCTCCAGACCGACCCTGCGGAGAGCTTCCTTTGCCTTCTCACGCCTCTGCCTTTTGGAAACCCCGGCATAAAGCAGCGGAAGCTCCACATTGTCCAGAGCGGTCTGTCTGGGAAGCAGATTGAAATTCTGGAACACAAAGCCAATCTTATCGTTGCGTATCGAGGAAAGCTGCTTGTCCGAGCAGCTCATTATATCTGCGCCGTCAAACACAAAGCTGCCCTTTGTCTGCTTGTCGAGACAGCCTATTATATTCATAAGCGTGGATTTTCCCGAACCTGACGGACCCATTATAGCCACATACTCTCCGTCCTCCACGGCAAGTGAAATGTTCTTCAGAACAGGCACAGCCTCCTTGCCCTGGAGGTAATCCTTGTAGATATTTTTAAGTTCAAATACCATATTTCTCTCCTACCTGTTTACTGATCGTTCTGCTCGTAAAAGCTGTTAAGGAAATTCTCCTGCTCCTCCTCGGACATTGCTTCAAATTCCTTTTCGGTTATGCCGTACAGATCCTCGAAGCTGAGTTCTTCGCTTCCGTCCGCTTCTCCGCTGTCGGTCACTTCCCCGTCGCCGGCGGCCTCACCGTCCTCACTCATAAAGCTGTTGAAAAATTCCTCCTGTTCCTCTTCGGACATAGCGGCAAATTCCTCCTCGGTTATGCCGTACATCTCCTCAAAGCTGAGCTCTTCGCCGTCTCCCGCCATATCTCCGTCGGTAAACTCATCATCGATAAATTCGTCCTCACCGGTAAATTCGCCTTCTCCGGCAAACTCGTCTCCGCCGAGATCGTTATCCGGAACGGAAATGTCCGATTGGTTGGTAGTTGTCTCCATACCCTCCTCTATGTAGTCCTCGGGGTAAGCGATATAGTCTCCCGCTTCAAGGCCGGACTTTATCTCACAGTCGCCGAATTCCTCGTCCTTTTCACCGATCTCAACATAACGCTTTTCGATCTTGTCCTTATCGTTTTTAGCCCAGACAAAGCTCTTGTCTCCGTCCTTGCAGATAAAATCGGTGTAAAGCCATATTCCCGTTTTTACTATCTCAGCGCTCTGTCCGTTATCTATCTCTATAATGATGTGCTGACCCAGCATAAAGCCGTCAAGAGATTCGGGGGAAACATAGAAAGCGTATTTGGAAGACGAAGTGGTTTCGTCGGACTCGCCCGAATAATACATATCATTATCCGACTTCTGAGGGCTTGCGTCTATTTCGTTTATAGTTCCTGCCCATTCCGTATCGTCCACACGGCTTTTAAGTATTACAGGAACACCCTCGGCGATCTCGGATCCGTTCTGCTCGTTGAAAATTCCCTTTACTCTGTAGTCTCCGTCAGCGGAGATCTGCATTAAAACGTCTGCGTTTTCGGAATAATCATAATCATATTCGTTTGACGAAGCGGCAGGCTCCTTAAGATTTTTGACGGTTCCGTCGATAGCGGCGGTAACAAAAGCATTTTTTGTGGAGGCCTCAAGCTTCTGTATCTCTACGTTTTTTGCCTTTATATCGTATTCGCTTCTGGCGTTGTCGCTTTCAAGAGAAAGGATCTGCGTTGTATAGGAGACAGCCGCATCCTGACTTGCGTTCTGCTTCTCCTTTTCCAGCTGAGCGATCTCCTCCTTGTTTGTTTTGATGGAGTTTTCCATTCTCTCCACCTCCAGCTTGGCGGTGTCGATCTCAAGCTGGATAGCCTCTACGTCATATGTAAACAGCTTATCTCCCTTTTTGACGGAATCGCCCTCGCTGACAAGTATCTCATCAATGGTTTTGGAGCTGTCGTACTTTACGTCCACGGATTTCTGAGCGACGATAACTCCCGCAAAGGTATTGGAAAACAGATCAGCTCCCCCTGCGGTATTCACAGCGGAGACCTTCTGGACGTAAACCTTTTCTCCCTTTTTGGACGTCCCGCCCGAAAACTTCTTATACAGGAAAAATCCCCCCGTACCCAATGCGCAGACAATGATGATCGTAACGATCACCGTAACTATACGTTTTTTTGCTGTCATAGTTTTTTCCTCCGTTAAATTTTATTCCAATAAAAAATGCCGCAGTTAACGAAGCCGCATAAAAGCAGCCCGCAACAGCAGACATTATAATACAGTATTACTCCGTCAAAGCCAAAGCTCACTTTTTCTCGATCTCTCATGCTTCAGCCCCAGCGGAATGCTATTAAATTTATATGTCCGTTGTCCATTTTTGTTTACACTTTTATCCTTTAGCGTTTTTTGTTTACACTTTTTATCTTTTAGTTTATTATAGTACAGTTTTTTGTATCTGTCAATAATTTAAGTCCTATTTTAAGAAATTTTTTCGATTTTAAGCCGAAACCGCTCCTGTTTATAAATAATTTCCTGCAAAAAGCTCTGTCGTCTTTTAAGGAAGAACTGTTCAAACCGCTGTTTTAAGGCAATACCTTGCAGATACATTGATCAGCATTTCCTTAACGTAACGCAGACTATATCGGGAAAATTAAAAAGCCGCAGTGGTATAACGCTGTTTCCCAGACCTCTGCTGACGATCATTTCGGTTTCGTTCTCGGTGTAGACCCCTGCGGTGTATTCCGGGAAAAAGCCCTGATCGGGCGCAACGATACCTCCGATAAACGGCAGCCTGAACTGTCCGCCGTGGGCGTGTCCGGCAAGTATAAGATCCACGTTTTCCCTGCTGTAATCCGTAAGATACTGAGGCTCATGCGCCAGAAGGATCACCGGCTCACGGCTGTTGTCAAGCTCAAGCTCCTTAATGGTATCGTTATACAGCGAGGAATCGTCCAGTCCTGCAAGAATAAACGACGAATCTCCCGAGGTAACGGTCACACACCCGTCGTCAAGTATCACCGCCCCCGCAGCGGAGATACCGTCAAGCAGTTCCTCAAGCTCGCTGTCCTCCAGCCACAGCTCGTGATTTCCGGTCACATAATAAACGGGCGCTATCTCTGCGGCTCCCTCCACAAATTCCAGAGCCTTACCGATATCCGTGTGGTTGGAGTCAACAATATCTCCGGTTATGACGATAATATCGGGATCGCACCCTGAGACCCTTTCCAGCAGTCTTTTCTGTCCCGCACCGAACTGCTTGTTGTGAAGGTCGGATATCTGCACTATCTTAAATCCGTCAAGCTCTGCGGAGATCTTTTCGTTTTCGTACTCGTACTGCGAAACGGTGAGCATATTGTTCTGCCAGAAACAAAATACGGCGGCAGCAGCCAGAATAACGCACACAATTATACGTTTCCTTATTTTTTTCACTATGCTCTCCCCCTTTACTCAATATGACAGCCGGAACATCTCATAAGGATATCCCGGCTTCTGTCTGGTTTATTTCAAAATTTTCAATGAGATCTCGTTTTCGGAAAGATCGTCCGCTGTAACTACTACCGCACAGTCTTCCTTTGCATTTTTATCGTCCTTGTCGCCGCCAAAGATCTGATCCTTGAACAGGAAGAAAACGTCAAAAAGGATGACTGCAATAATTGCGATAAGAAGTATTACCGGCACCAGCGCTCCCGCTCCCTTTCCGGGTACGGGTTTTGTGCTTTGCGGGACGGCTCCCGCCCCGGGGATATAACCTCCGTTTACAGGTATCGATCCCGGAGGAACGCTGCCTGCACCGTTATTTACGCCGGCTTGACCGGACGCACCGTATGTACCGTAGCTTCCGGTGCCGGACGCCATTGCCGCAGCGCTTTGCTGCATTGTTGACCTTAGTCCCTCAGGAGTAAGCACCGTTGTTGCCCCCGGATCGCTTTGCTGACGTCCAGCAGAGTACATATCCGATACGGAAGGCGTCTGATCCACTGTCGGAGTCTGAGCAACGGAAATAGTCTTGCTTGCCATAGCCGCTTCCTCCGGCGTGATAACAGGAGAAGCAGACGCCGCACTCTTAGGAACGGCTCTCTGCTGCACCGGCTCCTGTCCGGGCATATAGATGCTGTCCATAGTGGGAACATCGTCGTTTTTTACGGGTTCGTGAGTTATTCCCAGCATTTCATCGGTAACGACAGGTATCTGGATCTCGTCCATGGTAGGATTCTTCAGAGCCTCATCGGGAGCCCCGGCCTTATCCTTTTGCGGTTCAAGACCGGTAGGCGTACCGCATATGTTACAGAATGCCGGCGCTCCTATAAGAGTATTGCCGCACATTTTGCATACGTTGCGCTTTATAAGTACGGGAAGCTTTCCTCCGCAGGCAGGGCAGAATTTTTCGCCCTCCTTGTAGGGAAGTCCGCAGGTTGGACAATTAGACATATAGTTACTGCTGCGCTTTGAAAGCGTGCAGGCAGCCCCCTTTCTTAATCATAATAATAAATGCCGTAAACGGTTCTGTCGTACAGCTTCCAGCCGTCTCCGTTTTTAACGACTACCACCGGAACATTTTTCTTTTTCATTCCTTCGCTGCCCTTGTATGTAAACTGTACAGTAAGTCTGTATCCCTTTTTCGCCTTCACCTCGTCTGTGGCAAGAACATTCACAACAGCAAGCTCAGTATCGGACAGGGCTTTCTTTTTCTTTACCTCGTACTCGACCTCGGCGTCAATGCCGTAATCCTCCAAAAAGTCATTGTGGATATCCAAAGCGTTTTCCTCATAATCGGAGGACAGCAACAGACTTGAATCGCCTGCATATACCGTATCAAGAAAAGCGTCTGCGTCACCCTCCTCGCAGACCTTGACGTAGTTGTCCAGAGGATCCTTATAGCTGCCTCCCGCAATAATGCTGATAACTACTACCAGCAGGATAACAAGCACAAGCAAGGCTCCGCCGATTATGAGCATATTTTTGTTTATATTGATCTTTCTGCCCGCTCCCTGAGCGCCCGGCTGACCGTAAGCCGCTCCCGCCGGATTGGCGCCAGCAGTATATCCCTGCTGGACCGGAGCAGTCTGATTATTCTGATAATAGGACTGTCCGCCCGACATTGCACCCATCGGAGCGCCCGATGTCTGCTGAACATTCATATTCCCCGCAGCTGCGCCGCAGGAGGTGCAGAACACTGCGTCGTCGTTCAGCTTGGCACCGCAGTTACCGCAAAATTTTGACATAACTCATTTCCCCATTCGTTTTTCATGTTTTTATGGTAGGCATATCTATCCTGCCTCCGAGCCGTTTCGGCGTGCGGCAGATTATAATAAGCTATTTTAATAATATACTATTTTTTAATATTTGTCAAGGTGTTTTTTCGGACGTCTTTCAAAGCTTTGCCCGGAAGATCACGTTGCCGTGTCGGCAAGGATAAATCTCCACTGCCTTTCTATATCCTCCTTGGCGGCGTAGCTTATGCCCACACGTTTGGCAGTTGTATAAGCGTGCTTTATTCCGTCGTCCTCTATCCAAAGCTCTTCCCCTGTCACAAAGGAGGTTTTATTCTGCGCCCCGGTAACTCCCAGACGCTTTGTAAGCTTAGCGGGACCGTCCGCACCGACCCCCGCCCGGAAAAGCACCGCCTGCGGCTGATCCTCCTCTCCGGTGACAACGTTCATGAGCCAGTGCATACCGTAGCAGAGGTAAACGTAAACCGCTCCGCTCTTTCCGTAAAGGATCTCGGTCCTTTTTGTCCGTCCCTTATGAGCGTGGCACGCCGTGTCCTCCTCTCCCCTGTAAGCCTCCGTTTCGGAGATCCTCACACGGATCTCTTCACCGCCTATCCTCGATACAAGGATCTTTCCCACAAGCTCGGGCGCTACCTCAAGACAGTCCCGATGAAAAAATTCTTCCGAAAGTCTTTCCATTCCGATCTCCTCCCGTATTATTTTAGCCGTTTCCCGATAATTTATAAAATTATATCATTACTGAGTTTATATGTCAAGGACGGCAGGGGAAAGGTACACCTAAATATGTTATCTGCGAGACAGTGAATTTTAAAACAGCTGTCTAATCAGCACTTCATTGACCCTTGAAGTTGATTTTTGCACTGCTTGCAGTATTGACAATTTGACTGTTATGCTGTAAAATATATTTATATATAATTTGTAATCGAATACATCAAAAGGAGTTTTTTATGAGGATCTCAAAAATAATTGCAGCAGGATTGGTATCTCTGCTGGCAGTCACGGCAGCTTCTTCATGCTCGTCGGATAAAGGCTCGGATTCAAAAAAAGGGACCGAAAGCGGCTCGGACACGGTAAAAACCCAATATTACAATGCCAAGCCTGAGGATACCGGCTGGGAGTGGGGGAACGTTGAAATAGTCGGCGGCGGCTTCGTTCCGAATATAGTTTACAACCCCACCGAGGAAGGACTTGTTTACGCCAGAACGGATATCGGCGGAGCGTACAAGCTTAACAGGGAGGCAAATCGCTGGGAATGTATAACCGATTTTATCGGCGGCGATGACTGGAACTACATGGGAATAGAAAGCATTGCCACAGATCCGGTAGAGCCTAACAGGGTCTATATTGCCGCAGGGACCTATTCCACCTCGCCGGGAGCGATCTTCTATTCTGACGACTACGGCGAAAACTGGGGCATATGCGAGCTGCCCTTCGGCTGCGGCGGAAACGAAGTCGGAAGAGGAGCAGGCGAACGCTTACAGGTCGATCCTAACGACAACTCCATACTGTATTTCAGCACAAGAGCGGACGGTTTGTGGAGATCTGAGGACTACGGCAGGAGCTGGGAGCAGGTAAAAGAATTCCCCACCAAGGGAGGTTATACCGAGGAGGGCTTTTCCATCGGTCTGACCTTTGTTGCATTCGATAAGTCAAGCTCCGAAAAGGGCAAGCCCACCAACACTATTATCGTAGGCGCTGCCGCCTCCTCTGAAACTAGCTATATTTACCGTTCCGACGACGCCGGCAAGACATGGACGGCTATCGAAAACCCCACGTCCGAAGTCACTGGTGACAACACCACGCTCAAGCCCGTGCAGGGAGAGATCTCCTCGGACGGCTATCTGTATACGTCATGGTCATACAAGGTAGGTCCCAACAACGCTACGGACGGCGCAATACAGAAGCTCGATCTCAAGACCAACGAATGGAAAGAGATAACTCCGGAAAAGGTCTACACCTGCGGATATAACGGTATCTCGGTAAATCCCGGCGATCCTGATATGATCGTCTGCACAACGCTTGATCTGTGGGCGGTCGTGGACAATGTTTTTGTCAGCTTTGACGGCGGCGAGAGCTGGGACAGCATCTGGGCGGACGACGAAAACGGCAAGCCGCAGAACAACTATACCATTGATATAAGCGCCTCCGAATGGCTCGACTGGCAGGGACAGCTTAAGCCGGGCTGGTGGATGACAGGCGTTGCAATAAATCCTTTTAACCCGGACGAAATAATGTACGGCACAGGAGCGACTATCTTCGGCACCACGAATCTGACAAAGATCAAGGAGGAGCCTGTAAACCTTGAGGTAAGGGCAATGGGTATCGAGGAAACGGCTATTTTCGACTTCGTATCTCCCAACGCAAACGACGAAAACGCTCCCGATCTTTATTCCATAATGGGAGATATATACGGCTTTAAGCATCAGGACGCAAACATTGCTCCCAAAGAGCATTACGGTGATTTCAGATCCACCGACATCGACTGTGCGGCACAGGATTATAATATAGTGGTAAGAGCGACGGACGAAGGTCCCGGAACGGTATACTATTCGACTGACGCCGCCGAAACATGGCAGGAGGTCGAAACTCTTCCCGAGGGCGTTGAAGCAAAGGCGGGCGGTTCCGTAAAGCTTTCAGCCGACGGAAAAACCATATTCTATCAGGCAGGTACGACCGGAACGGGGGTATTCGTAACCGACGACTTCGGAAAGACATGGGAGAAATGCGGCGATATCCCCGCAGGCTCAATGATAGAAACGGATAAAGTAAACCCCGAAAAATTCTACGCCTGCTACGACGGACAGTTTTACGTAAGCGAGGACAGAGGCAGGAGCTTTAAGGCTTCGGCAAATATGCTGGTCTCCAACTTCACCTGGCAGGCTTGCCCGGATACCGAAGGCGAGATCTGGCTTGCAGTCGGCGGCGGAGGTGTTTATCTGTTTGACGCAGCTTCCGGAACCCTTACCAGCGTCTCAAAGGACGTTGACCAGTGCGACGCTGTCGGTCTGGGCAAAGCCAAGAACGACGGAGACTACATGACCCTTTATATGCTGGGCGAAGCTAACGGCGAGGGCAGGGGCGTTTATATGTCGGCGGACAAGGGAGCTACCTGGAAAAGGATCAACGACGATACTGAAAAATGGGGCAATGTAAACTCGGTTATTTCCGGAGATCCCAAGATCTACGGCAGAGTGTATATCTCCACCAACGGCAGAGGAATAATAAGAGGAGACGTGTCAGAAGGTTAAGAATATACATCGGTATAACGTTTTTGACCTTCATATATTTTCTGCGTCAGCCGCATGATATGTTTTATAATGAGCCGGAAACAGTGCTTTCAGGCTCATTTTTTATTTTCAGTATATTAACAGTCAGTTAAAATCTTAAACGTTTTCGCAGAATAAACAAATTCTGAAACGTCTTGAAAACAGCGCGACAATATGATATAATTATAAAATATAATAATATTGACAAGCTTGAACGTTTTGTCGGGAATGAAGTTAGTTATTCCTGAATTTCCGCAGTATACAGTGTCATGCCGATTCAGGACAGGGAGTTATGAATATGTCAAAAAGCAGATTTAATATAGGACTGGCAGTTGCGACTATTACAGATCCTTTCAGCAATCAGCTTGCCCGGGGAGCAATGCTCGCAGCGGAAAGGCTTGACGCCAATCTGTTTATTTTTCCGGGAAAATATGTGGGAGTGGATCTTTCCGTAAAAGAACCGGAAGCAAAGTACGAGTATCAGTACAACGTGCTGTTTTCCCACGCCGCAAATGCAAAGCTCGATCATCTTATCGTCGCCGCAGGCACCATAGCCTATACCTGCGACGTCAACAAAAAAAAGGAACTGCTCAGAAGCTTCGGAGATACTCCTCTGCTGAGCGTTTCGGCTGAAATAGAGGGCTATGATTTTTTACAGTACGACAACAGATCGGGCATAATCCAGGCTGTTGACTACCTTGCCCGACAGGGTAAAAAGCATATAGGAATGCTTTACGGCGTCCTTAGTAATTCCGAATGTGCGGAAAGATATGAGGCTTACCTGTATGCTCTGAAAAAAAACGGGCTGAAATTTAAAAAAAGCTACGCCGCAGCAAGCGACATCTCCTACTGTATAAAGGAGGAGGCTGAAATGCTTATTGACAGCAACCCGGAGCTTGACGCCGTGCTGTGTGCAAACGATATGATGGCGGCGGCGGTCTACGATGTGCTGCATGAAAAAGATCTTCGCATAGGCAGAGATATAGCGGTGGTGGGCTTTGACGATCTTCCCCTCGCCTCCAAGCTGGAGCCGCCTCTTGCGTCCGTCAGAGCTGACGCCTGCCTGCTGGGACAAAGAGCGGTAGAAAAAGCGGTAAATTATCTTAACGGTATAGACGACGGCTGTCATTACATAGATACACAGTTTATCCCAAGGCAGTCAAGCTGCGGACAGCCTGAAACGTTTACGCCGCCCGACACGTTTTTTTCCGGAGACAGTGAGGAAATTATCGGAAGCGTACTGCGTTACATAAGCGGAAGTCCCGGAGGATACCATGTAGATCCCGAAACTGCCGATTTTATCCGCAGGATAATATGCAGTCTGGAGGAAAGCTTTATCCTTAAAAAGACCTCCGAGAAGGATCTGCGGGATATTATGGATATCGTAGACGCCTATTTTAATAAGGAGCTTGTCGTAAACGAAAATGCCATACGCATACACGCTCTTACCGACGGCGCATACAACTGGACATTGAGCAGATGTCCCGACGAAAATATTCCTTATCTCAGACAGCTGTACGTTTACTTCTACAAAAGGCTGAATCTGTATATTCTCGCTAATTGCCGCAAGCTGGAGGAAAGCTACTCCGACAGAATACATTTCGACAATCTTGTGACAAGAGACACGCTTTTTTATAACGGCAATTTAAGCGACAGCTATGCAAGGATACTTAAAAAGCTTCATCATATCGGTTCGGATACTTCTTATATCTATACTTTTGAAAAGCCGATAATAAACCGCAGCGGAGACGTTTTTCCCGAGGATCCTGTCTGGTATTTCAAGGGCTATGCATACGGGGCGGAGACCTTTACGGTCCCCGCAGAGGAGCAGCGTATGACCTGTCCGCAGGTATTCTGCAACAAATATCTTGCCGCGGACAGACGTCACACAATGATAGCGGCAGATCTGTTTTCTGCGGAGCTTCAGTACGGTATGCTGCTTTGTGAGCCTGAAACCGCCGACTTCTTTGATGAACTGGAATTTGTCACCTATCAGATAAGCTCTGTTCTGAAAACTATCGAGCTTTTGAAAAATCAGGAGAAAATGCTTGCCGAGCTTCACAGCAGAAATCTTGTTCTGGAGAATATATCCAAGATAGACGAGCTTACCGGCATAAACAACCGCAGAGGATTTTATCTTGAAGCGGAGGAGCTTATCGGCAGACCTGAAAATAACGGCAAATCATATATTGTCTGCTATGCGGACATGAATGATCTCAAGGTCGTCAACGACAGCTACGGTCATATAGAGGGAGATTTCTCGCTTAATGCCCTTGCCCGATGCATGAAATATATATTCGGAGACCATGCCGTCGTAGGCAGGACTGGCGGAGACGAATTTGCCGCTATCGTCCTTAAGGAAGTCACAGGCGGAACGGAAGAGCTCACTGAGAGATGCCGGAAGATCATCGAGGAGATCAACACGACTTCCGGCAAGCCTTACCGCATAACAATGTCCATGGGTCTGTACGAATGTGAATGCGAAAACTCCTACGATCTGAAGGATGCGCTGGATAAAGCGGACGACAAGCTGTACGAGCATAAAGCAAGAAAAGCTAAAAATTCGACAAAATAATTACATCGTCAAGACTTGCCGCAGCCTTATTTGTAAAAATTTATGAATTTTAATTTGTTAGTTTTGTAGATAATACCTATAATTTAATAAATTTAAGGAAAGTGCTTGAAATTCCTTTAAATGTATGTTATAATGATGACACAGTTGTCTGAACTGATAAAAAAGAAAAAATAAAAAATTAAAACGGAGGATGAAAAGTATGTTTAAAAAAGTTATTGCCGGCGTATTTGCCATGACGCTCGCTGCAAGTACGCTTTCCGTAACGGCACTTGCGGCTGATGATAAAGTAATTTCAAACGACTACGTCGGTTTTTTTATTGAAGACGGTAAGCAGTTTTCCATGGGTACGATTGCGGGAGATCCCGACAACGACGCAGACGATAACGCAAATCTGCTTTACAAATACACAAGCCAGTACGCTACCTCCTACGGTACATATGTTATCGACGGCGTAAGCAAGGCGTTCTGCGAAAACAGCATTGAAACAGTATATGATGATGAAGCTAAAACCGCCGTGTCTACATTTACCGATGGCGCTGTCACCGTTGAAAGAAAGCTTGCTATCGTAAAAAGCGTTTCCACCGGCCGTGAGGACGTTATGCAGGTAAGCTATACGATAACTAACAACGATGAGGTCGAGCATACGGCAGGCGCAAGGATCATGCTGGATACCATGCTCGGAAAAAACGATGCCGCTCCTTTCAGAGTTCCAGGCGTTGGTCCGGTGCTTAAAGAAACCGAATTTGAAGGAAGCGATATTCCGTCATACTGGCAGGCATTCAACAGCCTTTCAGACCCGTACGTTATTTCTCAGGGTACGTTTATAGGAGGCGGCAATATAAAGCCGGATAAGGTACAGTATGTTGACTGGTGGCATGTATCCATGGGTGGAAACAACATCTGGGATTACGCCATAGACAGCAGCTATGCATACAAAGACAGCGCAGTAACGATATCCTGGTATGAAAAGCCTCTTGAAGCGGGAAAATCCAGGACATATACCACATATTACGGACTCAGCCAGCTTACGCAGAATACAAACAACTCAATAAACCTAAGCGGCTACTGCGACAGCGAGGTCTCCTTCAGCGATTCCGAGGAGGAGGGCGCACCTATGTTCAGACCTCTGGACGTTACCGCTTACCTGGGAAATCTTTCTGAAACGAGCCTTGCAAACGCTTATGCAAGCATAGTTCTCCCCGAGGGAATGTCGCTTGCAGAGGGCAGTAACCAGACTATAGATTTCACAGAGATCGGCGCTGATTCGGACGTTCAGGGTCTCTGGAAGGTCGAGACTGCTCAGTCAATGCCTGCGGGAGATTACACCATAACGATAACGGCAGGCGCAGACGGCGTGGACGAAGCAAAGGTTGACCTCAAAGTAACAGTACCCGAGCATGAGATGCCCCCTGTTGAGTCCTCAGAGCCTGAATCTTCAGAACCCGAATCCTCAGAGCCTGAGCCCTCTCAGACGGAGCAGTCAAGCAGCAGTAAGGCTACTGTCAATACAGCTTCAACAGACAACCCCAATACCGGAGCGACGGCAGGTCTCCTGCTTGCAGCGGCAGGCCTCGGCGCTGTGATCGTAACAAAGCGTACCAAAAAGTAAAATAGAGATGGCAACGCCGCACAAAAAAGTTTTTGAAATCAACTTAGGGAGAGAGTAAAATATGTCAAATTACAGTATTTGCGGTATTGATTGTGATTCCTGTAAATTTAAAACGGAACAAAATTGCAAGGGTTGTAAAACTATTGAGGGAAAAGTTTTTTGGGGTGAATGTGATTTATATAAATGCAATTCTCAGAAGAAACAAGACCATTGCGGCAAGTGTTCTCAATTTCCTTGTGATATGTTAAAAGAATGGGCATCATCTGCGAACCCTGAAAGAATAGACAATTTGAGAAAACTATAATTGCAATGATAGGAATAACGAAAAATTTAAGTTTGCATAAAAATTAAATTAACACAAATAACGCCATAGTATTTATGTTCTTGTATAAATACTATGGCTGTATTTGTATCACTTTAATTCCTCAGAAAACCGTAATTTATATTACTGAATATCCTGAATTAACAAGAATATCCAATGCCTTATCAAAATTCTCTTTTTTCACAAGTATATAATCAGTATTATATGTTGAAACCGCAAATATTCCTATTTGATTCTCCGCAAGGATCGCTGCAATGGGAGCAAGTATTCCAATAAGCGAAAAGTCCAAAATTCCTTGGATCCTGAATGCCCTCCAGCCATCGTCACGTTCTTCTGCTGCTAAAGGGACGTGCTCGGTCATGCACACTAATGATAGTTCTTCATCGGTTTTTCCAACAAAAAAGAATTCATCAGAAAGGACAGTCGTACTAAGCTTTTTAATTTTACATACTGAAAGCTCATAAGGCATCTTTTTCAATTCCATAATATGATTTCCCCCCTCAAATTTCGATTTGTATGTTTAAATTATAGCATTCTTTCTTTGGCGTGTCAATTAAAAACCAGTCTTGGCAACAAAACAGCAGCTGATTTCAAAAACTTCTTTGTGCGGCGCTGTCTTAAGTCTGCCGTGTTTTTATTTCCCGTATTTTTTGAGGGTATAAAGCCTTTCCAGCAATCTTCCCTGATTTTTTTCGTTAAGAGTCCTGTATTCCCGCAGCAGAACGGTTTCGTCTTCGTCAAGGCTGGATTTTGTAAGCCCCAGCTTTTCATTTGTCCTGCCTGCTATATAATCCAAAGAAACATTGTAAAACTCCGCAAGCTTAATCGCAATGTCCAGCGGTATCTCACTGTCTCCGCACTCATAACGGCGGTACTGGGTCGTATGCATATATAAAATATCGGCTACCTGCTTCTGAGTCAGGTCGGCGTCCTCACGCAGATCCCGTATTCTTTGGTAAATATGCATAAAATCACCCCTGAAGATTTATTAAAAATATTCTACATTAAAACACAAATTTGTGTTGTATTTTTGCAATTTGTGTGTTATAATAGTAGCTATAAAACACATATTCGTGTTTTATTATATGCTGATTTTGCATTTATACAAAAAATCTGAATAGTGCCTACTTAAATCAATGTAAAAAAGCATATACTCCAATAATATCCAAAAAAGCAGCGGGTACCATAATGGCATCCGCTGCTTTGATATTTATTCTGTTATTCCGTAACTGTTCTGGACTGCGAAGCTGTTCTGGGCTGCGAAGCTGTTCTGGACTGCGAAGCTGTTCTGGGCACCCTTTCGGTAATTCCGCAGGTCACCTCGTAACCGATAGTTCCGATCATCCCGGCAATATCGTCCGCAGTGATCTCGCCGTTCATCAGTATCACCTCGTCGCCGGCTTTCACGTCCGACAGCCCGGAAACGTCGCACATAAACTGATCCATACATACACGCCCCAATATCCTGCACCGCTTTCCGCCGATAATGACCTCGCCCTTATTTGACAGCGCTCTGGGATAGCCGTCCGCATAACCCGCCGTAACGGTGGCAAGCTTCATTTTTCTGTCTGCGGTAAAGGTCCGTCCGTAGCTTACGCAGGTCCCCGGCTCGATATATTTCACCTGGGAAACGGAGGACTTAAGCGTCATCACAGGCCTCGGCTCAAAAGGCAAAGGCTTTTTAGGATCGGGATAAAGTCCGTAAAGAATGATCCCCAGACGTACAAGGGTACTTCTGTCGTTGAATCCGTAAGCGCCTCCGGCAGAGTTAAGACTGTGGCTGTGGATAAGCTTCACACCCCGCTTTGTAAGTCCGTCGTATACGGCGTTGAATTTTTCCGTCTGGCAGCGGGTATATTCCTCCTCTGACGGATCGCAGCCGTCCGCACACGCATAGTGGGTAAAGATACCCTCCAGCAGAATATTTTCAAGCTGACCGACAGCCGCTATTTCCCCGCAGATCTCCTCAGCCATCCCGTAAAAGCCTATTCTGGTCATTCCCGTGTCAACTGCCGCATGGATCCTGACCTTACCGCAGGTGCAGCTGCGTGAAAGCTCCTCGGCGTAGGAAAGCTCCGTACACGCCTGAATAATATCGTATTTCACCAGTTCGTCCGCATACTCGGGAGGAGTATACCCCAGAATAAGGATATCCCCGTCGATACCCTCGCTGCGCAGCCTTTCGCCCTCCAGAATATTTGAAACGGCAAAATATTTCACCCCAAGCTCCTCTTGAAGAAATGGAGCGATAAGACCATCGCCATGTCCGTAGCAGGACGCTTTTACAACGCACATAAGCTCGGCGCCTTCAGGGATCAGCTTTTTGTACTGAGTAAGGTTATACCGTATATTTTCAAGGCTGATCTCCGCCCAGCAGCGTTTAAGAAACTTCATCTTACAGACTTCCTTTTATATAATGTTCCTTTAGATTATACTCCTCCCATGCGGTTTTGTCAATCACCGAAGAAGTTATCCATGAAAATCAATATTAAATATTTTTAACTATGGCAAAACTGCATATTTGTAATACAGAAGCCTGAGTCGAGTTACGTCTCCCCTCCTTGATTAAGATGCCTGTCAAGCTCCGCATATAACAGCGCAGGGACGACCGGCTTTGCAACGTGTCCGTTCATTCCCGCAGATATGGAATTTTCCACGTCCTCCGGATAAGCGTTTGCGCTCATAGCAAGTATTATCACGCTTTTTGCGTCGCACCTGTCAAGCTCCCTTATCTTCCTCGTCGCTTCTAGTCCGTCCATAACGGGCATCCTTATATCCATAAGCACCGCATCGTAATAGTTAGGCTCGGAGGCAATGAACTTTTTAAGAGCCTCGAAACCGTTTGCCGCGGAGTCAGTCTCAAAGCCCGCTTTCTTAAGCACCTTTACCGCAAGTATGCGGTTTATGGAGTGATCCTCCACTATAAGCGCACGCTTTCCCGAAAAATCGAAGCTTTGCCCGTTCTCAGAGCCGTTTCTTACGGCAGTCTTACCGGCAGGCTCCGCGTCTATTTCAGCAGTGATCCTTGTACCCTCTCCAAGCTTGCTTTCAACGGATATGCTTCCGCCCATAAGCTCTATAAGGTTCTTGGATATCGCCAGTCCCAGCCCCGTACCCTGGACAGCCGCCGTGGAAACGTTCCTCTCCTGCGAGAATGGCTCGAACAGGTGCCCAAGAAATTCCTCGCTCATGCCTATGCCGTTATCCCTTACGGTGAAGATAGTTTTCACCTTTCCTCCCGAAGCAGGCGTCTGGGACAGAATAAAATCCACCCTGCCCCTTTCGGGAGTGAACTTTGCCGCATTGGAAAGAAGATTTATAAAGATCTGCGTCAGCCGCTGCTTATCCACAATAAGCTCTCCGGCGTAGATATCTCTCAGCTCAAAACGGAAATCGATATCCTTTTTATGCATAAGAGGAGTGATAACGGTTGTGATATTTTCCGCAAAATCGTCCAGCTTATACGGCGCTGGATAAAGCGTTACCTTGTCGTTTTCGATCTTGGACATATCCAGTATATCGTTGAGTATACCCAGCAGATAATCGGCTGCGGACTTGATCTTTCTGAAATAATCCACCGCAGAGCTTTCAGAGCATTCGGTGCTGCCGAAGCCTACCATGCCTATGATAGCATTCATAGGCGTCCTGATCTCGTGGCTCATGCGGGACATAAATTCACTTTTTGCGGCATTTGCCCGCTTTGCCTCATCGAGCGCCGCCATAAGATTTTCCTGATGCTGCTTCTGCTCAAGATATATGTCTGTGATATCGTGCTGTATACAGCAGATCTGGGTCTTGTTTTCGTCCAGATAAGCATATGTAAGATACTTTCTGCGCTCGCTGCCGTCGGACGTTTTTACTGAAAAGGATATCCTGTAGACCTTCTGCGTCTCCAGCGCATCTTTTATGGTTTTTATGCTGCACGCCCGGACGATCTCCTCCGGAGAAGTCCCCACAACATTGTTAAGCAGAAATGCCCTGAGGCTTTCCTTGTTGGAAAAGATCTCGTTCCCCGTTCCTCCTGAGCGGTCTCTGCCGTGCAGACGGATGCATCCGCCTGTCTCGGAATCCACCACGGCGATCCTGTCATAATCTATATCAGTGATGACAGATACGATAGACTCCAGCGTTTTTTCCTCAGTAATATTCACAGAATAAGTAACGCCCTCAATGTCTCCCGTTTCGGGGTTTTTCGCCATTTCCACCGTAGTCGTTACCCAGCAGATCTCTCCCTTCTCGTCATAGGAGCGATGATCGGTGCATAGGGAGGTCTTTCCGTTCTCAAACGCAGTGATAAGCTTTTCACGGCTGAATTCCTTCCTGAACTCCTCCCGTTCCCTTTCGGTGGGTATCTGAGAATAGCCATATTCGTAAAAGCCGTCCACCGTGCCTGCTTCCTGCATTTTCATTACCTTTTCAAATTTGGTCATTCCGCCGAAGCACCTGTTGCGGGTAAGGTTGAATCTGAAAATGCCGATCGCATTTTTTGCTACGGCGGAAACATTGCAGATACGCTGCCTGTATACGGTCTCCTCGTCCACCCTTTTTTGTATATCGTTTGAATATCCCATAGAATAAGCAAATCTGCCGTTTTCGTACATGGGTATATATGAGATCTGCTTCCAGCGCAGCTGACCGGTCTTAGGATCCAGCATTCTCACCCTGCCCTCGGCTCTCTCTCCTCTTAAAGCTGCCTCGCAGAGCCGTAAATGCTCCTTCTCCGACTCCTGTTCCACAATTATACCGTGTTCCGAAAAGCTTTCCGGAACGTTTTCCAGATCGTTAAAAAAGGCAAAGTCCTCCTCCGAGCCGGAAAGAATGGAAATACTTCTGCTTTCGGGCTTGAACTGCCACACAACAATGTTTTCCCTTTCCAGAACAATATCCTTTATACGCTCTGACAGGGCGAGCTGCCGCTCAGTCTCTATACGGCGGTTTATATCCGTATAGACCGAATAGAATATCCTTTGACCGTTCTCACCCTCAGAAACGGAGCATTTGACGTTAAACCACTTGTAAACGCCTTTTTCGGTCATTATGCGGATATCCTCACTGTAGTCGGCGCAGGTGCGGAAGGAGTTTTCCAGCACTGCGGCATAAGCGTCCCTGTCCGCAGGATAAACATAATCCAGCGGCGTAAATTCCCCGTCCTTGTCCGACGGTTCGGGGATATCGGTAAAGGTCTGAAAAAAATGAGGTGTGCAGTGAATACATCTGTAGAACTCGCCGTCGTAGGAAAAAACGCACAGCTCCACAGGCAGTCTGTCAAGCGTCTCAAAGGACAGAGCGCCGATCTCCGCATCATATACGTCAATAGCCATCAGAAATCACTCCGTTTCCAATTTTGTTAATAAAATTATAGCACAAAATTAATTTTTAGTCAATCGTTTGCAGAAAGATTCATGGAAATCAATTTGAACGCTCGAACATTTTAATTATAAAAAAACATTGTGCCTTTGTCCGGAATACAGAAGTCTTAGTTGTCCTTTCCACGACATACTGCGAGGAAAGGACAACAAATATATACAAAATTTTTATTCGGCATTTTGAAAATAGATTACCGTGGGAAAGATCAAAGGCAATGCCTCATACACCCGGAAGCGTTCCGGTATGCGGCATTGCCTTAAAAGCGGTATAACTCCGCTCTACCTTAAAGCAGCGGAGCGATCATTCTGAGAATTACGGAGGCAAATCTGCTGAAGAAGCTGATGCTGCGGCAGTCCTCCGCTGTGATAAGGTGGCATTTATTTTCAAACATATCCTGAAAATCCGCCTTTATATCCTTTGTGCAGGGAGCATTATACATATATGTCGCACACTCGAAGTGCAGATAAAGACTCCTGTAATCAAGATTTATTGTTCCCACGATCGCCTTTGAATCGTCCGAAAGAAAGGTTTTGGCGTGTATAAAGCCCGGCGTATATTCGTACACCTTTACTCCCACCGACAAAAGGTCACGGTAGTAGGATTTGGTTATACAGTGTATAAACCACTTATCTGGAATATGTGGAGTAATGATCCTCACGTCTACTCCCGATTTCGCCGCCAGCTCCAGCGCAGTAAGCGTTTCATTGTCCGGGATAAAATACGGAGTGGTTATGTAAACATAATCCCTTGCGCTGTTTATCGTGTCGATATAAACAAGCCTTCCCACGTCCTCATCGTCAAGAGGCGAATCGGCGTAGGGTATAACGTAGCCTTGCTTTTGCAGCTTTTCCTTCTCCCCCTGCTCATAGGCGGGTCTGTACATATCGTACTGGGCAGTATCTCCCGATATGACCTCCCACATCTGGAGAAACATCATGGTGAAATTCCATACCGCCCCGCCGGTTATCATGACCGCATTATCCTTCCAGTGGCCGAAACGTTCACGGCGGTTTATGTACTCGTCCGCAATATTGACTCCCCCGTTGAAAGCGACCTTTCCGTCAACAACAAGGATCTTTCTGTGGTCACGGTTATTCTGTATGGTGGAGATCATGGGGTGGAATTTGTTGAAAATAAGGCATTTGGCGCCCGCTTTTCTCAGAGCCTTCAGATCCTTTGCGGGAAGTATGAACTGGGAGCCCATTCCGTCGCACAAAAACCTTACCTCGACGCCCTCCGCCAGCTTTTCAAGAAGTATTTCCATTATATCTCCCCACATCTCGCCGTCGTCAACGATGAAATACTCCATGAAGATAAATTCCTTAGCCTTTCTCATTTCCCTTTTCATTGCCGGAAACTTATCATCGCCAAGCGGGAAATACTCCGCACCTGTACATTCATACGCCGGATAACCAGCACGGACATCCAGATATGTGCAGAGCTTGTGCAGCTCGGGGTCCTCCCTGCGCAGCTTTTCCATCAGCGCCTTGTCGGTGGGCAGAAAAGCCCTTGTGTTTGCGCATTTTTTTGCATAAATGTTCTTTACCTTGCGTGTTCCGGGCTGATTTGCCAGCATGATATATATGACCGTGGTAAATACCGGGAAGGCTAGCAGAGGAACTATCCACGCCAGCTTATATGCGGGATTTTTATTTGTATTCAGGATATACACTGCCAGCGCCACAGCAATGGTCGAAAACAGCACATACAGATAAGTGTAATGCTCGCTCAGCTGCGCAAAGGTAATGAAAATTATTGCAAACTGAACGGCAAGCAGCAGAATTATCGTTGCTTTCTGTGAAAATATAACGTTTATAAGGCTCTTTGGCTTCTTCTTCCGTTTAGGATTTTTTGAACCAGGGGAGCTTCCCTTATGCTTATCCATAATTCCCTCCGTTCTGTCTTTTCTGACATTCATACAGCCGTTCTGCCATTCGACCGCACTGTTTTTCAGATATAATTAGATTATATCATAAAAAAATTATTTTTTCAACACAAATTAAGCTAATTCCACGGAAATCGATCTTAACGATCGAATATTTTAATTATAGACAAAACATTGTACTGTTGTCCCGTAATACAGAAGCCTGAGTTATCCTTTCCTCGTACGGCGGGGAAAGGATAACAAATATATACAGAATTTTTGTTCGGTATTTTGAAAATCGATTTCCGTGAGCTGATTCACTTAAAAGGAAAATAACGAAGCGAACAGTTTGTCCCGCCCCGCATATGCGGAACGGGACAATACGGCTATACGACCCTATAGGTCTTTGAAACCTTACCGGTAAGATTGTTTTTACCTGAAACCGTGACCGTTACAGTCTTTTTATCGGAAGAGATCTTATAGCTTACCGTGTAATTCCCGCTGTATATATTACGTCCGTAGTAGCAAACCGTTACAGCGGGACGGTACTTATCGGACGTATTCCTCGTCAACGAGACTGTGCATGATGCAACGGAACGGGGAGCGATCCTAAAGGTTTTTGTTACCCTGCCTGAAAGGTTGCCCGTTCCCTCAATCACGACTGTTCCCGTGCCTGCGGCAAGATTGCCGGCATAGGATACAGCCTTATAGTTTCCGCTGTAAACGGTTTTATTTCCGATATTTACCGACTTTATCTCAGGTCTTATTCTTGCTCCCGTGAAGTAATACTTATCCTGCGAAAGCTTTATATCGCAGTTGGAGATATTTCGGGGCTTTATCTTAAAGGTCACAGTCTTTGTACCGATAAGGTTGCCTGTTCCCTTTACGGTGACCTTTCCCGTTCCTGCAGAAAGATTGTCCGTATAGGAAACGCTATAGTTTGCGCCGTAGATCTCCGTACCGCCGCAGTAAACCTTTACCGATGGCTTTATCCTCGAACCGTTGAAGTAAAGCTCAGTCGCACCGAGGGCAACTGTGCATGAGTAAACGCTGCGGGGCTTTATACTGAAGGTCTTTACAGCGGTACCGGTAAGATTATTTTTTCCTTTAACAGTGATCCTGCCTGTTCCTGCGGAAAGATTGTCGGAGTAGGATACCGTATAATTTCCGCTGTCAAGCTTTACCGAACCGCTGTACACAGAGACCGACGGCTTTATCCTCGAGCCGTTAAAGGTATATTCTGACGAAGAAAGTCTTATATCGCAGTTTGCGATATTTCTCGGAAGTATGCGGTAATTTTTTTCGATCGTCCCGCTGTAATTTCCCATGCCCTTTATCCCTACCGAAGCAGTTCCCGCAGTAAGATTGTTTTCATACGAAAGGGTATAATCGACGTCCTTGATAAGTATTCTGCCGTTATCCTTTACAGTTACGGCAGGCTTTATCCTTTCTCCTCTGAAATACTCAGAATACGAGGACAGTGTGATCTGACATTCTGTTACCGAAGTTTTCAGGATATTCACAGCTATCCCGTTGGAGCTTGCGTACCTTTGACCCTCCGTGTCTGTATAGCAGTATATCCTGAAATTGTCATAGAGCTTATCGTACAGATCGTAGCCTAAAGCATAGTTCCCTATACTTTCAACGGTTTTGGGGACAGTTACCGATTTAAGATCAGTACAGCCGTAAAAAGCTCTGGCGCCGATCCCGGTCAAGCCAATGGGAATATTTACGCTGCTGAGAGTATAGCAGTTATAAAACGCACTTACGCCTATGCTTTTCAATCCTGCGGGAAGGCTTACCTGAGACAGGCTTATGCAATGCCGAAAAGCATAATCTCCGATCGCCGTCACGCCCTTCGGTATCTTCACCGACGAAATGGATAAACAGCGAGAAAAAGCATCCTCGCCTATATATGTAACGCTGTCGGGTATATTTATCCCCATAAGCTGCTCGCAGTCTGAAAAGCAGTTGTCTCCGATGCTC
Organism: Ruminococcus sp.; assembly: GCA_017626015.1. Classification (GTDB taxonomy): domain Bacteria; phylum Bacillota; class Clostridia; order Oscillospirales; family Ruminococcaceae; genus Hominimerdicola. The sequence goes on from JAGAJO010000001.1 coordinate 42,162, forward strand.
TGAAGTCCTTCGGGCAGCGCTGCACCCTTTAATTCACAGCCGCAGAAGGCATAATTCCCCAGAGCAGTTACGCCTGACGGAACTGATATTCCGCCTGTGATACCGGCAGGGACAGCCGTCAGAACGGTCTTATCTTTACTGAAAAGCATTCCGTTTTCGGAGCAGTATCCGGGATTGTCCTCCGAAACCTTTATGGATCTCAGACTGTCACAGTCCGAAAACGCTCCGTCTCCGATATCCGTCAGCGATGCAGGAACGGTTATTTCCGTAAGACTGTCGCAGTCAGCGAAAACAAGGTTTGCTATCTGCGCAACGCTTTCGGGTATGTTTATGCTTTTCAGATTGTCGCAGTTCTCAAAAGCGGATCCGTAAATAAGAGTTACCCCGTCCGGAATGGTGATGCTTTCCGCCGTGCAGTCCTTGAAAGCCAATAAACCAATGCCTGTGACCTTTATACCGTTGATCTCGGCAGGTATGGAAATGTTTGACGCACTTCCCGTGTAATCTGTTATGTCCAGGGTGTTATTATAATTTGTTTTGTACTTGAAATCCCCCCAGCTTCCGTACTGGATCTCGGCGCCGGCAGTTATCGTCGTCCCGCCGTTTTTTCCCGTCATAGGCAGGACTGCGGCGGCAGCCATTACCGCAGTAAAAAATGCGGTGATAATTTTTTTATTCACAACTTTTCCCCCTTTTTAACCTTATTTTACACTACCCGAGGAATTTTGTCAATACAAAAAACAAAATTATCAAAGAAGTCCCGTTATAAAAAGTGGACCTCACTACATACGTTCGTACATAGTGAGATCCACCGCAAAATGTAAAATAAATATCCGACTATGCGGATTTTTCTTTCTTTTTGAAAAACTCTGTTGGTCTGAACACAAGATCGTGAAGTCTGATCTTCTTAAGTATGTAAGCGCACAGTATCGGCAGTACGGTGGCGATCACCGTATTCAGCAGGAAATTCAAAGCAAAGTTTGATATCCCCAGCTTGGGAAGTATCGCCCTGCCTGCTGCGGTGACATAGCAGTGGATAACGTATATCTCCAGCGAATATCCGCCAAGAAATACCAGCAGCCTGTTTTCACCCAGCGCCTTTACGGAGGAGAACAGCCTGATAAACAGAATAACAGCCGCCGCTGCGATGATTATTCCTATTGCCGGAACGGTAAGCAGGCTTTTGTTAAATACTGCAACCAACACTACGCCCGCTGCGCATACTGCCCCGCAGGAGTATGTCACAGCCTTCGGAGGTTCTGCCGCCTCCTTTGTTTTTGCAATGAATATTCCCATGTAGAAAAAGCATACGTACAGCATCATTCTCCGCAGGGGGAAAACTATATCGAATTTCAGACAGCTTGCCGCAATGCTTACGGCGAAAGCTGCTGCAAGACATATTCCCACTCTGACCTTGTACTTCTCCGCTGTATGAAATATCACATAGTAAAACAGCATAAAATACAGATACCAGTAGGGCGAGACCGGCTTAATGGGTATAAGCAGGAAGTCCTTCAGACCTATGCTGTTGTTTACCATTGCAGCGGCAAGGGTTTTCATTACACACTGCAATACCGAGAAGATAATATAGATATAGCCGATATTGATGAGCTGTCTTACATATCTGTCCTGCTTCTCCCGCAGCCTTGCGCAGTAGGCAGTATAAAAAACATAACCGGATACCGCAAGGAAAAGCGGCATATGAAAAGAATAAAGAAACGAATAAATATATTGAAATACCTTTGTATATTCGGGAAATGTTCCCGCCGACAGATATCCGTCGGCAACATGACCCATTACAACCAGAACGATAGCCAAGCCCTTAAGGCTGTCAAGCCACATGATCCTCTTGCTCATATTTCTTCCTCCAGATAAAATTATAGAATAAAAAAAGACGCAGTACGCCTGAACGCACTATGTCCGTTTACCTGATAATAATATTTTTAAAGAAGAAATTTGTGCAGGATCGCCAAACGACTTAACCTGATGCCCCCCCCCGTTTACAAATACTGGATTAAGCATATTGTACATAATTCTCACCTCCGATCATACTCTGTCAATATAAGACAGATATATTATATCACTTATAGTCCGGCTTGTCAAACAGCATTATGCGGGATAAATGCCGGCGCACTCTTTTTTATAAAAAAACTTGCATTTGCAGCGGATATATGCTATACTTACTATATATATGACCTATAATATCATGAAAGAAAGAGGACGTAAAGATGTTTAAAAAATCCAGTGCGGCTGTGCCGGCTGAAAAGCAGAGGGAAAAATATCTGCTGCTTTTTATCACAGCTTTTGTGGGAATGATGATATGCTTTGTTCCCTCGATGATCTTTAATAAAGGTATTTTCCTGTATTACGGAGATTTCAATTCCCAGCAGCTCATGTTCTACGAGCACGCTCAGGAAATGGTCAAAAACGGAAACTTCGGCTGGGACTGGGGTACCGACCTTGGCTCCAGCTTTATCGGATCCTATTCGTTTTATCTGCTGGGATCGCCGTTTTTCTGGCTGACGGCGCTTTTCCCGGAGGGAGCTACAGTATACCTTATGCCGTGGCTGCTCTCGCTGAAAACCGCTGTGGCTGCGATATGCGCATACGCATATATAAGACGTTTTGTCAAAAATACCGGTGCGGCTTACATCGGCGGACTTCTTTACGCTTTTTCCGGTTTCCAGACATATAACGTATTTTTCAACCACTTCCACGACGCAACGGCGTTTTTCCCGCTGATGCTGCTGGGCTTTGAAATGCTTGTGCAGGACAACAAAAAGGGACCGTTTGCTCTGGCGGTAGCTATCTGTGCGAATATCAGCTATTTCTTCTTTGCAGGGGACTGCGTTTTCCTGGTCATCTACTTCTTCCTGCGGTGTATAGACAAGGACTTCAAGATCGACATGAAGAAGTTCGGTCTGCTTATACTGGAGGCTGTTATCGGCGTTATGATGGCGGCGGTAATGATACTGCCTTCCGTCATCGGGGTGCTTTCAAACTTCCGTGTAAGCGAAAGACTTTACGGCAGGGATCTGATCTTCTACGGCGACAATCTGAGGATACCAAGGATCATTCAGGCGTTCTTTATGCTTTCAGATATGCCGGCGAGAATAAATATCCTCGGCTCGGACAGCGCAAGGTGGGCGTCGCTGGCGGGATATCTGCCGCTGTTCTCCATGGCGGGAGTCATAGCCTATATGCGCACAAGAAAGAAAAACTGGGCGTACTGGTCGATAATAGTTTTCGGGATAATGGCGTGCGTACCTATACTCAACTCCGCTTTTGTGCTGTTTAACGCTTCCTACTATGCAAGATGGTTCTATATGCCTATCCTGCTTATGTGCGCAATGACCGCAAAGGTGCTTTCCGACAACAGGGACGATCTGAAGAAAGGCTTTATGCCGTGTCTTGCCGCTGCGCTGTTCTTTATCGGCGTGGGACTTCTCCCCACAAACGACAACGGCGTTGTAAGCTACGGAAACGTTCCTCAGTACAAGGATTTCTATTATATCCAGGCGGCAGTGACAATGCTTATGCTTGTCATGCTTGGTGCGCTTATCTACTTTGTTGACCGGAAAAAGCTTGACTATATGAAGGTAGCCTGCGCAATGACGGCGGCAGCCTGCATTATATGCAACACCTCGTCTGTGCTGTACGGAGTTGCTCAGGGTAATGAAAATACCGATTATATTGAACGTGCCATAAACGGCGACGAGGTCATAGATATGGATAAGCTGGAGGCTGCGTCCCCGAATTACAGCGAGACCAATAGCTTCTATCGTATTGATACATCCGAAAACGTTGATAACTGGTGTATGTTCTGGGATCTTTCCTCTATGAGATGCTTCCACAGCGTGGTATCCACATCTATCATGGATTTCTATCAGGCTATCGACCAGACAAGAGACGTAGCTTCACGAATGGAAACGAAGCTTTATCCCCTCAGAAGCCTGTTCTCGGTAAAATATTATTTCAACGAGCTTACTGAGGCTCAGATAAAAGGCACATCGCCTGTTGCTACTCCTGTAAACTGCGGCGCTCTCAAGAGCTTCAGCTATGTGGATACTCAGGACGGTTTCAATATTTACGAAAACGAAAATTATATCCCTATGGGCTTTGCTTTCGACTACTACTGCGTTGATGCGGACATCAAAAATGCGCAGGAGGTCGAAAAGACGGAAATGCTCCTTAAAGCGCTTGTTCTCGATAACCGGCAGGCTGCAAAATACCGTGGGGTCATCGACTATTACAACTTTGCAGGCACCGATTTCACCCTGGACGAATACAACCGTAACTGCGCCGACAGAAAGGCTCAGAGCTGTCATTCGTTCAGCTATGACACCAACGGCTTTGACGCTGCGATAGATCTTGAAGCTCCCAAGCTTGTGTTCTTCAGCGTACCGTATGACGACGGCTGGAGTGCAGAAGTAAACGGCAAGCCGGTAGACATTGAAAAGGTCGATTACGGCTTTATGGCGGTGCTTTGTCCCGCAGGAGAAAGCGAGATAAGCTTCAGCTATGAAACTCCGGGACTGAAATACGGTCTTTACGGAACTGCGGCGGGCTTTGTTTCATTCTTCGCCTATGTGATATTCTGGCATTTCAAGAAAAAGAACGACCCGGAATCGGCGGAGGAGAAAACCGAACCCCTGCCCGACGATAAAAAGGATCTCACATCTGAGGAGAAAGCTTCCAAGCCGAAGGAAGTCCCGGACGGCGGCATTAATGAGGACGAAAAGAAAAATTAAGCTTATAAAAATAGTATCGGGGGCAATCAGCGTATGGTTGCCCCCGTATGCAGAAAGGTTGAACAGATATGTATCAGAATGAAAAGACCTTAAGCTCCGAGCTGATATTCGAGGGCAAAGTGGTAAAGCTATACAAAGACGAGGTGGAGCTTGACAACGGCTACAAAGCGGGCAGAGAGTGGATAAAGCACCCCGGCGGCGTATGCGTAGTCGCTCTGGACGAGGAGGAAAACGTGTATTTTGTGGAGCAGTTCAGATACCCGTTCCACACGGCGCTTATGGAGATACCTGCAGGTAAGCTTGAATTCGGCGAGGATCACAGAGAGTGCGGCATAAGGGAGCTTAAGGAGGAGATAGGCGCAACGGCGGAAAGCTTTGAATACTTAGGCTGTCTCTATCCCACAGTGGCATACGATACCGAAATTATCCATATGTACCTTGCAAGAGGATTAAGCTTCGGAGAACAGCATCTGGACGAGGGAGAATTTCTTAACGTGACAAAAATACCTCTCAGCAAAGCCTTTGAAATGGTAATGAACAACGAATTAAAGGACAGCAAAACTCAGCTTGCTATTTTAAAGGCGGCGTACAAGCTGAAAAAATAGGGAGGGAACAAAATGGCATTCAAGTTAGATAGTGTCGTGCCTTGGGGCAGGACTCTGGAAGAATATAAACTGATGTTTCGTTTAGATGATGAAGATATGTTAAAAACATTTGCAGGCTTTGGAGACGGTCCTGCGTGCTTTAATTATGAAATGACGGAAAGAAACGGCAGCGTTATTTCCTTTGACCCAATATATCAGTTTTCAAAGGAAGATATAGAAAAAAGAATAGAGGAAGTCAGAGTTATAGTAATGCAGCAAATGCGTGAGAATATGGATAATTATGTTTGGGAGAATATAAAAAGTTTAGATGAACTTGAAAATATCCGTATGTCCGCAATGAAAAAATTCCTGTCCGATTACGAAAAGGGCAAAGCAGAAGGTCGTTATGTATTTCACGAGCTGCCAAACAGACTGCCTTATGAGGAAGATCACTTTGACATTGGATTGAGTTCCCATTTCCTGCTGATGTATACGTCATTAGGGTATGATTTTCATATTGCTGCAATGTCGGAAATGCTCAGGGTGTGCAAAGAGATCAGAATTTTCCCGATCGTAGATTTAGACGCAAATAAGACCGATCTTATCAATAATGTAATAGGCTTCTTTAAAAAGGACTATACGGTTCAAACTGTCAAAACGGATTATGAATTTCAAAAGGGAGATAATAAGCTGTTAATTATCAGAAAATAGATGCAAATGCTATATTCAGCCCTACCGAAGTTAAGGTGATTTTAAAGCTATGAGTATAAAATCAATTATAAAAAACACCGCAAAATTTGCGGCGTTCAAGATCATATACCCGGCAGTATACGGCATTTCACGTCTGCGGAGGGTCGATAAAAATAAAATCATCTTTGCGGAGATACGAGGAGATAAGCTTTCGGATAACTTTAGGCTTATTTACGAAAGGCTGAAAGAAGTCCCCGAGCTGGAGCTGACGGTCTTTTTTGCCCGAAACAACAGCGGCGGGTTCGGGTATTTATGGAGGTACGCCAAGCTTGCCGCCATGACAGGCAATGCAAGGTGCGTGCTTTTAAACGAGACCTGCAATCTTTTCGGGGCGTTCAGGCTGCGGAAGGAAACAAAGCTGATACAGACCTGGCACGCCTGCGGAGCTTTCAAAAGGTGGGGAAAAAGCTGCTCGGACAAGTCCTTCGGGGAAACGGCGGAGGCGCAGGACAAATTCCCTGCGCACACCAATTATACCCTTGTGACAGTAAGCTCGCCGGAATGTATTCCCGCATACAAGGAAGCCTTCGGGCTGAGCAGCAAAAGCAGCTGCGTTCAGGCTGTAGGGGTCTCCAGAACGGATTATTATTTCATGCCGGACAGCCGTGAAAGGGCGTTTGGACATATTTATAAGATCTGTCCAGCCGCAAGAGGAAAGAAGATCATTCTTTATGCCCCTACCTTCCGAGGGGAAGCTGACAAGGCGTATATTCCCAATATGCTGGATATCCCGTCCCTTAAGGAAAGCTTCGGGGAAGATCATGTTCTGCTTATCAAGCGGCACGGCTTTGTACGGAAAAGATACGACATTCCCGATGAATGCAGAGATTTCGCCTTTGACGTTACAGAGGATACCGGTATCGAAAAGCTGATTATCACGGCGGATATATGCATAACCGATTACTCGTCGCTTATTTTTGAGTTTTCCCTTATGGAAAGACCGATGATATTTTTCGCATTCGATCTTGAGGAATACTATGACAGCAGAGGTTTTTTTTACAGCTATGACGAAAGCTTTCTTCCCGGTAAGACAGCAAAAACCGGCGGAGAGCTTACAGAGCTTATAAAGGAAGCGGAAAGCTCCGACTGCCGGGAGGTAAAGGCTTTCCGAAAAAGATTTATGAGCGCCTGCGACGGGCGTTCCACAGAGAGGATAGTAAAAAGAATTTTATCAGCTGATTAACTTCGGCTGAGGAGAGGTGTAAATTTTGGATAATTTTGACGATCAGCAATACAAGCTTCAGAGACAGCAAGCGGAGGTCGATCTCAGGAGAAGAAAGAAAAAATTTGCCTTGCTTACAAGGATAGAATACAAGCGTGTGATACTGCATATAGAGGGAGAGCTTGAGGGATTTTCAAAGGGGGAAACGGAAAACCTGTGGGCAAGATTTGTTACTCAGGACAGAGCTTTGAAATTCAACGCCCAGCATTTTGATGTGAACGGCAAGCATTTTCATCTTACGGTGAATATGATGAGCGCAAACAACGAGGCTCCCATCGAAACGGGACTTTACAGCCTCCGTATTTTTGAAAAATACAAGGGTATGAACAAGCCTGAGATCTCCTCGGACAAATGCGACTATATCCTCATGAGCGGGGCTTTGTGCAAAAAAACCTATGACAAGGACGGTATGTGCCTTTCCAACGTTACCCTTACTCACGAATTTCCTGCGGTCATATCGGGAGCTGTTGAGCAGGAGGAGAACGATTCCCCGGATAATCCTATGAATTTCAAAATAAGGCGTGGAGCGAACAATCTTTTCTACGCCGTTTCCGTTACGGATATCGACACGCTGGAGTACGGTCTTAACGTTACCTATAAGCCGCCCCAGCCCTCTCAGACTCTTTTCAGGAGGATAAGAAAAAGCCTTGAAAACCGTAAAAAGCTTATCATCAGGGATCTGTACGGACTTAAGATCTGGATGTTCCGCACGGCTTTTAACGTATTCAAGAAATTCGCCAAGAAAAACGGCGACATTATTCTTTTCACAAGCGGCTCCCGAGCGGAGATCGGCGGCAATGAAAAGGTCATCTGCGACAGAATGATCGAGCGGGGACTGGATAAGCGCTTTAAGTTCCGATATGACTTTAAAGCGAATATCACCGAAAAAAAATCAATACCGAAGATGATAAAATTCGTTTACTATCTTGCAACTTCGGATATCATTCTGGTTGACGACTACTATCCGGACATTTATCTAGTGGATTTTGACAAGGACGTGAAGATCCTTCAGGTATGGCACGCCTGCGGAGCTTTCAAGGCGGTGGGCTTTGAACGTCTCGGAAAGCAGGGAGCGCCCGCATTCAACACAAGGGTGCATAAGTGCTACACACACGTTCCGGTAAGCTCTTATCATTCCGCCTTGCACAACGCCGAGGGCTTCGCCATAGACGAAAGCAAGTTCTACCCGGTAGGTATACCGAGAACGGATATTTTCTTCGATGAGGAGTACAAAAAGAAAACAAGAGCCGCCATGCTGGAGGTTTTCCCTCAGTGCAGAGCTGCCGATACCGTATATCTTTACGCCCCTACCTTCAGAGGAAACAATGCGCTTTCCGCATACTTTCCGTTTGATAAGGTAGATCTCAACGAGTTCGGAAAATTCCTCTGCGAAACAAATTCCGTGCTGATAGTGAAAATGCACCCCTTTGTAAAAAGACGTCTGGAGATCCCCGAGCAGTACAAGGACAGGATCATTGACGCTTCCGATTACAGGGAGGTAAACGACATACTGTTCATTATCGACGTGCTTATCACCGATTACAGCTCAATCATTTACGAGACCTCCCTGCTGAGAAAGCCTATGCTTTTTTATGCCTTCGACCAGAAATATTACGAAGCGACAAGGGACTTTTTCGAGCCATACGAGGATCTTGTTCCCGGAAAGATATGCAATAATTTCGACGACCTGATGACCGCCCTGCGCAAAAAGGATTACGAATTTGAAAAGATGGACGGCTTTATAAAGAAAAATTTCACCTATACCGACGGAAAGTCTACCGACAGAGTTATCGATCAGCTTATTCTCGGAGAAAAGTGATCGCAAACGGACGCTTGTTTCCGACGTTACAGGCTTCCCGGGCGGACGTTCGATCCGCCCGTTTTTCCGCAGTATATAAATATCCGGAGGGTGATACCGATCTTGAAAAGTCAGAAGGGCGGGAAATTATCCCGATTTATAAAAACAGGCTTCGGCTTATGCTCCCTGGCGATGATATGCTGTCTGCTATGGGGAAGCGCTTTTGCCGGAGTAAAAACAGGCTACCGGCTTTTTGATATTAAGCCGTCAGACTGGCAGTCGCAAATGGTCTTTGCGGGAATACGTTTTTTTATTGCAGGAATAATGGCGCTGATAACAGGCAGTGCGGCGGAAAGGAAGCTTTTGTTGCCTGCGAAAAGCTCGCTGCCGAAGATCTGCATTATATGTCTTTTTCAGACGGTGCTGCAATATTTTTTCTATTACATCGGACTGGCGCACACGACGGGAGTAAAGGCTGCCGTCATCGTTGCCGCAAACGTTTTTACGGCAATGCTTATCGCTTCGCTGATATTCAGAACTGAAAAGCTTACTGCCAGAAAGCTGGCAGGCTGTGCGATCGGCTTCAGCGGCATAATACTTATAAATCTCAACGGACTTGGCGGACAGCGTCCCGATCTTTTCGGAGACGGATTTATCTTTTTATGCGCAGTATCCAGCGGCGTTTCCTCCGCCCTTATGAAAAAGCTTTCAAGGGACGAGGATCCCGTACTGCTCAGCGGCTGGCAGTTTGTGCTTGGCGGAGCCTTGATGTGGGGCTTCGGCGCTGTCTGCGGCGGCAGTCTCGGAAGGCTCACCTTATCCTCGGGCGCTGTACTTTTATATCTTGCCTTTGTTTCCGCAGCAGCATATTCCATATGGTCGCTGCTGCTCAAGTACCACCCTGTATCAAGGGTATCGGTGTTCGGTCTTATGAATCCGGTGTGCGGAGTTATCATTTCCGCAGCCGTTCTTGGAGAGGGAGAAGACTTCGGGATAACGGGGATATGCGCTCTGCTGCTGGTGTGCGCCGGTATCTATGCCGTTAATTCCGCAAAGGACGGCGTAGATCGGCACAAAGGAAATGATGTCGGTAAAGTTTGACAACATATTGCGTAATATGCTATAATGATATAAATACTATCAGCAAGGGTGACATATGGATCATATTAATATCGGAAACGTGAAGATAGAAAAAACCGCAGCGCTGGCTCCCATGGCGTCGGTGGCGGATAAATCATACCGTCTTATCTGCAAGGAATTCGGAGCGGCTTACCTTGTCAGCGAAATGATATCCTCAAAGGGACTGTGCTTCGGCGACAGGAAAACCGCAAGGCTGTGCGAGATAGAACCGCAGGAACGTCCCTACGCTCTTCAGCTTTTCGGAGAGGAGCCTTATTATATGGGCAAGGCGGCGTATAAATTAAACGAGTATAGTCCGGATATAATCGACATAAACATGGGCTGTCCCGTGCCTAAGATAGTGGGGAACGGTTCAGGCTGCGCTCTTATGAAGGACCCCGGGACGGCTTCCGAGATCATTAAAGAGGTCGTTAGGAATGCGCAGTGTCCCGTAACGGTGAAATTCCGTGCAGGCTGGGACGAAAACAGTATAAACGCCGTAGATTTTGCAAAAATGGCTGAGCAGGCGGGAGCTTCCGCCGTTGCCTGTCACGGCAGGACAAGAACACAGTTTTACTCCGGCAAAGCGGATAGGGATATAATCAGACAGGTAAAACAGGCGGTAAATATACCTGTTTTCGGGAACGGCGATGTTACCGACGGCGAAAGCTGTCTGAAAATGTACGAGGAAACAGGCTGCGATCTTGTCATGCTTGCAAGAGGCTCTTACGGCAGACCGTGGGTATTCAGGGAGATAAACCGATTTCTCACAACAGGCGAAAGGCTTCCTCAGCCTTCGATAGAGGAGCGTATGGAGATCATGCTCCGCCACTGCCGCTATCTTTGCAGGTACAAGGGAGAGGTGCAGGGCATGAAGGAAGCGAGGAAAAACGTTTCGTGGTACTTAAAGGGTCTGCCTGGCAGCGCAAGGCTGCGTGCTGAATGCGGACATTTAAGCACCTACAGCCAGGCGGAGCAAATGGTGCAGAAAATACTGGAGGGCATATCAAGAAATGAAATATAAAACCTATCTTTTCGATCTTGACGGAACTCTTACCGACTCAGGAAAGGGAATAATAAACGCAGTCAGATATTCGCTGAAACGCTCCGGCGACGAAATACCCGTAGAGGAAACACTGCTGAAATTCATAGGTCCGCCCTTGTGGGAATCCTTTGAGACATTTCTGGGATTTTCCCATGAAAAGGCGGAAAACGCCGTAAAGCTGTACAGAGAATACTACAACGAAACGGGACTGTTTGAAAATTCGGTTTACAGCGGTATCCCAGAGCTGCTGGAGATCCTCAGAGCCGACGGTGCTAAACTTGCGGTGGCGACCTCAAAGCCGGAGGTATTTTCGCTGAAGATACTGGAAAGGTTTGACCTTCTTAAATACTTCGACAGCGTTACCGGCTCGGAGCTTGACGGTACCCGCACGGAAAAAAGCGATGTGATCGCCTGTGCGCTCGAAAAATTCACCGCACAGGGAAAGTCACTGGAGGAAATAAAGTCGGGGGCTGTCATGGTGGGCGACAGAAAGCACGATATTATCGGCGCAAGAAAAAACGGTCTGCCCTGCATAGCCGTCCTTTACGGCTACGGAAACGAATCGGAGTTCAGAGAATATGGCGCAGACTATATCGTAAAAGCTCCGCAGGACATTACCGATATCTGACTTATAAAAGGAGAACGTTTTTATGATGCTTTCACAGACCGGGACGGCGGAGCTTTTCGAAAAATGCGGAATACAGCTGTCCTCCCTGCAATATTCGGAGCTTAGCCGTTATTCGGATATCCTGACGGAATGGAATGAAAAAATAAACCTTACCGCTATCACAGACCCGGAGGGCATAACGGTAAAACACTTTCTTGACAGCGTTTATCCCTTTACTTTTTTTGAGCTTCCGAAAAATGCATCGGTGATAGACATAGGCTCGGGGGCGGGATTTCCCTCATGCCCGCTGAAAATATTCCGCAGGGACATAAGCATAACCTTGCTTGACAGCCTTAACAAGCGTGTGAATTTCCAGAAGCTGCTTTCCGACAGTCTTGGTCTTGACGCAGTATGTATTCACGGCAGAGCGGAGGAGTTGGGAAAAGCTCCGGAATACAGAGAAAAATTTGACGCAGCGGCGGCAAGGGCGGTCGCCAATCTTGCCGAGCTTTGCGAATACTGTCTGCCCTTTGTAAAAAAAGGCGGAGTTTTTGCTGCGCTTAAAGGCTCTGGCGGAGAGGAGGAGCTTTCCCCGGCGGAGGATATTATTAAAAAACTCGGCGGCAGCGTGGAGCTTGTAAAAAAATACGCTCTGCCCAACGGCGACGGCAGAACGCTTATACTGATACGGAAGGTTTCAGCTACTCCGCCTAAATACCCGAGAAACAAGGGACAGATAAAAAAGGCTCTGGCAGCAGGCGTAAGAAAAGCAAAAGGCGCAACGGCATAAAGCTTAACCCCCGAAGCAATTATTTATAACTGCTTCGGGGGTTATTGTTAATATTCGATCACTCGCTTAAATCTCCTATTTTACCCAACAATTTTCCAATGCTATGGTACATACCCGAATAAATTACAGAGTCAAGCTTTGTAAGATCAATATCAAAAGTATCCTGACATACAAAATGCTCATCTGCTTGTATATTCCTTATTTTGCAGAAAAAAGTGGTTGATTATCCTGTTTCAATAGATTTGTCAACCTCACATTCATATACCCAGCGACTTGAATCAAGGACAGGAACATCTAAAATCTCGCCTCTGCAAACGTTGTAAAGAATTTTATCCTTCTTTCCGTCCTTTGCATGGTGAGTGCCGAAATAATCCATTAGTTCAAGCATATCACTGCTAACCAAATTTACACTGAATATGCCTGTTCTGATTACATTTTGCCTTGTTCTTTTTGTTCCGAACATACTGATAACCAATAAATAATCATTATCCTTCTCACTTGTAACACTGACCCAAGTAATCGGCGCAAAATTATATGACCCGTCCTCATTGTTTGTGCCAATAATAAATGACGGTTGAACACACATAGAGAAGTGAGTTCCTATTGATTTCCTTTTAATTTTTTTTCACACTGTGTCTCCCCATCTGTATATTATTGTTTATTTATCGTTCCGCCAAAGCTAACGTTACCGAGACGCAAATTCCGATTCATCTTAGTAATAATCATACATCAAAGCTATTGCATTTTAAATAGAAAGCATCTTTATTAACGCCTGTCTTTGTTGTTAGCCCCTATTTATTTTATATAAACGCAACCGCTACGCTTATCGCCGTTTTTATAATAAAGCAAAGGACTACCCCGTATGCGGCAGTGCCGCAGGAAAGCTGATTTGCCCAGTATACGTCAGACGGCTCGATAGGTCTCTGAGGGATACCGATAACAGGTCTGCGTACAAGCTGTCCGCCGTAATATTCGTCGGAGCCAAGCTGTATGCCCAACGCTCCCGCACATACCGACTGAGTGCAGCCGGAATTGGGACTCAGAGATTTCTTTCTGTCACGGCGGTATATCCTGCGGGCATTTTTGCCGTCAAGGGAAAGAAAGCTTACATCAAGACGCATAAGCGCAGCAGCGATCCTTGCGGGGAAAAACATAACGACGTCGTCCAGCGCAGCAGGGTATTTCCCGAAGTGCCTGTATTCCTCCGTTTTATATCCCACGGTGTTATCCAGTATATTTACGCAGCGGCAGAATATCCCGCCCATTCCCCCGAAAATACCTATCCAGAAGATCGGAGCGATAATCCAGTCTATGGTGTTTTCAGATGCGCTCTCCACTGCGCAGCGCATAGCCTCGTCCATATCCAGACTGTCCACGTCCCGGCAGGATATCTTTTTCAGATATCTGCGGGCGGAAACGATGTTTCCGGATCTTGCCGCCCGGAATACCCCACGTACCGATATCCGCATATATTTTGACGAGATCGAGATCCAGCAGAGTATACCCTCCGCAATAATTCCCGCAACAACGGAAAGCTTATAGCATACCAGCAAAATGCCTGCGGAGATCCCGAGACAGATAACAAGCGTCATTACGATAAGCATTACCCCCGCCATGTTCTGCGCCTCGGGGGAATCAGCATACGCCTTTCTCAAAGTATTTTCAAGGGCTTTCACCAGTTTTTTTATAAGCGTCAGAGGATACAGCCCCCCCGCCGGGTCCCCCAGCAGCATATCCAGCACAAAGCCCAGCGCCAGTGCGCAAAGCGAATTCATCAGCATATGTAAAGTCCTTTCAGGTGTATTTTTATAATATCACCAATATTATATCACATACCGACAGAATTTGCAAGGGTAAATGCGGCAGCTAACACGGAAATCATTTTTAAAGATGAAACCCGAGTTGTCCTTTCCCCGCCGTACGGCGGGGAAAGGACAACAAATATATACAAAGTTTTTGTTCGTTATCTTGAAAATCGGTTTCAGTGCAGCGGCTAACCAGCCGTTTTTTTCATGGCGTCGGGCGGACAGTATATTTTCTCCGACCTCACAGATCTGTTGGTAAAAAAGCTTACGCCCAGCACTACAGCCATGCCTGCCCATACCACGGGTTCGGATATTATTATTCCGTCATACCCCATTTTCGGGGCAAGATACCACGCCACGGCGAACTTTCCCGCAAGCTCTACCAGACTGGACACAATGGGAGCGATCTTTGAGCCTATCCCCTGAAGGGAATTGCGGAACACAATCACTATTCCCAGAATAAAATAGCATACGGTATTGAATTTCATATAACGGGTCACGGTGGAAATTACCGCCGTATCGTTAAGTCCCGTGACAAGTCTTGTCAGCTGCGGAGTAAACAGCCATGTGACTGCTACCACCGCCGCAGACCATATCCATGTGATAAGCGTAGCCTTTATCACGCATTCCTTCACCCTTGAAATATCCCCTGCGCCGTAATTCTGCCCGGAGATATTTGCCGAAGCAGCTCCCAGCACGGAAATGGTAAGCATATACATTTCCGAAAGCTTTCTTGCGGCAGTATGGGCGACTATTATCTGTTCTCCGAAAATATTTATCGCGCCCTGCATAATAAGGGAGCCTATTCCCACAAGGGATATCATCAACCCCATAGATGTTCCCGAAGCGTACATATCCCCCGCAAGCTTTCCGTCAAGAACAAAATCCGCCCTTGAGGGAACAAGAATACGGTGTCTCCTGAAAATGTAGATAACGCACAATGCCACCGACAGTCCCTGTGCTATAAGCGTAGCATAAGCTGCACCCTCAACGCCTGTCTTAAACACAAGTATGAAAAGCAGGTCGAGTCCGATGTTGGTGACTGCGGCGATGATCAGGAATATCAGCGGTGAAACGGTGTCTCCCACGGCTCTAAGGCAGGCTGCGCAGACATTATACAGCATGGAGATCACCATTCCTCCCAGAATAACGCTTATATAAGCCTTCGCCTGCGGGAAGATACTGTCGGGCGTGTTCAGCGCCCTGAGCAGCGGATCAAGCATTATAAGGCTTGCCGCCGTCAGCACAGCCGCAGTTCCGATGCCCAGTATAAGACAGTGGGCGATGGATCTTCTCACAGCCGGAAGATCCTTTGCGCCGAAAAACCTCGCCGTTACCAGCGCAAAGCCGCTTGTAAGCCCGTTTAAAAAGCCGACTATCACCGTGTTCAGCGAGGAGGTCGCACCCACTGCGGCTATAGCGTCCCTGCCGATAAACTGTCCTACTATTCTCGTATCGGATAAGTTATATAAAAGCTGAAACAGATTTCCCAGCAGCAGCGGCAGAGCAAATAATATGATAAGCCTGAAAATGCTGCCCTTGGTCAGATCTCTCATAAAATCAGTCCTTTTTCAGAAATTTCGCCATATAGTCTTTAAAGTTGACCATATTATATTATCATTAAAGTGAGAACAATTCATCACCGGTGTGTGAATATATTTTTGCATAGATTTTTCATCATTCTGCTTGAAATTTACGCTGTAATGTGCTATACTATTGTTGAAAATACACTGAATAAGCGTCTGAAATTTCATACAGGGAGGTTTTAATGTGAAAATGACATTTATCGGTGCGGCGCACGAGGTAACAGGCAGCTGCACATATATAGAAGCTTGCGGAAAAAAGTTCCTTGTGGACTTCGGAATGGAGCAGGGCGTGGATTATTACGAAAACGCCAAGGTACCCTGTCCGCCGTCGGGAGTTGACTTTGTTCTGCTTACTCACGCCCATATAGATCATTCGGGTCTGCTGCCGCTTTTGTATGCGGGCGGTTTTTCGGGAGAGATCCACGCTACTGAAGCTACCTGCAATCTATGCTCAATAATGCTCAGAGACTCTGCGCATATTCAGGAATTTGAAGCAGAATGGCGAAGCAGAAAGGGCAGAAGAAAGGGCATGGGAGAGGTCGAGCCGCTTTACACTATGGCAGACGCCGAGGGTGCGATCTCAAAGCTCTGTCCACACCCCTACGGCAGTGAGATAACCGTTTCGGACGGGATAAAAATACGCTTTACCGATGCGGGACATCTTCTCGGCTCCGCAAGTATAGAGATATGGATAACGGAAGGGGATATAAGCAAAAAGCTGGTATTCTCGGGGGATATCGGCAATGTGGATCAGCCGCTCATAAGAGATCCCCAATATATCCACAGCGCCGACTATGTTATTATGGAATCGACCTACGGCAACAAAAAGCATCAGAAGGTAGAAAATTATGTTCAGCACCTTGCACAGCTGATACAGACCGCCTTTGACAGAGGAGGAAGCGTTGTAATACCCTCATTTGCGGTGGGAAGAACTCAGGAGCTGCTTTACTTTATACGTCAGATAAAGGCTGAGGGTCTTGTAAAGGCTCACGGGGATTTTCCTGTTTATGTGGATTCTCCGCTGGCGATAGAAGCCACAAGAGTCTTTATTGAAAATAAAAGCTCCTGCTTCGACGATGAGGCTATGAGCTTCGTTTCAAAGGGAATAAACCCTATAATCTTTTCAAATCTGAATATAGCAGTAACGAGCGACGAATCAAAGGCAATAAATTTCGACGACAGACCGAAGATAATCATTTCCGCCAGCGGAATGTGCGAGGCGGGAAGGATAAAGCATCATCTCAAGCACAGCCTTTGGAAAAAGGAGAACATTATACTTTTCGTAGGCTATCAGGCGCTTAACACCCTGGGGCGCAGTCTTGTGGAGGGCGCTAAGACGGTAAAGCTTTTCGGCGAGGAGATAAACGTTGCGGCGCAGATCGCCGTACTTCCCGGAATAAGCGG
Organism: Ruminococcus sp.; assembly: GCA_017626015.1. Taxonomy (GTDB): domain Bacteria; phylum Bacillota; class Clostridia; order Oscillospirales; family Ruminococcaceae; genus Hominimerdicola. The sequence goes on from JAGAJO010000001.1 coordinate 59,623, forward strand.
TCATGCGGATATTGACGGTCTTGACAGGTGGATAAAGAGCATAGAAAGCCCCTCAAAGGTATTTGTGAACCACGGCGAGTCTGAAACTGCGGAGCAGTACAAGGAGCATCTGCGCAATATGGGGATAAACGCATTCGCTCCGTACAGCGGCGCATACTGCGATCTTGCTACAGGAGAATTTGTCAACGTACAGCCTGTTGCCGCAGTAAAAACGGGCGGCTCGGTATCTGTGGGATATCAGCGTCTGTGCGCTTCCCTCGACAGGCTGAGCGCCATTGTCAGGGCGAGCAAGGGTCTTACAAACAAGGATCTTGCAAGGCTGACTGACACTATAAACAATCTTTGCGCAAAATGGGAAAACTGAAAGGAATAGCATCGGCATGAGAAAAATACACATAAATGCGATAAACAAAAAGCTTCTTGAACAGCGTCTGTTTGTTGAAGAATGCAATGAAAAATATGAAAAACAGCTTAAAGCAGCCGCTGAAAGAATAGCGGACGAACACAAGGAAAAGCCTATCATTCTGCTGGCGGGACCTTCCGGCTCAGGCAAGACCACATCTGCGCTGAAAATAGACGAAATGCTGGATAATATGGGCATCCACACCCATACCATATCTATGGACGACTACTTTCTCCCTGCAGGACAGTTTACTCATGCGATCGGAGAGGACGGTCAGCCGGATTACGAATCCCCCATGCGGATAGACATTACAAAGCTTAACAGGCATATGGAGCTTATTTCCGCCTACCGGGAGGTGACTGTACCGAGCTTCGAGTTTGCAAGTCAGACCTCCTCCGACGGATTTGTCCTGAAAAGAGGAAAGGACGACATTGTGGTTTTTGAGGGTATACACGCCCTCAACCCGCTTGTTACAGGAGCGGCAGGAGAATTTGCCCGCTGTATGTACGTCAGCGTCCGCACCAGGATCGAGCTGTCGGACGGCAGGCTCGTCCACCCGTCGCTTATCAGGCTGATGAGAAGACTTATACGTGACGAGACATACCGTGGACGCTCGGTAAGCGAAACGCTGGATATGTTTGCAAACGTCGAAAGGGGCGAGAACAGGTATATCATGCCCTACAAATACCGTGCCGAGGATTCGCCGGAATTTTCCATAGATACATTTCTTCCTTATGAGCCTGCGATATACAAGGGTTTTCTTCTGGAAAAATTAGAACGGGTAAGCACGGTCTATCCGAATTTCTCCCAGTTTGTACCTATGCTTGACCTTCTGAGAGAGACGGAGCCTGTTTCCCTTGACGCAGTTACCGATGATTCTCTTGCAAGGGAGTTTATCGGCGGAAGCAGATACGAATACTAGGAGGTGAAAATGTGGCTTCAAGCAAGGAATATCTTAATTTTGTGCTGGAACGGCTTTCGGGTCTGGAGGGCGTAAGCTACCGGGCGATGATGGGCGAATATATTATTTATTACCGTGATAAGATCGTCGGAGGAATATACGACAACAGACTTCTTGTAAAGCCTGTGCCGTCAGCGGCAGCCCTTATGCCGGAGGCTCATCTTGAAACACCCTACGAGGGAGCAAAACAGATGCTCATGGTTGACGACCTAGACGACAGTGAATTTCTGTGCAGGCTGTTTACTGAAATGTACGACGAGCTGCCGGAGAGAAAGGTAAAGAAAAAAGCAAAAAAATCTCCAAAATAGACTCGGTATATGTATAGACAGCGCCGCAAAGCGATACCGGAAATACTTACAAAGTCGGACAATATAAAGACCGTGTCCCGATAAGATCATGATCGGGATACGGTCTTGTTTTGTATGTTCAGATGTTTATTCTGCGTTTTTCAGCGCTTCATCCATGGGAATTTTCTTGATCCGTGCGAAATCAAACGCCATTACGACGAGATAGCCGATCAGAACGAACAGGAACATTTTCGCATATCCCACCGGGCTTATCTGAAAGGTGAACCACCCGCTGTATTCCGACATAACCACCGTCCATGCCTTTTTCATAACAAACGAGCCGAGTACAACGGTGACGGCGTCCTCGATAATCAAAATCATTGTGGTGGATCTCAGATACAGATCTGCGATCTCACGGTTTTCGTAGCCTAGGATCTTCGTCATTGAGATGGCGTTTGCGTTTTTCTCAATGATGATCTTGGTGAGCAGATAGATCATCACCGCCGACAGGAGAATACACAGCACCTGAAAATACTGCATATACGAGCCCATAGAATGGTCAAGCTGATCGCACATCTTTGTGATATCCCGCTCGGTGATCACAGTAGCAATATTTTCTTCGTCAATATCCGTTATCTCCTTGTCTGACAGATATCCGCTGAACTCATCTTTCTCTAAATCAAAAGCAGTGCGGAAATTTCCAATCGGCATGAATACCGAAATGCTCATGGACTTTTCATAGAATCCGGCGACCTTGAAGCGATACCGCTTGTTTTCATATTTCTCCTCCAGAGTAACGGTATCTCCCACCGAAACGCTGTACTTGTCTCTGAATGAATCCGAGATGTAGACCTCGTCCTCGTCCAGAGAATTTAAGTCATCAATGCTCAGATATCTGCTGTTCTCTGAAATTCCGTAAACGGAGATCTCCTCACTGAAGGTTTCGCTCTTTCTTTGCAGGGAGCTCATACAGAACGGCTCGGCGCCGTCGCATTCCGTGATAACAGCGTTGCCGTCCTCGTCCTCCCATGATCTGAGCACATACTGATACCTTGCAAACATTTTGTCGGCGGCGTTTTCCTTGTAATAGTCAAGCGTGTTAGGCATTCCTACCGCCATCGACAGCATTATCATGATGAAAAAGATGCCGAAAAACAAAATGAGATAATTCGGGATATTCTGGAGGATTATGCGCATACGGAACCGACTGAAGAATTTCCACTCAGGCAGACGCACGACTTTTTTCCGTTTGCTCTTTTTCAGATCGCCCCGCAGGAATTCCAGCGGCGTATGCTGCATTTTTTTTACGATGATCGCCAGATTGACAAGGAACATCAGCGCCAGCGGGATCAGCGTGGTTTTAATAAATGCGTCGGGATTCCATATTGTTTCGTAAGCAGGCAGACTGTAGCTGTTGTAGTACATCGAGACCACAACATTTTTGAAAACGGTATAGCCCAGAACGTTACCCGCAGCAGCTGCAAACAGCGTGACGATCACGGGCATCATAAGATAATGCCTGATAAGCTCCCCCTTGGTGTAACCGGAGGCACGCAGCGTTCCGATGGTCTTTGATTCCTTTGTGATCGTATTGCTTATGGTCACTGCGAAAATAAAGGCTATAATAACGATCAGAATGTCTAGGATCACACCGCCTATCGCCATGTCTCCGCCCATATCGTCAGCCGCAAAATGGACAGCCTGATTGGCGTACACGGGAAGATAATCCGTCAGCTCGTTTCCGTAAACAACTGTCTGGGTCAGAAGCGCAGGGAGGAAATTGTCAGCAAGCTTCTTTTCTGCGTTTTCATCCGCCGCTTCGTTTTTGTAATTCCATGCGTAGACGTAGTGAACGGTGCTTTCAAGACGGTCAAAGCCGTCCTCAGTTACCATTGCCACATTGAATTTCAGCGCATCGAACATAAAATCCGTGTTTTTTTCGTGCAGAGTGGAATAGTTGACATAGGCGATGAGTCCGACGACGTTGAAGCTCTCCGAGCCTACGGTAACGCTGTCTCCCACCTTTACGCCCGCATTATCTGCGTGCATACGGTCAATGGCTATCTCGTTATCCGCCTCGGGAAAACGTCCGTCCATAAGGCAGGCTAAGTTGATATCATCGGTTTTCGCAAAGACACGAACCGTTCCGTCCGCTTTGCCGTCGTTATTGTTATCCTCCTTCTCGTTACGATAAAAATTCTCATAAACATCTACCGGAACAGGCTTAAAATCCGGATCGTCCAATTTGTATTTTTCCTGGGCTTCGGCATACTTTTCGTCGATCTCAGTCAGGATCTCCTGCCATGCCTCATCATACGCCGTCCGGTATGCCTCATCATAGGCTTTTGGATACGCTTCGTTATACGCCTCGTCATAGGCTATCTGATAATCTCCGCTTTGCTTCGCTTGTTTGACTGCCTCCGGAAGCATGGAGGCGATCTCCTTCTCCTTAAGCCCCTGCGATGCCAGGCTCTCTCTTATCTGAGACTCAAAGGTCGTGTCAAATTCATCGGCAAACTGTGCATCAAATTCTCTGACGAACTCCCCTTTAAATTCCTCTTCAAATTTTTCATCCAGCTCCGACCTTGCCTCGTCGGTATAGAAAGCCTTGATATCCGCTTTTTCTCCCGAGCAGACAGCAGAAAGCAAAGCGTCATCAGCCTTTTCCGTCAGCTCAAAGTGACCATCCTCCAGCTTGTATTTCTCTTTGCCCGTATTTGCCGCCGTCACCATGCTTTCGTTTGCAACATACATACCGGACACAAATCCTATGACAAGGATCAGAAACAGGCTGACGATCAGGTATTTCCGCCAGTCGCCCAGCAGCTCTCTGGGAATACGCTTCACAAGAGGATCACGAATTTTCTTTTTCATATTTGTCCCGCTCCTTACCATTCCAGCTCGGCGGCGGGAATTTTGTGATCGTTATGCTCGTTCCGCCGGACCTTGCCGTCACGCAGCTTGACGATATGATCCGCCATACCCTTGATAGCTTCATTATGCGTTACCATTATGACCGTACTCTTGTATTTTTCATTGATATCCCCGATCAGCTTCAGTATCTCCTTGGAGGTCGTATAGTCCAGAGCGCCGGTAGGCTCGTCACAGAGCAGTATATCGGGATTCTTGACGATCGCCCTGCCGATAGAAACACGCTGCTGCTGTCCGCCGGAAAGCTGATTTGGCAGCTTATACTGATGCTCATAAAGCCCCAGCGTATGTAAAAGCTCATCAATGTCCAGCGGGTCGTCAGAGAGGTAGGCACCTACCTCGATGTTTTCCCTTACATTCAAATTACCGATAAGATTATAAAGCTGAAAAACATAGCCAAGATGCTTGCGGCGGTATTGGGTCAGCCGCTTTTCACCCAGATCCTCCAATTTGTCGCCGTTAATAGAGATATATCCGGAATCGGCGCTGTCAATGCCTCCTATGATGTTGAGCAGCGTGGATTTTCCCGAACCGGAGGGACCCAGCAGCACGCAGAATTCTCCCTTTTCTACAGAAAAGCTCAGACCTCTGAGTACCTCCTGACGGGTATCTCCGCTGCCGAACGCTTTTTTCAAGTCTGCGATCTCCAAAAAACTTTTTTCTGCATTTTTCATCATATCATCCTCATTTTCAATTACAATAAGCTTAGTTAGCAAGAGCTAACCAAGTCCTCAAAAGAAAGCAGCCGCATAGAGTTAGCGACTACTAACTAATGTATATATTACCATGGATCGGGTAAGTTTGTCAAGAGGGTAAAAAGAATTTTTTACGTTTTACACGAAAATCCGATCTGAAAAGCCTTTGTTTTGTAAAATTTCGGGTGTAAAGCTTACAAAAGCAGCTGTCGGGAAACAGATGCTTTGTGTTTTATCGGCTGATATAAAATCGGTGGTTAGCGGCGAGTCAAATCGGAAGTTGTCATTTAGTTTATTAAGGCAACACCGCACAACCACCGCCTAGCGGCTTTGTGTACGTCTTGCGGCGTTTGAGCTTGATCAAACGCTGCAAATCTTTCCGTCATATTACCCAAATTCTCCTTGACATACATCAGTATGCCTGCGTCGAATTTAGGCAATCTGACGAAAAATCTGACTGTGCAATACACACACAATGGTTGTGCGGTATTGCCTTAAAATATTTCTTTTAATTCTGAAAGATCATCTACAATGTAATCTGGCTGTTCTTCAGTTCTTTGAGGATTCTGATAAATTGCAAAGCCCTGTCTGATCCATACGGTCTTCATTCCCAGCTCCTTTGCAGGGCTGATATCATTGTCAAGTCTGTCCCCGACCATTACGGCTTCCTGTGCCGTACACCCGGCTATTTCAAATGCTTTATCGAAAATACCCCTATTGGGTTTTGCAACTCCGAGTTCAGCAGATGCCGCAACAACATCTATGTATTTCAGAAGTCCCCACCCTTTGAGCCGTTTGGCAGTACCCGCCGATTGATTGGCAATAACTCCGATCTTATATCCTTTACCGAATAGATACTGCAATACATCTTCGGCATCTGGATATGGAATTTCATCTTCTTTATGCCAAGGTGTCTTCGTCAATCCGAAATACTCGATCGCCTCCAGATCTCCTTTCAGATTCTGTTTGGCAAAAAATCGTCTCTTTTCCTGAAACTGCTCAAACGTGATGTTCGTGCCGACGATCATATCCCTAATACGATGATCATATGCCTCCGTCTCGTCAACAAGCGTTGTTCCAACATCAAAAAATATCCATTTGACTTTTTTATCCATGATATTTGCACCTCAATTAAATTCCGATCTATATTATTTATTTTACCTGACAAGCTCCACAAAGTCAAGAATGTTTATAAAATATTAAACGAGTAAATGCATGATCTGGTTACAGCAATACGGGTGTCGTAGTAAAAAATGTAAATCCCAACAGGGCAAAAATAAAACCCCGAAACATCATAATTTCGGGATTTTTCTTATTGGTGCGGCAAACGGGACTTGAACCCGTACGTCAAGGACACACGCCCCTCAAACGTGCCTGTCTGCCTATTCCAGCACTGCCGCATATATCATATTGTCGGCAAGACCGCTTTCACATGGTCTTAACTCAGCTTTATTATTATATCACTTTGGGAAATGATTGTCAAGAGGTTTTTTCGGGATTTTTATGATATATATAAATTTATATGGCATATGTACTTTTATGAATAAAGCACACCTATATCAAGCATTGTCTAAAAAATCCAGGAAACATAACCTGCGTTTCCCCGTAAGCTTATCATATAAGAAAGTACTGATCAAATCGCTGTTTTAAAATTCACCGTTTCTCACAACCGTATTTAAGCGTATCTCTCCCCGCCTTCGACAGGGAGAGATATGTTAAACAATATTTCCATAATTAAATCCGTAATCCAAAAAATGCTGGACCGGATCAGTAAGCCTTGCCCCAGAGAACCATTTTCTTGGCGGGTTTTCCGCAGCATACGCATACGTCGCTGAGATTTTCCTGCTCAAAAGGTATGCACCTCGAGCCTACGCCGGTGATCTCCTTTACCTTGTCCTCGCAAGCCTCATCGCCGCACCACATTGCCTTTACAAAGCCGTCGCCCTTTTCGTTGAGCGCTGCGGTTATTTCCTCCATAGTTACGCAGCGATAGGTCTTATTCTCCCTGTTTTCAAGCGCCTTTGCGTAAATGCCGTCTCTGACCTCTTCAAGCTTTTTCTGCACCGTTTCAGTCAGCTGAGAAATTCCGGTGAAGGTTTTTTCCCTGTTGTGCCTTGTGACAATAACACACTGATCGTTTTCTATATCCTTAGGACCTATCTCGATCCTGACCGGAACGCCCTTCATTTCATATTCGGCAAACTTCCAGCCGGGGGACTGCTCGCTGTCGTCAAGCTTGACTCTTATACCTGCCGCTTTGAGAGTATCGTAAAGCTCCTTGGCCTTATCAAGTACACCCTCCTTAAACTGCTGAACAGGAACTATGACCGCTTGTATAGGAGCGACCGCAGGAGGAAGAACAAGACCGTTGTCATCGCCGTGAGTCATGATTATCGCACCGATAAGCCTTGTGGTAACTCCCCACGAGGTCTGGTGAGGATATGCAAGCTTATTGTCTCTGCCGGTGAACTGTATGTTGAAAGCCTTTGCAAAGCCGTCTCCGAAATAATGGGAGGTTCCCGCCTGAAGAGCTTTGCCGTCGTGCATAAGCGCCTCGATAGCATAGGTAGCCTCAGCGCCGGCAAACTTGTCGCTGTCAGTCTTTCTGCCCTTTACTACGGGGATAGCCAGATCACGCTGACAGAAATCCGCATAGCAGTCAAGCATTCTCTCCGTCTCGTCTATAGCCTCCTGCGCAGTTTCATGTATGGTATGTCCCTCCTGCCAGAGAAATTCTCTCGAACGCAGGAAAGGTCTTGTAGTCTTTTCCCACCTTACAACAGATACCCACTGATTGTACAGCTTCGGAAGATCTCTGTAGGAATGTACGATATTAGCGTAATGCTCACAGAAAAGCGTTTCTGAGGTAGGTCTTACGCACAGCCTGTCCTCCAGCTTTTCGCTTCCGCCGTGAGTTACCCATGCGACCTCGGGAGCAAAGCCTTCAACGTGATCCTTTTCCTTTTGCAGCAGGCTTTCGGGAATAAACATAGGCATACATACGTTTTCATGACCCAGCGCCTTAAAGCGTTCGTCAAGATTTTTCTGGATATTTTCCCATATAGCATAGCCGTAGGGTCTTATGACCATGCAGCCTTTAACACTTGTGTAAGCGATAAGCTCCGCCTTCGTGCATATATCCGTGTACCATTTTGCGAAATCCTCGTCCATCGAAGTGATAGCGTCAACCATTTTTGCGTTCTTTTTTGCCATGTCTGAAATCAACTCCATAAATATCTTTATTGTAAATTTTATAATTAGGGTCAAAGTCTTCAAGCTTTGACGGCTCGAACACGCCCTTTACCTCATAGTCCTCGGGATCTTGTCCCTTCGCATTTTCCCCCACCCTTTCGGGACTGTCCTTAAGCTGCGGGTATTTTTTCTCTATCAGCTTAGCAAGCTTAGGAGTGATAAGGCACGCTGCCGCAATAAAGATCATGATGACCGCACAGCCGACGACCACCTGCAAAAGAGTATCCATAAGCTCCTTGTCCAAAAAAATCCCTCCCCGCATGAAATACAATAGTATTATAACACATTTATCCGCAAATTGCAAGAGAAAAACAATGGCGGCACAGAGATCAATTTTAAAGACTGGCATTTTAACTATATTAAAAAAGCATATTTGTGTTAGGAATACAGTCGTCTGTGTTATCCTTTCCCCGCCGTACGGCGGGGAAAGGATAACAATATATACAAAGTTTTTGTTCGGTATTTTAAAAATTGATTTCCGTGCAGCGGCGAAAACGGACGGGCATAAGAATGTCCGTCCGTACACAGATCAATATTTCCTTAGTCCTCGCCCAGCTTCAGTGCCTGCGAGATCTTGATCTTTCCGATCAACCTGCCGAGAACGATGAACGCCGACAGCAGCATTACGCCTATAACGGCATAAAGCTTGAGATAATCCGAACGCTCCGGAATGACCGCAAACTCAGGTACCTGAGTGCTTGCGTCGAAAATGCTCTGGAAAAGAGGAACGAACAGATCGCTGGTAATGCCGCCTATGAATATCGCCGCAAATATCGCCACTCCCGAAACGAGTATCTGCTCATAAACTATCATGGCGATGATCTCTCTGTATTTCATTCCCATTGCCCTTAAAATACCGAATTGAAGCGTCCTGCTTTTTATGGACAGTATCCAGTAGATGAGGAAACCGATTATGCACATTATCATAATTGTGATAAATCCCAGCGTAAGAGCGCCGTTCATTCCCTGGAGCATGGGATCGTTCTTCTTCTCGATTATCTCCTGCCTTGCCGCTGTTATTCCCGTAGTCTCTATGTCGGAGCTGTCAATAGAATCGTAGAAGTCCTGTATAGCGGTACCCTCGTCAAGATCGAACCATACCTGATAAGGCTCCATACTGGTCTGAACGTTCACATAGTCCAGATTCATCACCGCAAAGTCCATATACGAACCGTCCTTTGCCTCCGCATAGGGACTAAGACCCGGCCAGTATTCCACAAACGCCAGGACCGTCGCCTCGAAAGGATCGTTGGCTCCCCACTCGCACTCCACAGTATCTCCCAGCTCCAGCCCGTAATCCTTAAACGACGACGAAAGGATAACGCCGGGCGTGTACTCGGCAAGTGCGCTGAGATAATTGTTTATATGCACAGGCAGAAGCCTTTCCTCAAACCAGCACACCTTTGAAAATTCTCCCGGCTGAACAGCCATAAGCTGAACGTTGCTGTCCGTATTTGAAGAACCAGAAGAAGTATCCTGATCGAGATAATCCTCCCTGCGGCGGTCTCCGTCATCGGAGGAAGCCTTCTTTTTCACAACATTCATCTTATTGCTTCTGAGAGTCACTCCGTCATGGCGCAGTACCTTTGCCGCAGCCTTTACGCCTTCAAGCTTTTCATATCTCTCGAAAACAGGCTCGACATAGGTCACCACCGTTTTGGTATCCTCCTCATCTGCGGACTCCGCCTCGGTCTGTACCGCTGCGGCTGCTCCTGCTCCCGCTCCCGACTGAGGTCCTACTGTCTTCTGAGCCTCCTCGGTCTTACTGGAGTACCATTCCTCCGTCAGCACTGCATCGCAGCCCACGGCGTAGGAGACTGTTTCCTCCGCACTGCGGTTCAATGCTCTGGCAGTGTTTGCAAAAAACACGCCAAGGGACACCGTAAGTACCAGAAACAGCATAAGAAATCTTTCCCGTCCGGTAGACGAGCGTCCTATATTGGTAAGGGAAACATACTGTGCTGGCGACCAGAAACGCCTTCCGATACGGCTTATTATCCTTATTATCAGCGGATAGATCCTTATAAGGAAAAGCCCCAGACCCAGTATAAAGGCGGTAGAGGAAACGAACATCAGTGGGTTCACAGTTGCGGTTGTATCTGTTATTCCCTGGGAAATAAGCGTCTGCTGAGTCTTTTTGTAATAATACAGCCACGCCAGAGAACCGCCCGTAAGGATAAGATCAAGGCCGACCTTTTCCCATAAAGCGTGCTTTTTCTTTCTCGCCTTGGACTGCTTATGCTCAACGATAGTTGTTTTCGATGCGGGAACTATTGGCGCAAGAGTGGTCACAAAAAACACAAGCACCGCTGCTCCTGCATAAACAAACGCCTGTAATGTAAGGTGAACGGGCAGAGATTTTCTGTTTACAAATTCCAGAAAGCCGTTGGAAGCTCCCAGTATCTTGCACAGACCAAGTCCCGCAAAGGGACCTATGACCGCCGTCACAACGCCCAAAGCCAGCGATTCCAGCGCATATATCCCAAGTATCTGTCTGCCGCTCGCACCTCTGCTCTTGAATACTGCGATCTCGTTTTTTTCCTGCTCCACATTAAGCTGTGAGACCATGAACAGATAAAAGATTATCATAAGTATGACAGGTATCTGGAGCAGCCACAGCAGCAAAGTAAGCTGCGATGAACGCTGCGCATACTCCGCCAGAATGTCTTTTGCAGGCAAGGAAAAGCCTATTTTGTTGTCGCTGTAATAGGCTTTCTGCTTGGTAAAAAGCTCCGAGATCCGGTCAAGACTGCTCATATCCATATTGGCGTAGTCGATAAAATAATTGTATCTGGCTTCGCAGGCATTGACAGCTCCGGTAGGTATCATTTCATTGAGCATAGTTTCGTAATCGGTAAATACCGTTGCCGTATACTCCTCGTCGATACCCTCCGCCCAGTAAGCGTCGTTCTCGTCCTTGACGTCAAGCATTCCCACGATCTCTATCTTGACTGTTCTCGAGCTGTCAAACAGGTTTGCTATCTCATAAACGGTATCAAGAGCCAGTCCGTTGGTTTTCAGCGAACGCTCGGTAGCTACGCATTCAAAAACTCCGTCCGCTCTCTTTCCCGGCTGAAACATTTTTCCCGAGGTTACAGCGGAGTGTTCGGCAATATCCGACATTCCGCCTATAGTAAGCCTTGCGGGAGACTCGCCTTCCACCGCAAGGGATCTACAGTAAAGCTGATCGTCCAGCAGTATCCTCTTGCTGCCGCTGCCGGGCATTCCCGTTTCGTCAAACTTCCCGTCGACCTTTTCCATGTATTCCTCTGCAAGCTTCTTCTGCTCACCGGCAGAGGATCCGCTTTTTATGCTGTAAGACGTATTATAGGCTCCCGGATAGATCTGAAATTCCTCCTGGAAAGCCTCCATATCCTTCACCAGCATTCTTTGTAATGAAGCGTTCATATATATAGGTATGGTACTCATCATCGCAGACGCCATGATAAAACCTATCAAAAGACACAACACCATCCATTTGGTGTTTCGCATTTTTCTGAATAAAAGTGTAAACATCCGGGGCTTATTCCTTTCTAAACAGGGTCAGAATCTAAACGCAGCAACGCTTTCTTATTTCAATATCAGCTCATCGCCCTCGCTTATGCCGGATCTTATCTCCGACTGTGAGCCTGTTTCAAGACCCACTTCTACCGTGACTGCGGTTTTCTCACCGTCCTTAAGAACGTAGACCACCGTTTCGCCGTCAACCTTTTTTATAAGATTGTTTGAAATAACTATTGCGTCCGATACCGAATCCAGCACAAGTACGATATCCGCAAGCTGTCCCACTGCACCTGCGGGAGGAGTATCGGTAAAACGCACATAGACCGTATCCGCCTGATAATCTATGCCCGTATCGTCAACGTCGTTATGATCCTCCTTCTTCTCGTCCTGGTACTTTGCCAGTTCCTTCGGGTTCATAAAAACCTCGCCGTCGTAATAATCCTCGTTTATGCGTATCTTAAGCGCCGTTCCGATATCAAACTCTGTAAGATCCTCCGGCTGCACGGCGATATAAAGCGCCGATGTATCTATAACGGTGGCAATTGTCTGTCCCGGATTTACGCTGTCGCCGGCTCTGACGTCCGAGATCGACGAAACGATACCGTCTATAGGAGATCTAAGGCTTGCGTCCTCCTTCTGCTCCTTCAGCTTTTCCAGCTCACGCTCGATAAGCTGAACGTCCACATAGGCGGAATCTATCTGCGCCTGAGTGCCGCCGCTTTCGTATATGACATCTACGTTGAGCCTTGCCTTTTCCAGATTGAGCTGCTTTTCCTCGATCTGATAGTTAAGCTCGTATGTATCTATATCGCAAATAACGTCTCCCTTTTTGACCTCATCGCCGGCTCTGACGTAGAACTTCTCAATAGCGCCGCTCTGCTTTTCATAAGCAAGAGCGTACTGCCTTTCGGCGGTGACGGTACCCGTAGAGACTATCTTCTTCTCCAGATCTTTTTTCTTTGCGGTAACTGTAGTATAGCTTACGTCGCTTGCCTTTACCGTAGGCGGAGCAAGGACCTCTTCCTCGTCGGGAAGAAGGTAGCAGCCTGTAGTCAGGCAAACTGCTGCTGCGCAGATCACAGCGGATATTTTTCTTATAAATGATAATTTCATAACAAATCTCCCAATAGAAAAGCGTTGATCCGTACATATTGTCAATACATAATCATTATATCAAAAAAATGAAAATAATTCTATATCCAATCGCACAAATTTAAAACGTAAATTCCATACATAATGCACAATTCCCCGTATTCAGGACGTATCTGTATAAAAAATGCGGACGGAAATTTTATCCGCCCGCTTTCAGAAATGTTTGAATTATACGGATCTCTCCGTCCGCCTTGAACAGCAGCTGTTATGAGATCAGCCAGTTAAGGATCTGGAACGCCTGAGCGTCACCCTCTACGACCTCAACCTTTACCGTATGGGTAGCCGTTTCGTCCGAAGTAAAGATCGGATCAGCCTTAGCGTAATTGCCCCAGCCGTTGGGGAAGTTTCCGTCAATAAGAACGGGATCTCCGTCATCTACCGTTACGGCAAGAGTACCCTGCTCGCCGCTGGTGACCTTCATATAAAGCATTCCGATATTCTTTGCGGTTATTTCAAAGGTAGCGCTTCCGCCCTCCTTGGTTCCCCAGCCGCCTGTGAACTTCTGGAATGATGCTTCCTCGGTAAAGGTTCCCTCGTCAACGGTTTTGACCGTGTCGGGAGTATCTCTGCCGCCGAGCGAAGCGTTTTCAAAGGGGTTGCCCGCAGGAGCCTCTGTTGCAGCGTCGAATGGCGTGGATACCTTTTCTTCGTTTGCAATATTATCCTTGATCTTTCCCCACATATCGGTTATGCACTGCGCCATAATGATGTGACCGGCGTCGTTGGGGTGAACGTTATCGGGTGAAACGTCCGCCCATGTGAAATTTCCTGCGTCGATCTCAGGGATAACGGCGTCATGATAGGAGATCATAGGAATATTGTAGCCCTGCGCTACCTTCAGATGAGCATTCTGCGGAGATGAACCGCCCTCACAGCTTGGCTCCAGAATAATAACGGCAGGATTATTCTCCTGTGCAAGGCACATCCTTACAAGGCTGTCCATGCAGGAAGCGTAAAAATCATCGTCCAGATCGTTGATAAATTCGATCACAATAATATCCGCCCCCAGTGAAACGCAGTCCCTCTGCGCTCTGTGAACGCCCGCATACGAATCCGTAGCGCCGATACCAGCATTGGTAACGTCAACATAGAAGCTTATATTCTCCTCCCACCATGTCTTGACCTGATTTACATACTGATTTGTGGAGGAATTTGCTCCCGAGCCTGCGGTAATGGAATCTCCCAGGAAACAGATCTTGGTAGTCTCCTTGGGGTTGTTAAGGGCATGATCGATCTTTTCTGCAAGACGTGATGTGTCGCCCTTATTAAGTACGGCACGGGCAAGCATATTTTCCGTTGCCCCCTGTGAAACGTCGTAAGCCCCGTCGTTTACGGGATACTCAGCCAGCAGCTTAGCTGAAGGGCTGTCGTCCTCCGTTCCGCCTTGTTCTTCTCCCTGTGCAGCGGACTCCTCGGGAGTATCCTCGCCTTCGGCAGCCGTTCCTGATGAAGCCGTTTCAGCCTTTGATTTGGGATCCTCAGAAGAAGACCCGTCTCCGCAGCCGGCAAAAACAAGACAGCTCATACAAAGAGCAACAGTCATCGCAAGTATTTTTTTCATAGCAATTTTCCTTTCTTTAATTAGCTTTATACGGAACCTGTCCGTCAATGCAATAATATTATACATCAATTTGCTTGATTTTGCAATAGTATTACCCGGCGGTAAAACGATTACATCTCAATTTCAAAAAACGATCAGGCATTTTCCCGCCTGTATACAATAACAGCCGTAACAGTAAGGGAAACAAGCGCCCCCCCCATAACGATCGCAAACCATAAACAGTTACTGATCACCAGCAGCTCTCCCCAGGAGTAATTCCCGATACTGTAGCCTAGCTTTTCAGCGATAAACTCGTTAAGGCTGTATGTCTGGAAAACGGCGACCAGCACCATGACCGTAAGCACATATATAAGTATTTTTGAACCCCATTCGTTAAAGCTTTTGCTCACAAGCAGAATTAGGGTTATGACTGAAGCCGCCGCAAAGCTCACCGTGCGGTTATAAAATATACCGCCGTAATATGTAATAAAAAAAGTCAGCGTACACAGCAGAGCGCACCCCACACATCGGAAATCTATATTTTTATTCATCAAACGTCCGCCCCTGAATAATATCTGAGGAAACTGCCGCCGCCGGCAATATCCTAAATTAATTATAACTCCTGATGAAGAATTAGTCAATACTTTGTTAACGTCTCAGGAGCATTTCAAACGTTTACTTTTCAAAAAAAAGCAGACAGCCCTAAAAGCTGTCCGCTTTGCAGTCATATTTATCAAACCAACTGAATGATAGCCATTTCAGCAGCGTCTCCGCGGCGGGGTCCGATCTTTACGATCTTTGTGTATCCGCCGTTACGTCCCTCATAAGAAGGCGCAATATCATCAAAAAGCTTCTTTGCTACAGACTCCTTAGTTACATAAGCGAGTACCTGACGCTTTGAATGGAGATCTCCCGCCTTGCCTAAAGTAATCATCTTTTCGGTCATAGCGGCTACTTCCTTAGCTCTTGTTACAGTTGTTTCAATCTTACCGTTTTCGAGAAGATAAGTTACCATAGCTCTGAGCATTGCCTTTCTCTGGTCACTGGTTCTTCCCAGCTTTCTTGTGCCTGGCATAGATTTTCACTCCTTACTTTAATTATCGTCCTCAGAATTAAGCTCATAGCCCAATGAATGAAGCTTTTCCTTTACCTCGTCGAAGGACTTCTTGCCGAGGTTTCTTACCTTCATCATTTCTTCTGCTGACTTTTCAATCAAATCATTGACTGTATTGATTCCTGCACGCTTTAGACAGTTAAATGAACGCACGGATAAGTCAAGTTCCTCAATGGTCATCTCAAGGATTTTTTCTTTACCCTGGTCGTCCTTTTCAACCATGATCTCTACGACGTTTGTCTCCTCGGACAAATCAACGAAGGGATTAAGATGCTCGTTGAGGAGTTTGGCTGCCATTGAAACAGCTTCCTTTGCGGAGATAGTACCGTCGGTCCATACCTCCAGCGTGAGCTTGTCATAATCGGTAATCTGTCCTACACGGGTATTGTCCACCGTATAGTTTACCTTGAGTACCGGCGAATAAATACTGTCTACGGCTATTACGCCGATGGGCGCATTCTGCATCAGGGACTTGTTCTTCTCGGCTGAGACGTATCCGCGTCCTCTGTCGATAGTGATTTCCATATAAAGCTTTGCCCCTGCGCCCAGCGTTGCAATGTGCATATCGGGAACGAGAATGTCTACCTCGGAGTCTGTCTTGATGTCGCCTGCGGTAACTACGCATTCGCCCTCGGCTTCAATGTAGATGGTCTTGGGTCCCTCGCCGTAAAGCTTTGCAGTTAAGCCCTTAAGATTAAGGATGATCTCTGTAACGTCTTCCTTAACTCCGGGGATCGTTGATAGTTCGTGGTGTACGCCGTCGATCTTTACAGACGTTACAGCGACACCCGGCAAAGAGGAGAGCAGTACACGTCTCAGGCTGTTGCCGAGAGTAATACCATAGCCGCGCTCCAGAGGCTCCAGAATAAACTTGCCGTATGTTCCGTTGCTCTTGAGCTCGGGCGTTTCGATTTTAGGCTTTTCTATCTTTTCAAGCATTTAAAACCCTCCTGTTTTCAAACTCGATTGTTCTATTTTATTTAACCGTTCTGCTTCGTCGGATAATTTCAGGCGACTCCCGCAGCTGTACCGGAAGCGGCACAGCCCGTGAGAACCTCCCTCAACTTATTACTTAGAATACAACTCGACGATAAGGTGTTCCTCGATCTCGTAATCAAGGTCTTCCTTAACAGGCATACGAATAACCTTTGCTGTCTGGTTATCCTTGTTTACATCGAGCCAGGTAGGAGTA
This sequence comes from Ruminococcus sp., assembly GCA_017626015.1. Taxonomy (GTDB): domain Bacteria; phylum Bacillota; class Clostridia; order Oscillospirales; family Ruminococcaceae; genus Hominimerdicola. The sequence goes on from JAGAJO010000001.1 coordinate 76,654, forward strand.
GTCCTGCCGGCGGTAGCCTCGATAATCTGCTTGAATTTCTCGCTCTTTTTGCTGTTTTCCTTAAGAGAAATAACATCGCCGACCTTAACTCTGTAGGAAGGAATATCGACTCTCTTGCCGTTTACCTCAAAGTGACCGTGAACAACAAGCTGACGAGCCTCACGTCTTGTCATTGACATACCCATTCTGAATACGATGTTATCAAGTCTCGACTCAAGAATCGTAAGAAGGTTAGTACCTGCCTGTCCCTCCATTTTCTGTGCAATGTCGAAATAGTGACGGAACTGCTTTTCCAGCACGCCGTAGATGAATCTGAGCTTCTGCTTTTCCTTAAGCTGAAGTCCGTACTCGGAAACCTTTCTTCTCTTGTTGGCGTTGGGATCACGCTTAGTTTCCTTGGCAACTCCCATTACCATAGGGCTTATTCCGAGATATTTGCATCTCTTGAGTATTGGTTCTCTGTTTACTGCCATTTTAAATGACCTCCGTTTTCAAATTTAGTATCGGGCCTTAGAAAAGCTTCGCTTTGCTTACCCGACTTTGAGTTAAGCTGCAAACTCAAATTGTAATATACTAGACACGTCTTCTCTTGGGAGGACGGCATCCGTTGTGAGGGATAGGAGTTACATCCTTGATAAGTCTGACCTCAAGCTCCTCAGACTGAAGCGCTCTGATAGCTGCCTCACGTCCTGCGCCGGGTCCCTTTACATAGACCTCAACAACCTTAAGGCCATGCTCCTTAGCCGCTCTTGCCGCTGTCTCGGCTGCTGTCTGAGCTGCGAAGGGAGTAGATTTCTTGGAGCCTCTGAAGCCGAGTCCGCCGGCGGAAGCCCATGAAATTGCATTGCCCTGCATATCAGTGATCGTTACGATAGTGTTGTTGAAGGTAGACTGGATATGAACCTGTCCCTGTTCAATGTTTTTTCTTTCACGACGGCGGCGAACCGTAGTCTTTTTCTTAGCCTGAGCCATTGTTCACATCCTCCTTACTTCTTCTTATTTGCGATTGTCTTTACAGGACCCTTGCGGGTTCTTGCATTCGTCTTGGTTCTCTGTCCGCGTACGGGAAGTCCCTTACGGTGACGGATACCACGATAACAACCGATTTCTGTCAGTCTCTTGATGTTAAGTGCGACCGTTCTTCTGAGATCGCCCTCTACAGTAAGATTATGATCGATATATTCACGCAATTTAGCTACGTCGTCCTCGTTCATATCCTTAACTCTCGTGTCAGGATTTACGCCTGTCTCGGCGAGAATCTTAGTAGCAGTTTTCTGACCGATGCCGTAAACATAAGTAAGAGCGATCTCGATTCTCTTATCTCTAGGCAGGTCTATACCAGCAATACGAGCCATTATTTAGCTGCACCTCCATTATTGGTTTGTTAGCCCTGACGCTGCTTGTGCTTAGGGTTCTGGCAGATCACCATGATCTTGCCCTTTCTCTTGATAACCTTGCACTTTTCGCAGATCGGTTTAACTGAAGGTCTTACTTTCATTGAAATACCTCCTTTGATTACACAGGAACCCAACGGTTCCTAACTTCTATTAAGCAAAGCGGATCACTTTGCTCTCCAGGTTATTCTTCCCTTTGTCAAGTCGTAAGGCGACATCTCGACCGTGACCTTATCTCCGGGTACGATACGAATATAATTCATACGAAGCTTACCCGAAATATGAGCAAGAATTTTATGGCCGTTTGTCAGTTCGACTTGGAATGTTGCGTTGGGCAGAGCCTCTACAACTGTACCTTCAACCTCAAGTACATCTTCTTTTGACATTAAAAAACCTCCCCATTATCAAAGGTATCGGTCTGCTGCAAATCAGTGTGGGTCATGTACTCATTTACCAGCCGTCTTAACTTTTTATTTGTCAGTCCGTCTACGGAGACAGGCGAACCTACAGGTGAAATGTGCTTTATATTCTTGCGCTTCGGCTTTTCCAGCTTTCTGTGCCTGCCGTCCGCAATGTATACAAAACCGTCGTGAGCTCCCACAGCAACAAAATAGGAGCCTTTGTCACGCCCTGCCGTTGCCCTGACCGGCGTACCGATAACTATATTCACAACGCTGTCCTCCGTCACGGCTTTGTAAGTATTACGCAGCCGTCCTGCGTAACAGCGATTGTATGCTCGAAGTGGGCAGAAAGCTTACCGTCCTTTGTTTTGACAGTCCAGTGATTGCTCATAGTCATAACATCTTCCGTTCCCGCATTTATCATCGGTTCGATAGCGATGACCATTCCCGGCTGAAGCCTTATTCCGTGACCGGTCTTGCCGAAATTCGGGACCTCGGGATCCTCGTGAAGGTCCCTGCCGACGCCGTGACCTACGAACTGTCTCACAACGGAGTAGCCGTTGTCCTCATTGTACTTCTGAATAGCCGCACCGATATCTCCGAGTCTTACTCCCGGCTTTATCATGTCGATAGCCAGATAAAGGCTCTCCTCGGTGGACTTCATAAGCGCCTCCGCCTCCGGGGAAATCTTACCCACGGCAAAGGTCATTGTGGAATCGCCGTAATAGCCATCGATGTACGCTCCTGTATCAACGGAGACTATGTCTCCCTCCATGAGCTTTCTCGGGCCGGGGATCCCATGGATCACCTCGTCGTTCACCGAAATACAGGCAGCGCCGGGAAATCCGCCGTAGCCTAAAAATCCGGGTTTTGCGCCGTGCGAGGTATAATATCTGTGAATGATCTTGTCAAGCTCGTGGGTAGTTATGCCCGGCTTGACAGCCTCACCCGCAGCGAGCAATGCTCCGGCGGTGATCTTACCCGCCTTGCGCATTTTCTCTATTTCTTTATTTGATTTAATACATATCATTGACCTGCGCCTCGGTTCCCTTACTTAAGAGCTTCAAGAACCAGAACCGAAGTTCCCTCTACCGTGTCCTGTCCCTCAACGGTAACAAGCTTGCCCTGTGCGGCATAGTAGTCCTTCAGAGGAGCCGTGGACTTATGATACGTCTCAAGTCTGGAAATTACGGTTTCAGGCTGATCGTCCTTGCGGATCACAAGCTCCTTGCCGCAGACGTCGCATATTCCCTCAGTCTTAGGAGCTTTGGAGGTAACGTGATAGGTTGCGCCGCAGTCGAGACAAACTCTTCTGCCGGTAAGTCTTTCCTTGATGACCTCCTCGTCAACATAAAGCTCGAGGACCTTGTCTATCTTAACGCCCATAGCGTCAAGCGCCTCTGCCTGCGGAACGGTTCTGGGGAATCCGTCAAGAATGAATCCGTTCTGAGCGTCAGGCTCTGCGATCCTGTCCTTAAGGATACCTATTACGATGTCGTCTGAGACCAGATCGCCTGCGTCCATAGCGGCTTTAGCCTTGAGTCCGTACTCAGTACCTGCCTTAACGGCAGCCCTGAGCATATTGCCTGTAGAAATTGTGGGAATATTCAGCTCACGGCAGATAACCTCAGCCTGTGTGCCTTTTCCTGCTCCCGGAGCGCCCAAAAGAATTATATTCATAGTTTAACTCCTTTTCTCAATCAGACGTATGTGTTTACTTCAGGAATCCCGGGTGATGACGCATCATCATCTGTGATTCCATTGTTCTGGCTGTCTCCAGTGCGACGCTTACAACGATCAGGATCGAAGTACCGCCCATTGCTATATTCATCTTTGTGATCGCCGAGAAGATGATCGGGAATATAGCGATAACGCCAAGGAACACCGCACCCACCAAAGTTATCTTTGACAGGATCTTCTTCAGATAGTCGCTTGTGGGCTTTCCGGGTCTAATACCGGGAACGCCGCCGTTGTTCTGTCTGAGATTGTTTGCGATCTCCACGGGATTGTACTGCATAGATACATAGAAGTAGTTGAATCCTATGATAAGCAGGAAGTAGAGACAAGCATAAAAAGGATGATCGTAGCTGAACCAGTCAAGGAACTTGCTGTAGAAGCTGCCTGCCTTAGGCTTTATAAACATCTCCAGCGTTGAAGGGATAGACATGAACGCCATTGCGAAGATGATAGGAAGAACGCCGCTCATTGCGATCTTTACGGGAATGAAGGTGTTCTGTCCGCCGTACTGTTTTCTTCCCACAACACGCTTTGCATACTGGATAGGGATCCTTCTTTCGGCGTTGTTCATGAATATGATAAAGCCTATCATAACGATAAATACAGCGAGGATCACAGGAACGAGGATAATGTTCTTAGCCGTACCTGTCTTGATTCCGTCGAACATAAGCTGGAGCAGTCCGATGACCGCTGTCGGTCCTCTTGCGATGATACCTGCGAACAGGAGCATCGAAATACCGTTTCCTATGCCCTTTTCATTTATCTGATCGCCCAGCCAGATAGTCAGCGAAGCGCCTGCCGTAAAGCAGAGAATAATGATGACCTCAGCAAAATATCTTTCAAAATTGCTGCCTACATAAAGAACTGCGCCGGCCTTGGCCATCGTGGTATAGTACGCCCAGCCCTGGAAAAGAGCTATGCCGAGCGCTGTATATTTCGTGATCTTTTCCAGCTTCTTTCTTCCCTCGGGACCCTCCTTGGAAAGTCTCTCAAGAGGAGGAAGAGCATAGGTCAGCAGCTGAATGATGATCTGTGCGTTGATATACGGACCTACGGACAGCGCCATGACTGTTGCCTTGGCGAAATTTCCGCCCGAAAGTACGTTAAGGTAGTTGAAGAAGTTGCCGGAATTGTTTGTCTCGAACCATGATGACAGCGCCGCCGCATTCAGGTAGGGGACAGGAACAGTTCCGCCCACTCTGTAGATTATGATGATGAAGAATGTAAAGAGAAGCTTCTTTCTTAACTCCGGAACCTTCCAGGCATTACGAAATGTCTCTATCACATTACATCACCTCAGCCTTCCCGCCTGCCTTTTCGATCTTTTCCTTAGCTGCCTCCGAGAATTTAGCAGCCTTGACGGTAAGGTTTTTAGTAAGCTCTCCGTTTCCGAGAACCTTTACTCCGTCGAGCTCCTTCTTGATGAGCCCCGACGCCTTGAGCAGCTCAGTGTCAACAACTGTTCCGTCTACGAATCTGTCCAGATCCGAAACGTTTACCGTTGCATATCTGACTGCAAATATATTGTTGAATCCACGCTTAGGAATTCTTCTTGCAAGAGCGGTCTGTCCGCCTTCAAAACCCGGTCTGATCGAGCCGCCTGAACGAGCCTTCTGACCCTTGTGTCCCTTGCCGGCTGTCTTGCCGTTTCCTGAACCGTGACCTCTGCCCTTGCGCTTAACTTCCTTTGTTGAGCCGGCAGCAGGTGATAATTCGTGCAGTTTCATGTGTTTCGCACCTCCTTGCTTTACGCTTCGGTTACTTTAATAAGGTGGGATACCAGCTTGATCTTGCCCTGCGTACAAGCATTGTCAGGCTGTACGTTCGTATCCCCGATTTTTCTCAGACCAAGAGAATTTGCAGTAGCAATCTGCTTTTCGCTTCTGCCGTTAAGGCTCTTGACCAGTTCAATTTTCAGGTTTGCCATTACTGTTTATCCTCCTTGTCAAAAGATTTCCTTTACAGCCTTGCCTCTGAGCTCGGCGATCTTGTCAGCCGATCTTACTCCTGCAAGTCCGTTGATCGTAGCTCTTACTACGTTGCAAGGATTGTTAGAACGCAGTGACTTTGTTCTGATGTCCTTGATTCCGGCCATTTCGACTACCGCTCTTACAGGACCGCCTGCGATAACACCGGTACCGGGAGCTGCGGGCTTCATAAGAACCTCGCCTGCGCCGAATTTACCTACGATCTCATGAGGGATTGTCGTGCCTCTGAGCGAGATCCTGATAAGATTCTTCCTGGCGTCCTGAATAGCCTTTCTGATCGCATCCGGAACTTCGCCGGACTTACCGATTCCGAAGCCTACAATGCCGTTTCCGTCGCCTACGACAACCAGTGCGGAGAACTTCATGATACGTCCGCCCTTAACAGTCTTTGAAACTCTGTTTATCGCAACAACCTTTTCTTCAAGCTCCATATTTGAAGCATCTATTAAAGCCATTGTATACCCTCCTTCTTAGAACTTAAGTCCGCCTTCACGGGCTCCGTCTGCCAATTCCTGCACGCGTCCGTGGTAAAGGTAGCCGCCTCTGTCGAATACGACGTTCTCGATGCCCTTTGCCTTAGCTGCGGCAGCTATCATCTCGCCGACCTTGCGTGCGCCTTCCTTGTTGCCGCCGTTGCCCTCGAAATCCTTGGACATTGAAGATGCAGCACAAAGAGTTACGCCATTCAGGTCATCGATTATCTGCGCATATATATGCTTAGAGGAGCGGAATACGTTAAGGCGAGGACACTCGGGAGTTCCGCTGATCTTGTTGCGGATCCTCTGATGTCTCTTTTCTCTTGCCTTAGCTCTGTCAAGCTTTTTAACCATAGCAATTCTCTCCTTTTATTACTTCTTGCTGCCCTTGCCGGCCTTGCCTTCCTTGCGGATAATATACTCGCCTTCGTAACGAATACCCTTACCCTTATAAGGCTCCGGAGGACGCTTTTCACGGATTTCGCAAGCAAACTGACCTACTTCCTGCTTGTCGCAGCCCGAAACGATAATATGGTTTGCGTCCGGAACCTCCAGCTTGATCGTGTCTGTCTCGGAAACTATTACCTGATGAGAGTAACCCAGGTTCATAACAACGTTCTTGCCCTGCTTCTGAACCCTGTAACCTACTCCTACGATTTCGAGCTTCTTTGAAAAGCCGTTTGAAACACCTTCCACCATGTTGTGTACCAGTGTCCTTGTCAGACCATGGAGAGATTTGTGAAGCTTATCCTCAGAAGGACGCTCAACAGTTACAACTCCGTCTGCTGCCTTTATGATCATATCCTTATGAAATGTTTTTGTAAGCGAACCCTTAGGTCCCTTTGCTGTAACAACGTTTCCGTCTGCAACAGTTACCTCTACACCGGCAGGGATACTAATAGGTTTAATACCAATTCTTGACATATTCTTAGTCCTCCTTACCAGATGAATGCGAGAACCTCGCCGCCGACGTTAAGCTCTCTGGCCTTCTTGTCGGTGATAACGCCCTTGGAAGTGGAAACGATAGCTATACCCATTCCCTTGATTACCTTAGGCATATCCTCACAGCTTGCGTAAATTCTAAGACCGGGCTTAGAAACACGTCTGAGTCCTGTGATAACGGAATTTCTGTTCTCGTCATATTTAAGAGTAATTCTAATGATACCCTGCTTGCCGTCCTCGATCACGGTATAATCCTTAACATAACCTTCGTCCACAAGAATCTGTGTAATAGACTTCTTCATGTTCGACGCAGGAACGTCAACCGTTGCGTGCTTCGCAGTGCTTGCATTACGAATTCTTGTTAACAGATCTGCTATTGTATCAGTAATTTGCATGCCGTTAACCTCCTTTTACCAACTTGCCTTCTTAACACCCGGAATCTGACCGTCGTGAGCCAGCTCTCTGAAGCAGATACGGCAAACGCCGAACTTCCTCAGATAAGCGTGCGGTCTTCCGCAGATTTTACATCTGTTATAAGCACGAGTTGAATATTTAGGCGCAGCCTGCTGCTTGTTTATCATAGCTTTCTTTGCCATAGCTTATATCCTCCTCTTACTTGTCTGCAAACGGAGCGCCCATAAGTGAAAGCAGCTCTTTTGCCTCTTCGTCGGTGTTTGCGGTTGTAATGAAGTTTATATCCATACCGCGAACCTTATCAATTTTATCATACTCGATCTCAGGGAAGATCAGCTGCTCCTTGATACCGGTAGAGTAGTTTCCTCTGCCGTCGAAGGAATTGGGGTTGATCCCTCTGAAGTCTCTTACACGGGGAAATGCAACGTTGAAAAGTCTGTCAACGAATTCATACATCTTTTCCGCTCTCAGCGTTACCTTAACGCCGATGATCTGTCCGTCTCTGAGCTTGAAGTTAGCGACCGACTTCTTTGCCTTGCATACGATCGGCTTCTGTCCTGTGATAGCAGCCAGATCCGTCATAATAGCGTCGATCACCTTCTTGTTATCCTTGTCTGCGCCGCAGCCTACGTTGATAACGACCTTGTCAAGCTTAGGGATCTGCATTACGTTAGCGTAGCCGAATTTCTTCATCATTGCAGGAGCTACCGTGCTAACATACTGTTCTTTAAGTCTTGCAGCCATAGTATTTACTCCTCCTTAAAATTCTTCGCCGCACTCAGCGTTCTTACAAACTCTGACCTTTGTTCCGTCTTCAAGGAACTTGTGGGCAACTCTCGTAGGCTTGCCGCACTTAGGGCATACAGCCATGACCTTTGAAGCGTACATAGCTGCCTCAGCGGATACGATACCGCCCTGCTGCTGAGCGCTTCTGGGCTTAACGTGCTTTGTCGCAATGTTAAGACCCTCAACGATCACCTTGCCCTCCTTGGGGGAAACCTCAAGAACCTTACCCTGCTTACCCTTGTCCTTACCGGAAAGGATAACGACGGTGTCGCCTGTTTTAACGTGTACCTTATTCATTTCTACGACACCTCCAAATTAAAGAACTTCCGGAGCAAGGGAGAGGATCTTAAGATAATCCTTTTCTCTCAGCTCTTTAGCCACAGGTCCGAAAATACGGGTTCCTCTGGGATTCTTGTCTTCCTTTATAATAACAGCAGCGTTTTCGTCGAAACGGATATATGTGCCGTCCGCACGGCGAAGACCCTTTGCTGAACGAACGATTACTGCTTTTACAACGTCGCCCTTTTTAACAACTCCGCCTGGTGTTGCTTTTTTAACAGAACAAACTACAACGTCACCGATGTTTGCATACTTTCTTCTCGTACCGCCGAGAACACGGATGCACATAAGCTCCTTTGCGCCGGAGTTATCTGCAACCTTCAGGTAAGTCTGCATCTGTACCACAGTGCGTTCCTCCTTTCAAACCTCAAGGCGCCATCGGCAGAAATAAATCTGCCCAGCGCTTCTGACTTGTTATTTAAATTACTTAGCCTTTTCAAGAATGTTAACGAGACGCCATCTCTTATCCTTGGACAGAGGTCTGGTCTCCATGACCTCGACCTTGTCGCCTATTCCGCAGATATTGTTTTCATCGTGCGCCTTAAGCTTAACTGTTCTCTTGATGATCTTTTTGTAAAGAGGGTGCTGAACGTTGTCCTTGATGGCAACTACGATCGTCTTATCCATCTTATTTGAAACAACGGTGCCGACCCTTGTCTTTCTCAGATTTCTTTCGCTCACAGTTTATCCTCCCTTCGAATATTACTGAATTCCGGACTCTTGCTTACGAATGAATGTTTTAACACGAGCAATATCCTTCTTTACAGCCTGAAGCCTCTTGGGATTCTCCAGCTGATTTACAGCGTGCTGAAAGCGAAGGTTAAAAAGCTCTTCCTTAAGCTCAGCCAGCTTGCTGTTAAGCTCGTCGGCTGTCATATCCTTGATCTCATTTGCCTTCATTATTGCTCACCACCCGTTTCTTGAGTATCTCTTACAACGAACTTACACTTGATAGGAAGCTTGTGCATTGCAAGACGCATAGCCTCCTTAGCGACCTCCTCGCTGACGCCGGCGATCTCGAACATTACTCTGCCGGGCTTAACGACTGCAACCCAGTATTCGGGAGCGCCCTTACCTTTACCCATTCGGGTACCGAGGGGCTTTCTCGTTGCAGGCTTGTCGGGGAAGATCTTGATCCAAACCTGTCCGCCACGCTTGATGTATCTTGTCATAGCGATACGGGCAGCCTCGATCTGGTTTGAGGTTATCCATGCCGGCTCCAGCGCCTGGAGACCGTACTCACCATAGGAAACCTTATTTCCTCTCAGCGCCTTACCGGTCATACGACCACGGTGCTGTTTTCTGAACTTAACTCTCTTTGGAAGCAGCATTACTTGTTACCTCCTTCTCTTCTGGATCTGGAATCACGGCGATTTCTGTTGTTTCTCTTCCTGTCTCTTCCGTCGCTTGTATCACGTCTGTCGGAAGCTGCGACCTCGCCCTTGAGAACCTCTCCTCTGTATATCCAAACCTTGATGCCCAGACGTCCGTAGGTCGTGTGAGCCTCTGCAGTACCGTAATCGATATCCGCTCTTATGGTCTGAAGAGGAATAGTTCCCTCATGATAGCTTTCGGATCTTGCGATCTCAGCGCCCGCAAGTCTTCCGGAAGTCTTTACCTTTATGCCCTTTGCGCCCAGCTTCATTGCTCTGCCGATAGACTGCTTCATAGCCCTTCTGAAGGAAATTCTGTCCTCAAGGTCATGAGCGATCTTCTCTGCAACCAGCTGTGCGTTGATGTCGGGCTGCTTAACTTCTACAATATTGATGGCAACGCTCTTGCCGATCATTTTCTCAATGTTTGCACGGAGCTTTTCGATCTCTGCTCCGCCTCTGCCGATCACAAGACCGGGCTTAGCGCAGTGAATATGGATCCTTACCTTCTGGCTTCCGTCCCTGTCGGCAAATCTTTCGATCTCAACCTTCGGAACACCGGCGTATACGCACTTGTCTGCGGGATTCTTAGACCTTCTGTTAAGGTCCTTCATAATGAATTTACGAATATTATAATCCTCAACCAGTGTATCGCCGAAAGTGCTCTTATCTGCAAACCAGCGGGAATCCCAATTCTTAATCACACCGACACGAAGTCCGTGTGGATTTACTTTCTGGCCCATAGTTTACCTCCTCTTTCAGCTTATTCCTTTTCCTTGAGAACCACTGTGATGTGAGATGTTCTCTTAAGGATTCTATATGCTCTGCCCTGTGCTCTTGGCATTAATCTCTTCATAATCGGTCCGGGACAAACATAGCACTCAGAAACATAAAGATTGTTCTTATCCATGTTATGATTGTTCTCAGCATTGCTTGCGGCGGACTTCAGAAGCTTTTCAAGATATTCACTTGCAGCCTTTGGTGTGTTTCTGACGATTGCCATTGCAACGTCGTAATCTTTTCCTCTGATAAGATCAAGAACGATCTGTACCTTACGAGGAGCAATACGAGCTGTTCTCAGTATAGCTTTTGCTTCCATTAGTATTCCTCCTTCCGCACTACTTCTTACCGTTATTCGAGGTCTTTGAACCTGCGTGACCCTTGTAGGTCCTTGTGGGAGCGAACTCTCCAAGCTTGTGACCTACCATATCCTCAGTTACATAAACAGGAACGTGCTTGCGTCCGTCATGAACCGCAAATGTGTGACCTACGAAATCGGGGAATATGGTGGAAGCTCTGCTCCAGGTCTTAAGAACCTTTTTTTCTCCCGCCTCATTCATAGCGATAACTCTCTTCATAAGAGCCTCCTGTACGTAAGGGCCCTTCTTGACACTTCTGCCCATTTATCATCTGCCTCCTTTCAGCTTACTTGCCGTTTCTGCGCTTTACGATAAACTTATCGGAACGATGATGCTTAGCACGGGTCTTGTATCCCATAGCAGGCTTGCCCCAAGGTGTTACAGGACCGGGACGTCCGACAGGCGACTTACCTTCACCGCCTCCGTGGGGGTGATCGCAGGGGTTCATTACGGAACCTCTTACGGTAGGCCTCCAGCCCATGTGACGCTTTCTGCCCGCCTTACCGATATTTACGTTTTCGTGGTCGATATTTCCGACCTGCCCGATAGTTGCCATACAGCCGATAGGAATCCTTCTCATTTCGCCGGAAGGAAGTCTTACCAGCGCATAGGAACCCTCTTTGCCCATAAGCTGAGCCATGTTTCCTGCGGAACGTACAAGCTGTGCGCCCTTGCCGGGATAAAGCTCGATGTTATGGATAAAGGTACCTACCGGAATGTTTGCCAGAGCCAGTGCGTTGCCGGGCTTGATGTCGGCGTCTGCGCCTGCTCTTACAACATCGCCTACAGCAAGGCCGTTAGGTGCGATGATATATCTCTTTTCTCCGTCCTCGTACTCTACGAGAGCGATGAAAGCCGAACGGTTGGGATCGTACTCGATGGTAAGAACTGTTGCGTTCATATCGAGCTTGTTTCTCTTAAAATCAATTACACGGTATTTTCTTCTTACTCCGCCGCCTCTGTGACGAACGGTGATCCTGCCATAGCTGTTTCTTCCCGATTTCTTCTTATTAGGCTCGAGAAGTGACTTGCAGGGAGCGACCTTTGACAGACCGGAATAATCTGTGACAGTCATGCCTCTTCTTCCGGGAGTCGTAGGCTTATAGCTCTTTATTGCCATTAAAATTCACTCCTTAATCTGAGTTTTGCGAAAAGGTCAAAGTCCCGCCGGGACCAAGCGCCCTTCCATACTTACGCCCTGCGGAATATCGCAAGCGGTCCTCGCCGCCTCGCAGAGCCTTTCCGTTCCTTCCTCGGTGCTGCCGGTCAGAACGGAGTCATACGCAGCATCCGCAGACCTGCGTACCTCTTTACGAGGGAAAATTTCCTTGGAAATCAGAACATTCCGTCGAAGAATTCGATGGTCTTGTCTCCCTCGAGAGTAACGATTGCCTTTTTCCAGTCGGGGCGGAAGCCGGTGTATCTTCCCATTCTCTTCTCCTTGCCCTTGACTGTCATCGTGTTGACGTTTGCTACCTTGACGTCGAAGATATCCTCCACAGCCTTGGCGATCTCGATCTTGTTAGCGTCCTTGGCAACCTTGAAAGTATACTTGCCGTTCTGAAGTCTCTCCATGGAGTCCTCAGTGATGATAGGCTTTAAAATAATATCATGAGCAGTTTTCATTATACGTAAACCTCCTCGATCTTCTTTACAGCCTCTGAAGAAACGATAAACTTATCGTAGTTCAGAATGTCGTAAACACAGAGAGTATTTACTGTCGCCGTCTTAACACCGGGGATATTTGCAGCGCTCTTTACGACCTTTGCGTCGGCGTCGGCGGTAACGATAAGAGCCTTGCCCTCAGCGCCCAGAGCCTTGAGCATCTCGACCATGCTTCTGGTCTTGTACTCCTCGGTCTTGATAGCGTCTACAACAACGATGTTATTGTCGATGACCTTTGTGGAAAGCGCAGACTTCATAGCGAGTCTTCTTTCCTTCTTATTAAGAGTGTAGCTGTAATCTCTCGGCTTAGGACCAAGTGCAACGCCGCCGTGCGTCCACTGAGGAGCTCTGATAGAGCCCTGTCTTGCATGACCCGTTCCCTTTTGCCTCCAGGGCTTTCTTCCGCCGCCTCTTACCTCTGTTCTTGTAAGGGTGGACTGTGTGCCCTGTCTCTGATTTGCCAGATAATTAACTACCATTGCGTGCATAAGCGCCGTGTTCGGCTCAATGCCGAAAATAGCGTCGTTAAGCTCAGTGTCGGCTACTTTTTTGCCAGTCATATCAACAACTGAAACCTGTGACATAATAAATCCTCCTTCCACTAAGCTTTCTTAACGCAGTCCGCAATTGTTACCGTACCGTTCTTAGGTCCGGGGATTGCGCCCTTGATTGCGATAAGATTATTTTCTGCGTCGACCTTAACGATCGTCAGGTTCTGAACGGTGACCTTTGTGTTTCCGTACTGTCCGGGCATACCCTTGCCCTTAAAGATCCTTGAAGGGGACGAGCATGCGCCCATGGATCCTGCGTGTCTGTGTACGGGGCCTGTACCGTGAGTTTCCTTAAGTCTCGCATTGTTGTGACGCTTGATCGTGCCTGAAAATCCGTGACCCTTGCTTGTTCCGCAAACGTCTACCACGTCGCCCTCGGCAAAAATATCTGCCTTCACAACGTCGCCCACGTTAACGGACGAGATATCCTCAAGCCTGAACTCTTTAAGAGTTCTCTTCATAGCAACGTCGGCCTTTTTGAAATGGCCCTGAAGAGGCTTGTTGACTCTCTTTGCCCTGATGTCGCCGTAGCCCAGCTGAACAGCCTCATAACCGTCGTTTTCAACGGTTTTCTTCTGAACGACTACGCAGGGACCGGCTTCAACTACTGTTACGGGAATTACCTTTCCCGTCTCATCGAAAATCTGCGTCATGCCGATTTTCTTTCCGATGATACCCTTCTGCATTAAAATTTCCTCCTTTGGTTATTGGTTGGTCTCCCAACATGACCTGCGCGTACATTGATTTTTGAGATTACCTGTAATCTCATTTGGAAATTACTTGATTTCCATAACAATGTTTACACCGGCAGGAAGCTCAAGATTTTCAAGAGCCGACGTTGTTTCCTTTGTAGGTCTGATAACGTCGATGAGTCTCTTATGGGTTCTCATTTCAAACTGCTCACGGCTGTCCTTGTACTTATGGACCGCTCTGAGTATCGTAATGATCTCCTTATCGGTAGGGAGCGGGATAGGACCCGAAACCTGTGCGCCCGAACGCTTTACAGCGTCCACGATCTTAGCCGCCGCTGCGTCTACTACCGCATGCTCATAACCCTTGATCTTGATTCTGATCTTCTCATTGACTGCCACTTAAATCGCCTCCTTGTGCAATATAGATAGTTTAGGGGGCAAGTCTCGCCAACCTCAGTCAATTGCACAAGCAATCGGTGATAACGTCAATCGCTTGTGCAATTGACAGGTTCGCAAAACTATCTGTAGTACCTGCTCCAGACCGACGTCTTTTTCAGACTTTTCAATCTACACTCCGCCGTGTGTTCCCAGCCTCCCCATAAAAAATTCCGAAAGCCGCAAAGCGGTTCCGGACTGAGAAGCCTGACACATCGGAAGCATTACACGTCCCGTCAGAAGGCAGACAAAGCCTGTCCCCGCAGGAAGCATAACACATAACCGTGTCCAGTATTACAGCCGCCCGGTTTAAAATCGGACATACTCCATGAAAATTACCCGGCAAACCGCCGGCAACCTTTCACTTCATCGCATATCGTGCGTATGCAGACGTATCAACGTCCCCTACGCTGTGCAGTCACGCAAGTATTATTATACACCATAATCCCCCTGTTTGCAAGCATTTACAGGAGGATCACGGTGTAGAACTTTTTCAACTTTCGCAGACTTATATTATGCACATTGCACAAATCTTAAGAACGGCGACTGTTTTTATACTATTATTACATGGAGACGTCTGCGGTCGATCCCCGGCAGACAGAAAATATAAGCATTTCCCCTGCGTATATTCCGCTTACCGACTTACTTACGATTGCTTTTAAGCTTTACCACCGCAAGTATCCCCGTCACAAGCGTACCGACCATTCCGGCGATCAGGCAGACCCAGCTTGCAAACTGTCCCTGAACAAAATCGCCGTAGGTCTGAGCGCCGGTCACCTTTCTCGCCGCCTCGTCAAGATCGAAAGCCGAAAAGACTACGGCGAGGGCAAGCTGCAGATTCATAAGGCAGAAAACTGACGCCGCAAGGAAAAACGCACTTTGCGACAACACCCTGACATTATCCTCCCTGCGATACGCTCTCACCCCAAGCGCAAGCGACGTCACGCAGGAGGCGAAGTAAAGTATGTAAACCGCAAAAAGTCCCGCCGCACTGAGCTTCACCTTCAAAGGAAAATCCTCGGCGTCCATATTTGCAGCTCCCACGATTATTCTCATAAGAAAGATCAGCGCAGCAGCAAAAACTACCGTTACCGCCATAGTGACCGCCGCAGATATCCTGTAGGTCCTGTCACAGGGCTTGAACCGGGGCTTTTTTATCTGAATGGGCATTTACTTTTCCTCGCTTTCATTTTCGTCCCCCGTACCGGGCTGAGCCTTTACGGTGATCCTTATCCTGTCTATCTTCTGCTCGTCCTGCATTGATACCGTCATGTAAAACGGCGGCACCTCGAGCTTTTCGTCCTGATACGGTATCCTGTCAAGCAGATCCATTATCCAGCCGCCCATGGAGTGTCTGTCAGTCTCAATGGTATTTTCGGGCATATCCATTCTGTCAAGAAAATCCGAAACGGAAAGCTCTGCGGAAACGTCGCAGGTATCGGCAGAAAGCTTCACAAAGGAGGTATCCTCTTCATCGCTTTCGTCGTAGATCTCGCCCACAAGCTCCTCGATAATATCCTCAAGCGTACAAATACCTGCCGTTCCGCCGTACTGGTCGATGATAACAGCCATATGTACCTTTTCCGCCTGCATTACCCTGAGAGTTTCAGAGATCTTCTTATTTTCGGTAATGTAGATCGGATCCTTGACGATCCCCGAAACATCAGATTCACCCGCAACATACATTTCAAAGAAATCTGCCTGATGTATAACCCCGACAATATGATCGATATCCTTTTCATAAACGGGCAGACGGGAATACTTTGTCCTTATGAACAGATCCTTTATTTCCTCTATGCTGTCGTTGATCTCCACTGCGGCAATGCTCACACGGGGAACAAGTATTTTATTTATGGTTATCTCATCGAAGTCCAGCGCAGAGCGCACCAGCTCGGATTCCTGTTCCTCCAGCACGCCCTCGTCCTCGATCTCGTCAATAATGTACTTAAGCTCCTCCTCTGTAACGGAGGGGGCGCTGCCGCTGCTGCCTACAATTTTAGACGCAAGCTTTTTTATTCCGGAAAAAATAAAAATGATCGGAGTCATTATAAACATACACGCCGAAAGAGGCGCAGCCATAAGCGTTGAAAAGCTCTCGGAATTTTCCTTTGCCAGACTTTTCGGCAGGATCTCGCCGAAGATCAGCACCAGCACAGTCATTACCATAGTAGCCATTCCGACGCTGCCCGATCCGAACTTTTCGGTGAAGATCACCGTCATCAGTGACGAAGAAGCTATGTTTACAACATTGTTTCCTATAAGTATCGCCGTCAGCGCCTTGTCGAAGTTATCGCATATCTTCAGCGCTTTCGCTGCGCTTTTGCTGCCTCCGTCAGCCATTTTCTTGAGTCTTATCCTGTTGCAGGACGAAAACGCAGTCTCGGTCGCAGAGCAGATTGCGGAAATTACCAGCAAAACAGCAATTACAGCTATGTCCATAATTAAAGAATTTTCCTTTCACGGTTAAAATTTAATTTATATATTTTCAGCCGCACAAACCGGCTATACCAGAGCGTGTTCACATAAAACCGAAAAGACGTGCGTCGGGCTTTATGCGAACACACTCTAATATATAATAGCATATTCTTTTAATAAATGCAAGGATTATTTGATCATTTTCGCACTTTTTACAGACGGGAGGCTGCTCCCGTGAAATCCGGTTTTTATATTGACTAATTACACAAAATAATGTATAATATTGTTGGTTACAACGGCATAATAAAAACAGGAGAATAACAAATGGAAGAAAAAAAAGATATTTTCGACAGAATAATGGGCTGGG
This sequence comes from Ruminococcus sp., assembly GCA_017626015.1. Taxonomy (GTDB): domain Bacteria; phylum Bacillota; class Clostridia; order Oscillospirales; family Ruminococcaceae; genus Hominimerdicola. The sequence continues at coordinate 93,768 of JAGAJO010000001.1, forward strand.
GATTTCTTAAGATCTTTGAGCCTTTTTACAAGAAAAACAAGGAAATGCTGCTTTATCTGTTTTTCGGTGCGCTGACCACCGCCGTAAGCTTTATAACTCTGGGCATACCGCAGTGGCTGCTGGAGAAAGCAGGTGTCAGCGAGGGCGTTGCTATCGTACCCAGCAACATCATATCATGGATATGCGCAGTGACCTTTGCTTATGTTACAAACAGGATCTGGGTGTTCGAATCCAGAGCCTCCGGGAAAAAGGAGATCATTTCCGAGGCGTCAGCATTTTACGGCGGCAGACTTCTCACTCTTGTTGTGGAAACTCTAATGATGTGGGTGGGCGTTTCCCTGCTTGGCGTAAACAAATGGATAATGAAAGTCATAGCTTCCGTTGTCGTACTGATACTCAACTATATTATAAGCAAGCTGTTTGTATTCAAGGGAAAACCTAAAAACTAAAAAACGGACCGCTTTTTCATATCGCAGTCCGCCGGCGCAGCCGATATCTGGGACAGATAATATTTCAGGGCAGATAAAATCTGCCCTGCGGATAATATCTGCCCTGAAATCATAATCATCATATTATTTTCAACTTGCTTCTTAGCTCCGGGATCTCCGTTACTTGGTGTTTGAAAGCGTCCAGCGGAACGGTGCGATCCTTTTGGCACGGGTGTTGTCTATACACCAGTTGTTGAAGGTGAGCGACGGATCGAAATACCTGTAATCGGTCTTCATCTTGCCTTTATTCAGACTAAGTCCGCCTGTGTTCTTCTGAACGACCGCTCCGATCCTGTGATGAGCTTTTTCGTAATCTATTATTTCCTTTGCGGTTATCATTCTTGAATCGCAGACGTTATACACGCCCTCGTATCTTCCAGTAGGAACGTTTATGATACCGTTTATGAAATCGATTAGATTGAAAACGCAGCAGAAAGTAAACCCGTACTCGCCGTCATTGAAAATGTAGCCGACGTTTTCCTTTACATCGAATACGTGACCGTGAAGATTTTCCGTATGCTCGGCGTCGTAGATCGGAGCGACCCTTGCTATAACAGGCACCGTATCCGATTTCTTGAACTGCTTGAGCATTATCTTTTCGCTTGTAAGCTTCATATCGGCATAATTGGAGTTGCCCTTTTCCGCCGTTGTCTCACGGATAGGCTCTCTTCCCTTCTGAGGTCCATAAATATCCGTCGTGCTGAGAAGTATGAAGCTTGTGACCTCCGCCTTATCGGCAGCGGCATAAAGGAATTTATCGCACGCCTTGCTCTTTTTAAGCTCGGCGTCTGTTACATACGGGTCTATATCGTTGTCGACTGAATTGGCAAGATGTACCACTACATCGATCTTATTGCTTTCAATAATGGAAGTAATAGCGTTTTTATCTGTTATATCGCACTGAACAAAAGTATAGTTGGGATCCGAGCCTATAAAATCATTTGTTTTTGAATCTACGCCGTATACGCGATGTTTTTTGCGCAGCAGGCTTGACGTAAGATACTGCCCTATCATTCCGCTGGCGCCTGTAACTAAAATAGATGCCAAATCTGACACTCCTTCCCCAAATCGCATAATGATTTACTATAATTATAGCACACTTTTTATGTTTTGCAAATACTTTTTATGAAATTCTCAAAAATTTAGATTTTCTTTATAATTTTACTTGCGTAATTTTGTGAAGTGTGCTAAAATATGATAAGAAAATGCCTGTACTATTATGTATTAACATATAACAAATTAAGGAGATAGACAATTGATATACTCGGATCTTATATTTATTCTGGTTTTGTTTCCGCTGACCGCAATAATTTCTCTGTTTGACAGAAGCACGGAATATAAAAATCTCATACTCATCATAGCATCGCTGATCTTTTTCAGCTGGGGAAGACCCTTTGTCGTCTGCCTGATATTCCTGTCCTCGCTGATAGACTGGCTTATCGGCTTGGGAATAGGCAAAGCGAAGGAACGAAAAGGACTTCAGCGGCTTCTGCTGGCGCTGGACGGTATCATGAATACGGGGATATTCCTTGTATTCGGTCACAATTACCTGTTCGACGCCTCGGAAAAGCTCTCTCTGGACGCTGCATTGCTGCCGGCGGGAATGGGATATTACGCTATAAGAGGTTTTTTCTACGCATGGGACGTTTTCAGAGGAAGGGTCAGACCGGAGAAAAACCCCCTCTGCCTGCTGACCTATATGGTCTCCTTCCACCTTATGCTTGCAGGACCTGCGGTAAGCTACTGCGAGCTGGAGCCGCAGATAAGGGAAAGAGAGGTCACTACCGAAAAGCTCAGCTCCGGGCTTAACAGGCTTTTTACAGGCTTTGCCAAAATAGTTCTGCTGTCCGGCGTTTTTGAAAGGATAAAACTGGCGGGACTTAACGGTGCGGAGATCACTACCCTTGGCTGCTGGCTGGGAATGCTGTCATTCTTCGCCCAATACTATTTTATATTCACAGGACTATGCGATATGAGCAAGGGTATGGGACTTGTGGGCGGCTTTGTTTATCCGGACAATTATAAGGATATAGAGCCGGACGGACTTTTCACAGGTATGGTAAAAAGCTTCAACACCACCGTTGTGAAATTTTTCTCCGACCTTCTGGGCATCGGCAGAGAGCATTCAAATACTTACAACGCTGTTATGTCTATCGTATGTGCGGCGATCGTATCACTGTGGTACGAGGCAAAGCTGAACTATCTGCTTGTAGGACTTGCCGCAGGCGCACTTATCGCCCTTGAAAAGCTTGTTCTTGAAAAGCTTCTTTCCGGACTGCCCGCACCGTTTAAATACGCATATCTTGTAATAACCGCAATGGTGGTTTTCGGCGGACTGTATTTCGACAGTATGTACGGTTATCAGAAATGGCTGCTGGCGCTTGTTGGTGTCAACACAAAATATGCTCTCAGCGTATCGGTCAAGTCTGCGGTGCTGAAAAATATAGTTCTGATCCTGATAGCGTTCTTCATTGTCTGCCCCCACGCAAAAAAGCTTGTCCTGTGGGTCACGGACTCCGCAGCGGCAAAGGGCGGCAGAATGTACGGAGCGGTAAGGATAATGAAGACCCTATGCACAGCATTTGTTTTTTTACTGAGCGTCATCACCCTTGCGGTTGAGCTGTCCGGCGTTTAAATCAAAGAAAGGCAATACAGAATGAAAAATGATTTCAAACAGGCGGCTAAGGAAGCCGCAGATTACATTATCACCGAGGAATGTCCCGAAAACGAAAGGGCGGTAAAGATCCTTGCGGCACAGACAAGAGAAGGACATTACGACAATATAAACCTGCTGGTAATGGCTGCGCTGCTTATATTTACGGCAGTTACCTTTCTGGCGGTAAACAACGGCGACTCCGCAGACGGAAACACCATGAACTTCAGCTGGAAAGCTTTTTTCAAGGGCATTTATACCCAGTCCCTGGAGGACAGATACAACAGCCAGCTCCCAGTGCCTGAAACGCTTAAGCTCGCCGAGGAGCGGATATCGCTGCTGTATGGGATAGGCAACAAGCTGTCTGACCCCATAAGAGAGGTTGACGAGGGAACAGACTCGGACAGGAACAGCTTCGACGAGCCTGCGGAGGATAAAAAGGGCAATGCAGACGAAAACGTGATAACCACCACCGCCCCCGTGACGGATAAAAACGGCAAGGTGACGACCACCAAAAAAGAAGAGGAAAAAGAGGGCGGCGGCACTACTGCGCTTGACCGGCCATACGAAACCACCACTACGACCACAACCACCGCCGAGACTACAACGACCAACAACGACGCTCCCGAAGTAACGGTAACTACGACAGTACCCGTTCCGGATACAACGACTACCACTCCCGAGCCTACGCAGACCACCCCGGAACCCACCGAAACCACGCCTGCCGATACGACCTCCGGCGGAGAGGGCGGAGACGATTCCCGGAATAACGGCAATGAACAGTAAATTCCACAATCCCTACCCCTTTTCCGATGATAACAAACGGTATCAGACGTATAACTACTATCTGAGAAAACGCTTCGGAAAAAAGGTTTTCAAGGTACCGCTGAATATCGATCTGGGCTGTCCCAACAGGGACGGAACAAAGGGAGTGGGAGGCTGTAAATTCTGCTCGGCGAAAATGAGCGGAGATTTTGCCGGCGATCCGGAGCAGGATATACTCTCCCAATACAAGGATATAAAAGAGAAGATGAACCGCAAATGGGAGGACGGTCTTTGCATACCGTACTTTCAGGCAGGCTCTAACACCTACGCCGACGTTGAAACGCTGAGAAAAATGTTTTACACTGCCCTTACCTTTGAAAACGCCGTCGGTCTGAGCGTTGCCACAAGAGCGGACTGTCTGGACGAAGAAAAATGCGCTCTGCTGAGAGAAATAGCTCAGAAAACCTATCTGACAGTCGAGCTTGGCCTACAAACTGTCCACGACGAAACGGCACTGAGAATGAATCGCTGCCACACCTATGAGGATTTTCTCAAGGGGTATGAAATGCTACGGAAAAACAGCGTAAATGTGTGCGTTCATATTATAAACGGTCTGCCGGGAGAAACAAGAGAAATGATGCTCGAAACGGTCAGGGAGCTGAGCCGTCTTGACATTTTCAGCATAAAAATACATCTTCTTCACATTCTCAAAGGCACCGAGCTTGGGGCAATGTACCTGCGGGGGGAGTTTCCCGCTATGGAAATGGATGATTATGTTTCCCTGGTGTGCGATCAGATAGAGCTTTTGCCTCCCGAAACGGTAATACAGAGAGTGACGGGGGACGGTGCAAAGGACGACCTTATCGCTCCGCTGTGGAGCCTGAAAAAGTTTTGCGTAATGAACGAGATCGACAAGGAGCTTGGCAGGAGAAATTCATGGCAGGGGATAAAACTCGGGAAATCGTGTTCCGAAAAAACATAATGCCGCATGAGATATGGCATCATGGGCAAAATTGACAAAATAAAACGCCTGTGATATAATAGTCACAGGTGCTTGCAAATTAACGGAGAGCCAACAGGCTCGGCGGTTTAAATCTTTCCTCCGGAGACGGAGGTGAGTTGCATGAGTGTTCTGGAAATACTTACATTGATAAATGTACTTATTAACATGATCAACCTTGCTAAAAACAGCAAAAAGAAATAGCCGCCCGACGACCAAATAGGGCGACTATTCAATAAATATAGTCAATCTTGGAGGTAAACCGCTTACAGCGAGTACCTCTCTTTAATATTATTATATCACATAATAAAAAATTGTCAAGAGGAACTTAAAATATAAGCGGACTATTATACATCGGAGGTAATTAAAATGCAAAAGGCAATGAATATTTCATATGAGATCGGAAATAAGCTGTATTTAAATATCACAAACAAGTGTCCATGTGCGTGTACGTTCTGCATAAGAAACAACGGCGACGGCGCATACGGCTCCGATCCGCTGTGGCTGGAACACCAGCCTTCAGCTCAGGAGGTAACAGATGACCTTAAAACAAGGGATCTGGACAGCTATAAGGAAATTATTTTCTGCGGCTACGGCGAACCCACCTGCGAACTGGAGATACTCACAACCGCCGCAGGGTATATCCGGAGCGTTACGAAAACTCCCGTCAGACTCAACACAAACGGTCTGGGGGATCTGATAAACGGACGGGACATCGCTCCCGATCTCGAGGGACTGATAGATACGGTCTCCATCAGCCTTAACGCCTCCAATGCGGAAGCCTACGACAAGGTCACAAGACCTTCCTTTAAAAATGTGAACTGCTTTGAGGAAATGCTGGGCTTTGCAAAACGGGTAAGTAAATTTGTTCCCGATACGGTGCTTACAGTCGTGGATATTATCGGCAGCGAGGAAATAGAAAGATCACGCAAGGTCGCCGAAAGCGTAGGTATAAAGCTCAGAGTGAGAGAATACGCAGACTGAGCCTTCAGGGAGGAAAATATGATAAAAATACAAATTCCCGCTACCTCCGCCAATCTGGGAGCAGGCTTTGACGCGCTGGGGCTTGCACTTACCTTTTATAATTATGTGGAAATAGAGGAGTCGGACAGGATAGATATTTCCGCCTCTGACGGATTGGATATCCCCACGGACGAAAAAAATCTCGTGTACATCTCCGCAAAGGATCTGTATGCTGTGTGCGGAAAAAAGCTGAACGGACTAAAGCTCCGGCAGACCAACTCCATTCCCATGGCAAGAGGACTCGGTTCATCATCAGCCTGTATAATAGCAGGACTTGTGGGTGCAAACAAAATGCTGGGCGATCCGCTTTCAAAGGACGATCTGGTGGATCTTGCAGCGCAGATAGAGGGTCACCCCGACAATACCGCTCCCGCCTTGCTGGGAGGGATAGTCACAGCAGTCTTTGACGGCAGGAGAGTCCAGTGGGTAAAGCAGGAGGTTTACACAAAGCTGAAATTTGCGGCGATAATACCGGATTTTGAGCTTAAGACAGAGGAAGCCAGAGCCTGCCTGCCAAAGGAGATCTCCCATAAGGACGCTGTTTTCAATCTGTCCAGAGCGGCGCTGTTTTCCGCTTCGCTTCTTACGGGAAAATTTGAAAATCTCCGCACCGCCGTAGATGACAGGCTCCACCAGCCCTACCGCATGAAGCTTATCCCCCACTGCAAAGAGGTTTTCGATATTGCATATGCCCACGGCGCCTATGCAAGCTACATAAGCGGAGCCGGACCTACGGTCATGGCGATCGCTGACGAAAGCAACACCTATTTCGCAGGTAAGCTCAGATTTTCCCTGGACAATGCAGGACTGGGCGGCTGGCAGGTACACGAGCTGAAAATAGATAACGAGGGTACCAAAATACTTTAAGGAAGTATTGTTTTAAAATCCACTGCCTGGCAGATAGTTCATTTAGGTGTCTCCCGCCCCGCCTTAGACGGGGAGAGAGACTTTGATCAGCATTTCCTTAAAAATAAACAGGTTATATGTAATGAAAAACAGGCGTGTTCTGCCTATCCCTAAAAACGGCGTTTTATATCCGTTTCAATGGGAGGCAGTATACGCCTGTTTGTTTTTATCGCCCTGCTCAGTGCGTATATGGACTTTCCTCCATGGACGCAATGTCAAGCTCCCGCTGGAATGCGTCGAGGACCTCCCCCTCGATCTCGTTGCGTGCCGCTATCGTTATAGGGTGAACTATATCCCTGTAGGTCCCGCTGTCGTCCCTCCTGCTGGGCATAGCCACAAAAAGACGCTTGTCTCCCTGAACGATCTTTATGTCGTGTACGGCAAACATTCCGTCAAAGGTCACGCTTGCTATCCCTCTCAGCTTTCCCTCGTTGAGCAGTTTTCTGATCTTTACCTCTGTGATGTTCATAATGGGTCATCTCCTGTTGAATTAATATTTCCGGTTGAAAAACGTATTGCCGGGCCATGCCGGCAGGATCCTATTAAAAATTTTAACCCGATCGGGAAAAAATATTCAAAAAGGTCTTTATTTTTCTGAAAAAATGTATTATAATATATATGAATATATTTTTTTACGTCCCGGTCAGGACAATTTATTCTGAAATGAGGCTATGCGATGATCTCAAACGAAATTCTTAAAAATATAAAGCACGTTCATTTTATCGGTATAGGCGGTTCCGGTATGTATCCGCTGGTGCAGATCTTTCACTCAAAAGGTTACTTCATCACCGGCTCCGACAACAACGAAACTGAGACTCTGGACGCCGTAAGAAACATGGGCATTACCGTTTATGTGGGACAAAAGGCTTCAAATATCGGGGACGCCGATCTTATCATATACACTGCGGCTATCATGGAGGATAACCCGGAGCTTATCGCAGCAAAAAACAGCGGCGCTATCGTCTGCGAAAGGGCGGATATACTGGGACTTGTCACAAGCTGGTACGACAATGCCGTATGCATTTGCGGAACTCACGGAAAAACTACCTCATCGTCCATGCTTACTCAGATCTTTGTTGAATCACAGGTTGATATTTCCTGCGTTATCGGGGGAAAGCTCCCGTGCATAGGAGGCTCGGGGAAATCAGGCTCCACCCAGACAATGGTGTGCGAAGCGTGCGAGTTTGAGGATCATTTTCTTAAGCTTCACCCCGACGTTGCCGTTATCCTCAATGTGGACGCCGATCATCTGGAGTATTTCAAAAATATAGATAACATCATAAAAAGCTTTCATACCTTTGCGGAAATGTCCTCAAAGGCTGTTATATACAACGGCGACGACCTCAACACCCTGAAAGCAGTGGAGGGCGTTGACAAAAAAATGATCTCCTTCGGCTGGGACAGAAACAATGATTATTCAGCCGTCATCAAAGAAAAAAAAGGTATGCAGACCCGCTTTGACGTCTACTACAAGGGCGAGATAGTAAGGGAGCTTGTTATTAACGTTCCCGGCGACCACAATGTCCTCAACGCCCTTGCCGCCGCCGCTGCCGCAAGATATTCAAATATCAGCTGGGACGGAGTGGAAAAGGGACTTAAAAGCTTTTTCGGAGCTGTAAGACGGTTCCAGAAGATAGACGAGGTGGGAGGTATCACTATTGCAGACGACTACGCCCACCACCCAAAGGAAATAGAATGCACTCTGAAAGCAGCAAAGGGACTTGATTTCAACAGAGTGTGGGCGGTATTCCAGCCATTTACCTATTCAAGAACGGAAATACTTATGGACGATTTCGCCGCTGCTCTTTCCATTGCAGATATATCCGTCATTACGGATATCATGGGCAGCAGGGAAAAGAATATCCACGGTATCTACACCGAAATGCTGGGACGGAAAACCTCAAATGCAGTCTGGTTTGAAACTGCGCACGAAACAGCCGATAAGCAGTCTGCACAGCAAAAAGAAAAAAACTTCGATATGTGCGCAGACTATATTATCAGGAACGCCGCTGCGGGAGACCTTATTATAACCCTGGGCTGCGGGGACGTTTACAAGCTGGCAAAAAAACTTGCAAAAAGACTTCGGGATAAGGAACAGAAAGGATAATACTTATGAAGATCACCGAAAACGAGCGTAAGGTTTTTGAATTTATAAAGCAAAGAGTGGAGGAGGGTTACCCTCCTACGGTAAGGGAGATCTGTTCGGAGTTCGGATTCAAATCGACCTCCACCGCTCACAGATACATCAATACCCTTACCGAAAAGGGATTTCTTGAAAAAGGCTCAAAGCAGAACAGGGCGCTGAAGCTTGTGGGCGGCAACGGAATGAAGATACCGCTGGTAGGCACCGTTACGGCGGGCGTTCCCATAACGGCAATAGAATATGTGAGCGAGTACATCAGCTTCCAGCCGGCAAAAAATTACGCAAACCCGCTTTTCGCCCTTAAGGTCAGGGGAGAATCCATGATAAACGCCGCCATTCTCGACGGAGATATCGTAGTGGTGGAGCAGTATCCCTATGCGGAAAACGGCGAGATCGTTGTGGCTCTGGTAGACGGCGACTCCGCAACGGTAAAGACCTTTTACAAGGAGGACGGACACTACCGTCTCCAGCCGGAAAACGATAATATGGATCCCATTATATGCGACGACGTTGCAATACTGGGCAAGGTAGTGGGAGTTATAAGATACATCTGAGTAAAAAGACCGGATCGGACCTTTCAACTGCACGGGCGGTAAAAGGGATCCTGATGTCGGGAAAGGATCAGAAATGAAAAATGTTTGTTCGCACTGCGGTGCGGTTATAGAAAACGGCTCCAAAATATGCACAAACTGCGGAAGAATGGTATCGGGGGCTGATATTCAGGGAAAGGGTCAGGAAAGGCAGTTCAGCAGCTTCGGGGGAGCGCAGGGTAATGTTCCCGGAGCGGGCAACCGGGCAAGGACGACCTACGCCGCACAGCGCTCGGCAAAGCAGATGAAGGCTCCTACCCAGAATTACGGACAGAATGCAAAACGCAGACAGATAGATCCCGGATATGACCCTGTAAAGCAGGCTGCAAAACAGAAGGTTCCCTTTGTCACCAACGAAACAAGCGGCAAGGAGAAAAACCGCAGTACCGTAAGACCCCTGCTTGCCGCACTGGTCAAGGTCGCATTGGCTGCTGCGGTACTGTACATTGCTTTTGCCTTTGTGATGGTAATGCTGGTAAGAACGGCAGGTTACGATTTCAAGCTTGCAGAGGGCGTAGCTCTTCCCTGCGACAGCTACGGAGAAGCCTTTGACAATTATTTTGAAGACGGCAAATGGAGATACAGCTTAAAGGGAAACAAGGTGACCTTCACGGGAACGGATAAGGACGGAAAGGAATACGACATTACCTTCGGGAAAAAGGACGGTAAGACCGTGGTAAAGCGAATGCTTATAGACAAAAAGCTCATAAGCGAGGACAAGATCATGGATATTTACGTCATGGGAATGTTTATGTCCGAGAAAACGTAAACTGTTTTACAGACAAAAAATTACGCAGCAGAAAGACGGCGGCTACCGTTTTCCTGCTGCGTTTTATTTTGAATATCAACACCCGGATATCATATCACATAATGATCTGCGCCGTCTCCCTCACGCTGGAGTATATCGGCAATGGTTATGCTGTCTACAACGCTGTTTACTGCGTCGTAGATCTTCTGCCAGATAAACAGCGTTGGACAGCTGTCTTGGCGTTGACACATATTGACCTCTCCGTCCAGACATGACACCGGAGCAAGACTTCCCTCCGTCAGCCTGAGGATCATTCCGACAGTATATTTTTCAGGAGGATTTGTAAGCATATAGCCGCCGCCCGCTCCCCTGACGCTGCGGACATAACCTGCCCGGCTGAGTATGGAAATTATCTGTTCGAGATATTTGTCACTTATACCCTGACGCTCCGCCACAGCCTTGATCGGAATATATCCGTCATCTGCATGAGCGGCAAGATCGGTCATCATTCTAAGCGCATATCTTCCCTTTGTGGATATTTTCATTGGATCTCCTCCTTATCTCATCCTTATCATACGGGATCGCTATGAAATATTATAGCCTTTTTTTCGCATATTGTCAAGACGGATCTGAAAACACGCATTACACGCACAAACGGCAATGTCCGACAAACTCTCACAAAAATCAATCTTCAAAATACCAAACAAAAGCTTTGTATATGTGTGCTGTCTTTTCCCCGACGTACGGCGGGGAAAGGACAACACAGGCTTCTATATTCCGGACTAAAGTACGATGCTTTGCTATAAAAAAATGCTTGATCGTTAAAATTGCTTTCCGTAACAAACTCTTTTTACCTATGGACAAAATATCTTATTTATGTTAAAATAAATTTACCGGATAAAATTCTAAACGGGAGGGACGGACATGAACAGACTTATCGACAAGACCGTAATACTTTTTTTATGTCTTACGATATACGGTCTCAGCGACACGATTTCCGCCCCGGTGATAGGTTTTCTTGTTTCCTGTACCCTTTCCGCCGCAGTTCAGTTTTGTACGGGAAAAAAACAGGCATGGACGATAATAGGGATATCATCATTAATGTGCTTATTCATTCCCTGTCTTATTCCCGCCGCTCCCGTCATGCTTTACGATGCACTGTGGGAGAAAAAACCGTGGCTTGCGGCAGGCTGTCTCAGCTTTATGATATATCTGGAAGACTTCACCGCCATGCAGATAATGCTGATCTGTTCCGCCATAGTGATAACCGTACTTCTTTACATACGTACCACCCGCATGGAGACTAACGAGCTGACGCTTAAATCGCTTCGGGACAATGCGGTGGAAACGGAGCTTTCCATGTCGAAGAAAAACAAAGCTCTTCTATCTGCCCAGAACAATGAGGTATATCTTGCCACACTAAAGGAACGCAACCGCATAGCCAGAGAGATCCACGACAACGTCGGACATATGCTTACCAGATCGATACTACAGGTAGGCGCTTTGCTTGCGCTGAACAAGGACGGCGCTGACCGTGAGCTGCTTGAAAGCCTGAAGGAGACCCTCGACAGCGCTATGAACGGTATACGCAGCAGCGTCCATGATCTTCACGACGATTCGATCAACCTGAGCTATGCTGTCGGAGAGTGCATAAAAACCGTCAAAGACAAATTTAACGTCAGCTGCGAGATCGACGTTTCTGACGAGATACCCAAGACAGTCAAGCTGTGCATAGTGGGAGTAGTTAAGGAGAGCCTTTCAAATGCGGCAAAGCATTCCAACGGAGACAAGGTGAAGATCACCATACGGGAGCATCCGGCTTTTTACCAGCTTGCAGTTGAAGACAACGGCTGCTGCTCCGATATAAAGCACACAGGGATAGGACTGGAAAATATGCGGGACAGAGCGGAAAGCATAGGCGGGATAATAAAGTTTACCCCGTCGTCTAAGGGCTTCCGTGTATTTATGTCCGCACCAAAGGGATATGAAGAAAAAAAGGACGGCTGAAAATGAATATAATTATCATCGATGATGACAGTCTTGTTGCACTGTCGCTGAAAACAATACTGGAAAGCACCGGAAAGGTCGGGATACTCGCCTGCGGAGGCAGCGGCAGTGAGGCTGTAGGGCTTTATGAAGCCCTTTCTCCCGATGTTATACTTATGGATATACGCATGAAGGATATGACCGGTATCGAGGCGGGGGAGATCATACTTAAAAAACATCCGGACGCAAGAATACTTTACCTTACCACCTTTTCCGATGACGAATATATCGTCAAGGCGCTAAGTATAGGTGCAAAGGGTTACATACTCAAGCAGGATTTTGACGGGATCTATCCTGCGCTGGAAGCGGTAATGCGGGGACAAAGCGTTTTCGGCGAGGAGATCGTAGGAAGGCTCTCGGGACTGATGAAAAGCAAGCCTTCATTTGATCTGAAAAAATACGGTATAGGTGAAAAGGAAAAAGAGATCATAAGGCTTGTTGCCGAGGGACTGAGCAACAAGGAGATCTCAGCAAGACTGTTTCTCAGCGAGGGAACGGTACGAAATTACATCAGCGCCATACTTGAAAAGCTCTCTCTCCGTGACAGGACGCAGCTTGCGGTATTCTACTACACCAATATGAAATAGGTTTTACGAAACGCACGATATTTGTGCGGTATTACCTTAATTCTTTCTTAATATACTCCTTTATGTCTTGAAAATTTTATTGACTTATTATAAAATTTAATTAAGGAAATGCCGATCAATGTATCTGATCGGTACTTTCTCAGACAACAAAGAAAAACACACAGAAAAATATAAAGGAGACGATATCATGGAAGAAACGAAAAGAGAAGCAAAGAGTAAAAACAAGGCTTTAAAGGGACTGCTGATAACTGTAGTGATCCTTACGCTGATCTCGGCTGTGCTGATGACGGTGAGGTTCATTCTGGACGATAATGGGTTTTACAGAAGCAAGGCGCCCGATGTAGGGATCCTCAGAGCTTACCCGGAGGGTGCAGACGATGAGCTGATATCTCAGTGCATTATTTCCGAAGAAAAAAACAATTACACCAACGGAAAGTTCTGCACCGAAAGCCACGTTCTGCTGGGAGCGCAGGAGTACGGCGACAGGATAATTGTGTACGTTATGTCGCTGTATGAGGAGTGGGATAACGCCTATTCAAGCGATGCGGGACGCAGTGGTCCGGCGGCTGTTACGCTTATCGCAGACGGAAACGGCTGGAAGCTTGAAAATTACTGGACTCCACGGGACGGCTCGGATTACGAGCGGTCGATAAAGGAAAAATTCCCCGAGGCGTTATGGAAACAGGCTATGGATACTCAGGAGCATATCGAGGAGCTTCAGGCTGAAAATAAAGCAAAGGCTGAAAAAAGCTTTGCAGTGGAAAGCTCATCACTGTCGTAAACAGTCATCGGGCGGATCTTGATCTGATCCGCCTCAGGTTGTCGAAAAAGTCCAAACAGCGCAAGCAAGGGGCAGCCCTCTATCGCAGGGCTTGCCCCTCTTTTCAAACAGTCCACCGGACTGTTTGAAAATTCACCCTATGCGGAGCTCCTGCGTGGGGGAGTTTCGCTCCTGCGGGAGCGACGAAGGGGCGCTGCCCCCTCGACCCCCGCAAGCGCTCTAGCGCCGCGCTTGAGCCTGCGCTTTAATTCCCCAATGGGCTTTTTATACAGAATCGGGCGGTTCGATCTGATCCGCCCGATGTTTTTATGCCAAAGCTATTTTTTTATATAGTGCAGGATCTTGGAGGCGTAATCTCCGTAAAGACCGTCTCCGTTCCATATCTTAGCGACATTGATACCCGCATTCATCAGCGCAGAGCCTGAAATAAGCTTATCCGGTTCGCTTTCCTCGTAATAGTAAGCCTCCGGCTCCAGTCCCTTGAGCTTTATCCTCCTTGAACGCTCGTTGGGTCTCGCCATTACCTGAACAAACTCAAACAACGCCTCTCCCTTGTCCTTTGAAACGAACATCCATGCGTCCCATGTGTTGTCCTCAAACATATTGCCTATTCTGTAGTGATCTCCCGTTCTTACGAGAGCGTTATATTTTTTAAATTCCTCTATCTGACCGGGAACTGCGTCTCTGTCCTCCTGAGGGATCTTTGTAATGTCAAGCTCATAGCCGAAGGTTCCCACCATAGCGACATGACCTCTCGTCTTAAAGGGAGTGTTCCTTCCCACAGTATGATTGGGGCAGTCCGAAACGTGCGCACCCATAGCCGAGCATGGATAGCACATAGAAGTACCGTGCTGTATCTTAAGCCTTTCTATGGCGTCGGTATCGTCAGAACACCATATCTGCGGAGAATAATAAAGCATACCCGGATCGAACCTTGCTCCTCCGCCCGAGCAGTTTTCAAGAAGAATATGGGGATAATCCGTAGTAAGCCTGTTCATCAGGTCGTAAACGCCCAGCACATATCTGTGCCACAGCTCTCTCTGTCTCTCCTTTGGCAGGAAGTTTGAGCCTACCTCTGTGAGCTGTCTGTTCATATCCCACTTTATATACTCGATATTTGCAGAATCCAGTATATTTCTCATCATAGAGTAAACGTAGTCCCTTACCTCCTTCTGAGAGTAATCCAGCACGTACTGCTCCCTGCAAAGTGTAAGAGGTCTGCCCTTTACCTGGATCGCCCATTCGGGGTGAGCCTTGTAAAGCTCCGAATCGGGAGAGATCATCTCCGGCTCGAACCAGATGCCGAACTTCATTCCCAGCTTGTTTACCTCATCTACAAGATGCTTAAGACCGCCGTCTATCTTCTTTTCATAAACGAACCAGTCTCCAAGAGAAGAGTTGTCGGAATCCCTGTGACCGAACCAGCCATCGTCCATAACCAGCATTTCAATTCCCAGCTTTGAAGCCTCACGGGCAATATCGATAAGCTTTTCGGTATTGAAATTAAAATAAGTAGCTTCCCAGTTATTGATAAGGATAGGACGTCTCTTATCCTTGTATTCTCCTCTGATAAGATTTTCTCTGTACAGGTCGTGGAAGGTCCTGGACATTTTGCCGAGTCCCTCGTCTGAATGCACCATGACCACCTCGGGTGCGGTAAAGGTCTCGTCCTTTTCAAGCAGCCACTGGAAATCAAGTGGGTTTATGCCCATAACAAAGCGTGTTTTCTTGTGCTGTGTGACCTCCGCCTGAGCATAGAAATTGCCGGAATAAACAAAATTGAACGCAAATACCTCTCCGCTGTCCTCGTCTGCCTTATGCTCGCACAGCGCAACAAAGGGATTGTTCTGATGAGAGGATTCGCCCTTGCAGGAATCCACAAGCTGCTTTGCGTGGTGAAGCCTGCATCTCTCCACAGCTCTTTCTCTTGCCCATGAACCGTTGAGAGTTATCATATCAAATTCGTGGGTGTCGAAATCAACGCAGCAGGAAAGCGCTCTCGTAAGCTTAACGGGAGAATCACCGTAATTTTTGAACCTTACCGAGCGTGTGATAACATCCAGCTTGTCAAACGCCGTATAGATCAGAGTAGCTTCAATGTGGGCATGTTCGTCCCGCATGGTAACTTCAAGTGTCTGCGCTCCGCTTTTTTCTGTGGCAAATGTAGCGGGAAGACCCTCCAGAGCGGGCTTTCCGTCATAAATTTTATGGGAAACGTACCTGAGATCGCAGGTGGACATACCCTGGGCGTCCATTATCATCATTGCGGATTCTCTGTAATCTCCTAATCCGAAGCAAGGGTACTCAAAGGGCGTAGAATCCATAAAGCTTGCCCTGTCCCTGTCGTTTGTTGCAGGCGTATAGGGGCTTTCGTCAAATCTGAGAAGATACCCCAGATCATCATCGCATACCTTTTTTCCGTAGTAAACGTGCGCCAGATAACCCTCCTCGCATACCTTGAACATATAATCGGTATCCTTGGCTCTTAGCTTAAAGGATCTTTCCTTTTCGTTGTATGAAATACCTATGATAACCAGCTCCCTTTTGAAAAATTAATATCAGTATTAAAATATGAACATTTTTATTGCTTTAATACTGATTATTATTATAGCAACATTTTTTCTCAATTGCAACCCTTAAACCGCTTTAAAAAAAATAAATTTGTTAATTTTTTATGATAGCCGGGGAGCAATATTATAAAGCCGGAGTATCCCGCAGGATATTCCGGCTTCAGATCTGTACAAAATTTATTTATTTGCCAGCAGCTTTTCCGCACTGGCAAGCTTCACTGCGGTGGCAAAAAGATCCGCTGCAAGCACAAGCTCCTCAACTGGAGGATATGTGGGTGCTATCCTTATATTTGAATCCTTGGGATCCTTGCCGTACGGGAAAGTCGCTCCCGCACCGGTAAGAACAACCCCTGCTTCTTTACAGAGGGAAACTATTCTCTTTGCGCAGCCCTCCATGGCGTCAAAGCTTATAAAATAACCTCCGTTCGGCTTTGTCCATCTGGCAATTCCCAAAGGCGCTATTTCCTTATCGAGAGTATCCAGCACGACCCTGAACCTTGGAGCAACGATCTCCTTGTGCTTTTTCATATGTTCGATCATGCCCTCAAAGCTGCCGAAGAACTTGGCGTGTCTTAGCTGATTTATCTTATCAAAGCCGATAGTCTGCACTGTCATCAGTGACTTGAGATAATTTACATTATTGACGCTTGCCGCCGCCATTGCAACTCCGCCGCCTGCATAGGTTATTTTCGATGTAGACGCAAACATAACTACCTTGTCCGGACAGCCCGCCTTTTTGCATTCGTCCAAAATATTAAGCAGTCTGTCGGGAGTATCGGTAAGGTGGTGCATACAATATGCATTATCCCAGAAGATCCTGAAATCCGCAGCCTTTGTTTTAAGCGCAGCAAATCTTCTCACTACCTCGTCGGAGTAGGTAACTCCCGTTGGATTTGCATACATAGGAACGCACCATATACCCTTAATGGATTCGTCCTCCGCAGCAAGCTTTTCGATCATATCCATATCCGGACCGTCGTTTAGCATAGGCACCGGGATCATTTCTATACCGAAGCTTTCGCATATAAGAAAATGTCTGTCATAACCGGGGCATGGGCAGAGCCATTTGATCTTTCCGCAGTCTCTCCACGGCTTGCTTTCCTTATCCACGCCGAAAAGCAGATACTTTGCGATAGTATCGTACATAACATTAAGACTTGAATTTCCGCAGATGACCAGCTCCTCGCTGCTTACCCCCAGCATAGGCGCAAACAGCTTCTTTGCCGAGGAGATCCCGTCAAGTCCGCCGTAATTGCGGCAGTCAGTGCCGTCCTCGTCTATACAGTCCTCGCTGTCTTTTACGACCGTAAGCATTCCGAAGGTCAGATCCAGCTGCTCGGACGAAGGCTTTCCCCTCGCCATATTAAGAGTAAGACCCTTTGCCTTGAAATCGTCATATTTTTTCTTTGCCTCATCCTTAAACGCTAAAAGTTCCTCTTTTGACATTTCAGATAACATCATTGAAAAAACCTCCAAATTGTAATATGAATAACGGTCAACCCGTAACAGTCCACATAATATTGTACTCCTTTTCTTTCCGCTTTGCAAGTGTAAAATATCAATCCTGCAAAAATTCCGCATTTTATACGAATCTATGTGATTTTATTTGTCGTAAATGGGCATATTTAATAATTATCATTCATAATACGGCGTCATTCTGCTCATTTACTGACGAAAAAAGACAGACCGCATAAGCAGCCTGTCTCATTTGCTTTGAATTAAACGGAAGATCAGCCTTCCTGAGAAAGTCCTTCGATCTTGAATGTTACCTCAAGGCTCTTAGCGAACATAAGAGCAGAAGTATCGATTCCGGGATCCTTCTTGGTGTCGCCGTACTCATTGTAGATCTCGATTCTGTAGCAGTTGTTGTTGTTCTCGATATTGCCGTACTTGATCTTTGTAGGATCAAATTCAACTTCCTGTCCGTCAGCCTTTATGGAGGTAACCTCGCACTTGATATCCTGTCCGGTGTACTTTCCGACAGTGTGCTTATTTATGCCTGCATCGTCGCCCTCTTTAAGTTCGTTCTTCTTGTTAGGCTCGCCGTCCTTGTCGGTAGTACCGTCGCAGATACCTGTGATATCAACGCAGAATACGACCACACCTGTTGCGGGGAGAACATAGTCGCCGTCAAAAACGACCTGAGGATTAATAGCGCCGTTTACCGCATCGACAGCTCCGATAGAATCTGTTGTGAGAGATACCGTGTACTCGCCGTCGCCTGTTACGTCTGCGTCAACGCCGAAAGCTCCGCTTCCTCTGTCTTCTTCAGGATAACCCTGACCGCTGAAGTTATTCCACATCCAGTTCATATCTGCAAACATAAGGAAAGCGTCGTAGCCCTGGAATTCTGTTACAGGCGTATAATCTGCGGAAGGAACAAAGCACTCCAGTCCTGTAACGGAATCTATATATGCTTCGCCGTCACCGGCCGGAGCTGCTGCGGAATCCGTACCTGCCGCTGCTGATGTATCTTCGCCTGCTGCTGTCGAATCAGCGGCGTCAGGAGTATCCTCTGCTGCTGTGGTAGTCGTTGTGGTTGTGGTATCCTTTTTAGTTTCTTTCTTGGACGAATCGTCAGAAGCAGTGTCACCGCATGATGCAAACATTGCAGTTGTCATGCAAAGAGCTGCGGTCATAGCTAAAAATCTCTTGAATTTCATTTTGATAACCTCCATTAATAATAAAATAGGTTTGTTGACAAACGGGTAAAATTTGCAACCCGTCCGTGCTATTTTTCACTATATATTATAATACAAAATTTTCGTGATTTTTTCAAGGTACTAATTACACAAATCAATCGGCGGTAAATCGTTTACAATGCACAAAAACAAGTGAAAATATATAAATTTATTCGCCTTTTTTCGTTATCATACATAAAATTAAGTTGATCTGTATGTATATAACATCTAAAAATCAAAGAGAAAATATGCTTCTTTACGAAAAGTTTTCTGAGACGTATATCATAAAAAACAATTTCCGCTGTGCAGATTATTAAAAAAAGCACTTGCAAAATCAAATAAAATATGATATAATAACCAATAGATAAAAAATTGTTCATATTTTTGCTATTTAATTTAGCTAATAATGATTATTTCAAGGAGGCTTTTATAATGGAAGAGCGTATGCAGACCATTCAGTCCAGAAAAAACAGAAAGATACAGATAGGCGTTATACCGGGACATTACGCAACCAACCACTCGCACGTTAACCACTATGTGGCTATGACGTCCATAAAGACCAGCCTGAAAATGGCAAAGGAGGCTGCTGCGGAGCTTGGCTCGACTTATACCGGAACAGGTATCGACACGATCATTTGTCTGGAGGGAACGGAAATACTGGGAGCATTTCTGGCGCAGAGTCTTTCTCAGAACGGGATCAACAACGGAGAGGACATAAACATCGTTACCCCTGAGCTTAACGCAGTTAACCAGATGATCTTCAGGGATAATACTCAGAAAAAGATCTGGGGCAAACAGGTGCTGCTTCTCATATCCTCCGCTTCCACGGGAAAAAGCATTAACAGGGCGATCGACTGTCTCCAGTATTATAACGGCAAGCTTGTTGCGATAGCTTCTATTTTCTCGGCAATAAAGGAGGCTCACGGCATCAAGGTACACGCACTTTTCACCGACGAGGATCTGCCGCACTACGAAAATTATCCGGCAAGCGAATGCCCTATGTGCAAGGCGGGACAAAAGGTCGATGCGCTTATCAACAGCTTCGGATACTCAAAGCTGTGATAATGGTCTCTCACCATAATAACATAAAAAACAGGAGCATTCTGTGTGAATACTCCTGTTTTTCTTTACTTTTTAGGTACAAGCTTGTCCTTGCCGCCCATATACATTCTCAAAGGCTCGGGAATAGAAACCGTTCCGTCTGCATTGAGGTTATTTTCAAGGAAAGCAATAAGCATTCTCGGAGGAGCAACGACCGTGTTGTTCAGAGTGTGCGCAAAATATTTTGATCCGTCCTCACCCTTGACTCTGATCTGCAAACGTCTTGCCTGAGCGTCTCCGAGGTTTGAGCATGAGCCTACCTCGAAGTACTTTTTCTGGCGGGGGCTCCATGCCTCCACATCGCAGCTCTTTACCTTGAGATCCGCAAGATCTCCGGAGCAGCATTCAAGGGTCCTGACAGGAATATCCATGGAACGGAAGAAATCGACTGAATTCTGCCAGAGCTTATCGTACCAGCTCTTGCTGTCCTCAGGCTTGCAGACAACGATCATTTCCTGCTTTTCAAACTGGTGTATCCTGTAAACGCCCCTCTCCTCGATACCGTGAGCGCCGACCTCTTTTCTGAAGCACGGAGAATAGCTGGTAAGGGTCTGAGGAAGCTCCGCCTCGGGCAAGGTCGTCTTGATAAATTTTCCTATCATTGAATGCTCTGAGGTACCGATAAGATAAAGATCCTCTCCCTCTATCTTATACATCATTCCTTCCATTTCCGCAAAGCTCATAACTCCCGTTACAACATCGGAACGGATCATAAACGGAGGAACGTAATATGTAAAGCCTCTGTCGATCATAAAATCTCTGGCATAGGAAAGTATTGCGGAATGAAGTCTGGCAATATCGCCCTTAAGATAGTAAAATCCGTTGCCGGAGGTTTTTCTTGCAGCGTCCAGATCTATCCCATCAAAGCTTTCCATTATATCAACATGATAGGGGACCTCAAAATCAGGGACTGCCGGCTCTCCGAATTTTTCGATCTCAACGTTTTCGCTGTCGTCTTTGCCTATCGGAACGCTTTCGTCAATGATATTGGGGATCACCAGCATTCTCTTTCTGATCTCTCCCTCAAGCTCGCTTTCCTTGACCTCGAGAGCCGCCAGCTCCTCCGCCATTGCAGATACCTCCGCCTTGACCTTCTCAGCCTCTTCACGCTGACCCTTAGCCATAAGTCCGCCGATCTGCTTGCTCTTAACATTTCTCTGATTTCTCAGCTCGTCGGCACGAGTCCTCGCCGCTCTGTATTCTACGTCCAGCGCAGCCACCTCGTCTACGAGAACCAGCTTTTCGTCCTGAAACTTCTTCCTGATATTTTCCTTTACGATCTCGGGATCCGTACGGATCAATTTAATATCTATCATTTTTACTACTCCTTTTCACATAATGCGGATGGCCCTGCCGTTCCGCTGATATCCTTAAATAGTATACCGCCCTTTGAGGCTTTTGTCAATACTCTGTCAGCATTTGTGCAAGCCTGCCCAGAACCTTTTCAATATCCTGCTCCTTACCGATCTTCAGCGTGACCTGCGCACCGCCGTCGTTTTCCGATCTTGTCTTTACCTTTATGTTGGAGCGGCTGTTTACGGAAAGCTCAAACTCCTTAAGGAAAGGTCTGTCCTTTTTCACAGAGCTTTTCTTGAGCTTCTCCTTTCCCTCCTTATCCGTGTCTCTCTGTCTGCCGAGCTGCGCTGCCATAGCCTCCAGCTGCCTTACGGTAAGCTCCATTTCCTCAGCCCGTGCGGCAAGCTCTGCCTGATCACTCTCGTCAAGACCGGCAAGGACCTTTGCGTGTCCTGCGGTGAGAATTCCGTCGCTGACCATTTTCTTCACCTCGCTGCAAAGGGAAAGCAGCCGCACGGAATTTGCCACTGCGGAACGGGATTTTCCCACTGCCTTGGCAACCTCCTGCTGAGTCATACCGTAGGAATCCATAAGGCTCTGATATGCCGCAGCTTCCTCCAGCGGTGACAGATCCTGTCTCTGGATATTCTCGATAAGAGCAAGCTGCATCGTCTGCCTGTCGTCAAGCTCCTTTATATAAACAGGGACCTCCGTCAGTCCCGCCAACCGTGACGCTCTCCACCTGCGTTCGCCCGCAACGATCTGATATCCGCCGTTTTCCAGCGGTCTTACAAGGATAGGCTGTAAAACTCCGTTTTCCTTTATACTGTCCGCAAGCTCGCTCAGCTTTTCATCGTCGAAGCTTCCTCTTGGCTGATCCTTATTAGGCTCCAGCAAGGAAAGCCTTACATTTATGATGCCGCCGTCCTCCTTTTCACTGCTTTCCGCAGTTTTTTCCTCGGCGTTTTCCGAAAAAAGATAGTCCAGACCCTTATCCATTTTAAATTTCTTAGCCATATAAAAATCCTTTCAAAAATGTTCCACGTGGAACCTTACTCTTTGCTGCGCTTTTTATCACGCTTTATCATTTCCTTTGCAAGCTCCTCATACGCCCTGGAGCCTTTAGCCTTCCTGTCGTAATAAACCGCAGGCTGTCCGAAGCTTGGCGCCTCCGACAACGCTACATTTCTTGGAATAACGGTCCCGAAGACCTCCTTTGGAAAATGCTTTTTTACTTCTCCGATGATCTGACCTGTGATCTTATAACGCTCCACACACATGGTAAACAAGATACCCTCGACGTAGAGATCCTTGTTCCATGTATTCTTTACCCTGCTGATCGTATTGTGAAGCTCCACCAGTCCCTCCAGCGAAAGAAATTCGCACTGAAGCGGTATCAGTACGGAATCCGCCGCAACAAGGGCATTGATAGTCAACATATCCAGCGTGGGAGGGCAGTCAATAAAAATATAATCGTAAAACTCCTTGGCTCCGGCAAGTCTTTCCCTCAGTTGTACGGCACGGTTGTCCATGGTCATAAGCCTGACTGCCGCTCCTGCAAGAGCCTGGGTGGTGGGTGCGACTGATACACCTCTGAATGCGGTAGCGACGACGCTTTCAAACAGCGAGCATTCTCCCATTAGCACATCATAAATAGTGTTGCGGATGCTTTTCTTTTTGATCCCATAGCTTGTGGTGGTATTTCCCTGAGGGTCGAAGTCAACGATAAGCACCTTGGCTCCCCGCTGACCGAAAACAGCCGCCAGATTGCAAACGGTGGTGGATTTTCCCACTCCGCCCTTCTGGTTTGAGACTGCAATTATTTTTCCCATTTATATTCCTCATTTCGGATTTCAAAAGTTATAAATCTATTATACAACATATTTTGCATTTTGAAAAGACCTTTTTTAAAATTTTTTAGTGTTCCACGTGGAACACTTTTCACATGGAACACTTTCCACAGGGATCATTTTCGACATAGGGCGGATGTTATTTTGACGGATTCTCCGTTTTCTTAGCGCCGCATTAAAATACAGGGCGAAATTTCACGATAATTTACCGGAATAAAGCTATGGAATTGTACTGAAAAAAATGATATCATTAAAAAAAATCCCCAGGAGGTTTTGTTATGGGAAAATTTACGAGCATAATTTCAAAGGCGTTTACCGAACAGGAGCTTTCGGCGGAACAGCCGCATGAACGTGAGCAGATCAGAGAGCTTGGAAAGATCATTGACGTTCAGACCTCGGATATAGTGCCGAATCCTTCTCAGCCACGCAGGCATTTCCCTGTGGACGAGCTTACAAGTCTGGCAAAAAGCATATCGCAGGACGGTATCATACAGCCCCTTACAGTGCGAAAAACACAGGGAGGCTTTGAGCTTATTTCCGGAGAGCGCAGGCTGCGGGCGGCAAAGCTCGCAGGTCTCAGAAGCGTTCCATGTATCGTTATGAAATCCGACGACAGGCGTTCCGCAGTGCTTGCACTTGTGGAAAATATCCAGCGTTCCAACCTCAATTGCTTCGAGGAAGCTCAGGCTATCTCAAAGCTTATCGAGGAGGGAGCGGCGACCCGTGAGGATATCGCCGCAAGACTCGGGCTTGCTCAGTCAACTGTCGCAAACAAGCTAAGACTGCTTAAGCTAACCCCCGAAGAGCAGAAGATCATATGCTCAAGCGGTCTTTCCGAACGCCACGCAAGGGCACTGCTTAAGATCCCCGACGAACAGAAACGACGGGAGGTCCTTGCAAAAGCCGCAGAAGGGAACTGGACAGTGGAGACCACGGAAAAATATATACTGAAGCTCGAAAGAGAGGATATTAAAAGATCCAGCTATGAAAAAAGGGCTGTTATGCTCAAGGACGTACGGCTGTTTTTCAATTCCGTCAACAAAGCTCTGGACGTTATGCGTCTTGCCGGCGTAAACGCAGACGCCAAACGATATGACCGTGACGGTTATATCGAATATGTAATAAAGATCCCTTCAGAAAAGCTGCCGGACTCAGAAACAGACTGACTGTCGGTGGTTTAACCAGAGCGTGTTCGCATAAAACCCGCACATCGGACTTTATGTGAACACGCTCTGAATTTTTTTGCGAAACAACATCGCCCTTGACAAAAAGTCGTGAAAAAGCTATAATTATAGTATAGTTAGAGTATGTACACAAACCTTTCGATCAAAAAGGGGATTTTTCATGAAAGGCGCAAAAAAAATCACTAATATAAAAAATGCGGTCAGTATGATTGCCGCTGTTGCTCTTACCATCGGATTTCTTGCCGCAAGCGCAGGAGACGGAAAAGGAGAAAATAAAAATAAAAAAACTACGGAAACTGCCGTTTCTTCAGAATCGGAGACAACTACCGTAACGACAGTCACCGCAGAACCCATCGTTACCCATGTTATTCCCGAAATGACCTGCTCTCAGCTTGAGCTTTCGGACGGCAATATCCTTTTCGCCGACTCCACAGGAAAATATGCGATCGTGGATAAGGAGCATAAGCCCGTTTATTCCGCCGTCGTGACCGATGATAACGGCAGCAGCATTACCGTGGTATGCTATAACAACAGCGTTTCATTCCAGTCAGGTGGACAGAATATTGACAGCTTTGTTTACAGCGGCAAGGTCGTGGAGCTTAAGGACGGACTTATATATGTGGACAAAAGCCTTATGGAATACAGAGACACAGCATTTTCCGCCTACAGGCTCAGCGACAAATATACTCTGGAGTGTACGGCGATAGGCAGCTACGTTATCAGAAAATCAGACGGAAAAACGACAAACAGCTGCAAAATAACCGATGACGGAGGAATAACGCTGACTATCAATGCAACCAAGAACGGCTTTGAGGCGGTAAACGGAGACGATCTGCTGGAGCTTGCCGTTAAGCTTAACGGCGACCTTATCGTCACCTCAGGTTCAAGGGTATACATAAACGGGACGGAGCTTGTTCCTCCCGGTCACAATGATATTTTTGTAAATACCACAACGACCACAACGACCACGACAACGGCTTCGTCTCCGACATCGACCTCAGCCGAAGATCCGGACACTGAGACTCAGACCGAGACGCAGAGCCGCACTCCCGAGGAGGATGATCCTTTTATTTCCGACACTCCCATTGAACCGTCAGATCCGCCCTCCGAAAACGGCTCTGTAGACACCTCAAACTCCAATGTTTCAGATATTACCCTGGAAATGCTGGGATACGTCAATGAAATAAGGCGTCAGTACGGACTGAGCGAGGTATACGGACTGGAAACCCTTGATGCGGTCGCTCAGAAAAGAGCGGACGAGCTGCTTACGGAATACTCTCACAATCGTCCCGACGGCTCAAACTTCGATACTGCAATTGACGAGGAGGGTCTTGAATGGTGGCACTGCGCAGAAAATATCGCCAGCGGCTGTCCGGGAATGAAAACCGCAAAGGAAGCCTTTGACGCCTGGATAAATTCCGAGGGACACAGAAACAACATTCTCAATCCCAAAATGAAGTATATGGCTGCGGCAAGATCCACACGAACCGCTGCGGACGGTACCGTTGAAAACTTCTGGGAGCAGATATTCTTTAACGACAGCTATGTGCCGGGTTAAATTTATTAAGAAAATTCTGATCAATGTATCTTTCCCCGCCTTCGGCGGGGAGGGATACGCCTATATACGTTATACGCAAAGCAGTGAAACTTAAACCAACGATTTAATCAGTGTGACCTAAAAGAATCCTTAATAAGAACGGACGGACGATATCCGTCCCTGAAAATATGACGGTTTTCCGCCGTATCTCAGGGGCAGGCATCGTCCGCCCGTTTTTTATATAGGCTGACCGCACAAAGATTGTGCGGTCAGCCTATTGAGAAACCCCATTGGGAAATTAAAGCGCAGGCTCAAGCGCGACGCTAGAGCGCTTGCAGGGGTCGAGGGGGCAGCGCCCCTTCGTCGCTCCCGCAGGAGCGAAACTCCCCTACGCAGGAGCTCCGCACAGGGTGAATTTTCAAACCGTCCGGTGGACTGTTTGAAAAGAGGGGCAAGCCCTGCGATAGAGGGCTGCCCCATACTTGCGCTGTGTGGACTTTTTCGACATCCCGACCAAACAATCTTTGTGCGGTGCTGCCCATATTATGCTTTATACTGCAAACTGACTGTTGTACAGATTTGCGTAAAAGCCGTTCTTTTTAAGAAGCTCCTCATGATTACCCTGTTCGATAATATGGCCGTCCTTCATAACAAGGATAACATCCGCCTCCCGTATGGTGGAAAGCCTGTGGGCAACAATAAAGCTTGTTCGTCCTTTCATCATTTTTGCAAACGCCTCCTGAATTTTTATCTCGGTGCGTGTGTCTATAGAAGAAGTCGCTTCGTCCAGTATCAGCATGGGAGGAAGGCAGAGCATTACCCTTGCAATGCACAAAAGCTGCTTCTGTCCCTGTGAAAGACTTCCCCCGTCCTCGGAAATAACCGTGTCGTATCCGTTAGGCAGACGCTTTATAAAGCCGTGAGCGTGAGATGCCTTTGCAGCCTGTATGACCTCTTCGTCCGTGGCGTCAGGTCTGCCCATAACGATGTTGTCCCTTATAGTACCTGCCCTGAGCCACGTTTCCTGCAATACCATTCCGTAGCTGCTTCTCAGGCTGTGTCTTGTCACATACCGTATATCTTTGCCTTCTACCTTGACCGCACCGCTGTTTACATCGTAAAATCGCATAAGCAGATTGATTATCGTGGTCTTTCCGCAGCCTGTGGGACCTACTATGGCGATCCTCTGACCCGGCTTCACCGAAAGATTAAGATCCTCGATAAGCTTTTTCTCCGAAGAATAGGAAAATGAAACATTTTCAAGCTCAACACTTCCGGCTGCGTCCTTAAGAACTGCCGCATCCGCAGGTTCTTCGGGCTGGGGCTGTTCCTCGATAAGCTCAAAAAGCCTTGCCGCACACGCCAGAGCGTTCTGAAGCTCGGTAACTACTCCGGAGATCTCGTTAAATGGTTTTGTATACTGGTTTGCGTAAGACAAACAGCAGGACAGACTTCCCACGGTAAAGGGGACTGCCGCCGTTGCGGAGGATATACACATAAGTCCTCCCGCAAGAGCCACACCCGCATAAACAACGCTGTTGACAAATCTCGTACAGGGATTTGTCAGAGAGGAATAAAACGCCGCATTAAGGGAGCATTTTGCAAGCCTTGCGTTTATTTCGTCAAATTTCTCCAGAGCCTCGTCTTCGTGACTGAACGCCTGAACTACCTTCTGATTTCCTATCATCTCGTCTATAAACGCCGTCTGTTCTCCTCTTGTCTCGGACTGGAGCTTGAACATCTTATATGTCTTGTTTGCGATAAATCTTGCTATAAACAGCGAAAGGGGAGTGACTATGACTACTACCAGGGTGATCTTCCAGCTTATGGATATCAGAAACAGAAGTGTGCCGAAAATTGTAACAACTCCTGTAAAAAGTTGGGTAAAGCCCATAAGCAGACCGTCCGCAAACTGATCGGCATCGGAAATTATCCTGTTGACTATTTCACCGTAGGGGTGAGCGTCAATATATTTAAGCGGAAGTATCTCCAGCTTTCTGAACGCCTCATTCCGCACGTCTCGGACAATGTGATACGTTATGCGGTTATTCACCGTATTCATAAGCCACTGGATAAGAGCCGTAGCTCCCACTATCATGCCGATCTCGGCAAGCAGCTTTGCTATGCCTTTAAAATCAACATTTCCCTTACCGATAATAAGGTCTATAGCCTCGCCTATAAGTATCGGCGTATAAAGGGTAAGCGCCACGGTTACGGCTGCCATTACGATGGACAGTATCATAAGGAATCTGTAGCGTCCCACATATTTAAGTACCTTTTTAAGCGCTCCCTTCTGGGTAACGGTGGTTTTTTTACCCTTCATTCAGACCGCCTCCTTCTTAAACTGCGAGCTGTAGATCTCGTTATAGACAGGACAGCTTTCCAGAAGCTCCTCATGTCTGCCAAGACCCACGATCTTTCCGTCATCCAGAACTATTATCTTATCCGCATGGGCAATGGACGATGTCCTCTGGGAAACTATAAATACCGTAGGGGAGCTTTCCATTTCCCGTATTGATCTTCTCAGAGCGGCGTCGGTAGCAAAATCGAGAGCTGATGCGCTGTCGTCAAGAATAAGTATCTCAGGCTCCCTGACCAAAGCTCTCGCAATGGTGAAGCGCTGCCGCTGTCCGCCGGAGAGATTTTTTCCTCCCTGCTCCAGCTGAAAATCCAGTCCTCCCTTGGATTCAATGACCTCCGCAGCCTGAGCTGTGCGGGCGGCTTTCATTATTTCCTCATCGGTGGCGTTATTTTTTCCCCACTGCATATTTTCACGGACCGTGCCTTTAAACAGCACCGCCTTCTGAGGTACTATGCCTATTTTTTCTCTTAGCTGCTCAAGAGGATAATCCCTGACATTGATTCCGCCGATAATGACCTCCCCCTGAGAAGCGTCGTAAAAACGAGGTATCATATTGACAAGCGAAGTTTTTCCCGAGCCTGTTCCTCCGATAATTCCCACCGTCTCTCCCTTTTTTACAGTGAAGCTCATACCCGTAAGAGCGTCGTCTCCGGCGTTTTTATATCTGAGGGAAACGTTTCTGAACTCTACGGCAATATCTCCGTCGGCTTTTTGTACAGGATCGCTGTCGGTTTTCTGCGAGGATCTGATCTCAAATACCGACTGGACCCTGTTTCCGCAGGCAACGCATTTTGTAAGACTTATAATAAGATTTGCAAGCTTTATAAGCTCTACCAGTATCTGAGACATATAATTATAAAGCGCAACAACGTCGCCCTGGGATATTTCCCCAGAATTTACCTGAACGCCGCCGGTATGGATAAGCCAGATCACCGCCAGGTTTATAATAACATAAGTAACGGGATTCATAAGCGCCGATATTTTTCCGACAAACTTCTGGGCGGAGGTCAGCTCTGAGTTTCTGTTTTCAAACTCTGCCGTCTCCTCCTTTTCCTTACAGAACGCTCTTATAACTCTTACGCCGGTAAGGTTTTCTCTTGTCTTGCCGAGAACGCTGTCGAGACGCTGCTGGACCTTTTTATACAAAGGTATACACCAAAGCATTATCCCGAAAACCACTGCCGACAGCACTGGGATAGTGACCGCAAATATCAGCGCTGCCTTTACATTTATGGTGAAAGCCATTATCATTGCTCCGAATACCACAAAGGGGGAGCGCAGCAAAAGTCTCAGCGTGAGATTTACTCCCGTCTGGATCTGGTTTATATCGCTGGTCATTCTGGTTATGAGGGTAGCTGTTCCCACCTCGTCAAGCTCTGAATAGGAAAGGCTTTCTATATGCTTGAAAAGCTCATGCCTTAAATTTGTAACAAAGCCCACTGAAGCCTTTGCGGCAAAAAACTGAGCTGTTATAGAAAATGCCAGACCTATTATTCCAAGGAGGATAAGCATAAGACACATTTTTATAACGTAGCCTTTGTCTCCTCCTCCGATACCGTTGTCAATGATAGCAGCGATCACCAGCGGCACAAAAAGCTCCAGCAAAGCCTCTAGCAGCTTGAAAAGCGGACCCATTATACATTCCTTCCGGTATTTTCTGATGTGAACAAGCAGCTTTCTCAATTAAATACTTCCTTTCATATTTACAGATAAAAAACTCTGCATATCCAGAGCGTGTTCACATAAAACCGATGTACGGATTTTTGAGCGTTGGGCTTTATGTAAACACGCTCTTATTTTATCATAAATAGTATATCATATTCTCACAATATTTTAAAGCTATAACAATATACAAAATTACGCACTTTTTAATGGTTATAATATGCAAAAAGTATGTATACTATTGTCTTATACAGTCCTTTGCCGCAATGGTTTAGCACTCTATTAGTGAGAGTGCTAAATTTTATTATTGCGACACAAAGTTTTCACAATATTTTCACAATAGAGGGGTATTCTATAAACAATGAAAGGAATGATACCAATGGAACCAAAAAAGGATACGCATAAATAACACAGATTTAATTTTTGGGAGGTATTTATATGTTTGGACTTACACCGTTTGAAAAGAGCAGCTATGATCTGTTTGACGCATTCCACAGCTTTGAAAATGACTTTTTCGGAGGAAACACATTAAGGAGCTTCAAAACGGATATAAAGGATATGGGAGACAGCTATATTATGGAGGCTGAGCTTCCCGGCTTTGACAAGGAGGACATCAGCCTTGACATCTCAGGCAGCACACTTACGCTGTCCGCCGAGCATAAGGCTGAAAACAGCGAAAAGGACGGCAGCGGAAATTACGTCCGCAGGGAAAGGACCTACGGCTCATATCAGAGAAGCTTTGACATAAGCGGAATAGACGCCGACAAAATGGAGGCGGAGTATAAAAACGGTATTCTTTGCCTGACAATGCCGAAGCTCAAAAAGACCGAGCCTTCTGTAAGACGTCTTGAGATCAGATAAGCTGACGCAGTATCGATAACGGTAAACGGGGAACAATGATCAAAAACATTGTTCCCCGTTTTTTATGCCTTGAGTGACTTCACAAGCTCCTCGTCCGGTCTCACTGTTATGGTATAATTGCTTGTGAAAATGACCATTCCCGGCTTTGACCCGTTAGGCTTTTTTACATTTCTGATGAAAGTATAGTCAACGTCTACTCTGGAGGAGCTTCTTCCCTTGGAAAAATACGCTGCGATCACCGCCGCCTCTTCGACTGTCCTGTCGGGAGGCATTTCGTCGTGACCGCTTTCCGTCTTGGGGCAGGAAATAACAACGTGACTTCCCGTTATATCCTTTACATGGAGCCACACGTCCGATTTTTCACTGTCCCGGCAGGTAAGCTTATCGTTCTGACTGTTATTTCTTCCTACCCTGATAAGATAACCGTCGGAGGACATAAATTTCATGGGCGGAGCGGCTTTGGGCGGCTTTCCCTTGAATTTTCCTCTCTTTACATATCCCTGCTCCGCAAGCTCCGACCGCAGCTCGGCAATATCCCCCTCCGTCTGCGCTCTCGTAAGGGCGTCAAAAACAGAGTCAAGATATTTCGACTCCTCCTCGCCCTTTGAAATAAGCTCCCTCAGCTTTTTCTCCGCAGTGTCAAGCTTCCTGTATTCCTTATAATATTTCTGTGCGTTCTGCGTAGGTGTAAGCCTTTTATCCAGCGGGATGATCACCGAAGGACTTCCCTCCTCGTAGAAATTGCTTACATTTATCTCATGCATACCCTTTTCCAGACCGTAAAGATTTGACATTATCAGATCCCCGTACTGACGGTATTTTTCTCTTTCTCCGCATTGTGCAAGCTCCAGCCGCTGATTCTGCACCCTTCTTTCGGTACGCTCTATGGTATTGAGAAGCAGCCTGAACAGATCCTGAGCCTTTTGCTTGGTTCTGGAGAGAGCGTCTCTTTCAGAATAAAAATAGTCAAGAAGCTCCGACGGAGACTCAAACGGCTTTGTTACCATAAGTCCTCCGTACTGATCTATCCTACAGAAACAGAAATCCTTAAGGGAGCCGTCCTTTGCTTTAATTACGGTAAATTTATTTTCCCCCGAAGCATATTCGCTGCGGATCCTGCCTATATAAAACCAAAGCCTGTCAAACTGATCCTCAGTCATATTTTCTGTAATTATCTCGTTTCCGTGACCGGTAAAAAAAGCGCATTCTCTGGCAAACACAGGGGATATTCCCTCCAGCGTTTTCATCAGCGCTTTTGAAAGCTCCTGCCTTCCGTTATCCTTAAGACGTTCCTCAAAAACCTCTCTGGAGCATTCTGTAAGGCTCAGTCTGTCCTCTCTGGGGGGAAGCTCATAGGCCATTCCGGGCAGCACGGGACGTGATGAAACGTCCTGACCCACCCTTTTTATGCTGTCGATTATCTTTCCGTCCGGATCTAAAAGCAGCAGATTTGAACGTCTGCCCATTATTTCCGCCGCAAGGGTAAGTCTTACTATATCCCCCATTTCGTTTGAGGAATCAAAATCGAAATAAAGTATCCTTTCAAACCCGTCCTGTCTTATATCCATAAGCTTTCCCGAGGATAAATGCTTTCTCATAAGCATACAGAACATTGGGGGAGTTTTAGGATTTTCTATCTCCGCATTTGTAAAATGCACTCTTGCCGAGCCTGCTCCTGTACTGATAAGCAGTCTTTTCAGTCCGTTTTCCCTTGTACGGACGGCAATTATCATTTCCTCCCTGGAGGGCTGATAAATTTTATCCACACGTCCGCCGATAAGACAGCTGAACTCTTTTTTGAGCAGACTCAAATATACTCCGTCTAAAGCCATATATATTTCTCCGTTTTTATTTTTTAAATTTCATATGAAAGAATATCATAACCGCTTTGCGCCGTTTTAAATTCAACGTCTGGGAATCTCTCCGAAAGGATATTTTGCATATATCCGCAGAAAATATTTTCCGTATGGAAATGTCCGGCATCAAAAACGCATATCCCCGCATTATGGGCGTCTATAAAAACATCGTGCTTTACATCACCGGTAATAAACGCCGAGCAGCCTTTTGAAATAGCGTCACCAAGCATACTTCCTCCGCTTCCGGAGCAGACTGCGATTTTTGAGAAAGAGCTTTCTCCGGTATCATTGTACCTTACCACGGTATTTCCAAGTCTTTCCTTTATGAGCTTTGCCAGCTCAGCCGGAGAATATTCTCCTTCCGTTTCACAGACGATTCCCATAGGCACGCCGTTTTCTACCGCAAGCGGCTCCTTCTGAGCAAGACCCAGCCTTTCGCAGAGTATGCCGTTGAGCTTTGCGGAATCAAAATTAGTATGGGCGGAAATTGCAGATATACCGTATCTGCAAAGCCTTACCGCAATATTTTCCGCATTTATATTTTTCAAAGGTCTGAATATCACGGGGTGGTGAGTGATTATCAACTGCGCACCCTCCCGTTTTGCCTCCTCTGCCACTTCTGAGGTAATATCAAGAGCTATAACTGCTTTCTTTATTTCTCCTTCGCCAAGAAATATGTTTATTCCGCTGTTATCGTAGCTTTCCTGAAGCGAATACGGAGCAAGCTCGTCTATATAGCCGTAAATATCCTTTATTTTCGTCATTTTATTTTTCCCCCTTAGAACCTGTCTTCACAAGATATTGCGCACGTCTTTTCGGAAAATCTTATGGAGACAGGTTCTTATTTTCATGTATTTGCGCTCAGCCACACCAGCAGAACATTTATATCAGCCGGATTTACTCCGCTAATCCTGCTTGCCTGTCCCACCGAAACAGGACGGATCTTTTCAAGCTTTTCCGCAGCCTCCAGCCTGAGACTTTTTATTTTGCTGTAATCTATATCCTCGGGGATCTTTTTCATTTCAAGCTTTCTCATTGCCTCTACCTGCTCAAGCTGGATCTTTATATACCCCTCATATTTTATCTGAAGCTCTACCTGTTCGCAGACCTCAGCCGAAAACTCTGGTCTTTCGCTGTCCATAAACGCCGTTTCTTCATAGCTTATCTGGGGTCTCCTGATAAGCTGTGCAAGCTTATAGCCGTTTGATATACTGTCTGTCCCGACCCTTTCAAGATATTCGTTTATTCTGTCGGAGGGAGCTATATTCACGCTCCACAGTCTTTTTACCTCTTTGTCTATCTGCGAGATCTTCTCCCGGAGCCGGTCATATTTTTCCTTGCTGACAAGACCTGTTTCGTATCCTATGGGAGTAAGTCTTATGTCAGCATTGTCCTGTCTTAAAAGCAGTCTGTATTCGCTTCTCGAGGTCAGCATCCTGTACGGATCAGAACAGCCTTTGGTACACAGGTCGTCTATAAGCGTACCTATATACGACGACGCTCTGTCCAGTATCAGCGGCTTTTTCCCCTGGATTTTCAGCGCTGCATTTATTCCGGCGACCAGCCCCTGAGCGGCGGCTTCCTCATAGCCGGAGGTACCGTTAAACTGCCCTGCTCCGTAAAGTCCGGGAAAAGCCTTGAATTCCAGCGTCGGCTTAAGCTCTGTCGGATCGCAGCAGTCATATTCGATAGCATAGGCGTTCCTCATGATCTCGACCCTTTCCAGACCTTCTATGGTGTGGAGAAATTCAAGCTGAACGCTCTCCGGAAGGGAAGAGGACATTCCCTGAAGGTAGTATTCCTCCGTATCAAGTCCCATAGGCTCTATAAAAAGCTGATGACGTGGCTTATCGGAAAATCTCATTATCTTATCCTCTATGGAAGGACAATAACGTGGACCTATGGCGTGTATCCTGCCTGAATATATAGGAGAAAGGTGTATGTTATCCATTATCACCTTATGAGTTCGGGCGTTGGTGTAGGCAACGTAACACTTGACCTTGTTTTCAAGCTTTTGTGTTTCGGAAAATGAAAATGGGGTTATTTCCTCATCTCCGTACTGTACCTCCAGCTTGTCAAAATCAATAGAGCGTTTATGTACTCTTGCAGGCGTTCCGGTCTTAAAACGTCGGATAGTCATTCCCGTTTTTTTAAGACAATCCGAAAGATAAACCGCCGGCAGCACCGAATCAGGGCCGCTGGGATATGAGACCGCTCCCACATGAATAGTGCCGTTAAGATAAGTACCGCTGGATATAATAACGGCTTTACAGTCATATTCTGTTCCCAGCCTTGTCTTTATTCCGCAGACGGTTTTTCCGTCACTTTCAAAAATTACCTCCGTGACCTCTGCCTGCTTAAGATAAAGATCTTCCGTTTCCTCAATGGTTTTTTTCATAAGATTGTGATAAGCGACCCTGTCTATCTGAGCACGCAGACTGTGAACTGCCGGACCTTTTCCTCTGTTGAGCATTCTGCTCTGGATCAGGGTCTTGTCAGCCGCCTTGCCCATTTCTCCTCCCAGAGCGTCGATCTCACGAACAAGATGACCCTTTGCAGTACCTCCGATAGAGGGGTTGCAGGGCATATTTGCAACGCCGTCCAGAGTAATGGTAAACAGGGCTGTTTTAAGTCCCAGCCTTGCTGCCGCAAGAGCCGCCTCGCAGCCTGCGTGACCTGCTCCGATAACAACAACGTCAAAATATTCACGTTTTAAATTCTGTAAGTTTTCCAATTTCATTTCTTCCTTCGGTTTTATTTTTTAGGTATCAGAGCTATTTTCCCACGCAGAATTTAGAGAATACCTCGTCCACCACTGCCTCGGTAGCTTTTTCTCCCGTAAGCTCTAGCAGAGCGTTTGCGGCGTAGTCTATCATTACCGTAACAGCGTCAAGAGTTTCCCCCATATCAAGGCTTTCAAGAGCCATTTTCAGGTACTTGTCCGCCTTTTCCGCACAGGATCTCTGTCGCTCATTTGCAAATATCGTACTGTCTGCGTCGTAATTTCCAAAGCCGAAAAGATTTTCCACCGCCGACTGTATATCCTCCCTGCCCTCGTCGTTTTTTGCGGAAATTTCAACAATATTATCGCTGTAACCGGTGAAAAATTCTCTGCTGATCTTATTTTCCAGATCGGACTTGTTAAGAATTATAACAGTCCGTTTACCGAGATCTTTTACATATTCCAGAAGCTCGGTATCCTCATTGTCCAGAGGACGGGAGGTATCGAAAACCTCCATAACAAGCATAGCGTTTTCAAGCTTTTTTTTCGCTATCTCAACTCCTATTTTTTCTACCGTATCCTGAGTATCGTGTATGCCCGCCGTGTCGGAAAGCTTTAAGATAAACTCTCCTATCCTTGCTTTTTCCTCTATAACGTCCCTTGTAGTACCTGCCACATCGGTGACTATAGAACGCTCATATCCCAGAAGCATATTCATAAGGGTGGATTTTCCTACGTTGGGTTTTCCCGCAATGCAGGTCTCTATACCGTTTTTAAGTATCATTCCGCCATCGTAATCCGCCAGTATTTTTTCCGTTACGGAAGCTGCGTTTTCAAGGCTCTTTCTCAGATTTTCCTCCTCTATCCCGGGAAGATCCTCCTCCGGATAATCTACCCACGCCGCAAGCTCTCCGAGAATTTTTACAAGCTCTCTGTTCACCTCTGAGATTTTTTTGAACAGTCTTCCCTCTCTGGTGAGATTTGCGGAATTCAAAGCGTATTCTCCCTGAGCCGATATGGTGTCCATAACAGCCTCCGCCTGGGTAAGGGACATTTTTCCGTTTAACATCGCACGCTTTGTGAACTCTCCCTTTTCCGCAAGCTCAGCTCCGTTTTTTATACACAGCCGCAAAACCTTTTTTGTGACAAATATTCCTCCGTGACAGGATATTTCGCAGACATTTTCACCTGTATAGGATCTCGGCGCTTTGAAAACTGTCAGAACTCCGTCGTCTATGATCCTTTCTCCGTCCGTTATATTTCCATATGCGCAGGTATACCCGGGCATTTCTTCAATCTTTTTACCGGACGTCGTCTTAAAAATTTTCGCCGCTATTTCTATGGAATTTTCCCCGCTTATTCTTATAACGGAGATCCCCCCCTCAGCCAGAGGAGTTGAGACCGCACATATATCCTTCATATCAATACCTCGTAAATTTGCATACTACATCATTGTAATTATATCACTTTCATGTGCTTATGTCAAACCCGATAAATAAAAAAAGTCCGTATAAAACGAACATTTTCAAGGTCAGTTCATAGAACGTCAAAAGTCTTTGTTATCGTCATTGACATCTGAATAAAAGTATGCTATAATTAGTTTAACAAAAAGGGTGCCGTGCAATGCCTTACGGCAGGGCGGCTATCTCCCTTGGTTTTAAGTGTTTAAGAAACACCGTTAACTTTGGAAGAGTGGGGCGGTGTTTCTTATTGTTTATGTAAGAAACTCTATTTTTTCTTATGAAATATAAGATAGCATAGAGAGATAATGCCGGTAAGCATAGAAACGAATAAAAACATATCCGGATATGTAACCATTATTATCACCTCCCTTTCGGGAGAAGCCGCCTTTTTACCGTCGTTTTTTCACAGTACCCATGTTTTGTATTATACCATTTTCTTTAAATAATATCAACAAAAAATCCGCACTCCCGTAAAAGTGCGGATTTTTTTATTAAAATTCTATCTTGGAATAAAGTCCCGCATCGGTCATAGTATCCTCGGGCTTGGGCTTTTTATATTCCTTTTCAAAGCTTGTGGTGAAATCAAAGCCCTTTGAAGAAGAACGTGAATTTCTTCTTCCGCCGTTTCTTCTTCCCTTTCCGCCTTTTCTGTATCCGCCTCTGTCATCATACTTTCTGGGAGAAGTAGAGCTTATTATTACCTTTCTGTAAGGCTCTTCTCCCTTAGACTGCGAGGTAACTCCCTCTATTTCGGAAACCACGGCGTGTATGATCCTTCTTTCGTAAGGATTCATAGGCTCCAATGCTGAGGATCTTCCGTTTTTCTTTACGTTCTCGGCTATTTTTCTTGCAAGCTCCTCGAGCTGAGCCTTTCTCTTTGCTCTGAAACCATTGCAGTCCGTGGAGATCCTGAAATACTCTCTGTCTATCCTGTTGCTTACCAGTGAAGCAAGATACTGAAGAGAATCCAGAAGCTCTCCCTTCTTGCCTATAAGCTCCTCAAATCCGTCGCCGTTTATTTCGATAGATACGCCGTTTTCTATCTCCTCGGGTGTAACGGATATATTTTCTATACCCATTACCGTCAATACCTTTTTGATGTATTTTACTGCGATATCGGTCTTTGTCTCGATATATTCCGCCTCGACCTTCGCCTCTCCCTTAAGCTTTCCGAAAAGGGTCTTTTTAGGCTCTTCAACAACTGTGAACCTGATTTTTTCTTCGCTGACTTCAAATTCATTCACTGCCTGCTGCTTTGCTTCTTCCACTGTGGCAGCCGTAAATGTCTGTTTCATGATTTCTGCTCCTCTCGCATAAAAGATATTATTTTCGGGATAATTTATTCATCCTGTGAATCATCGTATTCGTCGCCGTATTTTTCAGCCATACGTTTTCTTGCTTCGTTGAGCTTTTTCCTCTGATCCTCTCTCAGCTCGTTCTTGGATCTCTTCTTAGGCTCGGTATATTCCTCGCCCATTTCCTCCTTTACAGCTTTTCTTACTTCATTGGGATCCTTTCCTGACTGTATCATCTGAGCCTCTGCCATTTTCTGCATGAAGTTGGTTTTTCCGCTTGCCTTTTCCTTTGCTATATCTCTTTCAACAAGCTCCGCAACATGAGCCGGCGTATAAATCTTATTGAGTACAACAGTCTGGAGCAAAGCGACAAGTGACGAGTAGCACCAGTAAAGACCCAGTCCCAGAGGATATGAGAAACCGATCCACAGTGAGAACAGCGGCATGATATAAAGGATTATCATTGACGATCCCGCAGCCTTTGCCATATCAGGATTGTTTTTCTTCTGGAAATACTGAGATACGACAGTTACCATCAGCTGCAGAACAAAGCAGAGTATAGGGATTATACAGGTTATTTTTTTCCACGACGGAATGGTTCCCATATAAATTCCGAACAGATCGTAATTGAAATCCTTAGCGTAGTCCTGTATCTCTTCAGATACAACGCCCAGAACGTCGGCATATTCTCCGCCCATATCCTGAGCAAAAACAAACGTCATAAGCTCCGGTCTTGCTTCTATAAGGTTCTGTGAAAAATATTTTTCGTTCATTACCACTATATCAATATCGTTGTGGAGCTTTATTACCTCGATAAGATTGGTTCTTTCCGTTTTGGAATCAACAGCCTTAGCCGTCTTGGGATACTTTTCTTCATCCTTGAAAAGCTTCTCCAGCTGCTTGTAAGGATCCTTTCCGTCCTCCTCGTAGCCCGCTATAAGATCCTCAAGAGTAGTATCGTTGCCCTTGACCTCGGCAGCCATAACATGAAGATTGGATATAAGCGCATTCGACTGATTTACCTTATCCTTATCAATCCCCGAAACGTAGGTAAGAGGTCCGTAAATGACAGGTATAAGGGCAAAAAGGATAACCATTGTAATTATCATCGGCAGACAGCTTGCCATTGGATTTACTCCCGCCTTGGCGTAGAGGTTCATCTGCTCCTCCTGGAGCTTCTGCTGATTTTTTGCATATTTTTTCTGAAGCTTCTTAAGCTCCGGCTGAAGCATGGACATTCTTGCGCTGCTTTTTTGCTGCTTTATTTGCAGCGGAAAGGTTATAAGCCTTGTAAGCAGCGTAAAAAGCAGAAGGGCAAGTCCATAATTTCTGCATACATAATAACAGCCCTTCATTATCCAACCGAGAGGTATAGCTATAATATTCATCAATTTCCTCCGATAATGTTATTCATTTTACTTTCTTACTCTATATAATATTGTCCCTGATTATTTTTAACGGGATCTGTTTTTTCTGACTTTAAAATAATCTGCGGTAAATTTATCCGGAACATGATCCACTCCGCCGTCAGACCAGGGATTGCATCTGAGTATCCTCCACACCGCTAGAATCGTACCCTTTATAAAACCGTGCTTTTCATATGCACAAAGAGCATATTCCGAGCAGGTAGGGTAATATTTGCACCTCGGCGGAAAAAGCGGACTTATGAGCTTTCTGTAAAGACTTATCAAAAATTTCGCAATATACTTCATTATTATCGTTTTTTTCTTACGCCGTCTTTAAAGGATCTGTTCATTTCCTTTATCAGCCGTATATCTATAAATCTTTCAACGTCCGAAGATTTTTTTCCGTCTGCTCCTTTTCTTCCCACAAAAACAATATCGTAGCCGATAGGGAGCTTGTCCTCGCTTAGCCTGTACGCAGCTCTGATTATCCTTTTAACGCGGTTTCTTTCCACCGCTCCTCCATTCTTTTTGCTCACTGTTATACCGAGCCTGTTGTATGGACTTTTATTGGGATAAAAATAAACGCACAAAAAATCGTTGGCAGCAAATCTTCCCTTTGTATAGCATCTCTGAAAAGCCCTGTTATCCTTGAGTACCGTTGTGAAAAGCATAAGGCGACCTCCCGAAAAATGCAAAAAATCCGCTGATCCGAACTTTCATTCCTTTAAAAAAAGATAAAGACCTTATACCGTACAAAGAAGAGCGTTCTTTTTTGCCGGTATAGGTCAGCTTATATCTTAGTGGCTGAGTCTTGCTCTGCCCTTCGCTCTTCTGCGAGCCAGTACCTTTCTGCCGTTAGAAGTGGACATTCTCTTCATAAAGCCGTGTACTTTCTTTCTCTGGAGCTTCTTAGGCTGGTAAGTTCTTTTCATTAAAATTCATCCTCCTTCCAAAAATATGCCTATGCTGTTTTTTATATAGTCAGCATATAAAATATGCATAGTCTGAGCATAACCCTTGTAATTTAACATTATAGACTATTTACATACTGTTTGTCAAGTGATTTCACAATTTTTTTATAATATTTTTTTTACTTTTTCTGCGCTGCGGCGCCGTTTTACTCTTTAAATCTTAATATTTTATGAAAAAAATTGCATATTTTATTCTATTATTCAATATGTTGTATCTTATGATGATTTTACATTTATATTTAGTATAGCTTTCATCTTAAAATTATTTATTGCTTTTTCTACTATTTATATATATAGGGGACTTGAATTTTTTTTTATTTTGTGATATAATCAAATAGAATTGATTATTGTGCCTATTTTGTATTTATTAGTATTATTTTACAGTTCAAATCAGAGGAAAGAGATAAATCATAAGAAGAAAATCCGGAGGTTTTAAATAATGGAGTCCTTTAACGAAGTATTTTCGGAGGTGCTGAAATACTGTTACAGTCTTACAAACGAGCATAAGATAAGCGAGCAGGGCTATAACAGATGGATAAAGGTGCTTGAACCTTATAAGCTTGAAAACAACACTGCGTATCTTCTGGCGGAATCAGATTTTGTAAAAACTACCGCCCTCAACGCATACGGCGATGCCATAAAAGAAGCCTTTGCATATGTGCTGGGCTTTGACGTTGATCTTAAAATTCTGGTAAAATCAAAAAACAATTCCGTGGAGCAGGACGAAGCTCAGATCGAGATAAAAACGGCTGATTTTTCCGAGGACGCAAAAAACAGCCTTACCTTTGATAATTTCATAAAGGGAAAATCCAACGAGCTTGCATACGCTTTCTGCATCGCTGTTGCAAACAAATACGACAAAAACGGCGACGGAAAGGATACGGATCCCAACAAGGTTTTCAATCCTCTGATAATTTACGGAGATTCGGGGCTTGGAAAAACTCATCTTATGAAGGCTATCGAGCATGACGTAAGAAAAAAGAATCCGGAGCTTAAGATCATTTACACCACAGGAGAATCCTTTATAAACGAGCTTGTCAAGGCTCTTGAATTCAAAGATACCATAAGATTTCATGAAAAATACAGAAACGCAGATTTCCTGCTGGTAGACGACATTCAGACTATTGCCGGAAAGGACCGTATGCAGGAGGAATTTTTCCATACCTTCAACGATCTTTACAATGCCGGAAAGCAGATAGTGCTTACATCCGATATAGCTCCCTCAAAAATTTCAAAGCTTCAGAACAGGATTCTCAACAGATTTTCTCTCGGCGTGCAGGTTGACGTGACTGTGCCTGACTTTGAAACGAGAATGGCTATAGTCAAGAGAAAGGCGGAGCTTCTGGATCTTAAGCTTTCAGACAGCATAGCAAGGATCATTGCCGAAAAGATCAAAACCAACATACGTCAGCTTGAGGGGACAGTAAACAAAATAAAGGCTCTTACGATGTATACAAACGAAAGTCCGTCAATATCAATGGCTCAGCGGGTCATCAAGGAGATAATCATTGAAAATCACCCGGCGGAGATCACTGTTGACAGAATACTCAATGAGATAGCGACCGCTTTCGACATTACCGCAGACGATATAAAATCCAATCACAGACACGCAAATATCTCCCTTGCAAGAAAAATTGCAATTTACGTTCTTAAGGACGTAAAGGGAATGACATATACCGAAATAGGCGAAGCTCTGAACAAGAACCACTCGACTATGACTATCCATTATAAGTATGTTGAAAATCTGCTTAAGGAAAACAGTCAGCTTAAGGAAACCGTTGACGATATTATAAAAAATCTTAAGGAAAGATAATAGGATTATCAACATTTTCAACAGGATTTTCAACAATTGCGGATATAATGAAAACTACATAAATAAGCCGCTGCGTCATGATAAATAAAAATAAATCAATAATTTAAACAGCTAGGAAAATGTTTTTCAAAGCCGGAATGCTGAAAAAATTCTAAGAGACTTGTAATCAACAAAAATGTTTAAAGTTTTCATAATTTACTCAACATTTTTTCAACCTTTCAACAGGCGTAAAATCCTTCAAGAATCCTTCAAACTCAAATGTTGAAAGATCCGAAAGATAAAAGGCGGTATTTCAAGGATCTGTATTGTTTTCAACCAAATCAACACACCCTACTGATACTGCTGAAATATATATTATGAT
Organism: Ruminococcus sp.; assembly: GCA_017626015.1. Taxonomy (GTDB): domain Bacteria; phylum Bacillota; class Clostridia; order Oscillospirales; family Ruminococcaceae; genus Hominimerdicola. Next base: position 136,489 of record JAGAJO010000001.1, read on the forward strand.
TTCTTTTAATATGCTCACGCAGACACTGAAAGTAAAAAATAAGATCAAAAAATAAATTTCGGAAAGGAGTATCCGGGATATCCGGAAAATATCGTTATGAAATTTTTGTGCGCAAAGCAGTCCATATACGACGCAGTTATCAACGTATCGAAAGCAGTGTCGGAAAAATCCACGCTTCCTTCTCTGGAGGGAATAAAATTCAGCCTTAAGGATTCTTTGCTTGAACTTACCGGTTATAATCTGGAAATGGGTATAAGAACTTCTATCGCCGTAAACAGCGCCGATAAAGGATCTTTCATCATCAATGCCAGACTGTTTTCCGAAATGGTAAAGAAAATGCCCGAGGGAGATATTTTTATAGAAGTATCCGAGGGATATCAGGTTACTATCTCAGGAGGAGCGACAACATATAATCTTTTTGCGACAAGCGCTGAGGATTATCCCGAGCTTCCCCAGAAGGACGGGGACATTATGATACCCTTTTCACAGCCCGTACTTAAGGAAATGATAAATCAGACCAAGTTTGCCGTTGCGGTAATAGATACAAAACCTATCCTGAAGGGAGAGCTTTTTGAGATCGAGGACGGTAAGCTTACTCTTGCGGCTATAGACGGTTACAGACTTGCCGTAAGATACGAGCCGGTGAAATATTCCGATCCTATCAAGTTCGTGGTTCCTGCCAAAACCTTAACGGAGGTCATGGGACTTTTAAGCGACAACGATGAGGCAACTGTAAATCTTTATCCTTCGAGAAAACACATTATGTTTGAAATAGACGGATATACGGTATATTCCAGACTGCTAGAGGGAGAATTTCACCCGTACAGATCCGCTATTCCGTCCAGCTTCTCTACCGAGGTAACAGTGGACAGAAAGGAGCTTATTTCCACGCTGGAAAGAGCGATGCTGCTTATCAACGAAAGGACTCCCTCACCGGTAAGATGCTATTTTGAAAATGATCTTATCAGAATAAAATGCTCTACTGAAAGGGGTAAATTCTACGACGAGATACCGGCGGATATTTCAGGTCCTGTCATTGAAATAGGATTCAAATGCAGATATCTTCTCGATCCTCTTAAAGTCATCACAGATGATAAGGTAAAGCTTCAGATGGGAGGAAGCCTGCTTCCTATGAAAATAGTTCCGTGTCAGGGTGACTCTTATACATATCTTGTGCTGCCTGTAAGGCTTCCTAAGGAATAATTTATGACTTTCAAACCTTGATACGGAGAAATGAAACAATGAAATATAACGAAATAGAAGTAAATATAAGATCCGAATTTATAAAGCTGGATTCTCTGCTGAAATATGCCGGCATAGTGGAAACAGGCGGTATCGGAAAGGAAATTATTTCAGAAGAGCGGATCAAAGTTAACGGCGAGATCTGTACGATGAGAGGGAAAAAGATCCGTCCCGGTGACAGAGTACAGATAGATGAAATACAAAGTGAGATCGTGGTCAAGTAGATGTATATTACCAAGCTTTCCGTAGACGGCTTTAAAAATCTGAAAAAAATAGATTTTGTTCCTCATGAAAGACTTAATATTCTCTGCGGCAGCAACGCTCAGGGCAAAACAAACCTTATAGAGGCTATATGGCTTTGCAGCGGAGCAAAATCCTTCAGAAATACCAAGGACAGGAGAATGATCGGAGACGGTGAGGAGGCTATGAGCATAAGGCTGGGCTTCAGGGACAGCGTAAGAGATCAGGATATTGTTTTTTCCGCTTCAAGGCAAAATCTTAAGGAAAAAAACGTTACTCTCAACGGTGTAAAGCAGAAAGCTCCGTCAAAGCTTTTCGGTAATCTCAACTGCGTTATTTTTACTCCTGAGGATCTGGAACTTTCAAAGGGGTCTCCTGAAAAAAGAAGGCAGTTTCTGGATCTTTCAATATCTCAGATAAAAAATTCCTACAGCGCCGTAGTGGATAAGTATGAAACGCTGGTGGATCAAAGAAATACGCTGCTTAAAAATATAAATTACGGAAGATCCTCTCCGGAGGAGCTTGAGGTGTGGGATATACAGCTTGCACAGATGGGAGCTTATATTTCTCTTCTGAGATATAATTATACAAAAAAGCTGAACGTCTATGCGCAAAGGCTGTATGATGAAATATCTGAGGGACGTGAAAAGCTGGATATATCCTATTATTCCACTGTTTTTTCCAATCTGGAGGGAAGGACAGATTATGCCGGAGATCTGGCGGGAGAATATCTGGAACGTCTTAAAGAAAATACAGAGGACGATCTGAAAGCTGGATTTACTCAAAAGGGAATACACAGAGACGATATAGTCTGCCGGATAAACGGCGCCCTTGCAAGGGAGGACGCTTCACAGGGTCAGCACAGATCGGTGGCTCTGATTTTAAAGCTTGCGCAGGCGTATATCCTTGAAGAAGAAATCCACGATTTTCCCTGTATCCTGCTGGACGACGTGCTTTCGGAGCTTGATCTGTCAAGACAGAAATTTGTTATATCGAAGATCCACAATATGCAGGTATTTATAACCTGCTGTGATATGAATATACCGTTTGATGAAAGATCTCACGGAAAAATGTTTACGATAAAGGACGGACGGCTGAAAAGCCTGAATTTAAAGTCAAAATAAAGAGGTAAGATATGTTTCTGCATCTGGGCAATAATTTTCTTATAAATACAAGGGACGTTATAGGGATATTCGATATTGAAAATACGTCCGTATCCAAAGCAACAAAGAAATTTCTTGCGGCGGCGGAAAAAAACGGGAGAGTTGTCTACTGCACCTATGATATGCCTAAAAGCTTTGCGGTGTGTCTTGACAGGGATCTCACTGAAAAAGTATATATAAGTCAGATGTCCTGTGCAACGCTGCTGAAAAGATTCGGCAGGGGTTACGGATAAAAAGGACATATAATAATAATCAAATTAAAAGTAAAAGGATCATTGATCATTGCCGGATGTGAATGTATGTCATACATTGTTCATTGAGCATTGAACAGGGGGTTATATTTTGGAAAACAACAAAGAAATCGAAGTAGAAAATACCGAATCAATATCTCAGATCGATAAAAGTAATAACTACGACGAAAATCAGATCGAGGTGCTGGAGGGACTGGAGCCTGTCAGAGTAAGACCGGGTATGTATATCGGTTCCACCGGATCAAAGGGTCTGCATCACCTTGTTTACGAAATAGTCGATAACGCTATAGACGAAGCTCTTGCAGGCTATTGCACTGAAATAACTGTGGATATCCTTCCGGGGGACGTTATACAGGTAGTGGATAACGGAAGAGGTATCCCTACCGGAATACATCCCAAGGAAAAGATATCTGCGGCAACGGTGGTTTATACTGTTCTCCATGCCGGAGGAAAATTCGGAGGAGGCGGAGGCTATAAGGTAGCGGGAGGTCTTCACGGAGTAGGCGCTTCGGTAGTAAACGCCCTTTCGGAATATCTGGAGCTTACCGTTTACGACGGAAGCCATATACATTTTCAGAGATTTGACAGAGGACAGTACAGCGAGGAGATGAAGATTATCGGAGATACCGACAAAACCGGTACCGCCGTAAAATTCAAGCCCGATCCCGAGATATTCCAAGAAACTACAGTATTCGATTACGAGGTGCTTCTTAAAAGGCTGAGAGAGCAGGCTTTCCTTAATGCGGGTGTCAAGATAATTTTTTCCGATCTGAGAGACGGTGAAAATCCGGTAAGAGAAGTTCTTCACTATGAGGGCGGAATAAAACAGTTCGTTGAGCATATCCATGCAACAAGAGGGGTAGATCCTCTTTCGCCGGAGGTCATATATGTAAACGGCATTGAAAACGATATGTTCGCCGAGATCGCTTTGCAATATAACGATACCTATAACGAGATAATACTTTCCTTTGCAAACAATATCCATACTCCCGACGGAGGATCTCACGAAATGGGATTCAAGTCGGCGCTGACCAAGATACTCAACGATTATGGAAAGGCGCATAATTTTATCAAGGAAAACGACGACGCTCTTATGGGAGAGGACGTAAGAGAGGGACTTACCGCTATAGTATCGGTCAAGCTCACGAACTGCGAATTTGAGGGACAGACAAAGGGAAGGCTCGGTAATCCAGAGGTAAGACCATTTGTGGATAAGCTCCTTAAAGAAAAGCTCAGAAATTATCTGGAGGAAAATCCTGCTGTTGCAAAGGCGATATTTGAAAAATCACTTCAGGCACAGAAAGCAAGAGAGGCAGCCAAGAGAGCAAGAGAGCTTACAAGAAGAAAATCCGTTCTTGAATCGGCGTCGCTTCCCGGAAAGCTTGCGGATTGCTCCGAAAGAGATATGTCAATGACTGAAATATATATCGTCGAGGGAGATTCTGCGGGAGGCTCCGCAAAAGAGGGCAGAGACAGACGCTATCAGGCTATCCTGCCGCTGTGGGGAAAAATGCTCAATGTTGAAAAGGCAAGGATAGACAAGGTATACGGCAACGAAAAGCTGATGCCTGTCGTAACAGCGCTTGGAACCTCTATCGGTGAGGATTTTGATATTTCAAAGCTGCGTTATGGCAAGGTCATCATAATGGCGGATGCCGATGTGGACGGTTCTCACATCAGAACGCTGCTGCTGACATTCTTTTTCCGTTTCATGAGACCTCTGATAGAACATGAGCATATTTATATCGCTCAGCCGCCTCTTTTTAAGGTCGAGAGAAATAAAAAGGTAAGATATGCTTTTTCCGATGAAGAAAGAGATAAATATATTTCCGAGCTTTCGGAGGACGGCAAGCTTAAGGTTGCCGTTCAGAGATATAAGGGTCTTGGTGAAATGGATCCTGAACAGCTCTGGGAAACAACTATGGATCCCGAAAGAAGAACCATGATAAAGGTAACAATGGAGGACGCTGTCAAGGCGGACGAGATATTTACGATCCTTATGGGAGATAAGGTAGCTCCCAGAAAGGAATTTATCGAGAAGAATGCCGAGTATGTAAAGGATCTGGACGTATAAGTATGCATAGCTGCGTTCTTTGGTCTGAGAAAGGAAAAATCTGTTTTGGATATTAACGAAAAGAAAACCAATGAAGAGGAGAAGGATCCGACGGAGAATATTCCGGAAGAGGATAACGATATCCTTGAAGAAGCTTATCCGGAGGAGATCTCTGAGGAGGAAAAAGCTCCGGAGGAGCTTGAAGATGAGGACGCAGGAGAACCGGTCTTAAGCTTTCAGTATGATGTGAAAAACGAGGAGGAGGAAAAGGCTTTTCTTACCTTCCAGAAAAAATATGTATACAAGCATAATTGGAAGGTAACGGCGGCTTTTTCGGTCGTTGCTGTGCTTTTTCTTGTTTCGATCATAAGAAACCCCTCTGGATATCTTAACTGGGTGCTTATGTTTATCTGTCTTTTCATGATCTTTGCAACCTGGTTCAATACCGTGAGAATAAGAAAATATCTTGTATCCGCACTGAAAAATCTTGAGGACGATAAATATATTTTTACGCTTTACGATGACAGGTTCAGGATAGAAACGGTGATAGACGAGGAGGAAAGCTCCGATGAGGATATGACGCCTATCAAGCCGAGGATAGTAAAGTTTGAGGATATTTCCCTGAACGTTATTGAAAACAGCGAAATGTTTATAATAATACTAAAAAAAGAAACGATCTACGTTCTTTCAAAGCGTGTTATCAGCGAAGAAAACCAGAAAATTCTCAGGGAAAGCTTTTCCCAGCTGCTTGGCGAGGATTACGAAAGACGGGAAGATTAACAGGTAAGGAGTGGGATAAGTGGACGAATACAATCTTATAAATCAGGACGTCAACAATATCATGCAGGAATCCTTTTTACAGTATTCAATGGCAGTTATTGTTTCCAGAGCTCTTCCTGATGTAAGAGACGGCTTGAAGCCTGTTCACAGAAGAATTTTATATACAATGTTTGAAAACGGTCTTATGCCGGATCAGCCGTACCGTAAGTGCGCAGATACGGTAGGATCTGTGCTGGGAAGATATCATCCTCACGGCGACGCTTCGGTTTATGACGCCCTGGTAAGACTTGCCCAGAGCTTTTCACTGAGATATCCTCTGGTGGACGGACACGGAAACTTCGGTTCTGTGGACGGAGACCCTCCGGCTGCTTACCGTTATACGGAAGCTAAAATGGCAAAGATGTCTCTAAATATGCTGACCGACATCAAGAAAAATACCGTGGATTTCCAGTCTAACTACGACGACAGACTTCAGGAGCCGCAGGTGCTTCCGTCGAGGTTTCCCAATATCCTTTGCAACGGTTCGGTAGGTATTGCGGTAGGTATGGCGACAAATATACCTCCTCATAACCTTCACGAGGTCATAGAGGGAATGAAGATCGTTATGAAAAATCCCGATTGTACTCTTGACGATCTTATGACGGCTATAAAGGGACCCGATTTTCCTACAGGCGGAATTATCATGGGAAGAGCGGGTATAAGAGCAGCCTACGGAACAGGAAGAGGAAAGATAATACTGCGTTCCAAGACCTCTATCGAGGAGATAAAGGGCAGAAACTGCATTGTTGTTACCGAGATACCATATATGGTAAACAAGGCAAGGCTTTGCGTTTCCATAGCGGATCTGGTAAAGGAGAAAAAGGTAGAGGGTATTCACGACCTGCGTGACGAATCCGGCAGAGAGGGTCTTAGGATCGTTATCGAGCTTAAAAAGGATGCAAATCCGCAGGTGGTACTGAATAAGCTGTTCAGCTATACCCAGCTTCAGGATTCTGTGGGAGTTATCCTGCTTGCCCTTGTAAACGGCATACCGAAGATCCTTACCCTTAAACAGATACTTGAGGAGTATATTAATTTCCAGGTCGAGGTAATAAGAAGAAGGACAGAGTTCGACCTTAAAAAGGCAAAGGAAAGAGAACATATTTTACAGGGTCTGGTCATAGCTCTGGATAATATCGACGAGATAGTGGAGATAATGAAGACCTCCAAAAACGTACCTCACGCAAAGGAAAGACTGACTCAGCGCTTCGGTCTGACCGATATCCAGGCAGATCATATTGCAAATATGACGCTGGGACGTCTTACCGGTATGGAAAGACAGAAGATCATTGACGAGCTGGCTGAGATAGAGATAAAGGTCGCTGATCTGGAGGATATTCTTGCAGATCACCAGAGAGTTCTGGATATTATTATTGAAGAAGTTGAAGCTATTCAGGATAAGTTCGGCGACGACAGAAGAACGCAGATAGAAAACGTCAGCGGAGAAGTGGATATCGAGGATCTTATCCCCGTTGAGGAAAGCGTTGTTACCTATACAAACGTAGGATACATCAAGAGAATGCCTATTTCCGTATATAAGGCACAGAACAGAGGCGGAAAGGGCGTGACCGGTATGAAGCAGCGTGAGGACGACTGCGTAACGGAAATGTCGGTATGCTCTTCTCATGACAATATACTGTTTATAACCACCAAGGGTCTGGCATATAAGATGAAATGCTATGAGCTGCCCGAGGGATCCAAGGCGTCCAGAGGCGTAAATATCAAAAATCTCCTTGCTCTCAATGAGGGAGAGCTTATTGCCGCAATGATAAAGGTCGAGGATTTTGACGAGGACAAGTACATTGTAATGGTGACCAAAAACGGCAAGATAAAGAGAACGCCTTTGTCCTCATATAAGAACGTAAGAAAGAACGGTCTTATTGCCATAGGACTTGACGAGGGAGACGAGATCGCCGGCGTAAGAATGACAAGCGGCGGAGATCAGCTGATAATTGCAACATACGGCGGAATGGCTATACGGATCCGTGAAGAAAATATAAGGGAAATGTCCAGAACAGCTCACGGAGTCAAAGCTATCAGACTTAAAGAGAATGATCATGTTGTTTCCATGGCAAGAGTCAGAGAGGGTGCTAGCGTTCTTACAGTTTCCGAAAACGGTCTTGGCAGACGTGTTCCTCTGGAATCCTACAGGATCCAGAACAGAGGCGGCTACGGAATGCTTAACTATAAAAACGGCAGCGTATGCGGCATAAAGGTCGTTGACGATGAGGACGATATTATCATGATCTCCTCAAACGGAATAGTGATAAGGATAAGAGCCTGCGACATAAGCATGATGAGCCGGTATTCCAAGGGCGTAAGACTTATGAGAGTCGGCGGAGAAGGAAAGGTCGTTACGTTTACAAGGACCGAGCATGAAGAAGATGCGGAGATCTCAGAGGTCGAAAAGGCGTCAGAGGAAGAAATAGCCCGGGCGCAAGAGGAGGAAAGATCCTCAGCCGAAGAAGATATCGGATCTGAAAACAGTCAGTCGGAGAACGACGGGGAATAAAACAGTAAAACAGGCGGTTTTCTAAAAATGAAGAAATCCGCCTGTTTTTTAATTACTGTTACACTAAAATTACAAATTAAATAAGCTCCTTGTCGGAACAAGTAAAGTCAAGTACGTTTTTTTGGATTTTTAGCTGTAACTAATTAGTTACTTCACGGTTACAAACAAGGGAGAAAAAACGGACAATTGTTGAAAATAAAAAAAGTTTTCAACAATCATTGTGCTGTATATAGCTGAATCAGTGACTTTTAAACAGTTTCAACAGAGTTTTCAACAATTTTGAATTTTATCAACGTTACATTTAAACTGTCCAAAAATGTTCTTGTCACCGTTTTTTAACCATTTGTAACTAAATCAGAGATCATTAATAAGAAAAATATGCATTAAAATTATGCGTTTTAAATAATTTTCTTGGATAATGTGTTTACAATCTGACGGTAATGTGATATAATTAATCTATAAAAATATGCATTATGCTTTTTGATACGGAGTTATATGCAGAAGGAGTGAAAAAAATGAATGTAGGAAGGTCAGTTATCCTTAAAAAGATCACAGCGCTGTTTGCTTCGGTGATCGCTATCGGAGCTGTGAATTCAGCTGTCTGCGATATTGCGGATACTCCGCTGATACCGGTTTCTACCATCACGGCAGAGGCTGCCGAAACGATAGCGGCGCCCACAGTCAGAAGCTATTATAAGACTGCGGAAAGATCTGTAACTATCAACTGGAATGCAGTAAGCAAAGTTGACGGCTATTATATTTACAGATACAGTGAAAACTGCCCGAGATGGATCAAGGTCGGCGAGGCAAAGGGTAATGAAAAAAGCTTTGAAAGCATAAATCTTCTTCCCGGACTTAAGTATAATTATAAGCTGAAATCTTATAAGATAAAAGACGGTAAGAAGGTCTTCAGCAATTACAGTCAGGAGATCAAGGCGGCAACGATCCCGGCAAAATCGGTCATTGTTTCTGCGACAAAGACAAGCAGTAAAATAACTCTTGTATGGAATAAGAACAGCGGCTCCGGCTATGAGCTGTTCTGGCTGAAAAACGGCGCATGGAGCAAGGCAAAAACCGTTACCGATAAAAATATTATAACTTATACCATTAGCGGACTTAAGCCTAATACCAAATATTCCTTCAAAATAAGGACTACCGGCGCAGACGAAAACGGAAAGAAGCTTTACGGAGCATACAGCGACGTGAGAAATGTTACCACAAGCGCTGCAACAGCAGTGACCGATAATACTCCGGTCGGACAGCACGGACAGCTTTCAGTCAGCGGGGCAAATATAGTGGATAAAAACGGAGAGAAGTTCAAGATCAAGGGAATGAGTACCCACGGTATCATGTGGGAGGATTTCAGCGATATACTCACTAAGGATTCCCTTAAGGTACTCAGAGACGACTGGAAATGCAATACCGTAAGGATAGCAATGTATACCGAGGAATGGGGAGGCTATACCACAGGCTCGAGCTATGCCACACAGGCAAAGCAGAAGGTCTATACAGGCGTTAAAAATGCAACTGAGCTGGGAATGTACGTTATTATAGACTGGCATATCCTTAGTGACGGAAATCCTCAGACCCACCAGGCGGAGGCTGTTCAGTTCTTCACTGAGATGTCAAAGAAGTACAAGGATCAAAATAACGTTATCTACGAGATTTGCAACGAACCCAACAGCAACAGAGGAAATGTAACATGGTCTGCAAATATCAAGCCTTATGCAATAAAGATAATAAGCACCATAAGAAAATATGACAGCAATGCGCTTATCATATGCGGCACAGGAACATGGAGTCAGGATATCCACGATGTTCTGAACAACAAGCTTTCCGATAAGAATACCGTATATGCGCTTCATTTCTATGCAAACACCCATACCGATTGGCTGAGAAACAGACTCAGGGACTGCTACAACAAGGGACTGCCCATTCTTGTATCTGAATTCGGTACCTGCGATGCAAGCGGAAACGGCGGATTTAACGAATATCAGTCAAAGGAATGGTTCAAGCTTCTGGATTCCCTTAAGATCGGTTACATAAACTGGTCGGCGTGCGGAAAAAATGAGACAGCTTCGGCATTTAAAAGCGGAACAAACCTTAAGGTTATAAAATCGGGAGAATCTCAGCTTACTCAGAGCGGAAAACTGGTAAGGTCCTGGTTCAGAGCGCATTAAGGACGCAAGGATCCTGATCAATAGGTCCGGGAGCGCACAATGAAAGTGTGAGGACTATATAAAATATGTGCCGCCTTTTCAAGCAGAAAGGCGGCGCTTGCGTTAATCGAAATTTGTTTAAGGCAAACTATTTTCGTAGGAGTGAAAAAATGAACATCATAAGGAATAAAAAGTTTGATGAGGAAAGAGCGTTATATTCAAGCAGAGATATTATGCTTACAGACTGCTCCTTCGACGGAGAGGCAGACGGAGAAAGCGCACTTAAGGAAAGCTCGGATGTCACGGTAGACAGATGCTTCTGCAATCTGAGGTATCCTTTCTGGCATGATAAAAATTTAAGGATAATCAATACTGAAATGACCTCTGCCTGCAGGGCTGCGCTGTGGTATTCTGAAAATGTAGTCATCACAGACAGTAAGCTTCACGGAATAAAGGCGCTGAGAGAATGCTGTAAAGTAAATATTGAAAAATGCGATATAATTTCTCCCGAATTCGGCTGGTCGGTGCATGATATAACTATTAAGGATACTTCGGCGGAAAGCGAATATTTTATGATGAGAAGCAGCGGACTTCATTTTGAGAACGTAAGTCTTAAGGGAAAATACTCTTTTCAATACATAGAAAATGCAGTTTTTGAAAACTGCAAGTTTGATACCAAGGACGCTTTCTGGCACGGAAAGAATGTAACGGTAAAAAATTCGGTGATAAAGGGAGAATATCTTGCGTGGTATTCAGACGGACTTACTTTGGAGAATTGCAGGATAATCGGTACTCAGCCGTTCTGTTACTGCAAAAATCTCAGGCTTGTGAACTGCGAAATGATCGATACCGATCTTTGCTTTGAAAAATCTGACGTTGAGGCCACGGTGACAACGGAGATCGACAGTATAAAAAATCCCCGCAGCGGAAGGATCTTCGTCAAGGCTGTCGGAAATATAATTATGGACGATGAAAATGCGGCGGGAGAAATCATTGTGGGAGAAAAAAAACTTTGTCCGGCGGGAAAAGACAAGTGATCCGGGATAAATGCAGATGAGTAATATTTCAAACCGTATAAAGGAAGATCCACGTCTGAAAATGCTGCCGGTAATTCTTGCATTGGCATGGCCGACTATGCTGGAGCAGCTTTTGCAGACTGCCGTTCAGTATATTGATACGGCCATGGTAGGTTCCTTGGGAACTAAGGCGACTGCGGCGGTGGGATCGACGACTACCGTAAACTGGCTGATAGGAAGTACGGTATCAGCAATTGCAGTGGGTTTTCTGTCGTATATCTCTCAGGCGTTCGGAGCGGGATCAAAGGACAAAGCACGCCGTGCCGCAGCTCAGGCTGTAACTGCTGCATTGACAGTGGGAACGCTTTTTACCGTACTGGCTGTAACCCTCAGCGAAAGGATCCCTGTGTGGATGAGGGTCGAGAAGAGCATACGAAAGGAAGCCGCAGGATATTTTCTGATCCTGTACACTCCCATGATCTTCAGAGCCGCAAGTATTATTTTCGGAACGGTGCTGAGATCGGTAGGCGATACAAAAACTCCCATGCAGGTCGGTATTGCCGTAAATTTAATAAATATTGTAATGAATTTTTTTCTGATCTACCCTACCAGAGAAGTTATTATATTTGGAAATAAAATTACGATAATCGGGGCAGATTTTGGTATTTACGGTGCGGCAGCAGCAAGCGCCTGTGCATATGCCTGCGGAGGGATAGCTATGACGGTAATGCTGTGGCGGCACAAGGAGATCTCTCCACGGGGGCAGCGATTGAAACCTGATCTTACGGTGCTTAAGCCGTGTCTGAGAGTTGCTTTTCCGAATATGCTCCAGAGGTTTGCAACGTCCTTCGGATATGTGGCTTTTGCGTCAATGATAAATTCTTTGGGAGAGACCGCAGCAGCTGCGCACACTATTGCAAATACGGTAGAATCGCTGTTTTACATTCCCGGATACGGAATGCAGACCGCAGCGGCAACGCTTTCGGGAAACGCTTACGGAGCGGGTGACAGGAAAAAGCTTGACAGACTTCCCAGGGCTATTCTTCCGCTGGAGGTCATACTGATGATCTTTTCCGGGGGAATGCTGTTTATATTTGCTCCGCAGCTTATGAATATTTTTTCAGATGACCCGGAGGTAATAAGTCTGGGAACGGCTGTTCTGAGAATGGTTTCGGTGTCGGAGCCTTTTTATGGAGTACCTATTGTTATAGAGGGCATAATGCAGGGACTGGGAAAAACCGTAGCGCCCTTTATATACAACATTACGGGAATGTGGCTTATAAGGATAGTCGGTACGTTTATCTGCACCCAGATAGCAGGCTTGGGTCTTATATCCGCATGGGGCTGTATGATAGCGCATAATCTTGTGCTGTTTGTACTTTTCATTGCCCACTACCTGAGCGGTAAATGGAGACCGGATAAAATTCAGGCAAGTTAAGAAAATAAAAGACCCGCCGGGAAAGGCGGGTGCGCATAAAGAAGTTTTCGCCATAGCACTTTTGATTTTCGGTCAAAAGTGCTATGGCGTTTATATTGACAAAATGAATTTTATGATGTATAATTTTTCTAAAATAAATCTGAATTTGAGGAAGTATATACTATGAAAAAACTATATGTTAAACTGATTCTATCATTTGTGTCTTTTTTAGCAGCTAATTTGTGGATTATCAATAAAGGCGTTGCGAAAGGTGCTGCCAAGTTTTTTATATCGCCAACGGTAGAAGAAACTATCATATTTATCCTTTTACAGCTATTAGTCATAGTAATCTATTGTATTTATCCTCTCACGATAAAAAAATCTAAAATCATATATTGGTCTGTTTCTGAAGCATTTGTGGCTATTACTGTTTTCTTTTGGGGAATATTTATCGTTGGTCCTATTTGGTTCAATTAGAGAAAATTTTGATTTATGCGAGTAATCAAATATTAACAACAAGCCCCGAAGCAGTTTCAATAATTGCTTCGGGGCATAAACTTCTTTATAAGTACCGAACTAAAGACGACGGGTCTTTTTTCTTGCTGATATCAAATAAATGTTGCATCAGCGGATACAAGTACGATAAAAAAGCCGTGGCGGGAAATACCCGTCACGGCGAGTGATATGGTGCGCCTGACAGGAGTCGAACCTGCGGCCTCAAGAGTCGGAGTCTTGCGCTCTATCCAACTGAGCTACAGACGCATATGATCGTCAATTGACAATTAACAATTGATAGTTGAAAATTGACAATTGACAATATGATTTTATTAGCTGACAGCGCTATGACAATTAGCAGAAAAGTTATACTTGCCGTTGTTATCTCAGCTTAGCGCCGCAGGGGAGGGTCTGGTCGGGGAATACTACGCTTGCCGCACCGTCGGGGGTATCCGCAGCGCAGATCATTCCGTTTGATTCTACTCCGCAAAGCTTAACGGGTTTCAGATTAGCCACAAGAACGATCTTCTTTCCTATAAGATCCTCAGGCTTATACCACTGGGCAATGCCCGATACTACCTGTCTGCCGCCCATACCGTCGTCAAGCTGGAGACAAAGAAGCTTTTTGGACTTTTTTACCTTTTCACATTCCTTTACAAGCGCAACTCTCAGGTCTATCTTGGCAAAATCGTCAATGGTGATCTCATCAGCCAGAGGAGCGGGCTTAAAGCCGTCATCTTCAGTTTCTTCCGCAGGGGAGTTATCTCCTATGATCTTATTAAGCTCGTCTATCTCCTTATCGACGTCTATTCTAGGGAAAATGATATCCCCTCTTTTAACAGTAACATTAGCGGGCAGGACGCCGAATTTTCCTGCGTTTTCATATGTCACGTCGGGATCTCCTGCACCGATCTGCTCCCACACCTTCGGCATTGTTGAAGGCATAAAGCAGTTGAGCAGGGTCGAAACGATCCTGATAGTATCCAGAAGATTATACAGTACGGATGCCAGTCTTGCCTTTTTGCTTTCGTCCTTGCCAAGCACCCACGGAGCCGTTTCGTCAATGTATTTATTGGCTCTTGAAACTACCTTGAATATCTCCGCAAGCGCATTGTTAAGCTGTGTCTTGTCCATGAGACCGTCAACCTTTTCACGGAGAGCGGAAGCTTCTGCAATAAGCTCGCTGTCAAATTCGCCCTCTTCCCTTTCCTCGGGGAGAGTACCGCCGAAATATTTGTCTGCCATAGCTACGGTCCTTGAAACCAGATTTCCCAGACCGTTTGCAAGATCCGAATTTATTCTGTTTATCATTATTTCATTGGAGAATGAGCTGTCCGCACCAAGCGCCATTTCACGGAGAATGTGGTATCTTATTGAATCTGCGCCGTATCTTTCGCTTAAGATAACAGGGTCTACGACATTTCCGAGAGATTTTGACATCTTCTGACCGTTAAAGGTTATCCAGCCGTGTACGGCAAGGTGCTTAGGCAGAGGAAGCTCCAGAGCCATGAGCATTGCAGGCCAGATGATAGCATGGAATCTCATGATATCCTTTGCGACCATGTGAACGTCCGCAGGCCAGAATTTATTGAAATCATCATACTGGTCGTTCTGATATCCCAGAGCGGTAATATAGTTGGAAAGAGCGTCTATCCAGACATAAACAACATGACCTTCGTCAAACGTAACGGGAATACCCCATTTAAAGGTCGTTCTCGATACGCAGAGATCTTCCAGACCGGGTCTGATAAAGTTATTTACAAGCTCGGTGGCTCTCGTTTTAGGCTGGAGATAATCCGTTTCTGTCAGCAGCTTTTCTATCCTGTCGGCAAAGGGGGACATTTTAAAGAAATACGCTTCTTCCTTTGCTTCGGTCACTTCTCTGTGACACTCCGGGCAGCAGCCGTTTTCGTCCAGCTGAGATTCTGTCCAGAAGCTTTCGCAGGGCGTGCAGTATTTTCCCGTATATTCGCCCTTATAGATATATCCCCTTTTGTAAAGCTCGTTAAATATCCACTGGACGCTTTTTATATGGTAATCGTCGGTGGTTCTTATATATCTGTCGTAGCTTATATTCATGGTTTTCCACAGACTTTTAAACACCTTGACGATCTCGTCAACATACTCCTTCGGGGTAACGCCCTTTTCGGCAGCCTTCTGCTCTATTTTCAGACCGTGCTCGTCCGTACCCGTAAGGAACATAACGTCATAGCCCTGCATACGTCTGTATCTTGCTATAGAGTCGCAGGCAACTGTGGTATAGCAGTGCCCGATATGCGGATTTCCGGACGGATAATAGATCGGCGTTGTAATATAATAAGGTTTTTTACATTCTTTGCACATTAAAGAATACCCCTTTCTGCTTTGATTAAACGATTATAATTATTATACTACTTTTTCCCGTTTTAGTCAAGGGCTTTAATGTTCATTCTCACGGAAATCAAGTCCAAGCTCGGCACTTTCTTCGGGACTGTAATACATCACTACGGGCGTATCCATTTCAGCCTTTTCATAGATCAGCTTTGCACCCTCCAGAGGCATATTTATACACCCTTGGGAGCCGTTGTATTTATAAACGTCTCCGCCGTATTCTGTCCTTGAAACGGTGTCGTGCAGACCTATTCCGCAGAGTGAAACGCTGATCCAGTAATTGCACCGGGAATCCCAGCTCTCGCCGTCGGCGTTTGTACCGATCATTCTGTAATTCAACGCTTTGTACCAGACCTTGTAAACTCCGGGCAGAGTCGTCCTTGCCATAGAGGTAGTTTGTCCCGAAACGATGTCGCAGTCGTACAGAAGCATTCCGCCGCTGTAGAACCATAGATGCTGGGCGGACAGATCTATCTCGATATAGGTCGTGCCTATATCGTCATCAGCCGTTCTTGCCTCCTCCATTCCCGTAAAGACATATCCGTAGCCGGCATCGTAATATACGGGACGGATATTTTCTGCAGTCTCTCCTTTTTCGATCATTCCGACAAGCTCTTCGCAGGTCTTTTCACGGTCGATCTTCCAGCCGTACTTTGCGTCGTTGCTGGGAGGAACGGTTATATCCCCCTGAAGGGTAGCATGAAAACGGCGGGGCTTGTCAACCGTGTCGTATTTTTCCGCAAGGCAGTCAACATACTCCATGCATTTTTCACGGTCTGCGCTTCCGTCTGGAGCTTTCAGTCCGTCGAGCCGGTCCTTATTCAGGATCTCTTTGGTAAAGCCGAGATCGTAGGATATAAATACTCCCCTGTCCTCCTCAGAATTTTCGGCAGACGTGGAACTTACAGGCGCTTGCTCATTCTGCCGGACGGCAGCGTCACTGACCGTATTTTCCGGCTTTTTATTTCCCGGTAAAAACATTATCACCGCTGCTGCCGAAATGCATACTGTTATTGCAGCGGCGCAAAGCTTTTGTCTTAATATTCTTTTTTTCATTCTGGCAATGCGTTCGGCTTTTTTTCTGTTTATTATTTCAAGCCTTTTGAAATATTCGCTGTCGTAGTAATCGTTATCCGTTCTGTCAGTATCTTTCATTGTGTTCACCGTTTTTTTGTCAGGTCGTTATGAAGCGTCGTAAATTGCCGTATCACAGACTGCAACTCTCGATACGGGGTCGATATCGGAAATGTCAGTAGTGTAATCCCATATGCTGAACTCGTATTCCTCCTTTCCGGGATTTCTTTCCATATCCTTATGCATTTCCTCCGTCAGTCTCTGATATATAATGTCCTTCTGTTCCTCTGTAAGCTCAAATGCGATGTACCATTTCCGTCCGTTTACCGTTATGCCTGCACAGTATTGCAGATCGCAGTTTGTCAGCCCGAATTCCAGATCCTGTCCGGTAGCTGCCTTAAGCTCATTGTATGTCATTCCCACATAAATTCCGTCGGTGATATTTGCGCCCGGGTAGAGATTAAGAAAGGTTATAGGCATATCCTTTGTTCTGGGGTATGCTGCACAGAAGCAGTATTCCGGGAAAGCAAAGCATTTATACATATGGGCATCACCGTTCTGAACCCCGGTAGGATAGATCATTTCATAATCGTTCCCGCCTGCCGCCAGAGCTTCCTCCACCGTCATGGAAAAAAGCTTTTCGACCGTCATAGGCTCCTGCCGGGGAGGGATCTGTCCGGTCTGGGAGGATACGTCCGCAATTGAGGTATCCACAGCAGATGTAGTATCATTTACATGGGAGCTGTCGGTTAAAGGCGGCGCCGTTGTTACAGTGACGTCTGATCCCTCCGATGAAAAGTCGTGATCCGGCAGGCTGTATGCACTGCTGTCTGTAACGCTTTCGTTTACACCAGACTCATGCCGCACGTCCGGTCGGCTTGCAGCAGCCTGCGGAGGATCTGACGACTGCGAGCTGTATGCGATGCTTTCCATACCGCTTTCCGTCTTCAAATTGTCCGATGGTCTGCTGAAAAACTGCATTCCGGCAAATACCGTTACTGCGGCTGCCGCCGCTGCTGCAATTCCTACATACCCTTTTTTCAGACGTATCTGACGGTTTGATGAAGCGCCGTTTATAATATCATCCGCCGATATGTCTGAAACGTCGGTGTTATAATATTTTTCAAATACTCTCTTTGCCGTTTTTTCCTGTTTCGTCATAATTACACTTCCTTTCGCTGTCATCTGTATTTCGGAGACGTCTGCGCAGCTCGGATATAGTTTTGTAATAAATTCGTTCCGTATTCTTTTTGCTTATGCCTGTTTGCGAGGATATTTCCCCGAAGCTCATTTCAAGCTTAAGTCTCAGGAACAGTATTTTTCTTACAGTGGGGGGTTTTGAGCTTATGATCCTGTACGCTCTTTTCACCGTGACCGATTCCTCCGCCGCAGCTGCGCAGTCAACCTTATCTCCGTATTTTTCTGATTCAAGATCGAGCTTGTATACCTCTATTGAGTTTTTCAGCCGCTTTGCAATGGAATAGTGCTTTGAAAGCTGTTTCTTTGCTACCGTTATTGCAAATGCTTCGGGATTTTCGATCTTTATGTCGGAGGACGCCACTTTTTTATATATCTGGAAAAAGGTTTCCTGATACAGATCCCTGATATCGTCTATATCGTAGCATTTTGACGCTATGTACCTGTAAACAGCCTTCCCGGTATTATTATAGATCTCCTCAAAATATTCACGTTTTTCTCTTTCTGTATGAATATTTCCCATATTGCGCACGTCCCCTTCAGAAGCTTCTGTATGTGTAGTGACAAAATTCGCTGTATAATATATTATTGTTTTATAAACAAAATATTAAATTTTATAAAAACTGCCCTTTTCTGATTTTCAGATAAGGGCAGTCAGAAGCTATATTTTAATTCAAGCCGTCAAGTCTCCTTACGGCATGGATCTTGCATACGTCCACGCACTTTCCGCAGTTTGTGCATTTCTCATAATCTATAACGGCGTGGTTGTCGACCACCTTGATAGCGCCGCTTTCGCAGTTTTTCTCGCAGAGCTTGCAGCCTATACAGCCGCTGTGACAAATGCTTCTTGTTATTCTTCCTATGTCGTTGGAGGAACAGCAAACGTCTACGGACTGAGAGACCTTTCTTACAGCTATCAGATTATTTGGGCACGCCTTTGCGCACAGTCCGCAGCCTATGCACTTGTTTATATCCACCTTTGCTATCCTGTCCACAATGGAGATAGCTCCTTCGGGACAGACGGAAACGCAATCCCCGTAGCCTAAGCAGCCGCTTGTACACAGCTTGCTGCCGTTGTAGAATCTATTGCACGCCGAGCAGCTCTGTATTCCGTCGTAGTCGTATTTGTGAGGAGTTGTGTTGCAGTCTCCCGAACAGCGTACAAAAGCGACCTCCCGCTCTCCCACCGTTACTTCAACTCCCATGATCTGTGAGATAACGGCAGCGCTGTCCGCTCCTCCCGGCTTGCATAGATTGCATTCGGCGCCCTTGTTTACAATTGCGTCGGCATAGTCGTTACAGCCTGAAAATCCGCAGGCTCCGCAGTTTGCCTGCGGGAGAGCCTCGGCGATCTTTTCAACTCTTTCGTCGGTCTCCACAGCGAACACCTTAGATGCGACAGTAAGAAGCACTCCCGCCAGAATGCCCAGTGCGGCGAATATCCCTATGGGGATCAGATATGTAGTCATTGCATTTTCCCCCTTTTCAGATTATTCCCGTAAAGCCCATAAAGCTCAGCGATACGATCGAAGCGGCGATAAGAGTTGCAGGAACGCCCTTGAAGGTCTCCGGAAAATCGGAATCCTCGATAGACGAGCGCACTCCGCTGAAAAGCAGTAAAGCCAGCGTAAAGGCAAGACCTGTTCCCAGAGCGTTTGTAACGGACTGAAGGAAATTATAGCCGTTGTCGATGTTTCCTATGGTAACGCCCAGAACTGCGCAGTTTGTGGTGATAAGGGGAAGATAAACGCCCAGAGCCTTGTACAGCGGAGGCATCATCTTTTTCATAACTATCTCCACCAGCTGAACGAACATAGCGATAACGAGTATAAATGCAACAGTTTTAAGATAGGTTATCTCAAATTTCTCCAGAAGCCTGTAAACGGGGTAGGTTATGGCAGTTGCGCATATCATAACGAAAATAACAGCCGCTCCCATTCCCACGGAGGATTTCATCTGCTTGGAAACTCCAAGAAAAGGACATATGCCCATAAACTGTGACAAAACCACGTTGTTGACGAAAACGCAGCCTATAAGTATCATAAGATAGCTCATTACGCATTCTCCTTTCCGGCAGTATCGGCAGAGGCATTTTCACAGCTTCCTCCGCATACCGCAGCATTGGGACATCCCTCGCAGGATATCTCCTTGGGCGGCTTTCTGTTGGCGAGCTTGTTTACCAGTGCGATCAGGCAGCCAAGCACGAAAAAGCCTCCGGCAGGCATAATGAAGATCGTCATGGGGTGAGCGCTGAGGACGGGTATTTTAAGTCCCATCCACGATCCGGTACCGAGGATCTCTCTTACGCTTCCCATAGTGAAAAGGGAAAGAGTGAAGCCCAGACCCATTCCCAGACCGTCAAGGATCGAGGGGAATATCTTGTTTTTGCTTGCAAACGCTTCGGCTCTGCCGAGAATAATACAGTTTACCGTTATAAGCGACAGGAATACGCCCAGAGCATTGTAAAGATCCGGTATGTAGCCCTTCATAAGAAACTCGATAAGAGTAACGAAGCCTGCGATAACGACTATAAAGCAGGGAAGTCTTACCGCTTTGGGTATAACGTTTTTAAGTATCGAAATAACAAAGTTTGAGCATACCAGAACAAAGGTAGTGGCAAGTCCCATACCTATGCCGTTTTTTGCCATTGTAGTTACCGCCAGCGTCGGACACATACCAAGCAGCGTCACAAGGGTAGGATTCTGCTTTATAATGCCTTTGGTAAATTCATAAAGGTTTGAATTTTTCTCAGCCATTTAAGATCTCCTCCTTATGCTCGCCGTAAAGTGTAACGGCTTTTTTTACTGCCGATTTCATTCCCTTTGAAGAAAAGGTGGCGGCGGTCACATTGTCTATAGTGTTCTCATCGGTATCGGCGGTAAAGCCTTTGAATTTTGAAAGAAAATCGTCGTTCTGCACCTTGGTGCCCAGACCGGGAGTTTCTCCTATGGATAAAAAGTAAATTCCCTCTACGGCGCCGTCCGTGTTTATTCCCACCAGAATGTGAAGTCCGCCCTTCGAGTAGCCGTCCTCGGTGATCTCAACGATCACACGCTGATTTTCCTTGTCTGCGATAATTGAGTTTACTCCTTCCGTGCCGAAGGTAACGGGAGTTTTGGTATCAGCGCTTTCGTCAAGCATTATTTCGTAATTTCCCTCGCCGAAGATCTCCTTACAGCCGGTTTTCATATCCTCCGTAAGAACTCCCGTATTGTCTACATATGTGGCGTTGTAGGCAAGCACCAGCAGTCCGCAGACAACCACGCAGATGACAGTAAGCACAACGGGAGGCATTATTTTTTCTTTCATTGTTCCGACGCCTCCTTTTTCTTATCGGGGTAAACTGCGCCCACCGGTTTTTTCTCGGTTATCATATTGATATACGGCGTGAGGATATTCATTATCAGTATGGAGAATGAAACGCCCTCGGCATAATTTGCATAAAAGCGTATCACGCAGGTGATGATACCACAGCCTATACCGAAAATGATCTTTCCCTTTCCGGTGACCGGTGTCGTAACGTAATCTGTCGCCATGAATATTGCGCCCAGCATAACTCCGCCGGCAAGGATCTGATATATTCCGTCCTCGCCCGCAAGATATGAAAATACAAAAACTGTGCCAATAAATGCGACCGGCGTATGCAGTGAGATCACACGCATAGCTACCAGATAAAATCCTCCCAGCAGCAGAGCCAGTGCGGAGACCTCACCGATACAGCCTCCTACCCTGCCCATAAAAAGATCGTAATATTCGGCAGTCTTTGTTACCAGGGGCGTTGCTGCGGTCTCGATATCGGCGCTGTCGTAAAAGGGAACGACCCAGTTTGTCATTTCTCCCGTAAATGAGAGCATAAGTACGATCCTTCCGACGATAGCGGGATTTGCAAAGTTCTGTCCCAGTCCGCCGAAAAGCTGCTTGACGATAACGATCGCCACAAACGTACCTATAGCAGCCATCCAGAAGGGCAGTGTTGCCGGCAGATTGAAAGCAAGCAGCATACCCGTTACGGCAGCGGAAAGATCGTTCGTCGTATTGGGGCGCTTCATTACCAGATTGCACAGCCTTTCCCACAGTATAGCCGTAAGGGTGCAGAATCCGATGAGCATAAGCGCTCTTCCCCCGAAAATAAGACCTGCCATAAACAGAGCGGGGAGCATAGCCACAAGGACGTGACCCATGATCTTGGAAGTAGAAATATTGTCCCTTATATGCGGAGAGGGACTTACCGTAAGCTTTTCCACAGTTTGACCTCCTTATTTAGCCATTGCAAAGGCTTTTGCAAGCTGATTTTTTTCCGCAAGATCCCTTTTTGCGGGACAGGCATAGGAGCAGGAGCCGCAGTTCATGCAGAGATTTATTTTCAGTCTCAGCAGCGTAGCCTTATCCCGTCTGTCATAAGCCTTTTCAAATCTTGCCGGCATAAGTCCCAGAGGACAGGCTGCAATACATCTTCCGCAGTTTATGCAGTTGGTCTGCCGGCAGGAATCTACCATGCCTTTTTTATCCTCAAGCGGTTTTTTAAACGCCAGGACAGCATTGTTTGTCTTTGTCAGGGGAGTTTCGGCATCGTAAACGCACATACCCATCATTGGTCCGCCGCTGATGATCTTGTGAGCAAATTCCATATTTGCCTCTGCAAATGCAAGCAGCTCGGAATAGGACGTGCCGATAGGCGCAGATACGTTACAGGGAGTTTTCACAATGTCTCCGTCAATAGTAAGCCGTCTGGAGACAAGGGGCATTCCCGTTTTTATGTAACTGCTTATAAATGCCGCCGTGGACACGTTCATAACGATGATACCCTGATCGGAGGGCAGCTGACCCTCCTTTATTATCCTGCCTGTTGTGTTGAAGGCTATGACCTTTTCCGCTCCCTGCGGATAGGAGGATCTGAGCTTTACCACGCTGATGTCTGCGTCGTCCGCTGTTTTTTCCCGCATAAGCCTTATAGCCTCCGGCTTGTTGTCCTCTATGCCTATATAAGCCTTCTCTATTCCTAAGTATTTTTTCACAAGCCTTATGCCGTCCGCAACGCTGTCCGCTTCCTCGATCATGGTGCGGTAGTCGCTGGTTATGTAAGGCTCGCATTCGGCGGCGTTTATCACAAGACTGTCAACGTGACATTTCGCTTCGTTATAATTAAGCTTGATATGGGTTGGGAAGCCCGCACCTCCCAGACCTACGCAGCCGGATTCCCTTATCGCCTTGCAAAGGCTTTCCTTGTCAGTGACGTCAGGCGGCTTTACCTCGGGAGAGACCTCCTGTTTGCCGTCCGTCTCGATCTCGACAGCCTTGCAGGTCCTGCCGTTTGCAAGGAGAATATCCGAGACTGCCATGACCGTTCCCGAGACCGAGGAATGTACAGGCGCAGACATAAACTTATCGCTGTCTCCGATCTTTTGTCCCACAAGCACCCTGTCCCCCTTTTTGACCAAAGGTTCGCATGGCGCACCCATGCTCTGAGACATGGAGATCCTTACCTTTGCAGGCAGCGGGATCTTTATGGTCTCGCAATTTTCCGTTCCCTTTTCATGAGGAAGGAACACTCCGTTTAACTTCATAAAAAACCTCCCAAAAAATTTAAATCTATGCTGCTACGGACGGTCTTTGAATTTAAAGCCTCCGCTTTTAAGCTCTGTGCTGTCCCGGATACTGTCCGAGCAGTAAACATTTCCTTCGGTATCGGCGGCAATAAGCTGTATGCTTTCGTCCGACAGCCACCTGTCAAGCTCCTCCGTTCCGCCTATAAATATCCTGGTGGAAAGAAAATCCGACAGCATTCCCTCCGAGCAAATCACCGTTACGGATGTAAGATCCGTTTCAACGGGATAACCGGAGCTTTCGTCGAAAATGTGTATGTACCGTTTCCCGTCAGCTTCAAAAAATCTCTCGTAGCCTCCCGATGTGGAAACGAAGCCCTCTTCACAGTCGAATACCGCCATTGTCTCCGAATCGTTTTCGGGGTCGGCGATACTTACCTTGAATACTTCTCCGTCGGGCTTCTCTCCGTAAAGCAGCGACGAGGATCCGAAGGAGATTATTGCGCATTGGGTTCCCTCACTGTCCAAAACCTTGCTTATCTCGTCAAGGGCAAAGCCTTTTCCCACTGCGCCGAAATTCACCCTTGCTCCGTTCAGTAGGGTACAGTCGTTCCCGTCAAGTGATATATTGCGGATATCGGCTGTTTTAAGCGCATCAAGTATCTTTTCATCTGACGGTACCGACGGGTCGTCTCCGTTGACGTTCCACAGCTCGATAAGCTCCCCCAGAGCGGGATTTACCTTTCCGTACTGTCTGTAAAGACCGGCAGCGCCGTCGAGCAGTCGGGCGCATTCGTAGGAAAGTACGGCGTGTTTTTCCGTGTTGAGCCTGAAAAGCTCTCCGTTTTCGTCATATGCGCTGAGCATACCGTCAAGCTCGGAGATCCTTTTCTTTAAGGCGGAAAAATCGCTGTCTCCGTATTTTATCATTACGCAGGGAGCGTCCATAGCGAAAACCTCCGCCGCATATTTTTCTGAGGATCGAAACGGCGGAATGACGCCCTTCCATTTCAGTAGCCCGACACCCGCTGCGACCGCAGCAGTTGCTGCCAGAAACGCCGCAGCTGTTTTTCTGTTCAATCTGCGCACCTCTGTTCGTAATTTTTCATTGACCTTTAAAATTTTATGTGTTATAATAAATATGTCGGATATACGGAAAAATTCTCCGACGGATCATAAAACATCGGTTATAAGCATTTTTTCGCATTCTTCAATGAACGCTCTCAGCTCTCCGCTATACTCTACGGGGATCTCAAGGCATTTAAGGTTTACAGATCTGCTGTTTTTGAGAAAATCCCGCAGGAATGAGGGAGCAGAGCTGATTATTTCCGCCGATCTGCGTACCGCAAAATCGTAATCTGTTTTAAAGATTTTGTCTGTGTTGCGGGGATTGGCTTTGTACAGCGTTCTTATAAGCATATAAACGCATAGCTTAAGGCAGCCTTCGATACCTGTTTCCAGCTCATGAGATCCTGAGGACTCTGCGATGGCCTTGAGCAGCATATTATCCACTTCAAACCCAGGCGGATGATCCGCCGCTCCGCAAAGCGGGATCTGCTCCGGATTGCCGAAAACAGATTCGTAAGATACGCCGTAGTAGCGTATCAAAGCAACGATCTGAGTTGTGCTGACGGATTTTTTCCCTCTTTCAACAGCTGAAAGAAACGACTGTGTGATACCTGTATCCTCCGCAGCCTGCTTCTGGGTGATCCCCTTTTTTTGTCTTATACCTCTGAGCCGTGCGCCTACGTCCTGCATATAATTCCGACAGGCGTCAACGCAGCCATGTTTTTCCGGCATAACTTGTCACCCCGCAAAAAATGTCGTTAACTTTTATTATACTATAAATTTTTGAATTTGTAAATAGATTTTGATGAAATCGTACGAAAATTATGAAAGGATACGTTTTATGAAAGGTTACAGAATTGCTTTTATCCGCCACGGAATGACCGAGGCAAATGAGGACGGCAGATATATCGGCGTTACCGACCTGCCTCTCAGCAGCGGGGGGGCGCAGCAGCTTTTTGATAAGATCGAAAAATATGATTATCCCAGCGTTCAGAAGCTTTACCTCTCGCCGACCAAAAGATGCAGACAGACGGCGTCTATACTTCTTCCTGACAGCTACACTGCCGAACTGCCCGAGCTTCGTGAAATGGATTTCGGCAGCTTTGAGAACAAAAAGGCGGAGGAGCTTATCGAGCTTCCCGAGTACAAGCAGTTTATAAAGGGAGGGCTTGACAATCCGCCTCCCGGAGGAGAATCCATACGAGAGGTAGTGACCCGCTGTTATGAGGCGGTAAAGATCATCATTTCGGACATGATGTACGAGGGGCTGACCAATACTGCGGTCATTACCCACGGCGGTATCATTATGAATATGATGAGCTGCTTCGGGGTCCCCAAGGCTAAGCCTATGGAGTTTGCCTGTGATTTCGGCGAGGGCTTCGAGGTGCTGGTCACGGCGTCCATGTGGCAGCGATCGGAAGCCTTTGAGATACTGGGAAGATACCCTTACAGCCGTCAGGAGAATACAGAGGAGTAGAGGAGGAAAAGGGCAATGACGGACAGGCAGATAAAGCGCCTGGCAAGGGAGCGTATCGGCTCAAACGGAGGCGACTGCATATCCTTTATAGTGTTTTTGTTTGCTGTCATAGCTTTCTTTGTTATGTGCGAGCTGACGGTCTTTACATTTCTCCAAAAGTATAAAATGGGCTGGATCTTTGATGTCCGCCTGATCTTCAGAAACCGTATGGTTATGCTCTTCTGGCTGACAAAAACATTGTCGGAAATAATCATGCTTACGCCCGAGCTAATTCTGGTGCGGCGGCTTTTTGTGGACGTTGCTGTTGGAGGGCGCATTTCGGATACCAGGCAGTATATTTCCGCCCATTCCTTTTCATATTACGGAAAGGCTCTTTACTCGTCCTTTATACATAATCTTGTCAAGGTTTTTGCGGCTGTGCCGGGATTTGTTTCAGCCTATGGGGTCTATTATTGGGGTTATGTATGCAGCTTTGACCAGCTTACGTCGGCGGGGCTTTTCTGTCTTATGATCTGTCTGGGATTTACCGTCGTGTGGATAGGCGCTGCGGCGCACTATTATATTTCTCTGGCGCTTACGCCTTATATTATGGCGCTGAACCCCCGCACCAATGTTTTTGACGCCTGCGACCTGTCTGTAAAGCTCATGGACGGCAGACATATGAGGTACATAAAATTTATGGCGTCGTTTATAAAGTTTACTCCCACGATCCTGCTTGTTTATCCGTTCTTTGCGATATATCCGTACTTTCAGGTTTGCTATACCATGCTCATGCTGGAGTTTCTCGGGGATTACGGTCAGGATAAAATGCCGGGAATGATAAAAAGGTGGAGGAAGTACAGTTGAGCGTTTATTCCCGTAAGGCGGTAGTTGTGCAGCGCTGCCTCAATATAACGGCTGCCGAGGACGGCAAAAGGCTTGGGGATGTGCTGAGAGAAAGAGGCTTTTCCCGCAGACTTATAGCAAGACTCAAAAGAACGGAAAACGGTATCACCAGAAACGGTAGGATCGTCCGCACGATCGATGCGGTATATGCAGGGGACGTCATTAAGATCTGCGAGGAGCAGGGTGAACCCCCCAGGGCTAATCCTATGCTAAATGTTCCGTCGCTTTATGAGGACGAGGACGTTATCGTATTTTCAAAGCCGGTGGGAATGCCCGTTCATCAGTCTGTCCGGCATTGCGGCGATACTCTTGCGAATTTCTTTGCGGTGAGGTGTCCGGGACTGGTTTTCCGCCCGGTGAACAGGCTGGACAGGGATACCAGCGGCTGTGTGGTGTGCGCAAAAAATCAAAGGGCTGCTCATTTTCTTCAAAGCAGAGTTGAAAAGGTATACTGCGGACTTATAAAGTCACCGCTGATCAGCGGCGGCAGGATATGCGTACCTATTGCAAGGGAGAAGGAGTCGATAATCCTGCGCTGCGTCCGGGAGGACGGACGTTATGCTGCGACCTGCTGGAGGGTCGTAAGGCGAATAAATGATTATGCGCTGTGTGAATTTTACCTCGAAACAGGGCGTACTCATCAGATAAGAGTACACATGGCGCATATCGGCTATCCGCTTATCGGAGACAGAATGTACGGCGGCGACACGTCGCTGATGTCAGGTCAGGCTCTTCACTGCTGCGAGGTCAGATTTACAAGACTCTCCGACGGGAAGTGCATAACGGTAAGATCCGAACCGGATTTTGAAAAAATCTTTAAAGAAAATAATTAAGTTAATAAGCAATAACGGAGGACAACTCAGACTTCTGTATTCCGGACAAAAGTACGATGTTTTGTTATAATTAAAACGTTTGATCGTTAAATTTGATCTCTGTGCATAACGGATATTAGCTATCGACTTAAATTCAAAGGAGCATAATTATGAAACCTATTTTTTTGTGCGGCTTTATGGGCTGCGGAAAATCAACCGTTGGAAGGATACTGGCGAAAAAGCTTGGCTGCGGCTGCGTTGATCTGGACAAATATATTGAAGACGGCGAGGGTATGAAGATACCTGAGATATTTGCGAAAAAGGGAGAGCCGTATTTCCGTGAGCTTGAAACGAAGGCTCTTGCGGAGTTTGGCAGTAAAGGCGGTATAGCAGCTACCGGAGGCGGTGCTCTGCTTACCGAAAAAAACGGCGAGACTGCGAAGAAGGCTGGAATGGTCGTTTTTATTGACACCGATTTCGACATCTGCTACAATCGTATCAAGGACGATCCCCACAGACCGCTGGCGTATAATTCCACTAAGGAGCAGCTTCGTGAGCGTTTTGATCATCGCAGACCACTTTACACGGCAAATTCTCATTTCCGTGTGGAGGGAAAAGGCTCTCCTGCCGCTATTGCCGACAGTATCTGTGAGCTTTACAGGAGGTTTGAGAAATAAAGGCAATACCGCACAACCACCGCCTGACGGCTTTGTGTACTTTTTGCGGTATTGCCTAAAAAATAATAACGTTTAAAAGAGCGGACCCGATCCGCTCTTTTTTGATGTAAGCACAAAAACAGCCGCACTCATGATAAGTGCGGCTGTTTGTTTTATTTAAGGAATGAGACCTCTGATCACTTTTCCTCGTTGTTGTAAAGCTTAGCATATCTGAGCAGATAATCGTATCTGTCCTGAGCGTTCTTTACAGCCTTGTCAAAGAGCTTTTCTGCTCTCTCGGGGTTCTGTCTTGCAAGAGCGTTGTATCTTACCTCGCCCATGATGAACTCCTTATAATCAGCAGTAGGTGCCTTGGAATCCAGCATAAACGGATTCTTGCCCTGCTCCTTGAGACGGGGATCGAATCTGTACAGATGCCAGTAGCCTGCCTGAACAGCCTTCTTCTCCTCGGTCTGAGCGATCTTCATGCCGCCCTTGATACCGTGGTTGATACAAGGAGCGTAACCGATGATGATAGAAGGTCCGTTATAGGACTCAGCCTCGTGGATAGCCTTGAGGCACTGGTTCATATCTGCGCCCATTGCAACGTGAGCAACATATACATAACCGTAGGACATTGCAATACCTGCAAGATCCTTCTTCTTTACTTCCTTTCCGGCAGCGGCAAACTGTGCGATAGCTCCGGTAGGAGTTGCCTTTGAGGACTGTCCGCCTGTGTTGGAGTAAACCTCAGTATCGAATACAAAGATATTTACGTCCTCGCCGGAAGCGATAACGTGGTCAACGCCGGAGAATCCGATGTCGTAAGCCCAGCCGTCTCCGCCGAATATCCACATGGACTTCTTTGCAAGATAATCTGCGTCCTTAAGGATCTCGTCAGCGGCAGCGCTCTTGGACTTCTTGAGAGCTGCGACGAGCTTAGCGGTTGCAGCCTTGTTCTTTGCGCCGTCGTTTACAGTTTCCAGGTATTCCTCGCAAGCTGTCTTGAGAGCGGCAGATCTTGCGTTCTTGGAAAGCTCAAGAACCTTGGCGATAGTTCTGTTTCTGATAGTGGACTGAGCAAGGAACATACCGTAGCCGTACTCAGCGTTATCCTCAAACAGTGAGTTAGCCCATGCCGGACCCTTGCCTTCCTTGTTTGTTGTGTAAGGAGTAGAAGGTGCGGAACCGCCCCAGATAGAGGAGCATCCTGTTGCGTTTGCAATGTACATTCTGTCTCCGAAGAGCTGAGTGATGAGCTTAGCGTAAGGAGTTTCTCCGCAGCCTGCGCATGCGCCTGAGAATTCAAGCAGCGGCTGCTTGAACTGTGAACCCTTGACGGTGGTCTCCTTGAACTTTTCGAGTACCTCGGGCTTTTCTGCAAGTGTAAGACCGTAGTTGAATACCTCCTGCTCTGCGATCTGAGTTTCCAGAGGCATCATGCTGAGAGCCTTCTCGCCCTTCTTGCCGGGACATACGTTTACGCATGAGCCGCAGCCTGTGCAGTCGAGAGCGGACATTGTCATAACGAAGTTGTAGCCGGGCATACCTGTCATAGCTACAGCCTTTTCCTGAGCAAGCTTGGGAGCCTTTTTAAGCTCAGCGTCGGTCATAACAACGGGTCTGATTACTGCGTGAGGACATACATACGAGCAGAAGTTACACTGGATGCAGTTTGTGCTGTTCCATGAAGGAACGTCAACTGCAATGCCTCTCTTCTCGAAAGCAGCAGAACCCTGGGGGAATACGCCGTCTGCCATGTGTGTGAATGTTGAAACAGGCAGCTTGTCGCCCTCCTGAGCGTTGCAGGGGATCTGAATGTTGTTTACGAAATCCTGAAGGGTCTTGTTATTGTTCTTAACGGCAGCCATACCCATAGCGGAATCCTTGGCGTTCTTCCACTTTTCGGGAACCTTGACCTCGTGTACCTGCTGGCAGCCTGCGTCGATAGCGTCATGGTTCATCTTGACGATAGCGTCGCCCTTCTTGGAGTAGGAAGCTGTAGCAGCGTCCTTCATATACTTGATAGCATCGTCGATAGGAATGATATTTGCAAGCTTGAAGAATGCAGACTGGAGAACCGTGTTGATCCTGTTTCCGAGACCGATCTCCTTACCGATCTTGATACCGTTGATAGTATAGAGCTTGATTCCGTTCTCAGCGATATATCTCTTTACCTGTCCGGGGAGGTGCTTGTCAAGCTCCTTATCGTCCCACTGGCAGTTGAGCAGGAAGGTTCCGCCCGGCTTGATATCCTGTACCATGTTGTACTTGGTGATATAAGCCTCGTTGTGGCAGGCGACAAAATCAGCCTGATTGATAAGATATGTGGACTTGATAGGAGTCTTTCCGAATCTCAGGTGAGAAACCGTTACGCCGCCCGACTTCTTGGAGTCGTATGCGAAATAAGCCTGAGCGTACAGATCGGTGTGGTCGCCGATGATCTTGATGGAGTTCTTGTTTGCTCCGACTGTACCGTCAGCGCCCAGTCCCCAGAACTTGCAGGCGGTAGTGCCGGCAGGAGCGGAGTCAAGCTTACCTTCGGATTCAAGAGAAAGATTTGTAACGTCGTCGTTGATGCCGATAGTGAATCTGGGCTTGTAGGTATCCTTCCAGCTTGCGTTCCAGTAAACAGCCTTGATCTGGTCGGGAGTGGTATCCTTGGAGCCGAGTCCGTATCTGCCGGTCGCAACGGGAACGTCATGGAACTGAGTGCCCTTGAGAGCTGCAACAACGTCAAGATAAAGAGGCTCACCCTGAGAGCCGGGTTCCTTTGTTCTGTCAAGAACGGAGATCTGCTCGCAGGTCGCAGGGATTGCTTCAACAAGCTTCTCGGCAACGAAAGGTCTGTAAAGTCTTACCTTGACAAGACCGAGCTTTGTGCCTTCGTTTGCGTTGAGGTAATCGATAGTCTCCTCGATAGTGTCACATACCGAGCCCATAGCTACGATAACGTGAGTAGCGTCGGGAGCGCCGTAGTAGTTGAACAGCTTGTAGTCGGTGCCGATTTTCGCATTGACCTTGTTCATATATTCCTCAACTATTCCGGGAATAGCGTCATAGTAGGGGTTGCAGGCTTCTCTTGCCTGGAAGAAGATATCAGGGTTCTGAGCTGTACCCTTGAGTACGGGGTGCTCAGGATTGAGAGCGTTCTTTCTGAACTCCTCGATCTTTTCAAAGTTGACCATTTCTCTTACGTCTTCCATATCCCATGTCTCGATCTTCTGGATCTCATGAGATGTTCTGAAGCCGTCGAAGAAGTGGATAAAGGGAACTCTTCCCTCGATAGTAGCGAGATGAGCGACTGTACCGAGATCCATTACCTCCTGAACGTTGGAGGAGCATAGCATAGCAAAGCCTGTCTGACGGCACGCATAAACGTCCGAGTGGTCGCCGAAGATGTTAAGAGCGTGAGACGCTACGCATCTTGCGGAAACGTGGATAACGCAAGGAAGAAGCTCGCCTGCGATCTTATACAGGTTAGGGATCATCAGGAGAAGTCCCTGGGAAGCCGTATATGTTGTGGTAAGAGCGCCTGCCGAAAGCGAACCGTGAACAGTACCCGAAGCGCCTGCCTCAGACTGCATCTCGGCAAGCTTTACAGGAGTGCCGAACAGGTTTTCCTTACCCTTGGCAGCCCACTGGTCTGTTACCTCAGCCATTACGGAAGAGGGGGTGATAGGATAGATAGCAGCGACTTCTGTAAATGGGTATGAAGCCCAAGCAGCAGCGTTGTTTCCGTCCATGGTTTTCATTTTTCTTGCCATTTGTAGAATCATTCCTTTCTGGATATTCTAAGCCTTCCGGCTTAAAATTCGTAGCGGGAGTAAGTATAGCACACCCACTTTAACTATTATAGTATAACACTATTTTTATAATTTGTAAATACCTTTTCAGACTTTTTTTCGCTTTTTTGACGCATATTTATACTATGGAAGCGCTGATCAGACCGATGTTAAAAAAATTCACCGCCCCGAAGATAACGTATTCAGAAGTATCTCTCCCCGCCGAATGCGGGGAGAGATACAGTGATCAGCATTTTTCCATATATCATACCTTTTCGGAGGAGCTGCCGCAGGCTATCCTTCCGTCGTCCTCCTCCTTTATGATAAGCTCCGGCTTAAGGATATAGCAGGGCGAGCCGTCCAGCAGAAATTCTCCGCTTATGAACCTTGCATTAGCCTCTGAATTGATGTCGGGAGCGGGCTGTATTTCCTCCGGAGGGACCTCCCTGAAGCCGGAGATCGAGTCACACAGCAGACCGATGCTTTTTTCGCCCGTGCAAACTATTATGCAGTCACGGTCGGCGATCTTTCTGTCAGTGTAGCCGAATCTCCTGCGGATGCTTATGACCGTTACTACCTTTCCGCCGTTAACTACCGTTCCCGGGGCGTAATCCGGAAAGTCCGGGATCTTCTGGGGCTCGCACGCCGGTATTATTATCTGCACGTCGGAAAAGCTTATGGAAAAGCTTCTCCCGTCCGCAGAAAAGATAAGATATTTGTTATCCGATTCGTTCACTGCCGATTCCTCCTGTTATTCAGCGTTTGTCTTTTTTCAGGCGGCGGTTTATCTGCTCGGCGATGCTGTCCAGAGGCAGCTGTATATCGGCGGCATTAAGATCATAGGCAGCCTTGGGCATACCGTAGACTATCGATGTTTCCTCGTCCTGAACAATGTTGTAACCGCCCATTTTTTTCATGTTGAGCATACCTGTAGCGCCGTCCCTGCCCATGCCTGTCAGCAGGACGCCTATGGCGTTGGATTTTGCAGCATATGCGACCGAGTCGAAAAGCACGTTCACCGAAGGGCAGTGACCGCACACCTTTACCCCCCGCTCGCTGGTTATAAAGTATCCCTTTTTGTCCCTGAACACTCTTAGGTGTCTTGCGCCCGCAGCGATTATGACCTGTCCCTGTCTGACATACATTCCGCTTTTAGCCTCGCATACCTCCAGCGGCAGCGTGGAATTGAGCTGTTCGGCGTAAATTTTCGTATAGCCCTCCGGCATATGCAGAACGCATACTATCGGCGGACAGTCGGATCTCATTTCGGTAAGTATCACCGGCAGCGCATTGGTGCTTCCCGTGGAGCCTCCTATAGCAATGAGCTTTGCGCTTTTTGCATAGGCACGCAGCTTGTTTTCCGATATAGCACGGCTTATGGATTCGATGCTTCCGGCGATCCGTTTTCTGAAATGTTCCTCGCCGTCCTCTCCCCCGTGGAGAGTGATAACGTCCATTGCCCCGGCGGTTACCATTGTGTATTTCATCCGGCTCTGCGCCGTGCAGACGATTATGGGGATCGAATACTTCGGCGCAAGACGCACGATATATTCCGCCATGTCAGGGTAGGAGTCGGTATCTATGTCCAGCAGAATAAGCTCGGGGGCAACTCTGATAAGCTCCTGCCTGCCGTTTATTACCCGTGCGGCGGAAATACCGGAGCCTGTTTTGAAAAGCTCGGTAAGCAGACCGATCATCTGATCGGTAAATTTTCTGCTGTCGGAGATGATTAGCGTTCTCATTCCGTCATCACCTCCGGCTTTTTATAAATTGCAGCGATCTCCTTTATGTAAGGCATATCCTCGGGGGCTGTCTCGGCGTGACCGATATAGAGATATCCTCCGTCCTCGGTCGCTTCAAAGAACCTTTTGCAAAGTGCTGATTTTGTGGAGTCGTCAAAATAGATCATGACGTTGCGGCACAGGATAAGATCAAATTTTTTTTTGAAGCTGATAGGCTCCATAAGATTATGATATTTAAAGACCACGTTGCTGCGCAGATCGTCAGTCACCTGATAAAGCCCGTTGTTGAGCCGGCGGAAATATTTTTCCTTCCAGCCGTTGGGAACGTTTTTCAGAGCCTGCTCACCGAAAACGCCTTTTGCAGCGCTTCGCAGGGCATTGAAGGAGATATCCGTTGCAAGTATCTGAAGATCCCATTCCCGGCGTCTGAAGCCGAAATATTGGTCAAGGCACATAGCCAGGTTGTACGGTTCGTTTCCGAAGGAGCAGCCCGCAGACCATATACGCAGATCGTGATCTGCTATCCTCTTCTCAGCCAATGGTAGAAAAACGTCCATAAAATGAGCGAAATGCTCCGGTTCTCTCATAAAGTATGTATGGTTCGTGGTAAGTCTGTTGATAAGGTTTGCGACTTCTCTGCCGGAGGTATCGCAGAAAACCACGGTGAGGTAGTCGGTGAAATCTCTGAATCCGCAGTCCTGGATATAGTTTGAGAGTCTTGACTGAACTATAAATTTTTTTCCTTCCAGATTTATACCATATCTGGCTTTTATAAAAGCGACAAGCTGTTTAAAGTCCCTGTCGGAAATTTCCGGCATTTTATTCACCCCGTTTGTTGTTTATGATATCCCTGAGGAAGCATTGATAAAATCGCTGCTTTAAAATTCACTGCCCGCTGATCAACATTTCCCTACTTATATCATACCACAACTGAGCATAATTGTCCAGCGGTTTTTTCAGCACAAATAAAACGGACGAAAGCGCAGTATGCTTTCGTCCGGCGGTATTCGGGAGATTCATATGTGGAATCTTTTCTGCATATCGGAGTATTTTGCAAGTATCATCATTACGTCTTCCTCCATAAGGCGAGTCTCGGGAGTGATCTCCATTTTCATTCTGCCCTTAGTTTTTATTGCCATGATGTTGACGTTGTATTTTTTTCGTATATCAAGCTGACCGACTGTTTTGTTCAGCCAGTTTTCGGGAACGGGTATCTCAAATATCCCGTAATTCTCGTCAAGCTCTATATAATCGAATATGTGATCGGCGGTGTATCTTATCGCCACCCATGAGGCAAGCTGCCTTTCGGGATAGATCACCTCGTCCGCTCCGTTTCTCAGCAGGAATTTGGCGTGTACATCCCTTGCCGCACGGGATATGACCTTTTTTGCTCCAAGCTCCTTCAGCAGAGAGGTGGTTTCAAGGGAGCTTTGGAAATTGTCGCCGATAGCCACTATGCATATATCGAAGTTTCCCACGCCCAGGGAGCTTAAGAAATCCCCCCTGGTGCTGTCGCCGATCTGAGCGCTTGTTACATACGGCAGTACCGTCTGTACACGTTCTTCCCTGATGTCCACCGCAAGGACCTGATGCTTAAGCTCGTTGAGCTTCTGAGCAATATGCCTGCCGAAACGTCCGAGACCTATCAATAAAACTGTTTTCATGTGTTTCTCTCCTGTTCTTTTTTCAATGAGTCAAAAAAATGATATGTTCTGTGGATCATCCCACCATGATCTTTTCCTGAGGAAGCTTTGAAGGATTTACGCCCGAGCTTGAAAGCGCCGCATAGATCAGCGTAAGTCCGCCGACTCTGCCGATAAACATCAGTATTGTCAGTATTATGTGAGACGCCGTGCAGAGGTCGGGAGTGACCCCAAGGGTAAGTCCCACGGTACCTACGGCGGAGGCGGTCTCAAACAAACAGGTGATAACGGGCAGTCCGTCCAGCCTGCTGATAATAAGTCCGCCGGAGATGAACAGCGCCAGATACAGTATCAGTATCGCCGCCGCATGGCTGACGGTATCCTCCGGGATCCTTCTTCCGTAGAAGTCTGTAGTGTTCTTTTTCCTGAATACCGAGACCGCAGACCACAGCAGCACTGCTGCTGTGGTGGTTTTCATTCCTCCTGCCGTGGAACCGGGAGAGCCGCCTATAAGCATGAGGATCATCATGACCGAAAGTCCGCACTGGGTGATGCCGCCGAAATCCACGGTGTTGAAGCCGGCTGTTCTCAGTGTCACGGATTGGAACAGCGACGCCAAGAATTTTTCGCCTCCGCTCATTCCCCAGCTGTCGGAGGAAAATTCAAAGAAATAGAAATACAAAGCCGGCAGTATCACCAGGACTGCCGATACCGTGAGTATCACCTTGCTCTGCATACGGTATTTTTTTATATGCAGCTTGTGGGTGCGGATATCGTCCAATGTGAGAAAGCCTATACCGCCCACCGTTATAAGCAGCATGATCACAATATTTATAAGAGGGTTAGCTGCGAAGGAGGTAAGGGATGAGAATTTTTCCTTTACGCCCATAAGGTCGAAGCCTGCGTTGCAGAAAGCCGAGACCGAATGAAAGACCGAGTACCATATTCCTTTTCCGATGCCGAATTCCTTGCAGAATGCGGGCATCATCAGCAGGCTACCCGCAAGCTCCACGGCAAGTGAAGCGGTTATCAGGAATTTTGTCAGCTTGACGATACCTCCCATCTGAGGAGCCGATATCGCTTCCTGTATAACGTTTCGCTGCATAAGCCCTATTTTCCGCCCGGAGATCAGCGCAAACGCCGCCGTAATGGAGACTACCCCCAGAC
Organism: Ruminococcus sp.; assembly: GCA_017626015.1. Lineage (GTDB taxonomy): Bacteria > Bacillota > Clostridia > Oscillospirales > Ruminococcaceae > Hominimerdicola. The sequence continues at coordinate 173,275 of JAGAJO010000001.1, forward strand.
CGCCTATCTGAATGAGTATCAGTATAACGGTCTGCCCGAAATGAGACCAGTAGGTGCCGGTATCGTTTGTGACAAGACCGGTAACGCAGGTCGCAGAGGTTGCGGTGAACAAGGCGTCTTCAAAATGCGCACCCTGCCTGTCTGCGGTAGATATCGGCAGCATGAGCAGCGAGGCTCCTATAAGTATTACCGCCGCAAAGCCTATTATTATAGTCTGAAATGAAGTAAGCTTATGGGCGATAAAATGCTTTTTAAAAAAATCCATATCCAAGTTTCCCTTTTTCATATAAAAACCGTATAAAACAAAGTGTCGGGTCTGTTCCTATTTTCCCGTAGAACCGAATCCGCCCGTTCCCCTCTCCGTATCGGAAAGCTCCTCCGTTTCCTGGATCTCAGGGGTGAATATCGGCGTTATCACAAGCTGCGCTATCCTGTCGCCGTGATTTACGGTGTAGTCGCTGTCTGACGAATTGTGCAGGGCGACTATGATCTCACCCCTGTAATCCCAATCGACAACGCCCACGCAGTTAGGAGGGGCAATGCCGAATTTCACTGCCAGCGAGCTTCTTGCATATATAAGCAGGACGGCTTCCTTTGTGCCGCTCAGCTCAGCCGAAAATCCGGTCGGGATCTTTTCGGTCTCTCCCGCTTTTATCGTAACGGGCGAGTCAAGACAGGCGCAAAGGTCGTAGCCTGCGCTGTATTCTGTTTGTCTGCGGGGTATTACCGCTTTATCGTCAAGCTTTTTAATAAGTAATTTCATTTTACATTACTCCTCTGAAATACAGTCCGGCGGTGATATTTCCGTCCCTTGCCGATCTGTCCGGTTTATCCTTATTATACTGTCCTGCATAAGCGGATATGATCCTTTTTACCTCACCACAGGATTCGTCGCTGAAATACAGCATATAAAAATCGATCCCTCTGAATCTGTCCGTCTTATCCGCCAGATAAAGCTTTTCGGAGTTCATTATCTCGACATAGCCCTCTTTTCTGCTGCACTTCACGGGGAATTTTCGTCCGGTGCGGTCCGTTACGCAGCCTGTGCATTTCCGGCAGCCGGCTGCCTGTGCGATCGGGCAGTTTACCGTGAGCATAAGAGGAAGTCTGCCGTAAGCGAAGATACCTATGGGAAGCGGTTTTTTCAGCGCAGCGATCTGCTGTGCCTTAAGCTCGAAGGATACCACGCTGTCAACTGCGCCCAGTTTTTTTACGGCGTTCAGTGCGCAGGAGTTTGTAAGGTTGAAGCCGAAATCGGTGTGCAGCTCAAAGCCAAGCTCCTCGGCTGCTCTGACGTGAGCGAGGTTGGTCGCCAGCATTGCGGATATCCCCGCTTTTTTTACGGCTTTAAGTCTTTCCTTCTGAAGCTTTTCGTCGAAGGTAAATCTGGGCATTGAAACGGCAAGCTTGTCTGCGGGGAAGCTCTCCGCCGCCTTTACGGCAATGTCAAGAGGAACGGCGCAGAGCTCCACAAGGCTGAAGTCGATACCGTCAAGCTGTTCCAGCCGTGACACGGCAATACGGATTTTTGCCGCTTCGGCAGTTTTTATCTTAGGAAAATCAAGCAGTCCGCAGTCGGTAAATTTCACACGTCTTGTATAACTTTCGGTGCGGATCCCGTCAAGCTTTCTGCACACCTGCCGTCTCAGGTCGTTTATTTCAGAGGGTGAAATAAAAAGGCCGTCCTCTATGTCGTATTCGGCGGTATTGAAGCTATAGATAGTATCTCCCAGCTTTGAAAGCTGTTTTTCTGCCGTTTCGGCGCAGCAGGCTTTGTTTTGTGCAGTCTCCGGGATACTTCCGCTTACCTCCGCACGGTTTCCCTGATCGTCCTCGGCATAAAGTCTTACGGGCTTCCCGCTTTGCAGACAAAACCGGAAGCTTATCCCGCTGCGCTTTTCTTCACGGCGGTAAATGTCATGTATTGCAGGAAAAACCTTAGCCGCAGCCTTAACGTCCTCCTTCTGCCTTATGCCGAACATTTCCCTGCCGGTTTTTCCCCGTAGGTATCCGTCTGTAAAGCCGCTTCTTGAAAACACGTCGGCAAGGGTCTGTCTGTCGTAGGGTCTGCCCTCAAGTGCTAGAGAAAGGCTTCTGACCGCTGATGCCACATATTCGGGGCGTTTCATACGTCCCTCGATCTTAAAAGAGGATACGCCCGCATCTGCAAGGCTTTTTATGCTGTCAAGATAAGACATATCCTTAAGGGAAAGATCGAAGCGTTCCCCTGCGTCATTCACCGCTTTGCACGGGAGTCTGCACGCCTGGGCGCAAAGTCCTCTGTTTGCGCTGCGGGAGCCTATTACCGCACTCATATAGCACTGCCCTGAAACGGACATACAGAGCGCACCATGTACAAAAACCTCCGTTTCGATACAAAGCGAGGAAAGCTCCCTTATGATATCCAGCGGCAGCTCTCTTGAGAGAACCGCTCTTGAAAAACCCAGCCGTTCGGTCATTTCCATGCCGTCCGCAGTGTGTACGGTCATCTGGGTGGATGCGTGGATAGTCAGATCGGGACAGCATTTTTTCACAATTTCCGTAAGGGCAAGATCCTGTGTGATAATGCCGTCCACACCTGTTTCTGCGCAGTGTCTGACTGCCGCCTTGCATTGCTCCAGCTGGCTGTCGAACAGCACAGTGTTTATCGTCCGGTAAACCTTTACTCCCCTGCGGTGACATTCTGCGACTGCTTTTTCGATCTCCCCGTCAGTGAAGTTGACGGCGTTCTGTCTGGCGGAAAAGCTTTCCCCGCCGAGATATACCGCAGTGCAGCCTGCTCTCAGTGCGGCGGTAAGCGCTTCCGGAGAGCCACAGGGCGCAAGGATCTCAGTCATTCAGCGCTTTCCCCCGTTAAGTGAGGGATTGTAGTTTACCGTTCCCACAAAGTTTGAGGAAGCCTCCATGTTAGGCTTTGGACGTTCAACAGGCTTTGCGATAGCTTCCCTTATATCCTGAGACAGTATTTCCTCCGCACTGACAGGCTCCTCGTGGTCATCGGCGGGAGCGTAGTTTGTTCGCTCGCTCAGCTCCTTTTCAAGCGCTGCAACACGTTCCTTGAGCGCTCTGATCTCACGCTGGGAGGAGTTTGCCTGATTTCTCGCTCTTCCTGCGTCGTCAACGTAATCCTTTATCTGAGAGCGTATGTTGTCTATATTCTGGTTGGCTTTCATAAGCTCGTCCATGCAGTCAAGGGCGGTAAGCACAGCACAGTCGGTGACAGAAAGACCGGGATATCTGGTTCTCATATCTGCGATCCTCTTGTCCAGATTTTTTGCAAGCCTCTCGGTATATTCAGCGCCCGAGTCGGTGGAGAGTGTGTAGGTCTTATGGTTAATGGTGACTTTTACCCTCGAAATTCCGTTATCCTTTTCCATGTCAGATCCTCCTTATAAATATTTAAGGAAGCACCGATCAGATCGCTGTTTAAAATTCACTATCTCGCAGAATTAATCAGCATTTCCTTAAGTTTTATATAATTATACTACATTATCAATAAAAAATAAAGACCTTTGAAAAATTTTCTTAAAAAATTTAAGGCAATACCGTACACATTGGTTGTGCGGTATTGCCTTAGCATGGTTATTTTTGTCTGTAGCCGCTCAGAAAGTCCTTAAGCTCGCCCATGGAGTATTCAAGCTCATGGACAGACGGGAGAAACACTATCCTGAAATGATCGGGCTGTTCCCAGTGAAAGCCTCCGCCGTGGACAAGCAGTATCTTCTTTTCCCTGAGGAAATCCAGCACAAACTGTTCATCGTCGGTTATGTTGAATTTTGCTGCGTCAAGTCTGGGGAAAATGTAAAAAGCAGCCTTCGGCTTTACGGCGGTTATCCCGTCGATATCGTTTAGCAGACGGTAAATGCATTCTCTCTGCTCGTAGATCCTTCCTCCCGGCTTAAGCTCGGCATCGGGCGCTCCCGTTCCCTTAAGCGCCTCGCTGATGACATACTGAGCCTGAACGTTTGAGCATAGTCTCATGGAGGAGAGCATATTAAGACCCTCTATGTATCCTTCCGCTCCCTTTTTATTTCCGCTCAGCACCATCCAGCCCGCCCTGAAGCCTGCGGACATATGGGATTTGGAGATGCCGTTGAAGGTAACGCAGAAAATATCCGGCGCAAGTGAGGCTATGGACGTATGCTCAACGCCGTCCATAAGGAGCCTGTCGTAGATCTCGTCGGAGAATATTATAAGCTCGTGCTTTCTTGCCAGCTCGGCGATCTCCTCCAGTACCTCCCGGGGATAGACCGATCCGGTAGGGTTGTTGGGATTTATAATGACGATCGCTTTTGTGCGGTCGGTGATCTTTCTTTCCATATCCTTGATATCGGGATACCAGTCTGAGCCTTCGTCGCATATGTAATGCACAGCTTTTCCGCCGGCAAGAGTCACCGAAGCCGTCCACAGCGGGTAATCGGGAGCAGGCAGAAGCACCTCGTCGCCGTTGTCAAGAAGCCCCTGCATTACCATAACGATAAGCTCGGAAACTCCGTTGCCGGTATAAATGTCGTTAATGCTTTCCACCGGGACATTTTTTCTGCGGTGATATTTAAATATGGCCTCCCTTGCCTGCACAACGCCTTTGGACGCCGAATAGCCCTGAGCGTTACGCAGATTATCCGTCATCGCCTTTATCACCTCGTCCGGAGCGTTGAAATCAAACGGCGCAGGGTTTCCGATATTAAGCTTAAGTATCTTTGTACCCTCTGCGATCATTCTGTCCGCTTCGTCCATGACCGGACCTCTTATATCGTAGCAAACGTTGTCAAGCTTGCTGGATTTTGAAAATGTTCTCATTTTACTTACCTCGGTTTTCATAATTCTGTCGGTTTTTATTGTATCACCATTTTAATGCGATGTCAATACGGTACACCGGGTTTTATGTGATGACTTAAAATTCAATGCCTTGCAGGCCTTCAAAGTAGGAGCGTTTACAAAGTCAATATAGCAATAAAACGCCAATTTTATTATCAAAAATGCCGTATTTTCAAGTTTTTTCGCTATGTTTGCAAAAAATAAGACCCTGGAGCCCAATTGACTCACAAGGTCTATTCTTTATTTTAGGGCAAGAAATTTATGAAAAATCGATTTGCCCTTTGACAGGCGTAATTATTCCCACTCAATAGTAGCCGGCGGCTTAGTAGTAATATCATACACTACCCTGTTGATATTTTTTACCTCGTTGACGATCCTGCTTGAGCATACCGCAAGGACCTCGTAGGGGATCCTTGAAAATTCAGCCGTCATAAAGTCGGTTGTTTCTACCGCACGGAGCGCAAGCGTGTAATCGTAGGTCCTGAAATCGCCCATAACGCCTACTGAGCGGTTGTTGGTGAGGACGGCAAAATACTGATTGATGTCCCTGTCCATGCCTGCCTTTGCGATCTCCTCCCTGAATATCCAGTCTGCGTCCTGAAGGATCTCGAGCTTTTCGTCGGTGATCTCGCCTATGATCCTGATAGCAAGTCCCGGACCCGGGAAAGGCTGTCTCCATACCAGTGTTTCTGAAAGTCCAAGCTCCTGTCCCAGCTTTCTCGTTTCGTCCTTGAAAAGCATTTTCAGCGGCTCGATTATTTCCTTGAAATCCACATAGTCGGGAAGTCCTCCTACGTTGTGGTGGGATTTGATGACCGCAGCGTCTCCTGCACCCGACTCGATAACGTCGGGATAAATAGTACCCTGCGCAAGGAAATCCACCTTGCCTATCTTTTTTGCCTCAGCCTCGAAAACTCTGATAAATTCTTCTCCGATAGCTTTTCTCTTTGTTTCGGGATCCGATACCCCTCTGAGCTTGTCCATGAACCTGTCCTTGGCGTTGACCCTTATAAAATTGATATCCCAGTCCTTGAACGCCGCCTCTACCTCGTCGCCCTCGTTCTTTCTCATAAAGCCGTGGTCAACGAAAATGCAGGTAAGCTGATTTCCTACCGCCTTTGAAAGCAGCGCCGCCAGAACGGAGGAATCCACGCCGCCGGAAAGCGCTAGCAAAACCTTTCCGCTTCCTACCTTTTCACGGATATCCCTGATCGCTTTTTCTGCGTAGTTCTCCATTGTCCAGTCGCCGGTGCAGCAGCAGACGTTCTTAAGGAAGCTGTCAAGCATATCAAGTCCGTACTGAGTGTGGTTTACCTCGGGGTGGAACTGTACGGCATACAGCTTTTTTTCGTCATTTGCCATAGCGGCGCAGGGACAGTTTTCGGTGTGTGCCGTTACTCTGAAGCCCTCCGGGAGCTTTGAGATATAATCGGTATGACTCATCCACGAAACAGCCTTTTCGGGCATATTTTTTATAGTGCTGAAAAGTACGCAGTCCTTGTCGTAGCAGGTCTCGGTCTTGCCGTATTCAGAGGTAACGCAGGTCTCGACCTCTCCGCCCAGAAGATGTGCCATAAGCTGCGATCCGTAGCATATACCAAGTATCGGTATGCCAAGCTCAAAGATCTGCCTGTCAACTGCGGGAGCGTTCTCTCCGTAAACGCTCTGAGGACCTCCGGTGAAAATAATGCCCTTTGGCGACAGCCTTCTGATCTCGTCAATGCTTACCTTATTGTAAGGCTTTACCTCGCAGTATACGCTGCACTCACGCACTCGTCTTGCGATAAGCTGATTATACTGACCGCCGAAATCCAGAATAAGTACATATTCGTTTGTCATTTGCATTACCTCGCTTTATTTTGCTTTGTTTTTGAAAATATATAAGTAAGTATAGCATATTTGCGGCAATATTACAAGTCCTGCGGAAAAATTTCCGCGGAGATCGATTTTATCGGTTAAATATTTTAATCATAGCAAAATATCGTACTTTGCCCGGATTATAGAAGCGAATATATACAAAGTTTTTGTCAGGTATTTTGGAAATTGATCTCCGTGAATAATTTCTGCGGCTCTGCGGTAAAAAGTTTTCCGCAAAGCCGCCGCAGGGATCAGACATATCCGGTGACAGAGGATATGAGAATAATTATCATGCAAACAGGTACGACAAATTTTATAATAAAGCCGTACAGCTTTTTTGATTTGAATTTTCCGGAGGATTCCACCTCTTCGGAAACATAGTCCGGTTTGGTAATAAAGCCAATGAGGATCGCCGTGGCAAGGGCAACTATCGGCATCATGATGTTGTTGCTGATAAAATCAAAGAAGTCCAGAATGGAATAGCCGAAGATCGTAACCGATGAAAGTACGCCGAATCCCAGTGACGAGGGGACGGCAATGATAAAGGAAAATATCATAACGCCGATACAGATCTTACGCCTTGAAATGCCGAATTTGTCAAAAATGATGGACACAATAGTCTCCATGAGAGAAATTGCCGAGGTAAGCGCCGCAAAAAGCACCAGCAGGAAGAACACGAATCCGAAAATGTGACCGCCCTTCATGGAGTCGAAAACGTTTGGCAGAGTCACGAACATCAGCGTCGGTCCCTTTTGCAGAGCCGCCTGATCTCCGCCGGAAAATGCAAATACCGCAGGGATTATCATCATTCCTGACAAAAATGCGATAGCCGTGTCGAAGATCTCGATGTTTCTCACCGATTTTTCAAGATCGTCGTCCTTGCGCATATAGGAACCGTATGTCACCATGATACCCATAGCAAGAGACATAGAGTAGAAAAGCTGTCCCATAGCGGCAACAACGGTTTTTATTGAAAACTCACTGAAATTCGGCTTGAGGTAGTAAATAAGACCATCCGTTGCGCCGTCTATCGTAAGGCTGTAGACCGCCGTTCCCAGCGACATGAGAACGAGTACGGGCATCATGATCTTGCTTACCTTTTCAATGCCCTTTTCAACTCCCATAAGAACTACGACAGAGGTGAGAAAAAGGAATATCGCCAGACATACCAGCGGTTCGGCTGTGCTGCCGATAAAGCCCGGGAAGTAGTCCTCGCCCGTTGCGGCGTGACCCTGTCCCGACAGGTATACCCCCAGAAATTTAACGACCCATCCGCCTATAACGCAATAGTACGGGAAAATAATTATAGGCACAAGGGAAGCCAGATAGCCCAGAAATGAAAATTTCTTATTTATCGTCTTGTAGGATATTATAGTGCTTTTGCCGGTTTTTCTTCCTATAGCGATCTCTGTTATCATAAGGGAAAATCCGAAGGTCACCGCCAGGATAAGATATACCAGCAGAAAAATTCCTCCGCCGTATTTAGCTGCCAGATAGGGGAAACGCCATATGTTTCCCAGACCGACTGCGGAGCCTGCCGCAGCCAGCACAAAGCCGAGCCTGCTGGAAAAACCGCTTTTTTTTTCCATAAGATCAATCCTTTACTATATATTATGTAGTCCTCACGATCAAGGAAGCACCGATCAAATCGCTGTAAAATTCACTGCCTTGCAGACAGATCGATCAGCATTTTCTTAACAGGACTGCAGCCGGAGGTCCGGGAGGAAAACGCAGGAACAGGCGGCTGTTTCAAGGCTGTCTGACGGCGTATATCCGATCAGAAATTTTTTCTCCATATGCTCGGAGAAAACAGTATGACTATCGGCAGACATTCCAGACGTCCCAGAAGCATATCCACTGACAGCGTTATCTTGGAAAGATCCGAGAAAAAGCTGAAATTGTCTACCGGTCCTACCTTGCTTATTCCGGGTCCTATATTGTTGATGCAGGTGGTGACGGCTGAAAAGTTTGTGGCGAAATCAGCGCCATTCAGTGATATTATCAGCAAAGATCCAAAGATAAGCAGAATGTAGATTATAAGATATGTGTGAACTCCGTGTACCGTTTCGGTATCCAGCGTTTTTTCGTCGGAGGTAACAATGCTTACCGATTTCGGGTGGAGAGTCTTTTTTATGCTCTTGACAGCGCTTTTGAAAAGCACTATCACTCGCGAGACCTTAAAGCCTCCTCCCGTGGAGCCTCCGCAGGCGCCTATGTACATAAGCGTTATGATCGCCGTCTGGGAAAACGCCGGCCAGTTGTTGTAGTCCGCCGTTGAATATCCGGTGGAGGTCATGATCGAGGATACCTGAAAAACGGCGTATCTGAAGCATTTCCCCACGGATTTATAGATGGGGAATATATTGGCGGATATCAGCAGTGTTGCAACAGCGAGTATTCCCAGGTAAGCCTTAAGCTCGGTGTTTTTCCAGACCTCCTTGAAGCGTCTTGCCAGAATGAAATAATAAAGAGAGAAGTTCACTCCGAATGCCATCATTCCCACTGTAAGCACACCGTCGATGTAAGCCGAATCGTAGTACGCTATGCCCTGATTTTTTATGCTGTAACCTCCCGTTCCCGCAGCGCCCATTGCATGGCATACGCTGTCGAACAGCGGCATTCCTCCCGCAAAAAGGAGAATTATAAGCACTGCCGTCAGCACGGTGTATATAAGGTACATATACACTGCGGAATTTTTCCCCTTGGGAACTATCTTTCCCACCTGAGGCCCTGGGCATTCAGCCCGCATAAGATAAAGCGCATCGTTGCTGGAGGGGAGAATGGCTATTGCAAGCACCAGAACTCCCATTCCGCCGACCCAGTGGGTAAAGCTCCTCCAGAAAAGCATACCTCTCGACAGGCTTTCTATATCCGTAAGTATTGTGGAGCCGGTGGTCGTAAAGCCGGAGATGCTTTCAAATACAGCGTCCACAAAATGAGGTATCTCTCCGCTGATCCAGAAAGGCAGCGCACCCAGGATCGGGTATATAACCCACATGAACGCAACTATCACAAGACCCTCTCTGGCGAACATCTGCTTGTTTTTAGGCTTGATGACCGCCGCAGGAGTGGAGACTATCGCCACGCACAGGGCTGTTATGACAAAAGTCAGCGCCGAATCGTATTCTCCGTAATAAAGACTTACCGCAGCGGGGATCAGAAACAATGCTGCACCCATCCAGAGAACTCTTGAAACATAATGGATCACAATTGATTTATTCATTTCACGCAAACCCCGTTTACATAAGTATGTCTTCTATATCGGAAAAGCGGTGATCCTTGGATATTACCACCACAAAATCCCCCAGCTCGATAGAGTCCCCTCCGTTGGGAATGATAACGTTCCTGCGGCGGATTATTGCGCAGATAAGAATATTCTTTTTAAGCTTCATATCCCTGAGCGGCACGCCAACCAGTCCGGGAATGTTGGTTTTAATGCAGAATTCTATAGCCTCTACCTGATTGTTGACGATATGGTAAAGAGACTCGATATTGCTGCCGGAGGTGTTGTTGAGAGAGCGGACATAGCTAAGTATCGAGCTTGTCGTAAGGCTTTTCGGAGAAACTATGCAGTCAAGTCCCAGCTCGGAGGCAAGATCCCGGTAGTTGTCCCGGTTTATCTTTACGATGACCTTTGCCTTTGAATTGTTTTTAGCGAACATGGACATGATTATGTTTTCCTCGTCCAGTCCGGTGAGAGCAACAAAGGAGTCGGCGTCGCTCAGCCCTTCCTCCATAAGCAGCTCCTGATCGGTGCCGTCTCCGTGAATAATGGAAGCCTTGGGCAGCTTTTCTGCAAGTATGTGGCAGCGGTCCAGATCCTTTTCGATTATCTTTACCCTCATGCCGACGTTTAAAAGCAGCGAAGCAAGATAATAGCATACCCTGCCTCCCCCTATCATCATAACGTTTTTTACCTTGCCTGCGATTATTCCCGTCTCCCTGAAAAATTTTTCAACGTTCTTGTGGGACGCCGCAAGGCTGATCTTATCGCCGGGACGCAGTACAAAGCTGCCGTCGGGTATGTAAATTTCCGAATCCCTCGCAACGGCGCAGATAAGGAATTTGATCTTGTGACTTCTGTAAATGTCCGCAAGGCTCATTCCGCATATCTTGGAATTTTCCGAAAGCTTATGCTCTATAAGCTCCATTTTGCCTTTTTCAAAGACCTCTACCTTTGCCGCAGCCGGGAAAATAAGTATACGGGAAATTTCCTCGGCAGCCGTCAGATCGGGATTGATAACGAGAGAGAGCCTGAGCTCGTCCCGCAGCAGATCCATCTGGGTGAAATACTCCGGCGTTCTTACGCGGGAGATAGTTCTGTCCGCCCCCAGCCTTTTTGCGATAAGGCAGCATAAAATGTTAAGCTCGTCGTAGGGTGTGCAGGCAATAAGCAGTCCAGCCTTGTCTGCCCCCGCCTCCTTCTGAGTTGCGGCAGTTGCGCCGTTTCCCTCTATACACATTATATCCTGTGTAAATTGAGTTCTCCTTAACGCCTCCGGCTTGCAGTCAACGACAGTTACGTCGTGATTCTCTTTTGCAAGCAGTGAGGAAAGGCTGCTGCCTACCTTTCCGTTGCCTATAATTACCACTTTCATATTTTTTCCGTCCTGTTATAATATAAAAATAACTATTCTTTAATTATATCACTGATTTATATATATGTCAACGTTTTTCCAAAAGCATCGCACGGAAATCAATTCAGACGATTAAATACCAAAATGTAATGGTATATGCGAGGAATACAGAAGCTTATCCCTTTCTATATTTTGAAAATTTATTTCCGTGAAGACATGATTCAGACACTGTCGTGCTATATGTGGTTGAATTAAAGTTAAAGGGTTATATTGTCGATTTTAATCGGCATATTTTTAGATTAATAAATGAAAACGTTAACATGATATTAACGAGGACGTTTCACGGATCAAGAAACGGCTTTGGGAAAGCTCATTTGTTATTATTCCGGATATACCGTACGATTTTGTACTTGATGAAAAGAGTCGTTCCGCAGATTAATTTTCTTTGTTTCTTTGTGCAATGTGCTAGATTAATTTACTCTGAATTTGAGATATCATACAAATTTGAAAATTAATTTAGATATTTTGCTAAAAACTATTGACTTAAATTAATAATTATTATATACTTAATTTACATTAAAATTTAGTGTTAACGGAAAATGTGGAGGTTAATCAAATGAAAGCAAGAAAAATTATATCAGGTATTACTGCGTTTACACTTATCTGCGGCACGGCAGCTGCAATGAGCGGCTGCGGAAACACAGACAAAGACGGTTCAAGCAAAAAAAGCGGAAGCAAGGGCAGCGGCGTAGTTCTCGAGGTTCTTACAAACCGTACCGACAGAGTTGATGACGGAAGCCTTGACGAGCTTACCGATGCGTTTGAAGAGGCAAATAACTGTGAGGTCAAGTATGTAGGCTATGCAGATTATGCAGGCGACGTAGCAACAAGAATGGGAACGGAAGATTACGGCGATGTTCTTATGATCCCCGATGATGTTAAGCTTGAGGATCTTTCCAATTTCTTTGAGCCGCTCGGTACATATGATGAGATGAAAGAGGTTTACCGCTGGGCAGATAAGAAGATGGATTCCTCCAAGAACGTATACGGCGTTGCATACGGCGGAACGGCTACCGGAGTTCTTTACAACAAGGCTGTATGGAGTGCGGCGGGAATAACCGAGATGCCTGCGACAGCCGACGAGTTCATCGCAGATCTTAAGCTCATAGCTGAAAAGACAGACGCTATCCCTTATTATACAAATTACAAGGACGCAAGCTGGACGATCACCCAGTGGCAGAGCCTTGTAAATTCCGCTTCCGGCGACGCAGGCTATGAGAATACTATTCTTACAAATAAGCTTGACCTTTTTGCAGAGGACGGCGGTTACTATCCCGTATACAAGCTCATGTTCGATATCTTCTCCGATCCCGAGCTGACGGAAGAGGATCACATGACAACAGAGTGGGAAAGCTCCAAGGTATGGTTCGGCGAGGGCAAGATCGCTACCATGGTAATGGGCTCATGGGCTATCGGACAGTTCCAGGAGAAGGCTGAGAATCCCGATGATATCGGATATATGCCTGTTCCGATCACTGCTCCCGACGGCAACCGTTATGCTGAGACATCATCCGACTACTGTCTCGGTGTAAATAAGAATTCCGATAATGTAGACCTTGGCAAGAAGTATGTTGAGTGGTTCGTTAAGGAGTCGGGCTTTGCCGCAAAGGAGGGCATGATACCCACGACTGTAGATTCCGAGCTTCCCGGTAACCTTTCCGAATTTTCTGGCGTAACTCTCTTCGAGAAGGAGGCTACCCCCGACGAGCTTATAGGTAAATTCGACGAGATCGACACCGAGTCCGGCGTTTCGGTCTGGGGCGGAGATACCGACAACTTCAAGATCAAGATTGCTGAAGCTGCATTTGCGGGCAAGGGCGAGGACGAGTTCAAATCGATCATTTCCGATGTAAACAAGAAGTGGTCTGATGCGGCGGCTTCCGTTCTTGGATAATTCCGTACTGATCTTTCAATTTCTTATAGACAGTGACGGATGGATATATTCGATCCGTCACTGCTTTTGCAGAATGATCTAAATCCGGTCTAAAAGGAGCGACCTTATGACTAAAAAAAACAGAAAGGGATTCCTGAACTGGCTTAAGACCTACGAGGGGCAAAAATTTGTGGTTTCTGTGCTGTTTCTGCTCGTTCCGCTGGCGCTGCTGATACTTTTCACCTTTGTGCCTGCGGTGAATATGGTGGGCTACAGCTTCCAGAAGCGTGACCAGTTCGGAGTAAACCCTGAATTTGTGGGGTTTGACAATTACAAGACGATCTTTCAGGATCCCGATTATTTTATTACCTTCAAAAACAGCCTTTACTATCTTGCAGGCTCGTTTGTACAGCAGGCTCTGGCGCTTTTGTTGGCGTCTATACTTTGCTCGAAGATCAGGGCTAAGGGACTTTTCAAGGGCATTCTCTTTTTCCCGTACCTTATGAACGGCGTTGCGGTGTCTATTATCTTCCAGAGATTTTTCCTTAAGGGACAGGCTGGACTTTCCCCGCAGGGTACTCTTAACAGCATTCTGGAGCTTTTCGGCGCTGAACCGAGACTGTGGCTTGACCCAGAAAAACCTATGCTGGCTAATTTCTGTCTGGTTTTTGTTTCCCTGTGGAGATATATCGGCTTCGATATCATCATGTATATCGGCGCTATACAGTCTATCCCAACGGATCTGTACGAGGCGTCGGATCTTGACGGCGCAAATCCATGGCAGAGGTTCCGCTATATCGTTTTCCCCAGCATAAAGCCGATCATTTCGCTTCAGCTAATACTGGCAGTAAAGGGTGCGATCTCGGTATTCGAGATACCCTATATCATTACCGCAGGAAACTACGGAACGTCCACCTTCGTTATCAAGACTATCGAGACGGCGTTCAGCAAAAAGCAGGTGGGACTTGCGTCCGCAATGGCAGTGGTGCTGCTTATCATTACGATAATAGTTACGCTTGTACAGAAGTTCTTCTTCCGTGACGGTCAGGAGGAGAGAATAAAGCGTGAGAAGAAATCAGGGAGAGGGGTGCGTTACTGATGACAGACGCAGCAAAAACACAGGTCAAAAAGCCTCTTTACCTTGGCAGTAAGATCCTTGCGGCGCTTAAGTATCTTTTCCTGATAATATGCTGTCTTGTGGTGCTTATACCTATAGCTGTGGTTCTTATAGGCTCTCTCAAGGGTACCAAGGAGCTTGCCAACACAACGGTATTTACGCTCCCCGAGACTCCGGTTTTTGAAAATTACAAAACGGCGATGTTTGCAAAGGATATTATCCTGAGCTTCCGTAACACTGCCGTAATAATAGTTATATCCTGTTTAGGATCTATAATCACAGGAACTATGACCGCGTTTGTGGTGCAGAGGTTCAAGACCTATTTCACCGGCTTTGTAAAGGGCGCTTTCCTGCTGGCTACGCTGCTTCCCAACATATCCATGCAGGTAACGGTTTTTCAGATCGTGAACAAGCTGGGAATTTACAACACCATGCTTGCGCCGATCATACTGTATGTCGGAACGGATATAGTTTCCATATACATTTTCATGCAGTTTTTAAGTCAGATACCCGTTTCTCTTGACGAGAGCGGTATCATTGACGGAGCTTCATACCCGAGGATATATTTCAGCATAATCCTCCCCAACCTGAAGCCGGCTATAGCTACCGTGCTGATAATCAAGTTTGTCAGCATCTATAACGACTTCTATACTCCTCAGCTCTATATGCAGGACGATGATCTGGTGGTTGTGTCTACAGTGCTTTACAGGCTTATGAACGCAACGACCATTCAGTGGGAGGTAGTTTTCGCAGGTATCATTATCTGTATCATACCTACCCTTATCATATTCCTTTCTCTCCAGAAGTACATTTACAGCGGACTTGTCTCCGGAGCCGTAAAGGAATGAGCCTTTCCGGAACGCTTACCCGGTTCCGGTCAAACGGCTAAAAGCAGGAGATCCGAGGCTTTTAAGCTATTCTTCCCCCTGATTTCAGAATTGCTTTTTCCCCCTGTGCCGAGGGTCTCCTGATTTTATAAAAAACGGTAATTTCCTTTCTGAAAAAGCCGGTGTACGCATTGTGTGTACGCCGGCTTTTTTCAGCGTATTTTTCAGTAAAAAAGAAAGCGGACCGCCACGCAGCAGCCCGCTTTTCCCTTTATTTTGCCTTTTCCGCCGTCAAAAACCATTGCCCAAATGGTTTCCTCCATATGTTATTTTATCACATTTTTCTGATCCTGTCAAGCCCTTATGAGAATATATGCTGAACATTACTGTTTTTACATGGGTCATGTAGTATTTTTTTGATATTGTACTTGACTTTTTAGACAGAAAGTAATATAATATTATTGTCAATTTTATTTAAATTATATTTTATGGAGGGTATATAAAATGGCTAGAGTTTATAATTTTAGCGCAGGTCCCGCAGTTCTTCCCGAGGAGGTCCTCAAAGAGGCGGCGGAAGAAATGCTCGATTACAAGGGTACAGGTATGAGCGTTATGGAGATGAGCCACCGTTCAAAGGCCTTTGACAATATCATCAAAGAGGCAGAGGCTGACATCAGAGAGCTTATGAATATCCCTGACAATTACAAGGTACTGTTCCTTCAGGGCGGCGCTTCACAGCAGTTTGCGGCTGTTCCCATGAACCTTATGAAGAATAAGAAGGCAGCTTACATAATCACCGGTCAGTGGGCAAAGAAGGCTTATCAGGAGGCTCAGAAGTTCGGAGAGGCAGTTGCGGTCGCTTCTTCCGCAGACAAGACATTCTCCTATATCCCCGACTGCTCCGATCTGGATATCCCTGAGGACGCAGACTACGTTTATATCTGCGAGAACAATACGATCTACGGCACAAAGTATAAGGAGCTGCCTGATACCAAGGGCAAGACGCTTGTTGCAGACGTTTCCTCATGCTTCCTTTCAGAGCCTGTCGACGTTACAAAGTACGGCGTTATCTACGGCGGCGTTCAGAAGAATATCGGACCTGCCGGCGTTGTTATCGCTATCATCAGAGAGGATCTTATAACAGACGATGTTCTTGAGGGTACTCCCACAATGCTCAAGTGGAAAACTCAGGCAGACGCAGATTCTCTTTACAATACTCCTCCCTGCTACGGTATCTATATCTGCGGCAAGGTATTCAAATGGATAAAGAAAATGGGCGGTCTCGAGGCAATGAAGGCTCATAACGAGAAAAAGGCAAAGATCCTTTACGATTTCCTCGATCAGAGCAAGCTGTTCAAGGGTACTGTTGAGCCTAAGGACAGATCTCTTATGAACGTTCCCTTCGTTACAGGCAATGAGGAGCTTGACAAGAAGTTCGTTGCCGAGGCTAAGGCTGCCGGATTTGAGAACCTCAAGGGTCACAGGACCGTAGGCGGTATGAGAGCGTCTATTTACAATGCTATGCCTATCGAGGGCGTTGAAAAGCTGGTTGAATTCATGAAGAAGTTCGAGGCTGAGAACGCTTAACGCTTTTTAGAGGTGCGAATATGAATCCTATTTTTCAGCTTAGTGAAGAATACAGGGAAAGAGTCAAACGCAGGAACAAAATACGGCTGAAGATCATAGCTGTATGCTTTGTTCTGGTTATTATTGGTCTTTTGATATTAAGAATTATGGTCTGATACATAATATGAAAGAGGTAAATTTAAATGTACAATATACTTACTCTTAATAAAATTGCCGCTGTGGGAACGGATAAGTTCGACAGGACAAAGTATTCCGTCAGCGACGAAGCCGCAGATCCTACCGCTATTATGGTACGTTCTGCAAAAATGCACGACATGGAAATGCCTGAA
This sequence comes from Ruminococcus sp., assembly GCA_017626015.1. GTDB lineage: Bacteria > Bacillota > Clostridia > Oscillospirales > Ruminococcaceae > Hominimerdicola. Next base: position 190,320 of record JAGAJO010000001.1, read on the forward strand.
AGCCTTCTCGCTATCGCAAGAGCAGGCGCAGGCGTAAACAATATCCCCGTTGACAAGTGCGCCGAGCAGGGTATCGTTGTTTTTAACACTCCCGGAGCAAATTCCAACGCCGTTAAGGAGCTGGCGATATGCGGACTGCTCATGGCTTCAAGAAAGATCCCCGAGGCTATGGCATGGGCGCAGACACTTAAAGGAAACGGCGCCGAGGTAGGAAAAATGGTTGAAAAGGGCAAGAGCAACTTTGCCGGCTGCGAGATCATGGGCAAGACTTTGGGTCTTATCGGTCTGGGCGCTATCGGCGGAAAGCTTGCAAATATCGCTATTTCCCTTGGTATGAACGTTATCGGCTATGATCCTTTCCTTTCGGTAGGAGCTGCTCTTAACCTGAAGCCGCAGGTAAAGGTAACGGCTAACGTGAACGAGATCTATGCAAATGCAGATTACATTTCGCTCCATCTTCCTTATAATGCAGATACCAAGGATACTATCAATAAGGAAACCATCGATCTTTGCAAGGACGGCGTAAGACTTCTCAACTTCGCAAGAGGAGAGCTTGTAAATTCCGAAGCTATCGTTGAAGCGGTAGGCAGCGGAAAGGTAGCAAGATACGTTGTTGACTTCCCCTGCGACGAGATACTGGGCGTTGAGAATATCGTTGCCATACCTCATCTGGGAGCTTCAAGCGCAGAGTCCGAGGACAACTGTGCAGTTATGGCAGCTGACGAGCTTATCGAATATATCGAGAGAGGAACTATCAGAAATTCTGTCAACTATCCCAATGCGGAGCTTGAAAAGACCGGCGATCACCTTGTGTGCGTTCTTCACAAGAACGTTCCTGCGCTTATTTCTCAGATCACAGGCGCAGTAAGCAGCAAGGGAGCAAATATCGAAAATCTTGTAAACAAGTCCAAGAAGGACTGGGCTTACTCTATGCTGGACGTTAACGGCGAGGTAGATATCGAAGCTATCAAGGCTGTTGACGGAGTAACAGGAGTTCGTGTTCTTTAATTAAGAGCAGGTTCTGAAAACCGCAGTGACGGAGCTGCCTTGCACCGGTGTGTTAAGGCGGCTCTTTTTAGGGTGTGTTGACACTACCGCTCAACGCACCCTAGGATCAGTATTTGTAAGGAGGATGCAGTGTGGGCAAAATAGCAGCGGCGTTTCTTTTGATAGGTATACCCATGGCGCTGACTCAGCTTCTGTACCGTATTATAGACCGCAGGGGCGAAAGGACTTCTGCTCTGGCGGCTAGATTTCCGATACTTAAACGGCGTAAATTTATTGTGCAGATACTTGTTCCTCTGCTGTTTATTGTGATCTTCGGAACAGTAAGCATACTTTGTTCCATACCGATCAGCGTGTTTTTTATAGTCTGCGGAATATTTGTGGGCTTTATAAACGGTATGGCGGTAACGCTTATGTATTTCTGCGAATAGCAGCGTTTTTAGATACATAGCCTTTTTTAACGGATAAACGGACGAAAGTTTATTTGCTTTCGTCCGTTTATCCGTTTTTTATTATATCTACTCGGAAGTTTCCGAGAAGGTCTATTATAAGCATTATCAGCAGGCAAGCGCCGATTTGTATTTAAGGCAGATCTTATCCGTTATAAGGGCAATAAATTCGCTGTTTGTGGGCTTTCCCTTTCCGGTGTTTACGGTATATCCGAAAAAGCTGTTGAGGGTGTCGATGTCTCCCCTGTCCCATGCGATCTCGATAGCGTGGCGGATAGCTCTTTCCACTCTGGAGGGAGTTGTGGCGAATTTTTTTGCCACAGCAGGATATAATAGCTTTGTAACGCTCTCAAGCATTTCCTTGTCGTTTACGCAGCAGATTATCGCCTCACGAAGATAGTGATAACCCTTGATGTGCGCAGGTACGCCGATCTGGTGGATAATATCCGTAACGATGATCTCGAGATTAGGTCCGGCAGCGCTGTGCCTGCGGTTGAAATCTCCTTCTGCGGTTATGTCTGTGTCTATATCCAGCATAGCTTTTATGCGTTCGCCAAGGATCTTTACATCGAAGGGCTTGAGCATGAAATAGGATGCTCCCGCATTCATTACCTGCACCTCAATAAATGAGTTCTCATATGCGCTTGTAACTATAAACAGCGGCTTTTTATCAAGCTGTGAGCATTTTTTCAGAAGTCCGATAGCGTCCAGACCGGGCATTACGGCGTCTATGATAACAACATCGGGCTGTTCGTTTTTTATTGCGTCGTATATCACAAGGCCGTCCTTTTGTCTGGTGATAACGAAAAATCCCAGATTTCTCAGTGAAGAAGCGCAGGAAACGCCGTACTGTGCGGAATCGTCTCCGATAAGTATTTTGATTTTTTGTGTCATTGATTATTCCTCCGTTAATTCTGTTTGGTTATTTTCCATGTATTTGTCGTAAATATCCGCGGAGTATCCGGAGCGCAGCATTTTATGCTGCCCGGATCATTCCAGGCGTTCGGGCCCAAGCCTGGAGCATTTACCTTTTGTGGTTTTCACTTTCTATATCTTAACACATTTATTTTTAAAATGCAATAGTTTTTTATGAGAATCGCCAGTAAAATTAATACAAATTAGTGCATATTGCACAATAAATCAAGACAAAATAGTTCTAATCATCAAATTATCGAAATAATCTCCGTATTCTTCTATTTTTTGTGCATTTTTAACCGTTTTGTGGGAATACGGCTTGAAAATCGTCGCAAAATAAGAATATGACAGGTTTTGAGGAGAATCCGGAGGATCATTCCGTAAGGTTTTGTCGAAGCGTGAATTATTTCGTATTACGATACCGCCTGAGAGGATTCAGACGCTGCACATTCCTCCGTGCGGCTGTACATTTCGTCGGCAAAGATCGCATAGCCCATTGTGGGGTCGTCGATAAAAACGTGAGTCACCGCTCCTACGATACGTCCGTTCTGTATAATCGGCGAGCCGCTCATTCCCTGAATGATCCCGCCTGTTTCCTCAAGCAGATCCTTGTCGGTGACCTTGATGACCATATCATGCTCAGCGCCGTCGTAAAGGTTTATCTGCTCTATGGATATCTGAAAGCTTTTCGTCTCACCGTTGTCCAGTGAGCAGTATATCTCCGCCTTACCCTTTTTGATCTCCTGCCTGAAGCCAAGCTCTACGGCTTCTTTATCGGAGGGATTTTTATCAAGCCTGCCGAATACGCCGTCCTCGCAGTTAAGTGTTATGTCGCCCAGGGTGCGGGCGCTTGAAAATTCGCCCAGCAGCTGACCCGGTTTTCCGTTTTCGGAGCCGACAAAGCCGGTTATGCTTATATCTCCCACCGCTCCCTCGGACAGGGGAAGCATTTCCTTGGTGTCGCTGTCGCATACCGGGTGTCCCAGACCTCCGAAAAAGCCGGTTTCCTCCTCGTAAAATGTAAGGGTCCCTATTCCCGCCGAGGAATCCCTCACCCACATTCCCGCCTTGTATATCCCGTCGGACAGTACCGGAGTAAGAGTGAACTTCCGCTCTCCGCCTTCTCTTACTGCGGTTATACGGCAGTTTTCGCCCTTCGAGGCTTTTATGAGCCGTGCCACGTCCGAGTTTGACTGCACCTTTTTCCCGTTAATGGATATTATTACGTCGCCCTCCTTTATCCCGCAGTCCTTTGCAGGGCAGACGCCGTCTATTTTTGAAAAATCCACTACCATTACTCCGTCTGTGATGAGCTTTATGCCGAAGGCCTGTCCGCAGGGAACCAGCGTCGGTCTGTGTACTGAGGTCGAGGTCACGTTTTTAATAGGTACCGAGCCGAAAAGCATAAGCGTGTTTTCGGTGGTGCGTGAGGAACGTGCCGATATGTCGGTAAGCGCCACAGTCACCTTGCTTTCGCAGGGCTTAGCCGAAATAGAAAACAGCGAACTTATCATAAGCGTTTCTCCCTCCGATATAAAATACTGATTGGGAAGCACGGCGTTGTAAAATCCCGCCAGACAAACCACCGAAAGCATTATTATGCCTGCAAGCAGCGAAATACGTTTGATAATTCCTGACATAATTTTATTCCTTTCCTATCGAATTTACCGTTTTCCGCAGCGAATACGCCGCAGGACAGTATTGAATTTTTTCTTGTAAGCTTATTGTTGACTGCGTGGGATTTTTAATTCAATCTGCAAAGCAAGTATAATTTGCATTGGAATTGGGGGAAAAAAGGGTGTGTTTTTTATGGAATTAAATTTTCGCTCCTTTGTTTATTGATATTTGCGGAAAGATGTGCTATAATATCTGTATCAGTTTTATTTTAATACATAAAAGAGGTATAATATGTCAAAAAAAGACAGGCTGAAGGCGCAGAAGCAAAAACAGGATATCCTTAGAAAGGAACAGGAGGAGCAGGAGCGGCTCGAAAAGGAGGAAGCTAAGCTCAGGCAGAGCAAGGCGGCAAGGAAGCTCCGCAGAAAAGCCAAACGCAGCGGTACGGGAGATCCCATAATATGTATAATACTGAAAATACTCATGCTGATCCCGTTCGGATATTCCGGATTTTTCTACGGCGGAGTTCTTGTGGCGGGCGTTTTCGGAGGATACATCGAGCCTCATCCGCCTGAGTGGGTAGGCTGGTGCGCCCTTGCGGGAGTCATACTTATAGGGGCGGGCATACTCATAGCCTTTTTCAGAAAATACATTATTTCGTTTATCGTTATCTGCGCCGGGACGGGAGTTTTTCTCAAAGCCGCAGGATATATGATAGACAAGATACAGTACCGCCTTGAAAATTACAAGGTTGACGAGGCTTTTGAAAATATGGATAAGCAGTATATGACCTATTACTATCCGATAGCGGCTGTTGCAGGTATATCGCTGATACTTATGGTAATCTCCCTTATACGCAGATATATCAGGAGAAAGCGTGTCCGCTACGAAAAGGATACCGCTCCTGTGGACAGTATCGTAAAAGAGGACTAGGGCATATTCAGGTATGGACAAACGGGCGGACTAAGTTCGTCCGTTTTATTTTATCTGTACATTTTTTTGTGCAATTTGCAATATAAACTGCCGAAAATTTGAGCATAGCTTTTAGGGAAAATGTGTTGACCTTGCGGAGCGCAGGTGCTATAATTAAAATAGTGTCGAATCATAACAGCATAAGGAGTTTTAGAAAGTGGTATTTGCGGATCTTTTTTTCCTGTATTTCTTTTTGCCTGTGTGTCTTATCTGTTACTTTGCAACAGGAAAGACCCGGATAAGAAATGCGGTGCTTATTGTTTTCTCCCTGATATTCTACGCCTGGGGAGAGCCTGTTTGGGTGTCAATACTCATACTTTCCTCGGCGGTGGACTATATAAACGGTATGGTCATAGACCGCTTCCGTGATAAGTGGCAGGCTAAGGCGGCTGTGGCATGGTCGCTGATATTCAATCTGGGCATACTTTTCGGTTTTAAATATACCGGTTTTTTTGTTGAGAACCTTAACGCCCTGTGCGGATTATCCATACCCGTTCCAAATATACGTCTGCCAATCGGTATATCGTTCTATACCTTCCAGACTATTTCCTATACTGTTGACTGCTACTGGGGAAAGGTGGAGCCGCAAAAGAATTTCTGGCGTTTTCTGATGTATGTTTCTCTGTTCCCTCAGCTCGTTGCGGGACCTATTGTAAGATATTCCGTCATCGGCGGAGAGATCGACAGCAGAAAAACTACCGTTAAGGATTTTTCCGACGGTATGTCTAGACTTATACTGGGACTGGGCAAAAAGGTCATCATAGCAAATAATCTCAGCACAGTCGTTACATCGCTGTTCGGAGCAGCAGGGGACGGCTATGAGGGCATTTCCTCGCTGTCCGTAACAGGCACATGGTACGGAGCGGTACTTGTGGGACTGTGGTACTATTTTGATTTTTCCGGATATTCGGACATCGCTATCGGTCTGGGACGCATATTTGGCTTCCACTTCAATGAAAATTTCAACTATCCCTTTGTGTGCAAAAGCATTTCCGAGTTCTGGCAGAGGTGGCATATCTCTCTCAGCTCGTTTTTCAGGGATTATGTCCTTTATCTGCCTATCTTCGGCAAGAGAAGAAAATACGGCGGACTTTTCCTGGTGTGGTTCTGCACCGGACTCTGGCACGGTGCAAGCTGGAATTTTATTTTCTGGGGACTCTACTACGGACTTTTTATCTGTGCGGAAATGATGATAGGAAAAAAGAAAATGAAAAAAATGCCCGCACCTGTTGCTCATATTTATACCAAGCTGGTTATTTTTATAGGCTTCGGTATTTTCTATTTTGAAGATCTCGGCTCGCTGGGCAGCTTTTTCAAGTCCCTTGTCGGACTTAACGGAAACTCCCTTACGGACGTGTATACGACCCATTTGTTTATGAACAATATCTGGCTGTTTATAGCGGCAGCGGTACTGTGTATGCCGATGATCCCGAAAATAAAAGAAAAGGCGTCCGGTTCCCCAAAAGGAGCGTACGTCTGTCAGACGGTCGGTATCGTCTGCAACGCCGCAGTGCTGCTGGTAAGCAGTATGCTTCTGGTGAATACCACCAACAATCCGTTTTTGTATTTCAGATTTTAGGCAGGTGAAAATATATGGATAAGAAAACTTCCGGTAAGGGCTTTCCTTCTGCGGATCTGGAGGCGCTTTCAAAGGCCTACGAGGCTTCGCTGAGTAAGGTCGGTGTCGGCGGAAAGCCGGTGGAAGCCACCAATATGAAAAAAAGTCCAAAGGCTCAGGAAAACAAGGGATATGTTCCCAAGGACTATAAGCCGGGACGTGAAAGCTCTCCGGAGCATGACAGGATCATTGAGAAGATCAGGGAAAGACACAGAACGCTCAGTCACAGCGTGTGGACGGACGAGCCTGTGCTAAAGCCTAAAAAAAGCGTGTGGCTGGATGAGGATAGCGGTCAGCCTGACAAAGGGCAGATAAAAAAAGCAGCCGCTCAGCCAAAGCCTGTGGAGAAGCCGAGGGTTACGGCTGAAAAGACAGCTCCTGAGGCGGAAAAGAACGTTAAGACTACGACTGATGCTACCGAGAGGGCATCGGAAAAGCCGATACTGCCCATTTTAAACGAAGCTCACAGACCGAAGAAGAAAGAGCTTGTCATGAGTATAGACCGGGACGGCTCGGCAAGGATAAAGGAGTCTCCCAAGCCGTCTTCCAAGAGACAGCTTACGGTGACAGTTCCCAAAGGCGGCGGACCACGCAGATATGCTCCCGCAAAACCGCCCGTTACTCACCGTGAGGAGATGTACAGAGAACGCAGGGCAGCTCCCCGTCCCGCACCGCAGACGACTTCTGCCGACAGCGGGTCAAGACGGACGGTTTCTATAAGTATGCCCGTCAGCAAGCCTGAACCTACGGAAAGCAAAAAAGACAACCCCGAACCCTCCGATGTCAGGGAGAGGGAACAGGAGAAGCCTGTCCGGGAAACTCCTGCGGCAGATGCGGCGAAAGGTGAAAAGGCTGAAAAAAAGACTGTCGAAGCTACGGCGTCTGCGGAGGTAAGTACCGCAAAGTCTCTCGGAAGAAAGAGATCCGGAAATCATGAGCTGGAATTTGATTTTATCAATTGTATAGTTTGTACAGGTATTGTTTTTATCGTATTTATCTCCTTGCTTTTCATGAAGCGTGAGAGCGGGTTTATACAGTCGGAAAACCGTGATCTGGCGGAGTTTCCCGACTTTTCGGTCTCATCGTATTTCAAGGGCGATTATACCGAGGGCATAACGGAATACTTTACCGACACGATCCCCGGCAGAGAGGGCTTTAAGAAATTCTGCGCAGGCTTTACCTCTCATCTGGGAATAAGGCTGGACGATACGGTAATTGCAGGAAAGCGCAAAACCGTGGAGAAGGAAAAGCTTGACGAGGACAAGTTAGCCGCCACAACTACCGTTACGGCTTTTACGGGAAAAGCGGACGGTACGACGACCTCTTCAAAGCGGACGGGAAAAAATACCGAGACTACCGTTGATATACCCGAGGAGGAGCTTAACGACGGCGATTGGGAGGGCAACGTGATCGTCTGCGGAAAGGGTAAGGATGTCAGAGCGGTAGGGGCATATTACGGTACCTTCGACGTGGGCGCTCAGTATGCGGATACCATAAACAGGTGGAAGGAAGAGCTTCCTGACGTAAACATATACAATATGTCCATACCCACCTCGGGAGCGTACTATATGCCTGCAAATCTCAGGGACACTGTCTCGGATCAGAAGGATAATATCGTAAATATTGCGTCATATCTCAAGGGAATAATCAATGTTGACGTGTTTAACATACTTGAAAGCCACTCGGAGGAATATATCTATTCCCGCACCGATCATCACTGGCAGCCCTTGGGAGCTTATTATGCTGGAAAGATTTTTGCCGATAAGGCGGGTATAGAATATCCCGACCTCGGAGAATACGAAAAGTGCGAAATAGAGGATTTTCTTGGCACTATGTACGCTTACAGCGAATATAATCAGGAGCTTGCGGACAATCCCGATACGTTTATATATTACAAGCCGGACAACAGCTATACCACCACATATTACAGCACCGATTTTACAGGAGCATCTCAGGGAGATCTGTTCTTCGATTATGCCGAAGGCGTAAACTGCTATTCGGCGATACTCAACGTCGATAACCAGATCGCCGAGATAGATACCGACTGCGATAACGGCAGAGTACTTGTGGTGTTCAAGGACAGCTTCGGCAATGCGCTTATACCGTTTTTTACCCACGGCTTCTCTAAGATCTATGTGTGCGATTTCAGATACTTCGATATAAACGCCATAGATTTCTGCCGTCAGGTAGGCTGTACCGATCTGCTGTTTGCGGTTTCCCTTACCTCATGCTCCACCCCGACTCATATAAGCGCAATAAACAACATCAGGGTGCAGAGCGTTCAGCAGCCTGCCGAAACGACGGAAGAGACCTCCTCCGCCCAGATGCAGGAAAGCGAAGCGGAAAGCTTCGCCGAAGCGGAAGGCTTTGCTGAGGAGTGATACGGCAGGTGAAAAATTATGAAAGAGCTTGAATATCCCCTTGACAGCGGATATATAATGAAAAAACGAAAAGCCCTGAAAAGACGGCTGCTTTCCTCCGGGGAAGAAAGAATACACAAGAGGATAGCCGTTCTCGGCGGGTCTACGACAGCGGATATCGTTTCCGTGCTGGAGATTTTTCTGCTGGACAGCGGAATAGAGCCTGAATTTTATCAGTGCGGCTACGCTCAGTACAGGAATGAAGCGCTGTTCCCAAGCAAGGAGCTTGAGGAGTTTGCGCCGGATATCGTCTATCTCCACACAAGCCGCAGAAATCTTGGCTTTGTTCCTTCACCGAAAATGACTGAGGAACAGATCAGCGGTGGTCTGGCGGAGGAGGTCGCAGGCTTTGAGCGGCTGTGGGACAGTCTGGCGGAAAAATTCCGCTGTCCCATAATACAGAATAATTTTGAACAACCCTATTACCGTTTGCTGGGAAACAGCGACTTTTCCGATCACAGGGGGCAGGTCAACTTCACGATGCGAATGAATCTCGCCTTTGCCGAACGTGCCCAAAGGCGTGAGGATCTTTACATCAACGATATAAACTGGCTTTCGGCTGCCTGCGGGCTGGAAAAATGGTCTGCTCCCGAATACTGGTATATGTACAAATACAGCCTTAACGTAAGCTGTATCCCAGAGCTTTGCTTACAGCTTGCCGCTATAATAAGATCCGTTTTCGGCAGAAACAAAAAAGCCGTCGCTCTGGATCTGGACAACACCCTTTGGGGCGGGATAGTAGGAGACGACGGTGCGGAGGATCTTGTCATAGGGCAGGAATCTGCCGACGCTATGGCTTTTTACGAATGGCAAAGCTATTTAAGATCTCTTAAGGATATCGGCGTTCTGCTGACGGTCTGCTCCAAAAACGATGAGGAAAACGCCCTTGCCGGGTTAAATCATCCCGAGGGGGCGCTCAGACCGGAGGATTTTACCGTAATAAAGGCAAACTGGCTGCCAAAGGATAAAAATATCTCCGATATGGCGGAGGAGATCGGCATTCTGCCGGAGGCGTTCGTTTTTGCCGACGACAACCCTGCGGAAAGGGAGCTGGTCAGGGCGCAGCTTGCGGGGGTCAGGGTCCCCGAGCTGACGGAGGTCACCGATTATATCCGCATACTTGACCGCTCGGAGTATTTCGAGGTCACGTCTCTTTCCGAGGACGATCTGAACCGCAGTGAAATGTACAAGGCGAATGCGCAGAGAAAGATTTTGCGGGCAGGCTTTGAAAGCTACGGAGATTACCTGAAAAGCCTTGAAATGAGAGGCGAGATCAGACCGTTCTCTCCTGCGTATATACGGCGGATCGCTCAGCTCACCAATAAAAGCAACCAGTTCAACCTTACTTCGGTAAGGTATACTCCCGCTCAGATCGAGGAGATCTCCAAATCGGACAGGTATGTACACCTTTACGGCAGGCTTTCCGACAAATTCGGTGATAACGGCGTTGTCTCGGTAATTATAGGAGAGACGGACGCAGAGGATCCGAAAATGCTCGATATACTGCTCTGGCTCATGTCATGTCGGGTGCTTAAGCGGGATATGGAGCTTGCAATGCTTGACGGTCTGGTAAAAGCCGCCCGTGAACGGGGCTTTGAAAAGCTGACAGGCATATACATACCAACGTCTAAAAATAAAATGGTAAGTGAGCTTTATCCCGGTACTCTGGGATTTTCCCCTGTTCCCTCCCGTATTGACGGGGCGGATATGTGGGAGCTTGACATAAGAAAATATGAAAATAAAAATACGGTAATAGAAATTGCATACTGATAAATCGATAAGGAGAATAAAAATGACAGAAAATGAAATCATCCCTCGGCTGACTGAGGTCTTCCGTGACGTTTTCGATGACGATACCATTGTTATCACACCGGAGACTACCGCCGACGATATAGAGGACTGGGACTCCATTGAGCATATTACTCTTATTGCCGCCGCAGAGGAGGAATTTAAAATGCGCTTTAAAATGGGCGAGGTATCGGGTATGAAAAACGTGGGAGAAATGATCTCAGTTATTGCCAAAAGGGGAAAATAACTGCGAAAATGGTCAAAGGAGCGAATCTTTTCGTTTAAAATTGTGCATATTAACAAAAAAATGCAGATGTTATCATTGCTTTTTCTGTATTGACAAATAAATATTGATATAGTATAATTTAGTTATAAATTTTATTATTTTTACATCAAAGGGATTTTGAATTGATCTTATGGAGGGAAAAGCAATGAAAGCAAAAATTATTGCAGGCGTGACCGCTGCTGCGGTCGCAAGCACGACCATCGCCGTATCGGCAATAACAGGCGATGAAAAGTATCCTTACGACTATTCCATTGAGAATCTTCTGTCGGACTATCAGCTGTTTGTTGCGGAAGATCTGTCTTCTCCGCCGCATACCGTAGGTGCAGTTGCAGTCGGAGGAACGGCTACTCTCGGCTCGTGGGGCGACGGACAGATAGTACCGTCTTACGTTCATAATATGGGCGAATACGGAAATAACGCAGGCGGCTCATGGATACCCGAGGTTTACCGTGACGGGATAGTATATTACGGCGGAGCTGCGGAGGAGCTTGTCGGCAAGCTCGAGAGCAGCGACAACTTTATAGAAAACGACAGCTATATTGATTTCGCCGAGGCTATGGACGCAGTTTCGGCTGAGTCAGCTCTGTGGGCGGAAAACGTATATAACGTATCTGAGGAGGATATCGTAAAGGTGCAGGAAGGCGCATGGGGAGTTACATATGTAAAGGTGGATTTTTCACAGCATAAGGATATCGCCGTTCCCTACAGCATTCTTGCCCAGGTAGACAGAGTGGATTTTGAAGGCGTTGATTCTGTCAATGATCTTGCCACCGGAGGATACAGCGTTTCATTTACCGGGGTAAACGACAACAGCATTAAATTCACATCGGGATTTTCTTCGCCCGGAGACAGCGAGGTAAGCCTGTCTCTTAACGGAGGAAGCGATCCCAATGCCGGTATGCTCTCCAATACGTTCAAGGAGATCGACGGCTCCGAACAGGGCGGACAGTTGAACCTTGCGGGTATGAATTTCGTACTTAACTTCCCTGACGCCCGGAATATAGAATATCAGTATGCGACGGGTCACGTTGTCGCTCCTAAGGCAGACGTTACCCTTTCCGGCGGAAACAGTGAGGGCGGAGTTATCGCAGGCGGCAGCATCATCACAGAAGGCGAGGCACATTTCTTCCCGTACAACGTTCCAAGCGTTAGAAACGTCAAGAAAGCGGTAGATACTGTTGAAAACGAAAGTTCGTCCACGACCACTACAACGTCGGAAACTACAACAACGACTTCCGAGACGACTACAACAACTCCTGCTGTGACAACGTCTAAGGAAACTACTACCACACCGGTATCGTCTGATATGCCCAAGCCGTCATCTACCAGCGAAACAGGTATAGCTCCCGAGACCACGACCACGACATCAAAGGCAACTACCACTACAACACCTAAGGCTACTACTACAACGTCGGAGTCCACAACGACAACAACGTCCAAGGCTACAACAACGTCTGCTACGACAACGTCTAAGGAAACTACGACTACACCGGTATCGTCTGATAAGCCTGAGTCGTCGTCCACAAGTAAAACAGGTATAGCGCCCGAGGTAACGACCACGACATCAAAGGCTACAACAACGTCCAAGGCAACCACCACAACACCTAAGACCACAACAACATCTGAGTCTACAACGACAACAACGTCCAAGGCGACTACCACAACGCCTAAGACCACAACAACATCTGAGTCTACAACGACAACAACGTCCAAGGCGACTACCACAACGCCTAATACCACAACAACATCCGAGTCTACAACGACAACAACGTCCAAGGCGACTACCACAACGCCTAAGACCACAACAACATCTGAGTCTACGACGACAACAACGTCCAAGGCGACAACTACAACGCCGAAGATAACAACGACCTCCGAGACTAAGGAAACCACCACTACAAAGGTCTCTGAATCTGAGGAAACAACAACGACCACAACTGCTTCCGATTCTGATGAAACAACGACCACAACTGCTTCCGAGTCCGAGGAAACAACGACCACAACTGCTTCCGAGTCCGAGGAAACAACGACCACAACTGCTTCCGAGTCCGATGAAACAACGACCACAACTTCTTCCGGATCCGATGAAACAACGACCACAACAACTGTTTCCGGATCTGATGAAACGACCACTACAACGACTTCCGGTTCCGATAAGACAACGACCACGACCACCACTAAAAAATCGGCAGACGGAAATAATGACAAGACAACAACGACAACTTCCAAAAAAGCAGTTAACGGTGCGAACAATTCCAAGACTGTCAATACTGCGTCAAGCAGCTCTCCCAATACGGGATCAGAGGGCTTTGCAACGTTGTCTGTTGCAGCACTCCTTACAGGCGCAGCCGCTTTATATATCGGTAAGAAGCGTTTTGACAAGGAAGACAGGTAATTATTTAACGCAGTATATTTAATACGCATAATGCGCTCCGGAAATTTCCGGGGCGTTTTTGCGTTTATTTTTGAAAAGCTCTTGAAAAATCTGTGGGAATAGGCTATAATTATATTTAAGGCAGTGCCGATTAATGTATCTGTAAGGTAATGAATTTTAAAACATTGATTTGATCAGTGCTTGCTTCAAGCCGTAAGACGGCAGCTTATAAGGAGGACGGAAATATGGGAACGGAGTTCAGACTTTGTCAGGGCGTTGACGCCGAAAACCTTCAGGGAATAAGATCGGCGTATTGTCTTTGCGACAACAGGATATCTGCCGTTCTGAGCGCTGAGCTGCTCCTTCCTGCGGCAGAAAAAGCCGTTAAGCTGCTAAAGGCTCCGCTGTTTTTCTTTCTGGAGCTGCCCTGCACCGAGCAGGAGGAGAAGAAGCTTAGAAAAAGCAATTCCGACCCGCTGCATTACAATGTATATTACCTTGACGGCTGTACAGCTGATGTAGCTGCGGCTATCCTTAAGAGGTACGGAGAGCTGCTTGTCAGCGACGGCATAAGCAGATTCGGCTTCGGCTCTCACGAAACGGGGGAGGAAATTTATTTCCTTTATTATCAGGAGGTCTGCGTATACGGAGATCCAAGCCGCTATGAAGGCATTTTTAAGGATCTGGGAGCGAGTAGGGAGAATAAGCTCGTGACCCTGTGGGACAATTTTTCTCAGGAGACTCCCGGCAGCCGTATCTGTGTGGAGGTAGACGGCGAAACTGTCTACGATATCAGGGAAAATCTTGAACCCGAGGGAATGTATCTTGCAAATACCTCGGAGGACGAATAAGCAAAAAAAATATAGGAGGAATCAATATGAACATCTGGCATGATATGTCGCCCAAGGCTATATCAAAGGACAAATTTACAGCGGTGATCGAAATACCGAAAGGCTCTAAGGTCAAGTATGAGCTTGACAAAACCACCGGTTTTCTCAGAATGGACAGGATACTTTATACCTCGACCCATTATCCTGCAAACTACGGATTTATTCCCAGGACCTACGCCGAGGACGGAGACCCGCTGGACGTGCTGGTGCTTTGCTCCGAAACGCTTGAGCCGCTGTCTCTGGTTGAGTGCTATCCGATAGGAATGATAATGATGATGGATAACGGAGCTGCGGACGAAAAGATAATATGCATTCCGTTCAAAGACCCCACTTATAATATGTATAAGGATATTTCCGAGCTGCCCAAGCACATTTTTGACGAAATGTCTCATTTCTTTACCGTTTATAAGGCTCTTGAGCATAAGGACACCGTTATCGATGACGTCAAGGGTCCCGATGAGGCTATAAAAACGGTGGAAAGCTGTATAAACAGATATGTTGACTGCTACTGCAAATGAGATGTACCTGAATACGTTATCTGCGTGGCAGTGAATGATTATATAATTATGCTGACATTCTGGATCTGATATGACAGAAATGATATGCCGGATAAGGTTACATGCTGAAATGCCTGTAACCTTATCCGGTTTTTTATTTCAGAAGAAATTTAAAATCAAGATGATGCTGTACAGCAGAAAAAATCAGTGTGTTTTTATATCGGAAAAATAAAAAGGATCATATATTGCTGACATAACCGGCTTTTCTGAATGCGATAGGTTTATTATGAACTTATTGCGTTTGGAAAAGTTTTTTATTGTATGGTGGAAGAAAAATAAAAACGGGCTTTATTGCCATGCATATTATCAATGCAAGGTCGGATAATAAGATGAGTGATATAAGTGATATATATGACATCATGAATCCGATGACGCATACAGCGATCCGATAAAATGCTGTAACGGGCAGCTGCCGATCGGAAAAACAAAAATATGGAGGTATCATTCATGAAAGACAAAATATTTGGAGTCTTGCAGAGAGTAGGGCGATCTTTTATGCTGCCCATCGCTCTGCTGCCGGTGGCAGGTCTGCTGCTGGGCATAGGAAGCTCCTTTACAAACGCTACCACGCTGGAAACATACGGGCTGACGAATATAATCAGAGAGGGCGGGATCCTTTACACCGTTCTGGACATTATGAGCAAAACGGGCAGCGTTGTTTTCGACAACCTTGCATTGCTTTTTGCAATGGGCGTAGCTATCGGTATGGCAAAGAGGGAAAAGGAAGTTGCGGCATTGTCCGGCGCTATCGGTTATCTTATCATGAATACAGCGATCAGCACGTTGATATCCGCAAAGGGCGGTGCAGAAGCAATGGCGGAAAACTCCACCACGAAGGCTCTTGGCATCACGACCCTCCAGATGGGCGTGTTCGGCGGTATTATAGTCGGACTGGGCGTAGCTGCGCTGCACAACCGGTTCTATAAGATCCAGCTGCCGCAGGTGCTGTCGTTTTTCGGCGGCACAAGGTTTGTGCCTATCATAACCAGCGTTGTGTACCTAATAGTGGGTATTGTCATGTTCTTTATCTGGCCGGTCGTTCAGAGCGGCATAGCTCAGCTTGGTCAGCTCGTGCTTGAATCAGGCTATGCGGGAACATGGATCTACGGTATTATTGAAAGAGCCCTTATCCCCTTCGGTCTGCACCATGTTTTCTATATGCCCTTCTGGCAGACAGAGCTTGGCGGCTCAATGATGATCGACGGAGCTGTCGTTCAGGGCGCTCAGAATATATTCTTTGCAGAGCTGGCATCTAAATCGACAACGCATTTTTCAGTATCGGCAACAAGATTTATGTCGGGAAAATTCCCGTTTATGATCTTCGGACTTCCCGCAGCGGCTTTTGCTATGTATAAGGCTGCCCGCCCCGAAAAGAAAAAGGCAGTGGGCGGACTGCTCCTTTCCGCAGCGCTTACGTCAATGCTTACAGGTATTACGGAGCCTCTCGAATTTACGTTTTTGTTTATAGCTCCGGTCATGTATGCTGTACACTGTGTCCTTGCAGGACTTTCATATATGCTGATGCACATTTTCAATGTGGGCGTGGGTATGACGTTCTCGGGCGGCGCAATAGACCTTACGCTGTTCGGTATACTGCAGGGCAACGACAAGACAGACTGGATATGGATAGTAATTGTGGGAATCATATATGCATTCTTATATTACTTTGTATTTTATTTCATGATAACGAAATTCAATTTCAGGACCCCGGGCAGAGAAGCCGACGGTGTGGAAACAAAGCTCTATACCCGTAAGGACATGAACGCAAGAAAGGAAGCTAATGCAAAAGGCGGAGCGGATACGGTAAGCGCAATTATCCTCAAGGGACTTGGGGGCAAAGCCAATCTTTCCGATGTGGACTGCTGCGCTACAAGACTAAGAGTTACCGTTAACGATCCGTCGCTGGTCAGGGACAGCTTGCTTAAGGAAAGCGGCGCATCCGGCGTTATACACAAGGGAAACGGAGTTCAGGTCATTTATGGTCCTCAGGTTTCCGTTGTAAAATCCAATCTGGAGGATTTTCTTGACACACCGTATTCGGACGATCCCGAGGCTGTGGCGGGTGTCGGGATTGCTAAAACTCCGGCGCAGGAGAAAAAATCGGATGACAAAAAGAGAAGCTCCTCCGTACTTTATGCGCATATGAACGGCAAGGTCATACCGCTGGAGAAGGTGAATGACGAAGCATTTTCCTCTAAGGCGCTGGGCGAAGGCGTGGCTGTTGAACCCACGGAGGGCAGGCTGTACGCTCCGTGCAGCGGCAGGGTCGATACGGTTTTTGATACCAAGCACGCTGTCAACCTTGTTTCGGACAGCGGCTGTGAGATACTTCTTCATATCGGCATCGACACCGTAAAGCTGGGCGGAAAATTCTTTGAAGCCCATGTTAAGGACGGTCAGGAGATCCATAAGGGAGATCTGCTCATATCCTTTGATCTGAACGGTATCAGAAGTGCCGGCTATCAGACAGTAACACCCATGATCGTCTGCAACACGGACGATTACAGCTCGGTAGAAACTATACCTGCGGAAGCTGTATCCGCAGGGGATAAAATAATCGAGATCAGAAAATAGATTTGTTTAAAACGGTCTTATGAAAGGGAGATATTATATTATGATAACATTTGATTATACTATCAGGGACGAACTGGGTATCCACGCAAGACCCGCAGGAATGCTGGCTAAGATCGCAAAGAGCTTTGACAGCGATATAACGATCACCAAGGGTGAAAAAACCGTGGGTGCGGCAAAGCTTATGGCTCTTATGGGACTGGGTGTAAAATGCGGAGATACCATTACGGTAACTGTAAACGGCGGGAATGAAGACGCCGCAGCCGAGGGTATAAAAAGCTTTCTGGAAAACAATCTGTGATAAAAGGATCTTACTATTCTCCGGCAGGCGGTTTTCTGTTCTGCCGGGATATGGGGAGATGCTGTCAGCCGGCGTGCAGCTGATCATGGAAAAGGTTTCTGCGCAGAATGAAATATAAAGGCGGTGTAGTGTTTGGTAAGGTATAAAGGAAAGGGCGTTTACGGAGCTGTCGCTGTGGGAAAGGTCTCCGTTTTCAGGCGTCGGGACGTTGAGGTGAAGCGTGTCAGGGTGGAGGATACGGAGCCGGAGCTTGCACGTCTGGAGGAAGCAAAGGAGAAAGCGGTCGCACAGCTTAAGCAGATCTACGAAAAAGCTCTGAAGGAAGTGGGAGAAGCAAACGCCCGCATTTTTGAGATCCACATGATGATGATCGAGGACGACGATTATAATGAGGCGATCACCGAAATGATACGGGGGCAAAGTGTGAATGCGGCGTATGCGGTAGCTGTTACCGCAGATAATTTTGCGGAAATGTTTTCATCTATGGACGACAGCTATATGCAGGCAAGAGCCGCAGATGTGCGTGATATTTCAAACAGGATCATTGCCTGCATGAACGGTTCGGAAAACAACCGCTCCGTTTGTGATGAAAAGGTCATTATCTGCGCAGACGATCTGGCGCCGAGCGAAACGGTATCTCTTGATAAGGATAAGGTGATGGCATTCGTAACAGCTCATGGATCCTCCAATTCGCATACGGCGATACTTGCAAGAAACATGAATATCCCTGCGATAATCGGCTTGGGTGAGGAATTCCTGACGCAGATCAGAGACGGAGCTACTGCGGTAGCAGACGGTTTTACCGGAGAGCTTATCCTGGATCCTGACGAAAAGATATTGGCTGAATACCGTCAGAAGCAAAAGGAGGAGTCTGAGAAAAAAGCTCTGCTGCACGAACTTAAGGGCAAGGAAAACGTGACCGTTGACGGTAAAAGGATAGGGATATTTGCCAATATCGGAAGCATTGACAATATCGGTGCGGTGCTTGTCAATGACGCAGGAGGTATAGGACTGTTCCGAAGCGAGTTTCTGTATCTGGAAAAATCGGATTATCCTACCGAGGAGGAGCAGTTTAAGATTTATAAAAGGGCGCTTGAAAGTATGGCACCGAAAAAGGTCATCATACGCACCCTTGATATCGGAGCCGACAAGAAGGCGGATTATTTTGATCTTCATAAAGAGGAAAACCCGGCTTTGGGACTTCGTGCGATTCGCCTGTGTCTGTCACGTCCCGAGATATTCAAGGTACAGCTCAGGGCGTTATACAGAGCCTCCGTATACGGCAGGCTGGGTATAATGTTCCCTATGATAACCTCCGTTTCCGAGGTTGAAGAGATATTTGCTCTGTGCGCTCAGGTCAGAAAGGAGCTTGACGCAAATAATGTGGAGTATTCAGAAAACATTGAGCTTGGAATAATGATCGAGACCCCTGCGGCAGCACTTATCAGCGACAAGCTTGCCCCAATGGTGGATTTTTTCAGTGTAGGTACAAACGACCTGACACAGTATACTCTTGCGTGCGACCGGCAGAATCCCGATATCGACCGATTCTGCGATACTCACCACGAAGCGATACTTCGGCTTATTGAAATGTCTGCGAAGAACGCCCATGCCAACGGCGCATGGATCGGTATATGCGGAGAGCTTGCTGCGGATACGTCGCTTACGGAAACCTTTCTTAGAATGGGTATTGACGAGCTTTCTGTTTCTCCGGCGTTTGTCCTTAAGGTAAGAGACGCTGTGCGCAAGACGGATCTGTCAAAATGATAACGCTCCGTATCCGGTGTTTTTTGCAGGAGGTCCCGCAGGAGTACGATCTTAATACAGTACAGTGTAAGCTGCGGGCTTATATGAAAATCAAAAGCGGTAGGGCAGATACTTTCCGCTTTTGATTTGTTTAAGGAAGCGCTGATTAGATCGCTGTTTTGAAATTCACAGCCTTGAAAATAAAGTATTTAGGAGTATCGCCGCCCCGAAGGCGAGGGGAATACATATTAAGGCTCTGATTATACGTTCCTTTGTTCTTTGTGCAATTTGACAATACGGGGAGAGCATATCCCCGTGCCAAGCGCTGTATTACGTATTTTTGGATAGAAAACCGGTACGAAATCCGTATACAGAGGAAATTTCTCATATGCAAGCAAAATTGTAATAATTATTTTATTTAACAATAAAAATGCGTAACCAATTTTTAACCTGAAAGGACACAATTTTAGTCCGTTCAGCAGGCGGAGAGTGTTTTTTTAGTTGTTCTGTCATAACGGCGTATTTTGTGTGTTTTTTTGTAAAATCCTATTGACGTATACCAGAACTTGTGATACAATGATATTAAGAAATAAGATTTTTGTTATAAAAAGCGAACTTATGGAAAATCTTTGTAAAACAGGAAAGATCGTGCGGCACTAAATATTCTTTTTTGAAACAAAAATTTTTACTATATATTGTGGCAGTCCTTGTTAACGAAAAATTTACAAATTACGCATCGGTTACAGCGAGAGAGCAAACGGTTACAAAACACGCCCCAAATGCCCGTGAAAACGGGTAAACGTCCAATAAAAATCCCTCGATCGCCGATAGTTTGGGAAAAATTACAGTTGCATTTTTTATCGGAATAGTGTATAATTAATGTACGGTGGTAAAAAGTGCGATTTTGTGGTGAACTTATCTGCAAAAGCGGTATTTTTATCCCAATTCGGAGATCAGGGGGTGAATCGTTTGTCGGAATATACTCTTATGGGAACCTATAACCAGTCTATGGACGCCAAGGGAAGAATGAGCTTCCCCGTAAGGCTGAGAGAGATCATCGGCGAGCGGTTCATAATTACAAGAGGAATAGACGGCTGTCTGTTCGTTTATTCCCCGGAGGAGTTCAAAGCGAAAGCGGACAAGCTTAAAGGTCTGCCTATGGCAAAGGCAAGAAAAATGCAGAGGAGCTTTACCGGCTGGGCGCAGGAGGTAGAGGCGGACAAGCAGGGCAGAGTCCTTGTGCCGCTGGCTCTCAGGGAGCAGGCAGGGCTTGAAAAGGACGTTGTTGTCGTTGGCGTTTCCGACAGATGCGAGATCTGGGACAAAAAGCGTTGGGAGAGCTTTAACGCCGATATCGACGACGAAGAGCTTATGAGCGCTTTGGAGGGACTTGATTTTTAATGGAATTTAAGCATATCCCCGTTCTTCTTGACGAGTGTCTGGAGGGACTCTGTATAAAGCCGGAGGGCGTTTACTGCGACGGTACTGCCGGCGGCGGCGGACATTCCTGCGAGATCGCAAAAAGGCTTGATGCTCAGAGAGGCGGCAGACTCGTTGCCGTAGACAGGGATCCGGAGGCTGTTGCGGCGGCAACACGCAGGCTTGAAGGACTGCCGGCGCAGGTCATTCTCGGGAACTACTCGGAGATCGACGTTATTCTTGACGATCTTGGCATAGAAGCCGTGGACGGTATCCTGCTGGATCTGGGGGTCTCCTCATATCAGCTCGATAATGCCGAAAGAGGTTTTTCCTACCATAGCGACGCTCCGTTGGATATGCGTATGAGCGGCGAAGGCATTTCCGCCAGAGACGTTGTAAACGGCTATGACTATCAGTCGCTGGCGAAGATAATTTTTGAGTACGGCGAGGAAAAATTCGCAAGAAGCATTGCACAGAAAATAGTCACGGCGAGAGACGAGAAGCCTATAGAAACTACGCTGGAGCTTGCGGATATCGTAAGATCCGCCGTGCCGCAGAAGGCGAGACGGGAGAAAAATCCCTGCAAAAAGACATTTCAGGCTATCAGGATAGAGGTAAACAGAGAGCTTGAGCATCTCAGTACGGCTCTGGACAAGGCTTTTGATGTTCTTAGACCCGGCGGCAGGCTGTGCATCATCACCTTCCATTCGCTGGAGGACAGGCTTGTAAAACAGCGTTTTCAGACCTTTTGCAGAGGCTGCGTGTGCCCGCCGGATTTCCCCGTGTGCGTATGCGGACAGACTCCCAGAGGCAAGCTGGTGAACAGAAAGCCTATAGAGGCGGACGAGGAGGAGCTAGCGGCGAATAACAGGAGCCGCAGCGCCAAGCTCAGGATCATAGAAAAGATAAAATAGATAGATATATATTGTGTGAATTTTTGGGTTCTTACGGTTATTTCAGAGGTGTTTACAAATGGCGAAAAATCATAATCTTGCTTTCGATCTCCCCGCACAGGAGGAGATCCGGGAGGAAAGAAATATACGGCATAAATTCAACGCTCTTGCGGCGATGGATAAAAAGTGGATGGGATTTTCTATTGCCGCTTTACTGATCGTGCTTGCGCTTCTGGCATCGATGATCTTCGGCAAGGTGGAGATCTCCGGTCTGTATACCGAGAGGGCAGAGCTTGAGGCGCAGCTCACACAGCTGCAAAACGAGAACGTAAGCCTTCAGTCGGAGCTTGCCCAGAAAACCAATATGACAAAGGTAGAGGAGTATGCGGAAAACTCTCTGGGGCTTCAGAAGCTGGATAAATCGCAGATAGAGTATATCGAGGTGGAAACAAGATCGGTGGCGGAAATAATGAAGGACGACGAGTCCAATGTTTTCGTGAAAATAAAGCGCTGGTTTGTTTCGGCTATGGAATATATCGGGCTTTAGAGCAATAGAATTGTAATGGAAAGTTAGGGACAAGAAATTTGTGCTTAGCTTTCTTGTTCTATTATTTTAATTGTAAAAACAGACTGATTTTTGTATTTTTTATGCAGATTATGGAACTTTCGGCGGAAAGGAGATCGTTTATGACTGACAAGCCCAGCACTAAAATGATAACACGTCTTAATATATGGCTTTGCCTGCCGGTACTGGCGCTGCTGATCTATATGATCTGGGGGATCTATAAGGTCTCCATTTCGGAGGGAGAAAAGTGGCAGTCCCTGGCAAAATCCCAGCAGCTGCGGTCTACCGTTGTAAACGCATCAAGGGGAACGATCTACGATTCAAACGGAAACGTTATGGCGCAGAGCGCAACGGTCTACACCATTTACTGCGACCCTCTTATGCTGGAAAATCAGCTTGAGGGACGTGATGAATGGATAAAGGAGATAAAGGAAGCGATCAAGGAGGAAAACAGCGCCGAAAAGCTTGAGGATCTGGAGAAAAAGCTGGATAAAGCGAAAAACGGCGAGGAAACTCTTGACGAACTTGTTGAATTTCTTGCACTCAGGCTGGAGATAGACACTGCGGAGGTGAGGGAAAAGCTCACCGACACCTCAACGCAGTATATCATTCTGAAAAAGAATGTTGAAAAGACTCTAAGAGACGAGATATACGATAAGCTTACCGAGCTTTCCATAGACGGAGTGAGGGGAGAGCCTACTACCAAGAGGGTTTATCCGCAGGATTCCCTTGCTGCAAACGTAATAGGTCATACCGATTACGACGGAAACGGTATCTATGGGCTTGAAGCCTACTATGACGATTATCTTTCCGGCGTGGACGGCAGAGTCGTTACCGCTACGGACAACGACGGAAACGAGATCCCCTACAGGTACAAGCAAAGCTATGACGCTCAGGACGGAAACGATCTGAATCTGAATATAGATATAAATATACAGTATAAGCTGGAAAAAGCGCTGGAAAAGGCGTATGCGGAAAACCTCCCCACCGACCGTATGTGCGGGATAATCATGAATCCAAAAACGGGACAGGTGTACGCTATGGCTACGGCTTACAGCTACGACCCCAATCAGCCTGCCCTCATAACCAATAAGTCCGTTTCGGAGGAGCTGGCGGGGCTTGACGAGGATTCCGACGAGTACGGCGAAAAGCAGCTGAACGAATGGTCCACCCAGTGGAAAAACAAGGCTATCTCAGAGCTTTATTTCCCGGGTTCGGTATTCAAGATAATCACCGGATCGTCGGCGCTGGAGGAGAAGTCCATATCCCTCAACGACACATTTTCCTGCAATACGCAGATACAGGTGGAGGACAGGACCATTTCCTGCTGGTCGTCCAACAACCACGGCGAACAGAACCTTGCGGTGGCTATGCTCAACTCCTGCAACCCGGCTTTTGTGCAGATAGGTCTGAAGCTGGGGGCGGAAAATTTCAGAAAGTATTTTGACGGCTTCGGTTTTGCGGAGCTTTCGGGCATAGATCTTCCCGGAGAGGTAAATTCCATAAGTATGCCGCTTTCAAGAATGGGTCCCGTAGAGCTTGCTACTTCAGCTTTCGGACAGACCAACAAGGTCACTCCCATACAGATGATAACGGCGGTATCCGCAGCGGTAAACGGCGGATATGTTATTACCCCACGGGTGGTGAACAGTATTTCCGACGCAAACGGAAATATTGTTAAGAAAAACGAGACGGTAATAAAAAGACAGGTCATTTCCGAGGAGACCTCGGAGTCCATGAGGGAGATCCTCAAGGGAGTGGTAGAGGGACAGACCGGCTCCAACAGCTATATTCAGGGCTACAGTATCGGCGGAAAGTCGGGAACCTCCCAGAAGCTGGACGAGGATATAAAGGGTGAGACGTATGTATCTTCATACTGCGCATTTGCTCCCGCTGAGGATCCGGAGGTTATCATGCTTGTAATGGTCGATCACCCCACGGGTGAAAAGTATTACGGAAGCCAGGTCGCCGCTCCTATATGCACTGAGGTACTTAAGGAGATATTGCCGTATATGGGCTACTTCCCCGAGTATACGGAGGAGGAGCTTGAAAATATCAGCGTTACCGTTCCCAGCGTGCAGTATTACACCGTTGAGGAAGCTCAGGAAACGCTTGAGTCGCTGGGCCTTAACGTTAAGGTAAAGGGCGAGGGCGATACCGTCGTAAGACAGGTGCCGTCTGCGGTAAGGATAGAGCATGGAGGCTCGGTGGTGCTTTATACCGATGAAAGCTCCGAGATCGAAAAGGTCACGGTACCGTCTCTTCAGGGACTTACCAAGGAGCAGGCACGGCAGACGCTGGACGCATACGGACTTAACCTGACAGTGGAAGGCTCCGGTGCGGACGAGGAGACAGCAGTCGCTCAGGACGACCAGACATATGCTCCCGGAACAAGCGTGCCTATGGGTACGGCTGTAACGGTCACATTTGCTACTACAACGGTAGGCTCTCAGTGATCTGAGAAAGCATTACCAAAGACAGAGGATGATAAATTATGAAGCTGTATGAACTGATAAAGGGCGTGGCTGACACTCAGCTGCCCGATATGGAAATAACGGGAGTTACCTGCGATACAAGGGGCGAAATAAAGCCCGGGGAGCTTTTCGTGTGTATAAAGGGAAAGACCTTCGACGGTCACAGTGCCGCTGAAGCCATGCTGGAGAAGGGCTGCGCAGCGGTCCTTACCGAGCGGGATATGAGACTTGAAAAACAGATCGTAGTTCCTGATACAAGGGAGGCTCTGCCGCTGCTGTGCGCAGCGTGGTTCGGTCACCCAGAAAGGGAGCTTAAGCTTATCGGCGTAACGGGTACGAACGGAAAAACGACCATAACCACGGTCATAAAAAAGGTCCTTACGGAATTTGGCTGTAAGGTAGGTCTTATAGGCACCTGCCAGAATGAGATAGGCGATGAGGTCAGTCCTGCGGCAAGGACTACTCCCGAGCCTTATGAGCTTTACGGACTGTTCAGAAAAATGGCGGACGCCGGGTGCGATCATGTTGTTATGGAGGTATCCTCTCAGGGACTGGAGCAGCGCCGTGTTGCGGGATGCAGATACAGCGTCGGCATTTTTACCAATCTTACGCAGGATCATCTTGACGTTCACGGTACTATGGAAAATTATTATCAGGCTAAAAAAATGCTGTTTGATATTTCCGACAGAGCTATCATAAATATAGACGACGAGTACGGAAGAAGATACGCAAGGGAGATAAGCTGTCCCTATACAACCTACTCGGTAAACGGCAGTGCGGATTTCACAGGCGAGGATATCCTGCTGTCGGCAAGCGGCGTTAAATACGTTTTCTCAGACGGCAAAGGAAAGCATAACGTTTCCTTTGCAATGCCGGGACTTTTCAACGTGTCAAATTCCCTTGCTGTCATTGCCTGCATGGAGATCCTTGGCTTCAGCGTTGATAAAACTATCAAAGCCTTTGATAAGATCAGGGGCGTGAGAGGCAGAGCGGAGATAGTTCCAACCGGCAGGGATTTCACGGTGATATGCGATTATGCTCATACTCCCGACGCTTTGGTAAACGTCCTTTCGGCTATCAGGGAAAGCGCAAAGGGCAAGGTAAAATGTCTTTTTGGCTGCGGCGGAAACAGAGACCGCACAAAACGTGCTCCCATGGCGGCAGCTGCGGCAGACAATGCGGATTTCCTTATCGTGACCTCGGATAATCCCAGAAACGAGGATCCGCAGGATATCATAAACGACGTTCTTGAAGGACTTAAGGGAAAAACAACGCCGTACATAACTATCGTTGACAGGCGTGAAGCTATACATTGGGCAGTGAAAAATGCCGAAAAGGACGATATAATCGTGCTGGCAGGCAAGGGTCACGAGGACTATCAGATACTTGCAGGCGGCGTAAAAATACATTTTGACGAAAGAGAAGTCGTAGCAGAAGCGCTTGATAATTAACAATTAAGAATTAACAATTAACAATTGAAAATGTATAATTGTTAATTGTTAACTTCAAATTGTTAATTGTTAACTGCTAACTGTTAATTAACCAAAAGGGTGTGTTATAGCATGGAAAAACTGAATTTATCAGAGGTCATCAGAGCCTGTCACGGCAGCTTTGGTTATCCCGCTGATACAGAGATTTCGGATATTTCCACAGATACGAGAACAATTAAGAAAAATTCGCTGTTTATTGCCCTTAAGGGCGAACGCTTTGACGGTCACGACTTTGCCGTAAAGGCTATGGAGCTTGGTGCGGCGGCGGTAGTTACCGAAAGAAATGTTGAGGGCGCAAAGTGCCTTATCGTTGATTCCACAGCTCAGGCTCTGCTGGATATCGCAGGTTATTACAGGGATAAATTCGATATCCCCGTTGTGGGCGTTACTGGAAGCGTTGGTAAGACCACAACCAAGGATATGATCGCCCTTGTTGTCTCACAGAAGTACAACACCCTTAAAACTCAGGGAAATTTCAATAACGAGGTAGGTATGCCGAAGACCCTGTTCGGGCTTGACGGATCCCACACGGCGGCGGTCATTGAAATGGGTATGTCCCATAAGGGAGAGATCTCGAGGATGTCCATGTGCTGCAAGCCTGATGTCTGCGTTATTACAAATATCGGAGTTTCGCATATCGAGAATTTAGGATCCCAGGAAAATATCCTGAAGGCTAAAATGGAGATACTTGACGGAGCTAAATGCGATGCCCCTCTTGTTCTTTGCAAGGACGACAAGCTGCTTGCAAAGGCGGAGATATATTCAGGCAGAAAGGTCTACTATTACTCAGCAGGAAAAAAGGACTGCGACGTTTACGCCTCGGGTATCAGGACATCGGAAAACGGCATAGATTTTACCATAAATTACATAGATGGGAAGATCCCGGCGAGAATCAACTGTCTGGGGGAGCATAACGTGAAAAACGCTCTTGCGGCTTTCTGCGTGGGACTTGCGCTGGATATTCCCCCCGAGGATATCGTCAGTGGCATAGGACTTTTCAGACCCGAGGGTATGCGCCAGAATATCTGTGAGATAGGCGGCGTGACTTATATCCTGGACTGCTACAATGCAGCTCCCGATTCTATGAAGGCAAGCCTTTCGGTGCTGGCTCAGACACGGTGCGCAGGCAGACGCTTCTGCGTGCTGGGGGATATGCTGGAGCTTGGAAAAAATTCTGCAAAATACCATAAAACTGTGGGAGAGTATGTTCCCTCCTCCGGCGCCGACGAGCTTCTGTGTTTCGGGGAGAATTCGCAGTTTTACATTGAGGGAGCCTGCGAAAAGGGATATGACAGAGACCATACCCGCCATTTTGACAGCAGGGAGGAGCTTGCGGACTATCTTAAAAGCGCTGTCTGCCCGGGAGACGCAGTGCTTTTCAAGGGCAGCAGAGGCATGAGGCTGGAAGAAGCGTTCAGGCTTACCGCAAACGTTTCTCAGTAAAGAGGAGTTTTATATAATGGACTGGAGGATCCGGTCGGCGGTGCTGCTTGCCGAGCTTGCCGCAGGTTTTGTTTTTGGCAGGATCGGTATACCGTTTTTCCGAAGAATAAAAACGGGAAAGGCGGAGCTTTATATAGGCGATAGGTTCAAAAAGGACGGCTCGGAGCCGAGGTTTGGCGGAGCGGTAATGCTTTTGACGGCGCTGATCGGCTTGTTAATAGGCTGTATTTCCGCCTTCGGAAGAGACGGATCCGATCTCGTGTATGCTATGCTTTGCGCCGTGTTCTTTATTTTTCTGACAGCGGAGGGAATATTCGAGGACTGGCAGAAGGATACGGGGCGGGGTATCGGAGCAAAGCGCTCTTACATTTTTATTTTCAGGCTGACGCTCTGCGCAGGGTTTCTGATATTGCTTAAGCTTTTCGGTTTTGAATGTGCTGATGTTCTGCTGCCCTTCAGACTGGGATATATCCATCTCGGGGCGGCGTATATTCCGCTGACTGCACTGTTTATGACGCTTATTATCTCCGTGACGGAAAATCACGACTGCCAGAGGGGAGTTACGGATACGGGCGTTGACGGTCTTTGCGTATTGACGGTAATGCTTGCCGGTCTGGGATTCGCAAGCGCATTGTCGGCGGCGGGTGTTTCCGCAGGCGGTAAGGAGCTGGCATCGCTTATAGGACTATGTGCCGCAGGGAGCTGTTCTGCGCTGCTGTTCTGGTGCATATCTCCGTCGAAAATATATCCCGGTCAGTCGGGAAGCTCGCTTATGGGCGGATTTGTATGCTGCATGACCATTTTTTCGGGACTTCACATAGCCGCCGTACTTGCGTTCCTGCCTGCGTTTATCGACGGGGCGTGTTCGCTCCTGCAAAGGCTGGTTTACAAAAAAAGCAAAAAGCTTCTGTTCAAGGGAGCGTCTCTTCACGGGCATCTGAAAAAGATCGGTTGGGGAGATTATAAAATAATGTGCGTAAGCGCAGCAGTGCAGATAATAGGCTGTGCAGGTGCTGCTGCGTTTGCGGTTTACGAAAGCAGGATAATAATTTAAGGCAGGACGTACACGGTGGCTGTGCGGTATTGCTTTAACGTTAAAAGGCTTATAAAGACAAGATCGGGCGCTTTGTACAGCCCGGTCGCTGGAGATCTTTTATCATATACGGAGGAGGCTGTTTTATTGGCTGACAGAGGAATAAGGCGGGAGCGGGACGGCGCACTTGTGTATAACAACCGTATTCCCGTATTGAAAAGACAGCCCGTTGCCCAGGCGAGAAAAAAGCTCAATCTCAAATTAGTGAAAAGCGGCATTGACAAGCCGTTTCTTATACTCATACTGGCGCTGCTGGTCTTCGGGATAATAATGATGTTCTCAGCCTCCTTTGCATGGGGACTTAACGACGAGGGAGACGGATATTATTACGCTAAAAGGCAGCTTATGTGGGCAGGTCTGGGACTTGTGGTAATGACCTGCGTGTCTTTTCTCGATTATCATTTTTATCAGAATACGAAAATAACATATCTGATGTTTATTGTCACCTACGGACTTTCCATGTGGGCGGCGCTTTTCGGAAGCGAGACCGCAGACGCGCGAAGGTGGATATACATAGGCTCTCTGAGCTTTCAGCCGTCGGAGCTTCTTAAGGTAGCGTTTATCATAATTTTCGCTTATATCATGGCGGTGAATTTTCCGAAATTCGATCAGTGGCAGTATTGCATCATACCGTTTACCGTTATAATGGCAATGGTCGCACTGGTGCTTATGATGCAGAGACACCTTTCAGCTGTGCTTATTGTGGGCGTTATCGGCGTGAGCATGATGTTCGTCAGCGGAATGCCGAGAAAGACCTTCTGGAAATTCATAGGCGTGTGCGCAGCGGCGATTGCGGTCGTTGCACTGTATTTTGTTATCACAGGCTCGGGGTTCAGCTATATCAGCGAGAGATTTGAAAGCTGGAAGAACCCTACGTCGGATCCCCAGGGAAAAACCTATCAGACCTATAATTCCCTGCTGGCAATAGGTTCAGGCGGCTGGACGGGGTTAGGCTTCGGCGAATCCAGACAGAAGTATCTTTATCTCCCCGAGGCGCAGAACGACTTTGTTTTCTCTGTCATCTGCGAGGAGCTTGGTTTTGTGGGCGCTGTAGTGGTGATAATGCTTTTTGTTATTTTTGTACTCAGAGGCTTTTATATCGCCAGCAACGCCAAGGATCGCTTCGGTATGCTGGTGGCGGCGGGCATTACCATTCAGATAGGACTTCAGGCTTTTCTTAATATAATGGTCGCATCAAACTCGTTTCCCAATACGGGAATTTCCCTGCCTTTTTTCAGCTACGGCGGAACGGCGCTGGTCATTCAGCTGGCTGAAATGGGAATACTGCTGAATATTTCCAGACAGGGAAATATCAAAAAATAAATTGAAATAACAGAGGTAGATCTTATGCTCAGAGTTTTACTTGCAGGCGGCGGAACAGCGGGACATATCAATCCCGCTCTTGCTATTGCGGAGATCATTAAGGAAAACTATCCCGATACGGAGTTTTGCTTTGCGGGAAATCCCGAAAAGCTGGAGGCTAAGCTTGTGCCGAAGGCGGGCTACCGGTTCGAGCCTGTCCGGGTGGAGGGCTTTCAGAGAAAGCTCAACTGGACGAATATCAAGCGAAACGTCCATGCGGCAGGCTGTCTTATGAGGACGGGAGGACGCTGCAAGGCGATAATAAAGGATTTTAAGCCGGATCTTGTAATAGGCACGGGCGGCTACGTTTCGGGACCGGTCGTGAGAAAAGCCGCAAAAATGGGTATCAAAACCGCCGTTCACGAGCAGAACGCCTTTGCGGGAGTTACCAACAAGCTGCTTTCAAAGGAAGCGGACGTTGTAATGATGACCGTTAAAGAGGCTGAAAAGTATTTCCCCGAGGCAAAGAGAAAGTGCGTTACGGGACTTCCGGTAAGGGGAGCGTTCAACAAAATGTCCCGCAGCGATGCGAGAAAGCAGCTGGGGATCCCTGAAAACGCTCTGTGCGTTCTTTCGACAGGAGGAAGCCTCGGCGCAAGAACTATAAATAATTATGCCGCAAAGCTTTTCAAATGGTATCAGGACGAAGGCAGAGAGGTTTACCATATACATTCATACGGAACTTATCAGGGGTATAAAAATTACATAGACGAATGCGAAGAGCAGGGTATCAGGATAAAAGAGAATCCACGGCTTATTGTGAGCGATTATATAAATATGCCCGCTGCAATGGCTGCGTGCGATCTTGTTATTACAAGGTGCGGAGCGGCCTCTCTGGCAGAGATAGAGGCTGTGGGAAGATGCTCAGTGCTTATCCCGTCGCCCATGGTCGCAGAAAACCATCAGTATCATAACGGAATGGTCCTGCAAAAAGCGGGAGCGGGAGTAGTTATCGAGGAAAAGGATCTGACGGAAGAGCTTTTTATAGGAACGGTGAGGGATCTTCTTGACGATCCGCAGAAAATAAGAAGCTGCTCCGAAAAAGCCGCAAGGCTGCATATCAGCGATACTAAAGAGAGAATAATGGCTGCGCTTAAGCCGCTTATAGAGGATAAATAGACAGCATATCGGCCGAGGGGGACGGCTCGCTGTAAGAAGGGGTAATAAAATTACTGACGTTTAAAGGAGCCTTGAGCGTGAATAATTCTTATAAGTCTTTCGAGAAAAGACAAAGCAGGCGTGCGACGATGGATTCGATATCGGCGCCGGATACCGAAAAAATAAGGAGACTAAGCGACCCCAAATTCAAAGCGACCGGCATAAATAAGACCGCCGAGGAGATCTTCAACGGGGATAAATTCAACAAGGTAGGAAGCTTTGACAGGGCTACGAAATTCTACGGTTCGGCAGAGGAAAAGAGGATAGCCACCGAGGGGAGAGAGGACGATTACGACGACTTTATACCTAAGCCTGATCCCGGGAAAAAAGCTCCGGGCGTGCTGGATACAGGCGTAAAGGTGGGAAGCTCGTATGTAAAAAGAAGAAAGGTCATCGTATGGATCGTTATCGCAATACTTGTTCTTGCGGGCGCACTGACCTTCCTGCCTCCGGTAATGAGCAGTCTTGCCGAGGACACCGAAGTGCTTTATGACAGGAATGTTTTTGAAGATATGGGCATGACCGAATTCAAGACATATGCTCTGGCAAATTATTCGGTTTTCAGTGAGGAGGCTTTTTCCTCCGAACTGGGAGAAAGCTACAGGGTTCTTTCACTTAGCGTTCATCTTCAGAACTCTTCGCCATTCGAGGTGAAGATCCCTCAGTATAAGGTCAGTCACGTTCCTAAAAGGTATGCCGACAGGATCTGCTACGTTACCTCTACCCGTACCGATTCCTCGGGAGAGGTGATCGGAGATACGATCCCGGGATTTTCCGGAAAGGACGTTACCCTGGAAATAATGGTAAACGTTGCCGACATGACGGACGAGCAGCTTGACGAGGCTATAACAGGGCTGGTCCTTACCACGGACGGAGCTGAAAAGCGTATTGCGTCGGATAAATATATCCCCTGCATACCGGCATTTTTGTTTGTTTCCAACAATGTAACGGTCTCGGTAAATCCGTAGCCGTTCACTAAAATAACGATTTTTGCATAAGATAAGTCAGATTTTATAAAAAGGGGCGACGCTTATGCAAAAGCTGATAATAAGGGGCGGAGCGAGAGCAGGCGGAGAAATTTCCGTTCAGGGAGCTAAAAACAGCGCATTGCCGCTGCTTGCCGGCTGTCTGCTTGCCGGCGGGGAAACCGTGCTGCACAACTGTCCCGAGCTTTCGGACGTATTTGCGGCTTGCAGGATACTGAGCTGTCTGGGCTGCAAATGCACGTTCAGGGATAATACGGTAACGGTGGATTCCACGGTCATTACGGACTGTCAGGTCCCGGACGGACTTATGAGAGAGATGAGAAGCTCCATAGTTTTTCTGGGAGCCGTGCTGGGTAGGACCGGAGAATGCAGACTGACCTTTCCGGGAGGCTGCGAGCTGGGACCCAGACCGATAGATATGCACCTTGCCGCATTAAAGCAGATGGGAGCAAGGATCACAGAGGATCACGGATATCTGTGCTGTACCTGTCCCAGAGGTCTTAAGGGTACGAAGATCACCCTTTCCTTCCCCTCTGTGGGAACGACGGAGAACATAATACTCGCCGCTGTGCTGGCTGAGGGCGAAACCGTGATCTACAACGCTGCAAGAGAGCCTGAGATATGCGATCTTGCAGGTTTTCTCAATCTTTGCGGAGCGAGGATCAAGGGCTGCGGAAGCGGTACGGTGAGCATAGAGGGAGTAAAAAAGCTGCACGGCTGTGAATACAGCGTTATGCCCGACAGGATCGCTGCTGCGACACTTATGGCTGCCGCTGCGGCAACGGGCGGAGAGCTGGGATTACTTAACGCAAGAAGCGGGGATCTGCAATCTGTAATACCCGTCTTCGAGGAAATGGGCTGCGGAGTTTTTCCGTATAAAGACAGAATATTCATAAGCTGCAAAAAGCCGCTCAGGGCGGTAAAGACACTGAGGACAATGCCTTACCCCGGTTTTCCCACAGATGCCCAGGCAGTGGTCATGGCTGCGCTGACAAAGGCGGAGGGCACCAGCGTTATTGTTGAAAACATATTTGAGAACCGTTACCGCCATGTTGACGAGCTTATAAGAATGGGTGCGGATATCAAGACGGAGGGAAAGGTAGCGGTAATAGAGGGCGTTGGATCGCTCTACGGCGCAAACGTGCGGGCAAGCGATCTGCGGGGCGGAGCTGCTCTTGCAGTGGCTGCAATGGGAGCGCACGGAGAGACCTGTCTTGAAAACGTCAGGTTTATCGACAGGGGCTACGAAAGCATAGAAAAAACTCTTAACCGTATAGGCGGGAACGTCCGGCGTATCCAGTCGTGAGGAGCTTCGTGGGGGCGGCAATATATAAATAATTAAGGAAGATAGCAAATGAAGGATTCAAAAAGAAAAAACGCAGGCGGCGCCGTGCGGGGAAATATCAGAACGTATTATGCTCTGGCAGTTGTTTTCGCCGCACTTATAATACTTATACTGTGCCTCACGGTCTTTTTCAGGATAAACAGCATAAAGGTAGAGGGCGTTACCCTTTACAGGGAGGATCAGATAGTCAACGTCGGCGGCGTGGCGCAGCAGATGAACCTTGTAAGGCTCGATACGGGTAAGATCGCCGACAGGCTTACGGATAATCTTGTGTATATCGACAAGGTCGAGGTAAAAAAGAAGTACCCTGCGACTATTGTGATCTCATGTACAGAAGCCGTCAAGGCTGCGGATATCAAATATAAGGATTCCTATTATGTTCTGTCCTCCTCCGGAAGGATACTGGAGGACAGGAATCCCGTGCAGACAGGCGGCATCCCGGTAATAGAGGGCTTTGAGCTTAAAAGCCTTAAGCCGGGTGAAAAGCTTGCATCGGGAGACAGCTTAAAGGCTGAGATACTGACGGAGCTGCTGGAGGAGATCTCAGCCCAGAAATTTGAAAATGTGGTTTCGGTGGATATTTCCTCCAGAGCGGATATCAAGATCAATTACGACAACAGGATCGAGATACGGTTGGGCAGCTCCGTTGATATCGGCTATAAGATCAGCTGCTTCAAGGAGCTTATAGCCGCTCTTACGGACGATTACGCCGGGACTCTCATTTACAACGGTCCGAAGGGCGGACTTTCCGCAATACCCGAGGAGCAGCAGCTTGAAAAGCCTGTAACGGATGACAGCTCCTCCGAAACGGACAGTTCGGCTGTCGATGCATATGCTCCCTCGGACGGCACGGATCAGCAGTGGTCTGACGATACCCAATGGGATAACGGCGCTGACGGCGGATATACCGATGATTACGGCTACGGAGACGGCACTGACGGCGGATACACCGACGATTACGGCTACGGGTACGGCGCTGACGGCGGATATACCGACGATTACGGCTACGGGTACGGAACGGATGGCGGTTATACCGACGATACCGGTGCCTGGGGTCAGGATTATAATAATTACGGTTATTAGACTGGACGCAATGTGAAAATTATGCGTGTTGTACAATTATGATAAAAAAATACGTCCGTTAATGAAAAATTCAACAAAAATTAATGGTTAATTCGGCAAAATCCTTTACATTTAGGCGAATTTGTGTTAAGATATTAATGTATCGAATTATATTCCGTTGACATATGCGGGAAATCCATATATAAATATGCGATAACACGTTTAATTTGTGATAAAAATACGGAGATTTGAAAAATCTTTATTAGGAGGATGTAGACTATGAGTTATGAATTCGTAGAAGAGCCTGTTGTAGGCGCAAGCATTAAGGTTATCGGTGTCGGCGGCGGCGGCGGAAATGCGCTTAACGGTATCGCACAGGCAGGTATTCAGGGAAATGTTGAGTACATAGCAGTTAATACAGATATTCAGGCGCTTAAGAAATCCAGCGCAGACAGACAGATCCAGATCGGCGCAAAGCTTACCCACGGACTTGGCGCAGGAGCAAAGCCTGAGATCGGAGAGGCTTCCGCACAGGAGAGCCAGGACGAGATCGCTGAGGCTATCAAGGACGCAGATATGGTATTCATTACAGCAGGTATGGGCGGCGGAACAGGTACCGGCGCAGCTCCCGTTGTTGCGGAGATCGCACAGAGCCTTGATAAGCTTACCATTGCGGTAGTTACCAAGCCCTTTAAATTTGAGGGCGCAAAGAAAATGGCAAGAGCCGAAAGCGGTATTGAGCAGCTTGTAAAGCACGTTGACGCTCTTATAGTTATTCCCAACCAGAACCTTATCACCAGCGATATGAGACTTACTATGAAGCAGTCCTATCAGATCGCCGACGAGGTTCTTAAGACCGACGTTATAGCCATTGCGGAGATCATCACAAGACATGATGAGATCAACGTTGACTTTGCCGATGTTACCACTATTCTCAAGGGCGCCGGAAGAGCGCACATTGCTATCGGTCACGGCGAGGGCAAGGATAAGGTACAGGATATTGTGGATCAGGTCATCGCTTCCAAGATACTTGAAACCTCTATCCGCGGTGCAAGGAGACTTATCGTTAACGTTACTATGTCCGAGGATCTGCTTATCAGCGATATGGACGAGCTTACTGCTGCGATCGCCGATGCTGCCGATGACGGCGCAGAGATAATCTTCGGCAACGGAACCGATCCCGACAGCAAGGACAGCATGGACGTTACCGTTATCGCTGCGGATTTTATTGACAGACAGGATACGGTCGAGGAGCCGGCTCCCGCTCCCCAGAAAACCTTCAACGCTTTCTCAAAGACAGAGGAGGATAAAAAGGCGGACGCCGAGGCAATGTATAAGGCAGGCGTAAAGGCTGCGGACAACACGGATATTTACGACGACATTTTTAATGTGTTCAAGAATAAGTAGGATCTTAATATAACGAATATTTATGATGCAAAGGCGGATCGTTTACGGTTCGTCTTTGTTTATTTTATAAAAAAGGGTGAAGATACCCGAAATGTTTATTTGAACTCGGTTCAGTTTTGCTAAACCTGCAAATTACAATAACTTTTTTTGAAAAAGCACTTGCAATTTGCAAAATAATTTGATATAATATATACATAAGAACTGTTAAAGAAAAAATTGCAAGGCAAAATAAACAAAAAATGTGAGCCAAATTGTATGGAATAATGAATTTTTTGAAAATGCAGTAAATGTGTTGAAAAAACATTTAATTTATAGTATAATAAAAATAAATATTAATGATCATAATTGGAGGGAATAAAAATGGCTAGCAATGGTTATTTGAGAACTGTACGAGTTGGAGGCTTCGACAAGCAGGATGTTCTTGCTTATGTTGACGATCTGACTTCTAAGATCTATCAGCTCGAAGAAAAGGTAAAAGACCAGAATGAGGTCATCGAGCGCCTTGAAAAGCAGGGTGACGCCGCTCAGAAGCAGGATTTTGAGGGCAAGAAGGAGCTGGAGAATCAGCTTGAAGAGTCAAAGAAAAAGGTAGAAGAGGCAAAGAATAAGATCGCAGAGCTTATGGCTTCCACCGATACCATGAAAGTAAGGGTCGCAGATTACGAGCAGCAGATCTCGGAGAAGGACGCAGAGATCGAAAAGAACAAGGCTGAGATCGAGGATCTTAAGGAAAAGCTGGAGACCGCTGAGGCAAATGCGGGTTCGGCTACGCCTTCTTTCGACCTCGGAAGCGTATTTATCGAGGCTCAGAATACCGCCAACAGGGTAGTTCAGGAGGCTAAAAAGGCTGCAAAGCAAATGGAGGACGAGGCTCAGCAGCTTCAGGAGCAGGTTCTTGCAGATGCTAACGCTCAGGCTCAGAAGCTTGTTTCCAATGCACAGACTGAGGCTACTACTACTATGGAGAGTGCAAAATCCAGCGCTGACGCTATGACGGCTGCCGCAAAGAAGGAAGCCGAGCAGGTAACAGGCTCTGCTTACGCCGAGGCTGCCAGAGTTACCAAGGAGGCTAAGGAGGAGGCTGCCAGAGTAACAGGCGAGGCCAACGCCAATGCTCAGAAGGTCACCGGCGAAGCCAATGCAACGGCTAAAAAGGTAGTTGAGGACGCTAAGGCTCAGGCAGCGTCTATCAGATCGGATTCCGCAGAGATCAGAGAGGCTGTAAAGAATCAGTTTACATCTCTCAGCGAAACGGTGCAGAAGCTTGTTACATCCCTTAACGACCTGTATGGAAGCAGTATCGGCGGAGTAAATACCGCAAGAGACCTTATCGACGATGCACTGGAGCTTGTAAGCGACGGCGAAGAGGGATAATATGTCCGGGATCAGAAAAATCAGGGCGGAGGAGCTTAAGGCAAGAAGCGGTGAGCTGAGATGTGGGGATAAGATCCTGCTGACAGGCGTTGTTTACACTGCGAGAGACGCCGCACATAAGAGATTTGCTGCGTTGCTTGACGAAGGTAAAGAGTTGCCTGTTCCTCTTGAAAATGCTGTGATATATTATGCGGGTCCCACTCCTGCGCCGGAAGGCAAGCCGATCGGCTCCTGCGGACCTACCACGTCTGGACGAATGGACAGATTTGCTCCGAGACTGCTGGATCTTGGATTGGGCGGAATGATCGGAAAGGGAGAACGTTCTCAGGAGGTCAGGGACGCCGTTGTCAGAAATAAAGCTGTTTACCTGTGCGCAGTTGGCGGAGCGGGTGCGCTTGTCTGCAACTGCATAAGATCCTGCGAGGTAGTTGCTTTTGAGGATCTGGGCTGCGAATCTGTGAAAAAGCTTTATGTTGAGGACTTTCCGCTTATCGTTGCGGACGACTGTTACGGAGGAGATATTTTCTCCAAGGGCAGGGCGGAATACTGTACCGAGCAATAGTATATAATGTAATTATAAGGGGAGCGGCAGCTTTGCCGCTCCCTGTTCGTTATATTGTGGAAAATCACAAAGAAAACAGCTGAAATATGTGGGTTGTTACAAAAATTTCATGTTGCTCGTTTAATTTTTTTTATTTCCTTGACTTTTTATTCAAAAAATGATATCATATGTGTATATCAATTTGTATTATTTGTACTATGAGGCGGCGGTGCATAATATGTTTAATGAGCTCAGCGATGAAGAGCTTGCGCTTAAAGCGAGAGATGAAAAGGACGCTGCGTCAGAGCTTATCGCACGGTACATGGGTACGGTTGAGATGACGGCAAAAAAGCTGGCTCCTGCGCTCAGCGACGATCTGATGCAGGAGGGGCTTATGGGGCTTATGAGGGCAGTTCAGGGCTACCGTCCGGATATGGGAGCTTCATTTTCGTCCTATGCGTCGGTGTGTATAAAAAATCGTATGATCTCTTCCCTTGGCAAGAACAGCATGAGTGACGCTGCGGATATTTCCGACAGTGAGCTTGAGGAATTTGTGGGAGTCAGCGATGATGACATTCCTGAGAATATCGTTATCGAACAGGAGAGAATGAACGAGCTTTACACGAAAATTTCTTCTGCCCTTTCGGAGCAGGAGTGGCAGGTATTTCAATTGTTTTTAAAGGATATGTCTTACAATCAGATAGCATCAACCTCGGGTCTTCCGGTAAAAGCCGTGGACAACGCGATGCAGAGGGTCAGGCGTAAGTTAAAATCACTGTTGGGATAGCGCAAAAAAGTTTTATGGCCGTATAGCTTAATTGCAGAGCGTTGTTTAACAAAGGTGTCGGTGCGAGTCCGACTAGGCACAATTTTATTATAACGAGGTAAGAGTTATGTACGAAGACAAGACATTAGTATGTAAAGACTGCGGAAACGAATTTGTTTTCACAGCAGGTGAGCAGGAGTTTTACGCTGAAAAAGGCTTTGTAAATGAGCCGCAGAGATGCAAGGCGTGCAGAGACGCAAGAAAGGCGGCTTCCAAGTCCGAAAGACAGATGTATACCGCAGTTTGCGCAGCTTGCGGCGGAGAGGCTGTTATTCCTTTCAAGCCCAGGGAGGACAGACCTGTATACTGCAGCGAGTGCTTTGCTAAGATGAAGGAGCAGCAGTGATCCGATAATTTTACTGAATGTTTAACGCCGCAGAGATCTGCGGCGTTTTTCTTTGTAAAATGCAGATAAAGCGAAAGTCCCCGTTGTGAGGACTTTCGCTTTTTGATCATAACGGCATTTTGTATACCATAACTGAGAAAACGGCTTTTTTCTGCTG
Organism: Ruminococcus sp.; assembly: GCA_017626015.1. GTDB lineage: Bacteria > Bacillota > Clostridia > Oscillospirales > Ruminococcaceae > Hominimerdicola. The sequence goes on from JAGAJO010000001.1 coordinate 229,770, forward strand.
TGGGGTGAGAGGCTGTAAAAGTCCCTTTTTGAGAAGAGCGTCGGTAACTCTGGGAATGATTTGTCCCGACATCAGTCCGCCCTTGCTGTATGCTTTGACAAGCTCCTGCATATGAGGAGGGTAATTCTTTCGGTTGATCTCGTATATTTTACGGTCAAATTCGTCGGAATATTCCTTGATCTCATGGGGAACGGCAATCTTTTGGAGAATATGATCTCTGATGATATTCCATTGATCGTCGCTGTCGCTCTCAAGGGTCATTACCTGATTTCTGTCCTCAAAAATGTAGCCCTTGTCGCATATACGCTTGTATTCCTCGTGGTAAAGACTGTCCTTGCCTTCGGTTACAAATTTGTACAGGCTTGCCCAGTCCTGCCACTCATTTTCACGCCAGCCGCCGTCACGGTCGGTAAATTTGCAGTTTATCTGTATGGAACACAGCTCTTCTATGTTTTTTGTATCGCTGTCTGTTGCCTGACTTATGCGGTGATTTCTCGTCATATAGCCGCAGCACCAATATTCGGGCTTCGGGATATTATCCTGCGGCTGACGGCAGTCGTCAGATACAGTTGCCTGCGCTATAAAATCACCGCCGTCGGGACGTTTTACCGAAAATTTATCATATACGTTATTGTCGTATGCTTCAAAAAGAAATCTGTGGCAGAGCATTATAAGGTTGTACTTCATAAAATTTCTGTCGTTTCCGTCGCATTTAAATCCGTAGCAGTCCTCGGAGCTGTCGAAGTCCGCCAGAACCTTTGTATAGAAGTTTTCTGCAAGGTACTCCGCCGCCTGCTGACACAGCTTGCTTTCGCTGCTGTCAAAAAGACGTTCGTCCGTAATGTACATATTTGTAAGATATTTAGGATTTGCAGACTTGTCCTGCCTGTCAATGTAGCCGTATTCCTCCAGTATTTTCATCTCGTCCGAAACATAGCTTACGGGAACGCTCAGCTCCCGGGCGATCTCCTCTATGGTCTTGGATTTCCAGTAGCAGGAAAAGGCAATATTCTGTTTTAAACGTGTGTTGAAAATGTTTGACGTATCACCGGTAGTTCCGGGAGAGCCGTCGTGTCCCATAGATATGAATTTGATAGGGTTAACAGATGCAGTTGGATTTTCGTTCATTTCAATACCCTCCTTCAAGGTCGTTCGTGCGTCGGACAAATGCCATTTTACAGTACCAGAGGAAATACCCAGAGCGGAGGCTATCTGCGAAACTGTTTTCTTTTCGTAGTAAAACATATAGACGATAGTCCGCTGACGTCGGGTGAGATAGCCTATCTCGCTCCTCAGACGGTTTAATGTTTCAATATTTTCAAGCTTTTCCTGAGTGTCATCGTAGTGGGGGATCGAAAGCTGTGAAATATCCTCGGAATATGCTCCTTTCTCTTTTTTCAGGAAGTTTGCAAGAACGTTCTTTGATATTCTGTATACATATCCGTCGGGATTGGGGATATTGTCCGCCCGCAGAAAAGAAAGATACGTCTGACAGGATATTTCCGCCGCAAGCTCCTCCGCCTGTGAGTAGTCCCTCAGCTTGCTCAGCGCAAATCCGAATATTTTATTCCGGTACTGTGAAATAAGGCTGTCCGCTGTGTGTTTGTCCATAACCTACCTCCGAATGCATTCTGTATATATAGTGTATCAGAAATTCATGGGGTTGGCAAGCACAGAGAAATTTTTTTAGTATATTGCATTTTGAACGGAAATAAAGTATAATAAAATCTGCGGGATCATCCCGCAAATAATTTCAAAGGATCTTTATAATGGACAAAAGACTGCTTACCTGCGCCGCATTATGCGTCGGCGACAGGCTTGCCGATATAGGCACAGACCACGGATATCTCCCCTGCTATATGGTAAAAAACGGACTATGCAAAACCGCTCTCGCCTGCGACGTTGCTGAAAAGCCGTTGCAGAGCGCAAAAGAGCATATATCCCGGTCGGGACTGGAAAACAGCATTGAAACTGTTCTGTCAGACGGTCTTGACAGCGTTGACAGCAATGGGATAACGGATATTTCCATAGCCGGAATGGGCGGAGAGCTTATAGCTGATATCCTTTCCCGTGCTGAATGGGTCAGGAAAAACAGGGTAAATCTTGTTTTACAGCCAATGACAAAGTGGGATGTTCTGAGAAAGTGGCTTTACGACAACTGCTTTGAGATAAAAAAAGAGCTTCCCAGTCAGGAGGGAAGGTTTGTATACTCGGTAATGCAGGCTGTTTATACGGGAGAAAAGCCGTCCTACAGCTGCGATCTTCGTTATCTTTACTGCGGATTGGTCTCGGCGGATTCTCCAGACGGAAGAGCTTATCTCGAACGTCAGGCGTTCAGACTTGAAACTGCGGGAAGGGGCATGCTCGGTTCCGGGGAAAAGTCAGAGCTTGCCGCAGAAATGCTGAAAACGGCTGAGTCGATCAGATTTGAATTATCGAAGGAAGTCTGAGAGATCACAAAAAATCAAGGCTGCAAAAAGCAGCCTTAAAATTCGCAGCATTTCTGACGGATACGCCTTTACTTTGCAAAGTGAGCATTGAGCTTTGCAATAAGCTCGTCGCAGCTTACGCCGTGAACAGCGCACGCCTGTTCAAGAGTTTCGCCTCTTGAGGATGGACAGTAAAGACAGTGCATACCCATTTCCATGAAGTAGGGAGCTGTGTTTTCGTCGGCGTCCATGATGTCTCCGATAACAGTGTCCTTTGTTACTGTAAATGCCATTTGAAATTCCTCCTTTCGGGATCGCTTTATCAGACCTGTTCAATAACCTGCGGTATACCGTCCGGCTTGTCCTTTTACGGTATTTCTGCGGTTATTGAACCGGTCTATTATTATAACCGATATCTGCGAAATTAATAGCTGCGGTCAGCTGTCAAAAAGACTTTGCACAGATCCGCAGATCTTTTTTGCAATATACGGATTATTCATTGTGTACAGATGTATGCCGTCAACGTCGTTGGCGATAAGATCTACTATCTGAGATACCGCATAGGCGATGCCTGCATCTCTCATTGCAATGGGGTTGTTTTCGTATTTTTCCATTATGGTGATAAACTTTTTCGGCAGCGTTGCATGACAGAGAGTAACCATGCGCTCGATCTGTTTTTTGTTTGTTACAGGCATGATGCCTGCTTCTATCGGGACGTTTATCCCGGCGATAGCCGCTTTTTCACGGAAAGAATAGAAAAATTCGTTGTCGAAGAAAAGCTGGGTTATAAGCTGAGAGCAGCCTGCGTCTACCTTTATTTTTAGGTTGCGGATATCCTCCACAGCATTTGCGGCTTCGTGGTGACCCTCCGGATAGCAGGCGCCGATAATGTTAAAGTCTCCGTTTGCCCTGATAAATTCAACAAGCTCGGAGGCGTAGCGGAAATCCTCTTTTGGGGCAATGTCGGGGTTAATGTCGCCTCTGAGGGCAAGGATATTTTCGATACCGTATTTTTTCAGCTCCTCAAGCTCCGACAGGACCTTTTGCTTTGTCAGGTTTATACAGGGCAGATGAGCAACGGCTTCGATACCGTATTTGTTTTTGATAGCGTCGCATATGCCGATAGTTGCGTTGTTCGAGCTTCCTCCTGCGCCGTAGGTAACGCTGATAAAGTCCGGTTTGACCTCGGACAGCTCGTTTATGGTTTCATATATGCTTTCCACAGGGGTAGTGCTTTTCGGGGGAAAAACCTCAAAGGAAAGAGTTGATTTTGTTTTAAATAGCTGATTGGTTTTCATTTTACTGTCCTTCCGAATTTAATGTTCCGATGTAAATTATATTATACCACAAAACGCAGTTCCCGTCAACCGCAGCAGAAAATTTTTAACGGAAATTAGATTTTGGAAATTAACGAGCAATGTTTCTCTCCCCACATTCGTCGGGGGGGGAAGACAACAAAGCAAATGTTTAAGGAGCGGATCCGGAAAATTTCGGATCCGCTCCCGGTGTTTACTCAACAAGAAAATATTTTCCGGAAAACGCTTCTGCGTCAACTGACAGAACGCCGTTGTCCACTTCAAGAGCTTCCGTGCTCTCGGGGATATTTCCGCCGTATTTTTCCCAGTTGCTGAAGATAAGGGGGGTAGCCTTTTTAAAGCCGGGAAGATCTGTCTTGTATTCCCCGCAATCGGTATCTGAAAAGTTGAACACCGCAAGGATAGTCTGTCCGCCGCCCTTTCTCAGGAAGGCGTACATACATTTGTCTCTGCCCGTGCAGTCTGTCCACAGAAATCCCGAGGGGCTGTAATCGTCGGCGTAAAGGGCAGGATATTTAAGATAGATCTTGTTAAGCTCCGCCGTAAAGCGCTTGAAGGCATCGTGTACCGGGTATGTGAGAATATCCCAGTCCTGCTCTCGTTTTTCGTCCCACTCTCTCAGCTGACCGAATTCTCCGCCCATGAAATTCAGTTTTTTGCCGGTATGGGCGAACATATACATATACATAGCCCTTGCCTGCGGAAACTTCTCCTCATACTGTCCGTTCATTTTCTGAAGAACGGTAGCCTTGCCGTGAACGTTCTCATCATGGGAGAGCGGCAGCAGGAAACGTTCGGAATAAAAATACATCATTGAAAAAGTAAGCTTGTGATAGTCACGCTCTCTGTCATCGGGATCTTCCCGGAAATAGTTGAGGGTATCGTTCATCCAACCCATATCCCATTTATAGTCGAAACCCAGACCTCCCTGATCCACGGGCTTTGTGATGCCGTTGAAAGCGCTGGAATCCTCCGCAGCCAGGATAATGCCCGGATATGTGCTTTTCAGCCAGCCGTTCATATTTTGAATAAATCTCAGGGCGTTTCCGTTTACTCCCCTTGCGGCGTCTCCCTGCCAGTAAACGGCGTTGCTTATAGCGTCCATTCTGAGTCCGTCGAAGTGATATTCCTTTATCCAGTAGTTGGCGTTAGACTGTAAAAATGTCTGTATCTCTCCTCTGGAATGGATAAAGTTTCTGCTTCCCCATTCGCTGTTTCCAACATCGCTGTTGGGATATTCGTACAGCGCAGTTCCGTCGTAATTGGCAAGGGCGTAGTCGTCAACGGCAAAATGGACCGGAACAAAATCCAGTATAACGCCGATACCGTTTTGATGAAGCTTGTCTATCATTTCCTTGAGGCTGTTCATGGTTCCGTAGCGGGCAGTCGGACTGTAAAATCCGGTGATCTGATAGCCCCATGAATTGTCGCAGGGATGCTCGCTTACGGGGAGTATTTCTATATAGTTATAGCTCATTTCCTTAAGATAAGGTATGAGCAGATCGGCAAGCTGAGAATATGTATACCAGCCGTTCTCGTCCTCGTCGTTGGTTTTCCATGAGCCAAGGTGAAGCTCATAGATATTCAGCGGCTTGTCACGGCAGTCGCTGCGTGATCTCATCCACTGGGAATCGTCAAAGCTGTAATCGTAAAGATCTCTTATAATGGAAGCGTTATGCGGTCTCAGCTCCATGCCGAAGCCGTATGGGTCGCAGTGGTCGATAAAAGAGCCGTCACGGCGGTAGATCCTGTATTTGTACATATCCCCTGCTTTGGCATTGGGTATTTCCGCCTCCCAGCTGTTGCCGTCGTATATCTTATGCATGGGGGTCTCGTTCCAGCCGTTGAATTCTCCGATAACCGAGATCCTTGCAGCCGCAGGGGCAAAGGTGCGGAATATCCAGCCGCCTCCGCATCTGTGACAGCCGAAAAATTCGTATGCGTCAAACATTTTTCCCGTGTAAAAGCCGTACATATCCATATTATGATTCTCCTTATAAGTGTATTTTAGGGCAGCACTGATTATAAGATCCACTGCCTCGCAGATAACGTGTTTGGGTGTATCTCCGTAATACACAGTCATACTGCCGATACTACCGTAAGATAATTGACATCAGTTGTTTTATGCTGTATAATAATTATACAGCATTCTGTCCGCATATTTCAACCGTCATTTTTTTTCATTGGTCAAATATGCGACGGAAATCGAAATCAGTCGCAAAACGGAGGAAATATCTATGGATATGAGAGTGCAGCGCACACGAAAGAGCATTGTTAACGCATTTATAGAGCTTCGGGCGAAAAAACCTCTGGAGAAAATAACGGTAAGGGAGCTTTCGGAGCTTGCATTTATAAACAAGGCAACCTTTTATCAGCACTACAGGGATATATATGATCTTTCGGAGCAGCTGGAAAGCGAGGCTATAGAAAATGTTCTCACTTCTATGCCTCACCCGGAATGGCTTATAAGCAATCCCAGCGTAGGCTTCCGGGAGCTGACGGAGGTGATAATTTCTCAGAGCGGACTTTTCAGCATACTTTTTTCCGACAGCCGCAGGACAAATTTAATAAACAAGCTGGAGCAAGGACTGCGGAATCTCATATACGAGAAATATCCCGCTTACAAAAACGATCTTGCCAAAAACGTGATGATGACCTTTCTTATACAAGGCTCGTTCAACGCTTTTACAAGGCATTCCTATGAAGACAGGGAGGAGGTCATTGAGATCCTCGGCAGGATAAACGAATGTCTTATAAATTCTTTTGAGGACGGCGTTTAGCGAAATGTTGACAACATTATTTAAAAATGATACAATATTATTGAACTTGTTTAAGGCGTTTTTGCCTTAATGCGAATGAAAGGATCTGAAGCTGATGACCATTACCAACGTAAAAATTTTCACTATGAACGATTCTGAGGAAATTATCGACAACGGATATGTAACTTTTGAAAACGGCAGGATAACGGCTGTATCACACGGTATTCCTTCGGAGATATCCGAGGACGATATCGACGGAGAGGGTCTGACGCTTTATCCGGGCTTTATAGACGCTCATACGCATCTTGGTCTGACCTCCAGCGGCGTCGGCATGGAGGGTGAGGATCTTAACGAGGAATTTGACCCGTGTACTCCTCAGCTCAGGATCATCGACGGGATAAATCCTATAGATTATTCATTCAGGCGGGCAAGGGAGGCAGGCATCACCTCCGTACTTGTTTCGCCGGGGTCTACAAATCCCATTGCAGGAGAGATCTCCGCTATCAAGACCGCAGGCAAGCGTGTGGATAAAATGCTCATCAAAACCGTCGGCATGAAGTTTTCCATGGGAGAAAACCCAAAGCTAACCTATATGGATAAGGAGGATTCCCCCTGTACCAGAATGGCGGTCGCATCTACTATAAGAGAGGCTCTGCTCAAGGCTGTAAGATACCGTGCGTCAATTTCTGCGGCGGAGGAGGAAAGCGATATGCCGGATTTCGATATGAAGTCTGAGGCGCTGCTGCCCGTGCTGAACAGAGAGGTCACGGCACATTTCCACTGTCACAGAGCAGACGATATTTTCACGGCGGTGAGAATAGCTAACGAGTTTAATCTGGACTATACCCTTGTACACTGCACAGACGGTCACATTGTGGCGGAGGAGCTTGCTGAGGAAAACGCCAGCTGTATAATAGGACCTATCATCAGCGACAGGTGCAAGCCCGAGCTTGCCAACCTTTCTCCCGAAAATGCCGCCGTGCTTACCAGAAACGGTATAGACGTGGCTATATGCACGGATCATTCCGAAACTCCCGTGGAGTATCTCCCGCTGACGGTAGGTATTGCCGTGAAGAACGGTCTGAGCTTTTACGACGGACTCCGTGCGATAACTAAGATCCCTGCAAAAATAGGCAGGATATTTGACAGGACAGGTTCCATAGAGGTGGGTAAGGACGCCGATTTCGTTTTATTTGACGGAAGTCCCTTCGAGGTCATGTCCTCCCCTGCGCTGGTAATGATAAACGGTAAGGCTGTAGTTAAGGAGCTGTAAATGGGGATACTGTATGTTGTGGGAACGCCTATAGGCAATCTGGGGGATATGACCTTCAGGGCGGTGGAAACTCTTAAAAATGTGGATTTTATCTGCGCCGAGGATACCAGAGTTACCGCAAAGCTGCTGAATTATTTTGATATAAAAACTCCGCTGGTGAGCTATCACGAGCATAACGCAAGGCAGGCGGGGGAGTCGGTTTTAAGCCGTATTTTGTCCGGAGAAAACGCCGCAGTCGTCACCGATGCGGGAATGCCCTGCATATCCGATCCCGGAGAGCCGCTGGTAAAGCTTTGCAGCGAAAACGGAGTAAGCGTCCGTGTGGTACCCGGTCCCTCTGCGGCAGTTTCGGCATTGGCGGTAAGCGGATTAAGCACATCGAGATTTCAGTTTGAGGGATTCCTGTCCACGGCAAAAAAACAGCGGTTCGAGCATCTTGCCGCAGTAAAGAACTGCACCGATACGCTGATATTTTACGAGGCTCCTCACAAGCTGGAGGCTACGCTCAAGGATATGCTTAACTATTTCGGGGACAGAAAGATATCTCTTTGCAGAGAGCTTACAAAGCTCCATGAGGAGGTAATCAGGACGACGATCTCTGCTGCGGCGGAGTATTACTCCGAAAATAAGCCCAAGGGCGAGTTCGTGCTTGTAATAGAGGGTGCGGACGAGGCTCAGCTTGTTCCGGCAGAGACGCCGGAGGACGCTTTAAAACAGGTGGAAGAGCTTGTCTCCAGGGGCATGAGGGGAGCAGACGCCTGCAGACAGATAGCCAAGGCAACGGGTTTTTCCAAGGGAGAGCTTTATGCACGTCTGCTTGAAAAGGATCGGAAAGAGTAAGCAGGGCAAAGTATCTGAAGCGTTTTCCGGGGGATATTATGGTTACAGGCAATTTACGGCAGAGACGGGTATGACCGCTTTGTCTTACCTGTTTTCCCAAGGATAAGTATGTCGTGTGCGGATAAAGCGAAAGGCTTATCCGATATAAACAATCAATTAATAAGAGGTGCGGATATGAAGCTGCTGGCGATCGATGGTAACAGTATAATGAACAGAGCGTTTTACGGAGTAAAGATGCTCACAAATTCCAAGGGGATATTTACTAACGCTCTTACGGGATTTATGAATATATACCTTAAAGAAACGGCGGAGATAAAGCCCGACTGCGTGGCAGTGGCGTTCGATTTGCGTGCGCCGACCTTCCGTCACAAGGCGAACGCTTCATATAAGGCTAACCGTAAGGGTATGCCCGAAGAGCTTGCGCAGCAGATGCCGATCATAAAAAAGCTTTTAACACTGCTGGGGATCAGGATCGTGGAATGCGAAGGCTATGAGGCTGACGATATTTTAGGCACTCTTTCCAAGGCTGCGGCGGATTCGTCTGACAGCTGCGTTATTCTGACCGGTGACAGGGACAGCTTTCAGCTTGTATCCGATAAGGTGACAGTGTATCTTGCGGGTACAAGAGAGACCAAGATATACACTCCCGAAAGGATAATGGAGGAGTACGGGGTTTCACCCATACAGATGATCGAGGTAAAAGCGCTTATGGGAGACTCCTCCGACAATATTTCTGGGGTCAAGGGTATCGGTGAAAAAACTGCCCTTTCGATAATCAGGCAGTGCGGTTCTGTGGAAAAGCTTTACGAGGATCTGAACGCTCTGGAGCTGACTCCCTCAGTCAGAAAAAAGCTGGAGAGCGGCAGACAGGACGCATTCGACAGTCATTTCCTTGCCGAGATATGCCTTGACGCTCCTGTGGAGAGATCGGTGGAGTTTTATAAGCTGGGAGAGCCTGACGTTGAGGGCGCCAAAAAGCTTCTGGCGGAGCTTGAAATGCTGAGACTTATGGAAAGGCTGGAGCTTACGGGAAAAACGGGATCCTCAGCAGATGAAAACGAGGTCAGGCTTAAACTGAAGGATATGCCTAAATATGAGGTCGGCACCCTTTCCTCTGAGGATATTGCTGGCTTTTCCGGGGATATGACTGCTTCGTTTGTTTTTTCGGAGGGAAAGCTTTCCGTTCTGTGCGGGGACAGGATATATACCTCCGAAGATGCCGGGTTGATACTTGACTTCTTAGGGTCGCCCTGCAAAAAGATCACATTTGAGGGGAAAACCGCTTACAGATTCGCTTTTGACAGCGGCAGACAGCTTGAAGGTCTGACATTTGCCTGCGATCTGGCGGGGTATCTTCTCAACTCTCAGTCCAGCGAATATACGGCGGAAAACCTTTGTCTTACCTATAAGGTCATGTATCGTTCCGATATGGGAGAGTATGCGGATGTTTCTTCCCTTCCGTCGCTGGCGGAAAATCTGAAAATGCAGCTGGAGCAGACGGAGATGCTTGAGCTTTACAACGATGTGGAGCTGCCGCTGTGCGAGGTCCTAGCCTCTATGGAGCATTACGGAGTCAAGGCGGACACAGACGGTATAAAGCAGTTCGGAGAGGATCTGAAAGAAAAGATCTCAGCTTTAACGGAAGAAATATATATGTATTCCGGTGGAGAGTTTAATATTTCCTCTCCCAAGCAGCTGGGCGAGGTGCTTTTTGAAAAGCTTGGACTCCCCGCAAAAAAGAAAACCAAATCCGGTTACTCGACCAATGCGGAGGTGCTGGAATCCCTTGCAGGCAAGCACCCGATCATTCCTCTTATTCTGGAGTACAGGACGCTTACAAAGCTTAATTCCACCTATGTTGACGGTCTGCTTAAGGAGATCAGGGCGGACGGCAGGGTGCATTCCGTTTTTAAGCAGACTGAGACCAGAACGGGAAGGATATCCTCCACCGAGCCTAATATGCAGAATATTCCCGTGCGTAAAGAGATAGGTCGGAATATGCGTAAATTTTTTGTTGCGCAGGAGGGCTTCACACTGCTTGACGCAGATTACAGTCAGATCGAGCTGAGAGTTCTTGCTTCAGTGTGCGGCGATAAAAATATGCAGGCGACCTTTGCGGAGGGCAGGGATATACACACAATGACCGCTTCGCAGGTATTTGATATCCCCGAGGATTTTGTTATGCCCGAAATGCGTTCTGCCGCAAAGGCTGTAAATTTCGGTATAATTTATGGGATAGGAGCGTTTTCTCTGTCCAAGGATATAGGCGTTTCTGTTCCGGAGGCAAAGAAATATATCCAGAACTATCTTGACAACTTCCCAAAGGTATCGGAGTTTATGGAAAAGACCGTCAGCGACGGGCTGAAAAACGGATATGTTACGACTATTTTCGGCAGACGAAGATACATTCCCGAGCTTTCCGCTTCAAACAAGGTGATGCAGGCTTTCGGAAAGCGAGCGGCGATGAACGCTCCCATACAGGGTGCGGCTGCCGACATTATAAAGATAGCAATGGTCAAGGTCTACAGGCGTCTGAGGTCGGAGAAGCTTGACGCAAGGCTGATACTTCAGGTCCACGACGAGCTTATCATTGAAGCGTCGCTGTCGGATAAGGACAGGGCGGCTGAGATACTAAAGGAGGAAATGGAAAACGCAGTCAGGCTTTCCGTTCCCTTTACGGTAGACGTAGGTGAGGGACAAAGCTGGTACGAGGCAAAAAGCTGAGTACAGATCAGAAAAAACCGGGCGAAAGATTCGTCCGGTTCTTGTTTTAATTCTCCGTCATTTTTCTGATGATGCTGTTAGCCTGTTCATAGATCTTTCCGGGATCCTCCCCTATGTTAAATTCACCGTTTTCGTAGAGTATCTTACCTGCGCACATTGTAAGCTTTACATTTTCCTTGGAGCCGCTGTAAACTATGTTCTTGCCGATATTGTTGAGCGGCTGCATATTTGGCCGCATAAGGTCTATAACGACTAAGTCTGCCTGCTTGCCTGCGGTGATAACGTCACAGTCACCCAGTCCCATTGCTCTTGCGGAGTTTACCGTCGCCGCTTTCAGCACGGTATCTGCGGGACAGGCTGCGGCGTTTTTATCCGCAATCTTTTGCAGACCCGTCATGAGGAACATTTCTCTGAACATATCGAGACAGTTGTTGCTTGCAGGACCGTCCGTACCAAGCGCAACATTGATACCCATTTCCTGCATTTTAGTAATGGGAGCGATACCGCTTGCAAGCTTTACGTTAGAGCCGGGACAGTGAACTGCGTAAACGCCCTTATCCTTGAATATCTTCAGATCCTCTTCTGACATATGAACGCAGTGGAAGCCTGCTCCGCCGTAGTTGTAAATGCCAAGCTCATTGAAAAGAGCGGTAGGAGTTTTGCCGTACTTCTCCACGCACTCCCTGACCTCCTTTTCGGTCTCTGAGTTGTGGGTCGCTACGGGAGCTTTGTACTTTTCCGCAAGCTCCGCCACGGCTTTTAAAAGCTCAGGATCACAGGTGTATTCTGCGTGGAAGCCCAACATATAGCCGATAAGAGGGTGACAGTCCTTAAATTTCAAATAGTTGCTTTCAAGTCTTTCGGCATTGGAAGCATCTCCGCTTACCGCACCGCAGAGAACGCTCCTGAAACCGCTTTCTGTGCAGGCTTTAACGTAATCGTCAAGCTCGAAGTACATATCGAATGCGGCTGTACAGCCTGTTGAAAGGTACTCCAGTATAGCAAGCTTTGTGAGCCAGTAGACATATTCGCCGTTAAGCTTAGCCTCCATAGGGAATATCTGTTGAAACAGCCACTCCTGCAAAGGCAGATCGTCGGCATACGAACGCAGGAACGTCATAGCCGAATGGGTATGAGCGTTCTTAAAGGAAGGCATAAGCAGATCGCCTTTAAGGTCGTATTCACGCTCGAATGCTTTTCCCTGTAAGTCCTCCGCTGTGGGAGTTCCCGCAAAGGCTATTTTGTCGTTATCAGTCCACACCTCGATATTCTCAGGAGTTATGCCGTCCCGCATTGTTATTACCTTGCCGTTATAAAATCTTATCATCTGAGTACCTCTTTTCTTTGTCATTTTTCTTCCTCAAAATCAAAAGGCGGATAAAATATCCCTCTCTCTGTAACGATAGCCGTTATAAGCTCCGCAGGAGTAACGTCAAACGCAGGATTAAGGCATTCCACGCTGTCGGGAGCTATGGGCTTTTCAAAATACATTTTTTTGATCTCGTCGCCGTCACGCATTTCTATTTCGATATCATCGCCTGTTTTGCAGTCCGTGTCGATAGTTGAAAACGGACAGAACACATAGAGCGGAACTCCGTAATGCTTTGCCAGCACAGCAAGTCCCGACGTGCCTATTTTATTTGCGGTATCGCCGTTTGCTGCAACCCTGTCACAGCCTACGAACACGGCGTTTACAAGTCCCTTGGACATGACGTAGCTTGCCATATTGTCGCAGATAAGAGTGGTTTCGATACCCGCATTTGAAAGCTCATAGGAGGTCAGTCTTGCCCCCTGCAAAAGCGGTCTTGTTTCGTCCACATAGGCGTGGAATCTATATCCTTTTTCCGCTCCCAGCAGGAGAGTTCCCAGACCCGTGCCGTAGCGTGAGGTCGCAAGCGCTCCTGCGTTGCAGTGGGTAAGCACGCTGTCGCCGTCCCGCATAAGGGTAAGCCCGAACTCGGACATAACACGGCAGGTCTCAATATCCTCCCCGTGGATAGACTCTGCTTCCGCTTTAAGTATCGAAATAAGCTCCTCACGGGGTCTTGTGCGGTTTTCTTCTGCCTTTCTCATCATTCTGCTTACCGCCCACGAAAGATTTACCGCAGTAGGTCTTGCTCCTGCGATCTTCCCGGCTGCCAGACTAAGCTCATTAAAAAATTCCTCGCTGTTGTCCGTAGTTATCCTGCGTGCGCATATGTAAATCCCGTAAGCCGCACATATTCCTATACACGGCGCTCCTCTTACCCGCAGCTTTTTTATCGCTTCGCATATTTCCTCCGCATTACGCAGTCTGATCGTTTTTGATCTGTTTGGCAGCAGCGTCTGATCGATAGCTTCTATCGCCGTCCCGTCCGCAGTCAATCGGACGGGGTCGTTTTTTTCATATTTCATTATATATTCCTCACATTACCTGAGAAAGTTTATGTTGCGTACTGATAATACGCTGAGCAGGCTCCCTCGCCGGAAACCATGCAGGCTCCCACCGGCTGACCGGGGGTGCAGAGCTTTCCGAAAAGAGGACAGTCCGACGGCTTGCATTTTCCCTGAAGTATATCTCCGCAGCGGCATCCCGGATTCGGTCTGCCTGTGATTTTCGGGATATCGTATTTTATGCGGGAATCAAACTCTGCATATTCGCTGCGAAGTACAAGTCCCGATCCGGGGATAACGCCCAGACCTCTCCATTCGCTGTCGCAGGGCTGCATGATCTTTTCCACAAGCCTTTGTGCTGCAGGACTTCCCTCCGGTCTTACCACTCTGGGGTAGCAGTTTCTGAAAAATGGTTCGCCCTTTTGCAAAAGGCTGACCGTTACCGCAAGAGCAGTCAGAAGCTCTGAGGCAGTAAAGCCTGTCACAACTCCAGAGACGCCCTGACCGCAAAGCTCCTCGCAGACCTTAGTACCTGTTATAGCATTGACGTGTCCGGGATAAAGGAATGCGTCTGCGCTGCCCTTAAGCGCCTGATATGCGTTGGGCATCGTCTTGTTCGCCCCTAAAACAGAAAAGTTTTTAAGTCCTGCGGCTTTTGCCTTTTCCACCGCAAGGCAGGCGGAGGGAGTTGTGGTCTCAAAGCCTACCGCCAGAAAAACCACCTGTTTGTCGGGATCCTCCTTTGCGATATCGACAGCGTCCATAGGAGAGTATACAGCCCTGACCTTTGCACCCTTTGATCTTGCGCCCGCAAGGCTCATTTGTGAGCCGGGCACTCTTATCAGGTCGCCGAAGGTGCATATCTCGCAGTCCTTTTCAAGAGCAAGATAAACAGCCTCGTCGATAAATCCTACCGGCGTTACGCAAACAGGACAGCCGGGACCCGAGATAAGCTCGATCTGCGGCGGGAGAATTTTTCTTATTCCCAGACGGAAGATCTCGTGGGTATGAGTGCCGCAGACCTCCATTATCCTCAGCGGTCTGCCGCTGTAGGAGGTTATGATGTCCTTTGCGGACTGTCTGGCGCCGTTCATAGCAGCTCCTCCATTACCTCGTCCGCTTCCTCCTCATCGGTTTTGGTGATCTTTGCGATCGCCGCTCCTGCGTGTACCATTACATAATCTCCCGGTTCCAGATCCTCGATAAGATCTGCCGAGACGCTTCTTTTTGCTCCGCTTGCATCAATGACAGCCGTGCCGTCGTTAACGCTTACTACCTTTGCCGATAAACCTACGCACATATTTATTACCTCTCTTTATAAATTATTTGATCTTTCCGGAAGACCGTTCATAAGACCGTATGCAGCCTGTCCCAAAGCTATTCCTCCGTCATTCGGGGGGATAAGGCTGTGCAGCAGGACCCTGAACCCTGCCGCTTCAAGCCGCTGCTTTGTAAGACGTACAAGCAGTCTGTTCTGGAAAACTCCCCCGCTGAGGGCGCATATGCCAAGACCCGTATCGCTGCGGATCCTTTCGCAGCCTGCCTTTATCATGTCTGCCAGAACGCAGTGAAAATACAGCGCAAGCTCTCCTGCCGATACGCCATCAAGGAAAGCTTCCGTTATTTTTACGGCAAGAATATCCGTGCAAAGCTCAAAGCCGCTGCCGCATACGGTAAGAAGCTTTTCCGCCGGAGTATAGTCATTTTCCGCCGAAGGCTCTGATCCAAGATATTCCTCAGCCGCAAACTCCAGCGCCATGGAAGCCTCGCCCTCAAAGGTGGAGGCTTTGCGTATTCCCAGTATTGCTGAAATGCCGTCAAAAAGACGTCCGCAGGAGGTGGAGCTTACGCAGTTTATATTTCTGCCCGCCATTGCTTTTTGTATACGGAACGTCTGCCTGTCGCACAGACCCAGCCTTACGCAGTGATCCTCCGCCTTATCTCCGAGAGCTGAGTATAGGAGCTGTACAGCTATCCTCCAGCCCTCCCTTGCGGAAGCGTCTCCTCCAGCCTGCGTAAAGGGGCGTATATGTCCTGCCCGTTCAAAGCCGCTGTAGTCGCATACCAGAAATTCTCCGCCCCATACCGTACCGTCAGTTCCGAATCCTGTGCCGTCAAAGGCTGCGCCTATGACTTTTTCATTGCAGCCGTTTTCCGCCATGCATGACAAAATGTGAGCGTAATGATGCTGTATCTTTACCAGCGGTATACCCTTTTTCTCTGCATATTCCTCTGCAAAGACGGTCGTATTATACTTGGGGTGAAGATCGCATACCGCAAGCTCCGGAGTTGTTTCCAGCAGCTCGCACATTCTGTCCACAGACTGTCCCAGCGCTGTAACGGTGCGTATATCCGCCATGTCACCAACATACGGCGAGGGATAAAGAAGTCCGTTTTTGCCTATGCAGAAGGTGTTTTTCAGCTCCCCGCCCACTGCAAGCACATGACCGCCGGGATTTTCAAGCATTATAGGCAGGGGGGCAAAGCCCCTTGAACGCCTTATCATATACGGCTTTCCGAAAAGCCAGTCGGCGACGGAGTCGTCTGCCCGAAGAAGGATATCTCTGTTGTGGGTAAGGATCAGATCACAGAATGCTGAGATCTCCTTTACGGCATCCTCATCGCACCTGCAAATGGGAGCGCCCTTGGCGTTTGCGCTGGTCATGACAAGACAGTCGCTCATCTCTGTTCCGTCAGGATAGTCAAACAGCAGCTGCTGCAGCGGAGCGTATGGCAGCATTACCCCCACCGTGGGATTCCCCGGGGAAATGTCGGGACAAAGACTTGTGTTTTTTCTTTTGGCAAGAAGAAGCACGGGCTTCTGCCAGCCGTCAAGATACTTTTCCTGCCCTTCTTCAACGATGCATTCACGTCTGACGGTATCCATATCCTTCATCATAAGCGCAAAGGGCTTCATGGGACGGCTTTTCAGCCTCCGCAGTCTCTGAACGGCGTTCGGGTTTTTCGCATCGCAGCAAAGGTGAAAGCCGCCGATACCTTTTATGGCGGCTATTTTTCCCGCCATTATCTCACGCCTTGCAAGGGTTATTGCATCGGAGTTTTTAATGTCCGTACCCAGGATAAATACCTGCGGTCCGCATTCGTTGCAGCACACAGGCTGGGCGTCGTACCGTCTGGTAAGAGGAGAATGATATTCCTGCGAGCATTTTTCACACATAGGAAATTTCCCCATGCTGGTGCGTTCCCTGTCGTAGGGCATTGACTTCAGGATAGTAAGTCTCGGTCCGCACTGGGTGCAGTTTATAAACGGGTGAAGATACCGCCTGTCCGAAGGGTCAAATAGCTCTCTGCGGCAGCTTTCGCACATTGCAATGTCGGGAGAAACAAAAATGTCTCCGTATTCCTTTTCGCTTTCGGTTATTTCAAATCGGCTGGAATTTAATTTCTCCTCCCGATCCCTTACGTCTACTGACAGCACTGCCGAACGTTCAGGCGGACGTTTTTTTATTTCCTCGATAAATTTATCAAGCTCCGCCTTCTCTGCCTCCGCCAGTATCTCCACATAAGAGCCTTTATTTGCCACGGAGCCGGCAATACCGTACTTTTCAGCCGTTCTTGCAACAAACGGGCGAAACCCCACGCCCTGAACTATTCCGTATATTCTGATTACCACAGTCTGCATTTTATCACCCGAAAGCCTTCCCGGCAAGACGTCCAGATACGGCAAAATGAGGATAGTCTATCCATTCGCCTTTAAAATCCTTTACGGCTCTTTTAAGGGAGATATCGGCGATAACAATGTCATATCCGCCGCTTTGCACCTTTTCTGCGAAGGTCTCCTCGTCGGGAATGTGAAGATCCTGTTGCTCCATATAGCGCTTGTCGGTCATAAACCAGCTTGCGCAGGTTATATCGCAGGATATCCTGCTAAGTATCTCCGACCTTAATGAATTTGCCGCAAACTGCTGGTGGACGATAAGGATCCTTTTCCCCTCCGCTTTATGGGAGAGCTTTGATGCGATATCCAGAAGATCGGGACAGCCTGTTTCGTATGGTATATGAAATTTTTCGCTGAGATATTCAGCAGCCTTTACCGCACCGGGAGATATGGCAATCAGCTTTTCGCAGCTGCCTGCGTCTTTTATTTCCTCAAGTCCGCTGTTCATCCCGAAGCATACGGGTTCATCGCAGCCCAGCTTTTTCAGTGCGGAAATAAGCGCATCAGGCGTCGTCATGCTTAGATCGAGGGGAGTGGCGCCGATAACGCCGACT
This sequence comes from Ruminococcus sp., assembly GCA_017626015.1. Taxonomy (GTDB): domain Bacteria; phylum Bacillota; class Clostridia; order Oscillospirales; family Ruminococcaceae; genus Hominimerdicola. The sequence continues at coordinate 247,717 of JAGAJO010000001.1, forward strand.
TTTCCCTTCTTTGGCGTTCCGCCGGTGGAAAAGGTCTTGAAAAGCTCCATATACGCCTTTTCCTCACCCTTATCGTAATAGCTTGTACCTGTGGTATCTACCGCAAGGGCGGGCAGTCCTGTTTTCCTTTCGCTCAGACGTTTTAACGCCCTGTAGTCGGTGGCTATCACCGCAGGGACGGGAGTGCCGATGATCGCCGTGAACGGGGCGCCGATCTGTCCGGCAGCCTTTGCGAGCTTTTCCGCAAGCCTGTCGTCTCTGCCCAGAATAGCGTCCATATCACGGAGTCCTGCGCTGAAAAGAGCGGATCTTTTTTCAAACCACCTTGGCTCGTCAAAGCCGCATACGTTTCCTGCGCAGCCGCCTGCGTCGCAGATGACCACGATACCTCCAAGCTCGTACAGAACGGCTGCCGCTCCGGAGTTGTCGGGAGCGAAGGGAGAAATATATTTCAAAAGCTTTTTCAACGGTTTGTACCCTCCTTAAAGTCCGTAAGAGCCTTGTCGAGTCTTTCAAACAGTCTGATAACGCCGCAGTAGCCGAAGGGCTGCTCCTCCTCGGAAAATTCTATGCCTGCCTTACCGGCGTGGTAGTAAAGTGCGTCGCTGCCGATAACTGCGTCTATATCCTCTCCGCCGTTATAATAAAGCATGGTCGGGGACAGATTTGAGAAGATCCTTGTTTTCGGGGACAGGCTTGCTATCTTCTTCACGAATACGAAGTTGCGTTCTCCCACGGTGCCGTAGATCTCTGCGACCTTAAAGCCGAAGCGGATAAGAGCGAGGGAAAGTTCAAAGCTGTCGGCGTTGAGACATTCTCCCACCGCAAAGGAAAGACTGCCGTACTTTTCCCTGAAATCCTCCGCCGCCTTTGTTGCTTCACGGTAATATTCGCTGTCGTCAAGCTCTGCGCCGATAGCCTGCCCAAGAAGTCTGTACTGGTTATGTATCTTATCCGGCTGATACATTCTCAGCAGCTCTATACTCGGCATTCCCAGGGATCTTTCTATTTCCTGAGCGGCATATCTTGCCTCGGGATTAAGAACAAGGCTGAAATTAGCTACGGAGATCTGCGAATATTCTTCAAAGGTTTTGCAGCGGGCAAGCTCGTGGATCTTTTTTATCCCCGCCGATCTGAGCAGCCGGTAGATCTCGCAGCCGTCGTCAAGAGGAGAAAAATATCCCATGACCGCACATTCGTCGGCAGCTCTTTTCTGTGGTTTCAGCAGAGAATAAACGGACTTTCTCACCGCAGCCATAGGCGGCAGCTTTTTTTCTCTGGTAAGTGCGTACATATAGCAGGGAACGGCGGGAACACCGGTATATTCCCCGCATCTGCGGCAGACCCTTTCCATATCGGTGCCCAGAAGAGCGTCAACGCAGGTTATGCATATCATTATTGCCGAAGGCGTATAGTCAAGCTCTTCGCAGATCTCTCTTGCGGCTTCGGGGATCTTTGTAAGATGTCTGCCCGTAACAATGTCGGTGTCGTCCAGCAGCAGATAAAAAAACCTTTCGTTGTACCCAAGCTCGTTTAGCAGCGCAGTATTTCTTCCGCAGCAGGCAGGGGAGACCAGCAGCATGACCGAGCCGGGTATCGCAAGCCCTGCACGTTTTACTCCGAAGCCCTTTGCTCCTGGGGAATTAAACGCCAGCGTTGCAGGTGAGCTGTATATCAGATGCTTTGCCGACAAAAGCTCCTCGGGGATATTGCTACTTCCCCTTTCTGCAAGCTCCGCCGCAGTTATATAAAAAGCCTTATTCATTTTTATCTCCCTCAAGGAGCTTAAGCGCAAGCTCCGTAAATCTTTTAGCCGCTTCGCACCCGGGCGCTCCCTCAATGACCGTTTTGCCCATATCCTCACATCTTATTATGTCATCGGAACGCGGTATGTCCGCAGCGATCTCCAGTCCCGCCTTTTCTGCGAAGGCTCTGACCTTCTGCTCCTCGTTTTCGACGCTGCGGCGGTTGAGAATGATACCTCTGACCTTGGCATAGCTTCTGTCCTCAAAATTTTTTACGGCGCTGTTTATGTTGTTTGCAGCGTAAAGAGCCATTTTCTCTCCCGAGGTCACGATAAGCACGTCTGTGGCATAGCCCTCTCTTATGGGGGCGGCAAAACCTCCGCAGACTACGTCTCCCAGAACGTCGTAAAGTACCACATCGGGGCGGTATTTTTCAAAAAGCCTCAGATCCTCCAGCAGACTGAAGGTCGTGATTATTCCTCTGCCTGCGCAGCCGAGACCAGGGGTAGGACCTCCCGTTTCGATACACAGTATGCCGCCGTAGCCGACTTTTGAGATCTCCTCTACCGATCCGGGCTCGTCGTCATGCTCACGCAGATAGTTCATTACCGGGGTAACGGGCGTTCCTCCCAGCAGATTTATTGTTGAATCCGCCTTGGGGTCGCAGCCTATCTGTATGACCCTTTTTCCCATTTTTGCAAAAGCTGCCGCAAGGTTTGCGGTACAGGTGGATTTTCCTATTCCGCCTTTGCCGTAAATCGCTAGTTTTATCATATATCCTTCTCCTTGAGATTCTCCTTGAGATTTCGGTTTATAAGATCGGGTATGCTTTTTCTGAAGCATCTTCCCGAGAACGCTTCGCTGGGCAGACTGAAAAATCTGCTTTCCTTCGGGCATATCGGCTTGTAGAGCGGGTCTGCGATAACGCCGTCTATTTCGTTTTCCGTAAGGGCTGAGCGTATCCCCTTTTCTGCGGATACAGTCAGATCTCCCTCCGCTGCGGCACGTTCGTCATGATCCAGCGGACAGATAACACGGCTGCTTTTTCCTTTCTCCAGCATTATCGCCGCGGCCAGAGAGCCTGAAAAAACGCTTTCTCCGATGATCTGAAGCCCTTCGCTGTCGGTTTTTCTGTCTGCGCAGGGGAAAAGGGTAAGTCCCTCCTGAGCGGCTGTCCACAGGCTTTCCGCAAGCCGTGCGGAGAATTTCTTGCCTATGGGTACTCCGCAGACGTAGGGTATGCCAAAGCGGGAAAGCATATATTCCGCAGCCGCAATTCCGCAGTGGGATACCACAAGATTTACTCTTGCCGAGTCGGCATTTTTTATTTCCTCCAGGGTCCCGCCCATACCTATCCTTGAGGAGATCCCGAAGCCGCATTCCGTCAGCCAGTTTTCAATTGATTCCGCCGAGCCGTTTACGGAAAAGTCCAGCGGAGTAGCTCCCACTATATTAACGCCTATGCCTTTGGTTTTGGGACATTGGGAAACAAACGTCTCCGCAGCGGCTCTGAATGCCTCTGATGCTCCCGCAGTATAGGAGTGCATACCGTCAGTGTGGAGAGCCAGCGTTTTTATTCCCGAACGGTCTTGTATCTCCCTTGCAATAGCGTCGAAATCGGTGCCTGTCATCATGGGCATGGGAGATCCGCATATTGCGATAAACTTCGGATCAAGCTCTGCGGCGGCAGTGCATACGTCGTCTACCAGCCGCTGGTCATTTCCCATTACCGAGTCTATTTCCGTCAGACCGGAAATATATATCATGGATCTTTTATCATACCATCTCGGCTCGTCATGGGTGGAATATGTGGAATTGCAGCCCGATGCATCGTGTACAACGATCATTCCGCCCATTTCATAAAGAGCCGAGCATACTCCCGCAGTGTCCGCAGCGTAGCATGAAATTATTCTTGCGTAATTTTTCATAAGCAGGATTCACACCCCAGTCCTTTCAGTCTTATGATCTCCCGCCTTGCTTTGGGATGAAGATATGCGTCTTCCATAAGTCCGGCAAGAGCGCATATTCCCGCAAAGCCGTAAAATCCACCGCCTGAAACTATGTTCACAAAATAGTCTGTAGCACAGTAGTAAGCTGCCTTCTGACCTACTGCGAGGATCTTTTCTTCCGGTGCAAGCTCCGGAGCGCATAGCATTTTCGCATTCACAGCCGAACGTATCTCGATATCCGGAAAGTCTTTTTTCAGGCTGTCGAACGCCCCCTTGTCCTCGGGATTTACCGAGTCGGCAAAAATGTATCTGACCCGGAATCCGTGTCTGCACAGAAGCTCGGCGAAGCCGAAGGGTCTTGAAACAGCTGTGAAATCCACCGCTACGGCGGTATCGCCTATAAGCTCCCGTGCGGCTATCAGAGCGTCTTCGGCAGCACGTTCGTCTTCTGAAAGATCGGGAATGCTTATCCCCAGTGTTTTGCACAGCAGACTGTAATTTCTGCGTATCTCCTCATAGTCAAAGCTGACGGGCAGGTAAAGATGCTTTGTTCCCAGTCTGCGCTCGAGACTGTCTCCAGCAGGCTTTGCATTGGGGAGATATGTTATGTTTACTGCGCTTTCAGCCATACTGAGATACTCGTCGTAGGTTTCGCACAGCGTTATATCCCGCAGACGGAGACCCGCTCCTCTGATGATCTTCACCAGCTCGGAATTTTCATCGGTGGGACGGTCGCACCCTATAATGCTTACCGATCTCGGGTCGGCTGGCAGCGGCTTCAGCAGCGAATAGAGCTGCATACGCATTTTTGCGTCGGGCGAGATGGTTTTGCGCATTGTCGGCGCCATATAGCAGTCTGTGAAATCGATATCCGGGAAAAGCTCTCTCAGACCAGTAAGGATAGTTTCAAAATCACATCCCGCAAAAAGATGCATACAGCTGAGAAAGATCAGGATCGCTCTGGGCTTTTTGGGAAGCTCTCGAATAATTTCAGCGGCTCCGTCGATAATGTCCGTTTCAAGCGTTCCCTCGAACATATCTCTTTCCTCCAGAGCTATCCAGCTCATTCTGTCTGCGGCGTTCATTTCGGCAGCCGTCAGGATAACTCCTCTCAGACAGCCCTGAGCGCAGGCAAAGATCTGATGTGACTGGGGTATGAGCATACCCGTATGAACGATGTTCCATACCCCTCTGGCGGGGGGGTTGTATTCAAGTCCCGAACGGAAAGGCTCGGGATAAGCGGCGTCCCGGATCTTCACCGCCGCAGGATTTTCTCCGTAAAGATCCTTAAGCATTTTTATCACCGCCCCCGCAGATCCTCAGCACAGTGTCCGCCAGCTCCTCAAACTGCTTTGCGGAAGCGCTTCCGGGGAAAGCCTCAACAACAGTTACGCCCTTTTCGTCAGCGAGGGAAATATCCTCGGATCTGTCGATCACACCAATGATATCAGTTTTGAAATCCTCGGCAAGTTCTTTTACCGACTGCTCCTCGTCCCTGACGTTTCTGCGGTTGAGTATTATTCCTCCCAGTGAAGCGTAGCCTCTTCCCTTGAAGCTTTCCACCGCCATACAGATGTTGGCAGCCGCATAACGGGACATTTTTTCTCCTGACGTCACAACGAATACCTTATCGGCAAAGCCCTTTCTCATGGGCATGGAAAATCCTCCGCATACAACGTCGCCAAGCACGTCGTAAATGACTATATCCGGCTTGTATACCTCGTAGGCTCCCTTTTTCTCCAGTGTTTCCAGCGCTGCGATTATACCTCTTCCTGCGCAGCCAAGTCCCGGAACGGGACCTCCCGCTTCAACACAGCAGACTCCGCTGCGGCTTTCAGTGACCATATCCGACAGGGAGATCGCATCTCCCCGTTCTCTTATAAGCTCCAGCACGGTGGGGATCCTGTCTCCTCCGTGGAGCAGTGCGGTGGAATCAGCCTTTGGGTCGCAGCCTATCTGCATTACCTTTAATCCTTTTTTTGCGAAAGCCGCAGATAGATTGGATGACGAGGTGGATTTTCCGATCCCGCCCTTGCCGTATATTGCAAGCTTTATCATTTTAATGCCCTCCGTTCCTGCCAGTCTCCTCTGCCGATAACCAGCTCATATCCTATGGATCTCATTCGCTCCTCCAGACAATGCCTGCATTGAGCCGATTCGTCCCCTGTACATATTTTATTGTCGTACAGCATATATTTTTTCCTCACAGCCAGAGGGGAAAGGTTAGGCATGATAACGTTTGCTCCTGCCAGAACCCCTTCCTCCCGTCCTCTGGGATCTATAGTTCCTAAAGCCGTAGTCGCAGGCAGCAGGACCTCGGGCAGCATTATCCTGCAAAGGCTGAGAAGAAACAGCGTCAGCTTATACGAGCCTGCCGTCTTGTCTCTGAAGGGAGTGTCCTTATGGGGAATAAAGGGTCCTATGCCTATCATGTGGGGCTGAAACTCCTCAAAGAAAAGCATATCCTTTGCTATACATTCCGCCGTCTGATAGGGAGAGCCTACCATAATGCCCGCTCCCGTCTGATAACCCAGGGACTTTAGATCACGCAGGCACTTCATTCTATGCTCCCACGACATTTCGGCAGGGTGAAGCTTGCCGTAATGCTCCCTGTCGGCAGTTTCGTGTCTAAGTAAATATCTGTCCGCTCCCGCATCACGCAGAAGCTTGTATTCGCCGTATTCAAGCTCTCCCACGGAAAGGGTAACGGCGCAGTCCGGGTAGGAGAGTTTTATTTTCCTTACGATATCCGCAAGTCTGTCCGATGTAAAGAACGCATCCTCGCCGCTTTGCAGCACAAAGGTGCGGAACCCAAAGGAATAGCCCTCTGCACAGCATTCAAGTATCTCGTCCTCGGTAAGCCTGTACCGTGAAAGCGCTGTGTTGGATCTTCTTATGCCGCAGTATAAGCAGTCGTTTCTGCATATATTTGAAAACTCCACAATGCCCCTGATATAAATTTTTCTGCCGAAGATCCCTGTTGAGATATTTCTCGCTTTTTCGGCTGCATAGGCTCTGTCATCATCGGAGTATTCGGTAAGCAGCCTCACCCAAAGCTCCTTCGGAAGGGATCTTTCAGCGCTGAGCCTGTCGATAATTTCTCTGTTATTCATATCTTTTCAGCCTCTGTAAAGCTTTTAAGCTCAGGCAGCATACTTACTGTTCTGCCTAGTATGCCGTTCATATATGCTATAGCTATGCCATAGTTGGTAAAGGGTACTCCGCTGTCGACCGCAGTTTTCATGCGGTATCTCATTTCCCGTTCGTTGAGCATACAGCCTCCGCAGTGTATCACAAGGGAATATTCCGACAGCTCCTCGGGGAAATCACGTCCGGAGGAAAGGGATATCTCAAAGCTTTTACCTGTGAATTTTTTCAGCAGTGCGGGAAGCTTGACGCTTCCGATATCTCCGCACTGTCTGTGGTGAGTGCAGCCCTCGGATATAAGCACCTTGTCTCCGTCTTTGAGCCGGCTGATCGCTGCGGCTCCTTCGGCAGCCGTTTTCAGGAAGCCCTTGTATCTTGCCATAAGTATGGAAAACGATGTCAGAGGGATATCCTCGGGAGTATCCCTGCTGACGGCTGCAAACGCCTGGCTGTCCGTTATAACGAGAGCGGGCTTTTCTTTAAGTCTGCCGAGCATAGTTTTCAGCTCGGTCTCCCTGACTACTACGGCGCAGGCTCTGCTGTCAAGAATGTCTCTTAATGTCTGCTGCTGAGGGAGGATAAGTCTGCCCTTCGGAGCAGCGAGATCGATAGGGGTGACAAGAACAACAGTGTCCTCCGCATTTATAAGATCTCCCACAATACGTTTGTCACGGTCTGACTGCTTTATTATGCGGGCGATCTTTTCTCTCAGCTCGTTTATGTTGAAATTATTCTTTGCACTTACATATATTTCATTATCCGCAGCTTCGGGAGGAGTCTCCGTCAGGTCGCATTTGCTGCGGGCAACGATATACGGTATCTCCTTGCTTTCAAAAAGAGAAATAAGCTCCTTCTCGCATTCGCCAAGCTCCGAGGAGGAGTCGGCAACAAGGACTGCTGCGTCGGTGCGGTTAAGGACCTGCTTTGTCCGTCTGACCCGCATTTCACCCAGTTCTCCCACATCGTCGTAGCCGGGGGTGTCGATAATGACCACAGGTCCCATAGGGAGAATTTCCATAGCCTTTACGACCGGGTCGGTGGTAGTTCCTGCCGTGTCGGAAACCACCGCAAGCTCCTGATTTGTTACCGCATTGACGATACTGGATTTTCCCGCATTGCGTCTGCCGAAAAATCCGATGTGAACTCTGTCGCCGGACGGCATATCGTTAAGTCCCATTTTATTTTCCTCCTTCATTATAAATAAAAAAGCACAGATCATCTCCTCCGAGGATATGACTGTGCATATAAACGCATTTATGCGAAACCGCATTTTCAGCGTCAGACTTATCATACTTCCGCCTCAAAAAAATTTTGGCGTCAGGAGATATTTATTTGATATTCTGTTTTCAAGGCAACACCGCACAGAGATTGTGCGGCAGATGCGCAGTCAGATTTTTCGTCAGATTGTACAGAAACGACGCAGGAATACTGTCGTATTTCAAGGAGTTTCTGCGCGATATGACGGAAAAGAAGCAAGCAGATGACGTGCAATCTCTGTGCGGTGTTGCCTTAATAATACAGCGTTTTTGCCGTTACGTCCTCCAGCCTGCCTATTTTTCCCGCCAGGCTGTTTATTTTATCCTGCGGGGCGTCTATAGCCACGCTTATGATATTCACTCCCCTGTTTCTATAGGGAACGCCCATTCGTCCGATTATATATTCGCCGTATTCGTGCAGAACGGAGTTTATTTTTTCCGCCGACCGGCTGCCTTCGGCTATTATAGCTATTACCGCCACTCTGGTTTCCATTGCCGAACCTTCCTCCGATATTTTAGCTGTTTAGTATATTTAAATGATATCATATTTTCTCCGAAATGTCAATCGTATGATGCAGCCGGTAAATTAATTTTAGAGAGAAGCATAATTGTGTTTGGAATACAGATGTCTGAGTTGTACTTTCCCCGTCGTACGGCGGGGAAAGGACAACAAATATATACAAAGCTTTTGTCAGATATTTTGAAAATTGATCTCTGCGGAAGCCGGATAACAGGTTAGTTATTCTTGACAATGGCAGTGAATGTGTGCTATACTCTATTTACTGACTGATCAGGCGGAACAGAAAGGAGAGAGGCTTATGGAACCTATAAAGGTCCTCGAGGTAAAGGGTCTGTCCAAGCAGTACAAAAAAGGCGTATATGCGTCGGAAAAAGTCACTTTTGATGTGAAAAAAGGTGAAATTTTTGCGCTTATAGGTCCTAACGGAGCGGGAAAGACCACTACAATAAGAATGATAGCCACGCTTTTGCAGGCGACAGAGGGAGACGCACTGGTTGCCGGATACAGTATTCTTACCGATCCGGATAAGGTGCGCAGAAATATCACATATCTTCCCGATGAGGCGGGAGCGTACAAAAATATGACAGGCAGATCGTATCTCAAATTCATGGCGGAGCTTTATGCCGATAATAAGGAGCAGGCAGAGGAATACGCTGCGGAGGGGTGCAGAATGTGCGAGCTGGGCGACAGGCTGGATGACAAGATCAGTTCGTATTCAAGAGGTATGCAGAGAAAGCTGCTGCTAGCAAGGGCGATCATGTCAAAGCCCGTTCTTGCCATACTTGACGAGCCTACCTCCGGACTGGACATTATAAACGCTCTTGAAATAAGACGAATGATAAAAAATCTTGCGGCTGAGGGAATGAGCTTTCTTATCTCCTCGCATAATATGCTGGAGATCGAATACGTTTCGGACCGTGTGGGCATAATCGCCAAGGGTCATCTTCTCGAAACGGGCAAGCCGTCGGAGCTGCTTGAAAAATACGATACCAAAAACCTTGAGGAAGTATTTGAGAAGGCGGTGAATGCTCAGTGAAATTTTTTAATCTGTTAAAAAAAGAGCTTAAGGAAATGCTGGGGCTTCAGACCATCATGATAATGGTCGTATCGGTAGTGGCACTTGTTTTCGCAGGTCAGGCAATGTCCGACGCTATAGACGAAAGCAGTGAGAGCCAGATGGACATAACGATATGCGATCTTGATAAAACGGAATTTACCGACGCTGTTGTCACTGCGCTTAAGGCTCAGCTGAACGAAAGCGGAGGAGAGCTTAAGGAGGTTGAGCTTGAATCGGACGATTATCCCAAGGAGCTTGACAGGCTTGACATATCCAGTGTTGTCATAATCCCGGAGGGCTTTACCGATCAGGTGGAGAAGAGTGAATCCGCAGATGTCAGCTTTGTACAGAAAATGACCAGCCTTGCTACCATGTCTAACCTCAATACCGGATCTCAGACTGCTCTGGGATTTATTTCGGCGGCAGTGAAATCGACGATATACGCCCAGAAGGTTTTAGACGGCACAATGACGGAGCCGGAGATCGTTCTGCTGGAAAATCCCGTAACGCTTAACGAAACGACGGTAGTTGCGGATAAATCTGAAAGTATATCCAGCTCGGCAGTGCTTTCAATGTGTTCGATGCAGAACATGGTTGTACCTATTATAATGTTCGTTCTCATCATGTTTTCCTCTCAGATGATACTCAATACCATCGCTACGGAAAAGGTCGATAAAACGTTGGAAACGCTTCTGTCCGCACCGATCTCCCGTCTTTCTGTGATCTCGGCTAAAATGCTGTCGGCGGGAACAGTCGCCGCACTTCAGGCGATAGTGTACATGATAGGCATGAACCGTATGATGTCAGGCTTTACCGATAATCTCAGTGCAGAGGGGAATTACGATAAGGCTCTGGAGGCTCTCGGACTTACCATGGGCTTTAAGCAGTATCTTCTTGTCGGTCTGCAAATGTTCCTGTCTATACTTATTGCGCTGTCTGTTTCGCTTATTCTGGGAGCTTTGGCAAAGGACGCAAAATCTGCACAGACGCTTATCCTGCCTATAACTCTCAGTACCATGATACCGTATATGCTGTCGATGTTCTTAGATCTGCAAACAGTTTCTCCTGCGCTGAGATATGTTGTATACGCCATTCCGTTTACCCATACCTTTATGGCGTCACAGAATGCAATGTTCGGCAACTCCGGTATTTATATCGGCGGGATCATCTACCAGCTGGTATTTCTTATAGTATGTATGACCGTTGCACTGAGGATATTCATGAGCGACAGGATCTTTACCATGACTATCGGAGGAAAGAAAAAGAAAAACAAGCACGAGGCTGAATAAAAACCTGTCTTCATAAGCTGTGCATCTGCTTGTGAAAACAGGTTCTAAGAAAAAACCGCTCTCCGTCATGGAAAGCGGTTTTGATTTTTACTTAAACGTAAGTAAGCTTACTTAAGCTCAACAGAAGCGCCTGCAGCCTCGAGCTTAGCCTTGATCTCCTCAGCCTCAGCCTTGGGAGCAGCCTCCTTAACAGCTTTAGGAGCAGCCTCAACGAGAGCCTTAGCCTCCTTAAGTCCGAGACCTGTGATCTCCTTAACAGCCTTGATAACGCCCATCTTAGCGTCGCCGAAGGAAGTAAGAACTACGTCGAACTCAGTCTTCTCTGCCTCAGCAGCAGCGCCTGCACCGGCAGCGGGAGCAGCGGCAACGGCAGCTGTTACGCCGAATTCTTCCTGAATTGCCTCTACGAGTTCCGAAAGCTCGAGAACTGAGAGAGTCTTGATATCTTCTACAAATTTCATAATCTTTTCTGAAGCCATGATAATTATTCTCCTTTTAAAAATTTTTTCTGCGGAGGTCTTAAGCCGTCCGCCTGTAGGTGTCAAACCTTGTTACGCTGCCGTCAGGCTGCGTCGTTGTCCTTGTCCACGATAGCCTGAATAGTAGCTGCGAGCTTCTGCATAGGACCCTGAAGAGAGCCGACCAGCATAGAAAGAAGCACGTCCTTTGAAGGGATCTTGGAAAGCTTTGCTACGCCTGCCTCATCGTAGATATCCTCTCCGATGTAGCCTGCCTTGAGCTTGAACTTATCGTTCTGGGTGCCCTCGGCGAATTTACCGAGGATCCTTGCGGGATCAGTCTGATCGTCGTCGGAGATCGCAAGGGCTGTTGTACCCTCGAGAACGCCTGTGAGATCCTCAAGACCTGCGTTTTTGAAAGCAAATCTGAGAAGAGTATTCTTCTCAACGAAATACTTTACGCCCGCCTCTCTCATTTCCTTTCTGAGCTTGGTATCCTCCTCAACGGTGATTCCCTCGTAGCTTACCAGTACGCCCGAAACAGAATTTTTGATGAGATCTGTAAGATCCGCAACTCTCTGCTGCTTTGCAAGCAAAACCTTTTCACTTGGCATTTTATGATTTCACCTCTTTGCACAAATTTGCAAAGCGTATGCTAAAAAGAAAAACTCTTTCATCATAAAGACAAAAGAGATACAAAGCCGTTATTGAAACTTTGCTATTCTTTCCTCGGCGGGACTTCCGTGAGATCGATACGACCCCTCAGCCCGCTGTCTTTAGATACGAATGCTTATATATTATAACAAACCCCTGATGCGTTGTCAAGGGTTTGCTGAAATTTTATTTGTTAACTTTTTATTAAGGAAGCATTGATCAAATAGTTGCCTTAAAATTCGCTGTCTTGCAGATAACGTATTTAAGTGTATCTTTCCACGCCTTCGGCGGGGAAAGATACATTAGTCAACATTTACTTGACTTATTCTGCCTCAACGGCATCAATGCTTTCGCCGTCATAGGTATAATCGGTTTCCGTCTCGTATGAACCGTCGTCGGAAAGTTCAAGCTCGGTGTCGTAATTTACTACGGTATCGTCCTCTGCGATAGCTATCTCTACTGAGTCGGCTTCATCTTCGTCCACATCAAAGGTATATACATGGTATTCGTTGCCTTCCTCGTCAACTCCGCTTTCTACCAGATGAGCGTCAGCTTCGACCTCTTCACCGTTAATGAACATCTTTATTTTTGTTACAGTATCTCCTACTGCGTCAGTGATAGCTCCGTCTGTTGCCGCATTGACCGAGATCATAGAAACTGCTGCTGTTGCTATTGCCGCCGCTAAGATCATAAGCGGTCTGATTCTTTTCTTTGTCATAGTGATCTGTCCTTTCTCATTTTCAAGTTTGTTTTGAACGGAAAGGCTTATGCTGTTGGCGCTGAAATCATTTTTGTCCGCCATATTGAGCGGAACAAACCGCTCATTCCAATTAAGATCATTCATTAGTATAACCCCTTTCCGCCAGATATTTTCTAAGCTTTTCTCTTGTCCTGCAAAGCTTTGTCTTGCAGGCGTTTTCGGAAATTTCAAGCATTTCGCTTATATCCCTGAGCTTTTCTCCGTAATAGTAAAATCTTACGAAAATTTCCTGTTCGATGTCTGAAAGTCCGCGAAGGCATTCGGTAATAAGACTAAGCTGGTGAGATACCTCGCAGCTGTCCTGAATGCTGTCGGGGGAAACTATGTCCTCAAACAGCTCGTCCGCACAATAGTCGATATGCAGCTCTCTGAGCTTATTTTTAGCGCAGTTCCGGGCGCAGGCGGCAAGATAAGGACTGAGCGGACGGCTTTCGTCCAGCTTTTCGGAGATATGCCACAGCTTTATAAAGCAATCTGCGGATACCTCCTCCATATCCTCTTTTGTCATAGCCTGTCCGAGAATATTTCTTACAATTGTGTACACGTAAGGCGAATATTCTTTTATAAGGATATCCAGCGCCTTTTTGTCTTTATTTTTCAGCTTTGAGATCAAACGTTTTTCAGTCAAGCCTTAAAACCTCCTGTCTTGGGGCTTTCACTAATATATACACATCCCATTCCGAAAGGTTACACAGGTATAAAAATTTTTGCAAAAAAAATGCAGAGCAACGGTGCTCTGCGAAAAATAAAATAAAAAAAACTATGTGTAGAACAAAAGAAAGGAGACAACAAAACGGATGTTAAATCAAACAACAAAATTGTTCAATATCCTTAACATCAATTAAATTATACCTTTTTTTGTTTGTTAAGTCAAGAAAAAGTTGCAAATAATTTTGTCGAAGTAAAGAAAATTAGCAATATGCACAAAATAAAGCGGGGGAATTTTTCACAAAGCACAAAATATTATACAAAAACCTGAATTGAAGCTAAATTTATTAATTCAATTAACAGGAGGATCTGCAAGAAAAAAATGTTCAGATCTTAGCAATGACGAGTACGGGGGTACGCAGAGAGAGCCGAGGCTGTTTAAAGCTGCGTATAAAAAACCTCGGCTCTTTGCGTCGGATATTTCATGCAGATAAAAACAACGCTTTTCAGCAGACCTGCAAACCCTCGTTTTTTGCCGCTGAAACAGCTCTCTTTGCGTACCCCCGAAAAACGGTCGGCCCGCTTTTATACTCTGTCGGGGAGAAGTTCTCTTTCCTTGAAGAAGAGGGAAATACACCATATTGCGGAGACCGCTACCAGCGTGTAGATTATCCTCGACATGAAGGCTGCCTGTCCGCCGAAGATAAACGCAACCAGATCGAAGCTGAAAATACCGATCAGCCCCCAGTTGATCCCGCCGATAATCAAAAGCGCAAGCGCAATTCTGTCCAGCACATTAATCATTCCTTTCTTACGGCGGCTGTTTCCGCCTGTCTGACGTTATTATTGACATGAAAGCTGAGCATTATTCCGAATGATCAAAGGAAATTTTATACATAATAGATTTATAAAATTTTATGTATTTGCATAAAAATATCTTTAAAACACTAGACAAATTTTATTAAATATGTTATAATAAATTGAATATAATCGTTTACGCATATCCGGTACTTTATTATATTAAGGAGCTTTTATTTATGAATAAGATCGATGCAAACTACTCTATGAAGGGAGTCGGCTGCGTACTGCTGGAATGGGGAAAATACAGGGCTGTGATCTCTCCGCAGTACGGAGCGTCAGTGTGGAGGATGCAGGATATCGAAAACAATATGGAGATCTTCCGCTACAGCGACAGCTGCACTGCCGCTCAGATCGACAAGGCGAGAGAAATATGGGGACTTCCCACACTGTACCTCCCGAACCGTTTTGACGGAGGACTTCTCAGGACCTCCGACGGAGAATATCATCTCCCGGTCAATGAAAAAAAGCTGGGCAACCACCTTCACGGCTGGGTACATAAAAGAGCGCATACGGTGGAGCGCTGCGAGCTGCTGGAGGACAGATGCCTGCTGACGACTTCGTTCACCCATGATAAAAACGATGAGATGTACGGCTGCTTCCCTGTGGATTTTAAAATTTCCTATACCTTTGAGCTTTCCGATGAGGGACTGAAGCAGACTGTGGAGCTTAAAAATCTTTCGGATAAAAAGCTGCCCGTTTCCATATGCACACATACCTGCATAAATGCTCCGCTGGATATAGGCGGAAAGCAGTCGGGACTCAGACTGAGCGTTCCTATCACAGAACGCTGCGTGCTTGACAGAAGATGTCTGCCCACCGAAAAGCTTCTTCCGCTGACATACCGTGATATGAGATACAAAAACGGTTCCATGAGGCCTGTTCTTCATCAGATATCCAACGATATGTACACAGCCTGCGACAACGAGCTTGACGGTAAGCCGTTCTATGGGGTCATAATAACAGACAAAAGCACCGGACACAGGCTGTGCAACGAGGTGTCAAAGGAATATAAATTCTGGAATATGTGGAACGACAGGGGCGGAAACGGATATTTCTGTCCGGAGCCGATGACGGCTATGATAAACTCCGCAAACCTCAGTCTGCCGCATGATGTTTCCGGATACAGGGAGCTTTCGGAGGGCGAGACCTTCTCCTGCTGGCAGAGATTTTTCACAGAGTAATACAGATAATTCAGAGAGCGGTGATCTGAATGGATCCTAGTATAAAAAATCAGTTTGAAAAAATGCGTGAGGACCGCATGGAAAGCCGCAAGTGGACTGCATTTTTTGCAGTGTTCGCTTTAGTATGTATGTTGGCTATGGCGGTAACAAGCTACTCGCAAAAGAATTCCGATCTGCTGGGCGGACGTAAGACCGTGGAGCAGTATCTTCACTCAAACTTCACCGCAATGGTGATAATTCTGGGGATATTCATAGTCTTTGTAATTGCGGTATTCAAGACCTGGAAGGGTATAAAAGGCTCTATATATCAGTTTATGATGACGATATTCGCCGCATTTATTATCATCTGGACAGGTTCAGCCAAGTTTCTTGCCATACATAATATAACGGACGATCTGAACAATGTCCGCAAGATCACGGCGGCGGAATACGTCCTTTGTCAGACCGGCGGAGATACTTTTTATTTAGGCTTTGAGGACAAGGGCGAATGCATACTTCTGGTAATTCCCGAGGAGAAATACATTGAGTTAAAACTGGGTACCGTATCGGACGTCCATACCGACAACGATGTTTATCGTCTGGTGGAAGATTCAGAGTACGGCGGCTACAGGGACGCTGAGCTGTACTGCACGCCTGTGACGATCAGGTATTACTTCAATTCCGCTATTTATGAGGAATGCGGTTTTGAAAATAAAGGAGGGTAACAGCAATGAAAAAACTGCTTGCAATTATATGCTCCGTTCTGTGCGTGGGACTTTGTGCCTGCGGTGAGGTCAGAGATGACAGTGTAAGCTCCAAGAGCTACGCAGCTGCGGACTCTGTGACGGAGGAAAACGAAACGGAAAATACCGGCGAAAGCAGCGTATCAGACTCCGAAGCCGATTTGGAAAGCGCTGCGGACAGTCAGTCTGCGGACGTAAGCATCGAGGACGCAAAAAACGCCGTAAGGCAGCTTGTTGAATATGCAAACGGCGGAGCGTATTCAAAGCTGAAATATGTTATGACCGAGGAGCTGTTTGAAGAGATCCCTCCCTCTGAGGACGGAGAAGAAACGTATCAGTATTCTGTTTCCTTTGAGGACGATAAAAGTTTTGTCAATTCTTCGGCGGACGGGTATACCTACATATCCTTCAGGGTGATACTTACGTCTCCCGACGATGAGATCACAACGGATATAACGGTACGCTTCGACGGACAGAATTACCTGATCTCCGATATCGGGGAAGAGGGCGGCAACAGGGCGGACAGTCAGCCCGGGGATAACGTTGACAGCGAGCTTGCAGAGGGTGCAAAGGACTGCATTACAAAGTGGACTGAATATATGAGCAATGCGGAGTATTCCAAAGCCGCAGAGCTTATGACGGGGGAGCTTGCCGAAGAAACCTCCATGTCGGAAATGACAGACGGCGAGGATCCGTCGGCTGCCGAGGTCACATTTGGCAGTGTGACAAGCGTCAGTGAAGCAATGGACGGCAGCGTTTACATAGAGCTTGAAGTGACCCTGATCCCTGAGAGCGATCCTGATTTTAAGATACCCATAAAGGCGACCGTTGTTTATGACGGTGAAAAATACCTGTTTTCGTCCTTTGACGAATATGACAATGATGAGGAATATGCCGACAGTATAGCTAAGACTGTTTTTAACGCTGCGGCAGTTCTTACCGCCGATATGGAAACAGAGGGAAAAACCGTTCCCGACGGCGATTATGACAAGAACAGCGACAGCGAATACGCTGAACGTCTGAACGAAATACTCCGTGATTATGACATCGGCGGAGATCATACCGTAACGATCCGGGACGGTATGCCCTTAAAGGCCACATATACGGAGGACGGATATACAGGACAGTACCCAAACGAGCATACAGTCAGAACTAACGGAAATTAATTAAGCAATTAATTTTATATAAAATAACAGGAAAGGTGGAAAATTTGATGAAATTCGGATTTTTCGACGACGTAAACAAGGAATACGTCATCACAAACCCCAGAACCCCTTACCCATGGATAAACTATCTGGGTACTCAGGAGTTCTTCTCCCTTATCTCCAATACAGCGGGAGGATATCACTTCTACAAGGACGCAAGGCTCAGAAGGATCACCCGTTACCGTTACAACAACGTACCTGTTGATATGGGCGGAAGATATTTCTACATCAACGACGGCGGCGATATCTGGTCCCCCGGTTGGAGCCCCGTAAAAAAGGAGCTTGACGCATATTCCTGCCGTCACGGCATGGGCTATACCATTATAAAGGGAGAAAGAAAGGGCGTTGAGGCTGAGGTAACGTTCTTTGTTCCCCAGAATTACAACGGAGAGGTCCAGAAGGTGGTTCTCAAGAACACGTCTTCCGAAAAGAAGAGCTTTAAGCTGTTCTCGTTCATCGAATGGTGCCTTTGGAACGCTCAGGACGACTCCACAAACTTCCAGAGAAACTTCAATACAGGCGAGGTAGAGATCGAAGGCTCTACTATATACCACAAGACAGAGTACAAGGAGAGAAGAGATCACTTCGCATTCTACACCGTAAATGCGGATATCTGCGGCTACGATACCGACAGAGAAAGCTTTATGGGACTTTACAACGGATTTGAAGCTCCTCAGACGGTAGTTGCCGGACAGCCCTCAAATTCAGTTGCCGACGGCTGGTCGCCTATCGCTTCCCACTGCCTTGACATTACTCTTGAAGCAGGCGAGGAAAAGACCCTTGTATTTGTTCTCGGCTATGTTGAGAACGGTGCGGACAAGTGGAACGAGGACGGCTCCATGAACAAGTCCAAGGCTTATGAGATGATCGAAGCTATGAACACCGCCGAAAAGGCAGACAAGGCTCTTGCAGAGCTTAAGGATACATGGAACGCTCTGCTTTCGCAGTATCACGTTGAAACTGCCGATGATAAGCTCAACAGAATGGTAAATATATGGAACCAGTATCAGTGCATGGTAACGTTCAATATGTCCCGCTCCGCTTCTTATTTTGAAAGCGGTATAGGCAGAGGAATGGGCTTCAGAGACTCCAATCAGGACCTGCTTGGCTTTGTTCACCAGATTCCCGAGAGAGCAAGGGAAAGAATACTCGACCTTGCGGCTACTCAGCTGGAGGACGGCGGCTGCTATCATCAGTATCAGCCTCTTACCAAAAAGGGCAACGACGAGATCGGCGGCGACTTCTCCGACGACCCGTTGTGGATGATCCTTTCCACCGCCCAGTACATCAAGGAAACGGGAGACTACTCGATCCTTGACGAAATGGTTCCCTACGATAACGATATGAACAAGGCTCAGACGATGATGCATCACCTCAAGCAGTCATTCTGGCACGTTGCCGCTATGGTAGGTCCTCACGGACTTCCGCTGGCAATGAGAGCAGACTGGAACGATTGTCTCAACCTGAGCTGCCATTCCGATATCCCCGGAGAAAGCTTCCAGACATATACCTCACCCAAGTACGGCGAGGACAAGTTCAGCCGTGTTGCAGAGTCCGTAATGGTTGCGGCTATGATGGCTTATATCGGACCCGAGTACGTTGCGCTGTGCAAATACAAGGGACTTGACGAGGAGGCTGAAAAGGCTGCCGACGCTGTCAAGACGATGAACGACAACACAATGAAGTACGGCTGGGACGGCGAATGGTTCCTGCGTGCTTATGACGATTTCGGCAAAAAGGTAGGATCTCACGAGTGCGAGGAGGGCAAGATCTTTATCGAACCCCAGGGCTTTGCAGTTATGGGCGGTCTCGGAAAAGAGTCGGGCAAGGATATACTTACCCTTAACAGCGTAAAGAAATATCTTGACTCCAAGTACGGTCTTGTTCTTAACAATCCTGCATTTACAAAGTATTACAAGGAGTACGGCGAGATCTCCACCTATCCCGCAGGATACAAGGAGAATGCAGGTATCTTCTGCCACAATAACGCATGGATAATCTGTGCGGAGGCTGCTGTCGGAAGAGGAGATCAGGCGTTTGAATACTATTCCAAGATCGCTCCGGCATATCTTGAGGATATTTCCGATCTGCACAGGACAGAGCCGTATGTATATGCCCAGATGATAGCCGGCAAGGACGCAAAGCGTCACGGCGAGGCTAAAAACTCATGGCTTACAGGTACTGCCGCATGGAACTTCGTAGCTGTTTCGCAGTTCATTCTCGGCTGTATCCCCGACTACGACGGACTTAAGATAGACCCGTCCATTCCCGAAGGCTGGGACGGCTTTAAGCTTACAAGAAAATTCAGAGGAAATACCTACAACATCACCGTTAAGAATCCCGATCATGTTTCAAAGGGCGTAAAGGCTGTTACTGTTGACGGAGTTAAGGTCAACGGCAACGTTCTTCCCGTATTTGACGAAGGAACTTCACACGAGGTTGAAGTTGTAATGGGATGATCCCGGAAATACTGCGGCGGAGATATTCTCCGCCGTTTATTTTTTTAGGCATCACCGCAAGGATCCTGCTTCTTCAGACGTATTATAAGTGAAAACCGATGGAAGCTCCGTTTCCCCTTGACGGAGGACTTCTGTAAGGGGTGGTTTTATGGATAACGAAAATCTGACCCGTGCCTATGAAAAATATTTTGACACCGTTTATCGGATATGCTTTGTATTATTTCACGGAAACAAGGCTGACACCGAGGACGCTGTACATACGGTATTTATGAAGTATATGGAATATGCCAAGGGCTTTGAAAGCGATGAGCATGAAAAGGCGTGGCTTATCGTTACGGCTAAAAATACCTGTAAAAGCGTTCTGCGGCTTGCAAGACGGAAAAATGCGCCGCTGGATGCGGCCGCAGACAGGTCTGAGGAATTCCGGTACAACGATACGCTGGACGCCATAATGCGTCTGCCCGAAAAAGAAAAAACGGCAGTGTATTTATGCTACTATGAGGACATGACCGCCGCACAGGCGGCTGAGATCATGGGGTGTCGTGAGAACACGGTGTACTCTTATTTGCACAGAGCCAGAAAAAAACTAGAAAGATCGTTGGGAGAGTGAGCGCAATGACAGACAGGCAAATAAAAGAAATTGTCCGTACAGAGCTTGATAAAATTCATGCAGATGAAGATGTCAGGGCGCAGATCCTGAAAGGCTTAAAGGGTGATACTATGGAGTATAACAAAAGGGAAAGCGGGATCGATGTGATCCAAAATGCGGAAAATAAAGAAAAAACGATTGTGACGTCAAAGGAAAGAGAGACAAAAGCAAGGATAAACACAAAAGGAAGGTTCGCAGCGGCAGCGGCTGCGGCAGCATTATGCATAAGCGGAGGTGCCTATTTTCTCAGCAGAGTTAACGTGGATACGGACGACAAAGCAGCTTCCGACATCGATATTTCCTACTCGTCGGACTCGGCTGAGAACACAGCTGTGCCTGACGTGGATTTTGCGGGTTATTACGATCCGCAGGGCTATACGGTATTTGAAAAATTCGGAGAGATGTCCTCGGTACTGAGACTTCCTGACGGCAAATTCCTGATACGGCAGGGAGGAAATCATTTTATGGACAACGGGCAGGAGATCTTTGACTACATTATTTTTAACGGCGAAAAGGGCTGTATTGAAAAGGTCATAAGCTCCCCCAGGTGCAACGTTAAGATCTGTTCGGAGGGTATAGAGCTGAGAGACGAGATCGCAGCGGCGATAGACGTAAAGAATGCAGATCTTGATTTCTACGACTTTGATCTGAACCTGGTGAACACATTCTCTTTTGACGTTTCGCAGTACGACACAGGCGATACGGAGCAGCTGATACAGAATATAGCCGCCGCTCAGGACGGCTCGGCGATGTACGTTTATACGCACGTTTTTGAGAACGGGGATTTTGCCGGCTCAAGGATTTACAAGGCTGCTCCCGGAGGAGGCGGAGAGCTTGTCTATGAGTCTGTCAAGGATAAAAACAAGCCGTCCATATTTCAGATAAAGGATATCTTCCCCTCGGCGGACGGTGAGGACATCTATTTTACCGGTTATAAGATGACTTATGAGGGGTCGGATATGTACCCCGGACAGCCGTTAGTTGCCGTTTGTGATCCGACAAGTTTTAACAGCGGTGTACAGTGGGTCGATCTGAACGATTTTGTCGATCAGAATTTTGTGTATGAGAGAAACGGAAAGCTGTACTATTATACGATCTCAGATGAAGAAGATAACGGTCAGGCACCTGAATTCGGTGTGGCTCAAAGGCTTGAGGACGGAAGCTGTTCCGCTACCCTGTCGGAATTCCCCTTTGCGGAAAATTATGAGGAGTTTTCAGGCTGCCCGGACGGTATTTATTTTTCAGATTCGGGTAAATATGCAGTGGCTTCAAAGTCGGTATTAAACGGCGATGAAACCTACGATTCATACCTCTGTGTTTACGAGACAAGCGATATGTCGAAGGTCATTTTTGAGAAAAAGATTGAAGGAGCTCTCCCTGTGTTCCTCGGCGGAATGGACACTCTGTTTGACGAAAATACCGGCGACCTGTGCGTCCCTGTAGGAAATCTGGGAGAAGATCACGAAAGAACAGGATATCTTACGGAAAATGTTTTCGGCGGAGAGTACGCAAATTTCGGCATGAAGAGCGCAGAGCCGGAGGACAGCTCTGTTCCCGATACCAACGGTGAGACCGAGTACAGCAGTGAGGATTTTGAGCCGGAATACAATTTCGATATAATAACCAGAAATCCTCATCCTGATGTGGACAATGAAAGAAGATGGATCACCGACGAAAAGATCCGGCGTGAGATACTCGACTGGTACAATTCGTTCCTGGAGCTTGATCTTGATCCCGTTGAAAGCAGCGATACCAATGAGTATACAGGCGGTTCGCCCAGCACTGCACTTTATTTCATCGCAGACAACGGCGAAAAGGTAGTTATGTACACACAGTCAAGCTATACGGGAGCAAATATTGAAATAAACGGTGAGGACTACGACGTTCCCGACAATTCGGTTCTGAAATATGTGGATAAGGACTGGCTGGG
This sequence comes from Ruminococcus sp., assembly GCA_017626015.1. GTDB lineage: Bacteria > Bacillota > Clostridia > Oscillospirales > Ruminococcaceae > Hominimerdicola. Next base: position 270,207 of record JAGAJO010000001.1, read on the forward strand.
CGACTTTCTCATAAGCTGCAAAAGCGGTACGGAGGAGATACACAGGTATGTGATCGGCAATGTGAATAAGGAGATATATCTGGACTGGTACGACAGGTTTATAGCAAGAGATTTACAGCCCGTTGACGTAAGCGGATTATCGGCGGCAAACGGAGGAGTTTATCCCGAGCTTACCTTTACCGCAAGAAACGGAGACGCCGTAAAGATAGGCGCTTCACGGTATACTGACGTTGCCAATGTCGAGGTAAACGGCGAGAATTATATGCTTCCTGCCGAAATGCTTGATGTGCTGGATTTTGTACACGTTATAAGAGGCACTGAACCCTCCGATGATTTTACCGAGGTAAAAACCGCCTACGGCTATCAGAATATCATTTTCAGGCATATAAAGGATTTCAATATTTCCTACACTGCTGTGATAGACAGCGAGGATATCCTTGAAATAAGCCTTGTGAACGATGATCTGAAGGATGAGCTTACAGAATTTCTGGAGACCAACGGAGCCGATATGGAAAAAATACGCTTTGTTGAAAACTCCACGGTAGTTCCCACCAGTAGTGATATCCAGAATGCAGAGGTGACAATTTCCGGCTGATAACAAAAAGCCCGGTATCTGAAAGATACCGGGTATTTTTACTGTTATGATCTTTATTGCCGGAATAGGATCAGTTGCCGTACTTAGCAGTGCTTACCTTGATTCCGGGGCCCATTGTAGAAGCAACAACGATGCTCTTAAGATACTGTCCCTTTGCAGCAGCAGGCTTAGCCTTTACAACTGCGTCAATAAGAGTATTGAAGTTCTGCTCGAGCTTTTCAACACCGAATGAAGCCTTGCCGATAGGGCAGTGAATGATGTTCGTCTTATCAAGACGGTACTCGATCTTACCTGCCTTAGCGTCTGTAACAGCCTTTGCTACATCGGGAGTAACCGTGCCTGCCTTGGGGTTAGGCATAAGTCCGCGGGGTCCGAGGATCTTACCCAGACGACCTACAACGCCCATCATGTCGGGAGAAGCGATCACAACGTCGAAATCCATCCAGTTTTCCTTTGTGATCTTCTCTACAAATTCCATGCCGCCAACATACTCGGCGCCTGCTGCCTTGGCAGCCTCATACTTGTCCTCCTTGCAGAATACAAGAACTCTTACCTTCTTACCTGTTCCGTTAGGAAGAACAACTGCGCCTCTTACCTGCTGATCGGCGTGTCTTGAGTCAACGCCCAGACGGATATGAAGCTCGATGGTTTCGTCAAACTTAGCTTTTGCGCTGTTTGCTGCAAGTTCAAGAGCTTCTGCGGAATCATATTGCTTAGATCTGTCAACAGTCTTTGCGCTGTCAACATATTTCTTGCCGTGTTTCATTAATATTTCCTCCTCATTAAGTGGTAATACCGGCTCAGACAGCCGGTTAGCGGAAAAATCCTCCCACCATTGCCCGTATCCTTAAGATACGGCTGCGATCGATCAATCTTCAACTACTACGCCCATTGAACGGCAAGTACCTGCGATCATGCTCATTGCGCTTTCGATATTTGCTGCGTTAAGGTCGGGCATTTTCTGCTCAGCAATTTTCTGAACCTGCTCTTTTGTGATTGTAGCGACCTTTGTCTTGTTAGGTACGCCTGAACCTGACTCGATCTTGCATGCCTTCTTGATAAGAACAGCCGCAGGGGGAGTCTTGGTTATAAATGTAAAGGATCTGTCGGCGTAAACCGTGATAACAACAGGGATTATAAGACCGATATCGTTCTTTGTTCTCTCGTTGAAATCCTTTGTGAACGCCATAATGTTAACACCGTGCTGACCGAGTGCCGGACCAACCGGGGGAGCAGGAGTTGCCTTTCCTGCCGGGATCTGAAGCTTGATATAGCCTACTACCTTCTGTGCCATTATATTGCACCTCCATAATTAAGTGGTAAGGCGAGCCGCCATGCAGCTCTCCCACGTTTTGGGAAGCCTGTACTTCCATTTGACCGAATGCGGATATCACGTATCCGAAGATACGTTTATCCATGCGGGAAATCCCGCTGCGCTTTTCCTTAGCCCTCCGGCTTGACCTGAGTTACCGGCAGAGTTACAGACGTTTCACGTCCGAACATGGATACCGTTACATCAACAGTCTTGGCATCAAGATCGATGCTCTCGACAGTGCCGGTGAATCCGTCGAACGAGCCGCCGACAACCTCTACGCTGTCGCCGGGTCTGATATTTACCTCTACTACAGGTGTGCCTGTCTCCACGCCCAGCGCCTCGACTTCTCTGTCGGAAAGCGGTACGGGCTTGGATCCGGGACCGACAAAGCCCGTAACTCCTCTTGTATTTCTTACAATATACCAGGAGTCGTCCGTAAGAACCATTTTGACCAGAACATAACTGGGGAAAAGCTTTTTTTCAACCTCAGCAGTCTTGCTTCCCTTTATCTCGGTAACGGTCTCCATAGGGATCCGCACCTCGGGGATAAGCTCCTGAAGCTTACGGTTTTCAACAACCTTTTCAATATTTTGCGCAACCTTATTCTCATAACCGGAATAGGTGTGAACTACATACCATTTTGCTTCTTCTGACATGAAATTACCTCCATATTGACGTTGTCAAAACCGATTTGCGAAGCCGATGTATGTCAGCTTCCGATGCTGAGAACAGCCTGAATCGCCGCACCGAGACCTGAGTCTACGGCAAAGAGGAACAGAGCCATAACAACCATTACCGACAGAACTATGCCGGTGTTGTTTACTACCTGCTTTCTTGTGGGCCATACTACCTTCTTGATCTCGGCTTTGAGATCCTTGAAGTATCTTCTTATACCGCCCTTTTTCTTTGCCTTGCCGGTATTCTTCGCCTTATCAGCGTCTTTCTTTGAAGACTTAGCAATCTCCTTATCCTTAGCCATATAATATAGCTCCTTTCAGATCACTTTGTCTCTTTGTGAAGAGTGTGCTTCTTGCAGAACTTGCAATACTTATTCATTTCAAGTCTGTCAGGGTCATTCTTCTTGTTCTTCTTTGTGTTGTAGTTTCTCTGCTTACACTCAGTACAAGCAAGTGTAATCTTTACTCTCATTTCGGCACCTCCTGACGAAATTTATACTCCGCAAGAACTATCGGAGTACGTCTTGCCTCCCTCATACGACCGTGGAAGCTCCACGGCGCAAACCCCGTACTCTGCGGGATTCTGAGGTAACTTATGATTTTTCCGCCCTGAAAAACAGCGCAAAAAAATAGACCTCATAAAGAGGTATACATATTATAACATACTACAAAAAGCTTGTCAAGGGATTTTGTGAATTTTCGGTAAATTTTTCTCCCATTCCGCAATTTTTGCCCTTTCGCACAAATTACTCCCTGATAAAGCGCTGCCATTTGACAAAAAAGAAATAGCCGCCCACAAGTAGCTATTTCTTAGAAAAACATCTTGGAGTACCTCTTTTGTTATATACATTATATTGCAATATTTTATATTTGTCAATTTAACGCCATACTTTTTTCAGTGTAAAATATTGTATATAAGCCTGCCGAGATCGTATCCCATATCGTATACTATATTTCCTAAAAGCAGAATAATGAATATGATCCCGATTACCTTAAACGCTTTTCGCTCCTTTGCCGAAAGATTTGCCCAGTAGTCGGACAAAGACTGCAAGACCCCCTTTTCAACGGGCTTTAAGTCGTCGGAACAGTTTTCCCTTCTGCTGACGTCTATCTCGTCGGCAAAAAGCTCGTCCAGAGATTTTCCGTAGCGGTTGCTTATGTACAGGATCTTTTCAACTTCGGGATAGCCTATTCCTCTCTCCCACTTTGAGATCGCCTGACGGGAAACGTTAAGCTCCTCCGCAAACTGCTCCTGAGTGAGATCATTTTCCTTGCGTACTTTGATTATGTTGTCTGCAAAACTCATTCTTAATTTACTCCCTTCGTGATCTTATGCTTGAATTTTATCACGAAATCTCTGAAAACTCCACAAACTTACCGTTTCTTTTGCGAAACTTTAAGTTTCATTGCAGATCCTGTTCCTGCTTTTGTAAAAAAGGCGGCAGAAAATAACTTTTCTGCCGCCCTGCGAACATATGATTCAGCTTACCTTCAGCCATGCACAGGCAATATCAAGCGCCTCGTAAAGACTGTCCTTTTTCGCCGTTTTGACAATAGCCTTGTTAGGCGGCAGCGTCATGTCTGTTGCCATTTTTCTTATCATTACCTTATTTGCAACATCCAGCCCGCCTATTTTTTCCGTACCCTGTATTTCGATCATTACCACAAATTCGTCGTACATATTTCCGAAATAAAGCTGATTTCCTTTTCTCACAAGAGGAAGTCCCTTGTATGTGAAAAATGCTGTTTTCTGTTCTGCCATAAAATCTCCTCCTTTTAGGACCTGTATTCACAAGATGTTGCACCCGCCTTTTCGGCAAATTTTGTCGATGGCTGCGTTGCAAAACCTTGACTTACGTCAGTAAGCCTGTGGTTTTGTGCCTTGCCCGCAGACAATACCCTCGGCAAAATTTGCTCGAAAATCCGTACACAAATCTTGTGAAGACAGGTTCTTATAAAATTATCAATACTGTAAATACTTTTTTCTGCCGTTCAGCGGCGGAGCCTCCATAAACCTGCGCCGCCTGTTTTCCGGCGCATACCTGTCATTATACTATGGTGCAAAGAAAAAATCAGTCGTTTTGCGCCGTCAGAAATTTTCGTCAACCGCTATACCCTTCTGAACATTCTCGGCGTTTTTCATAAGTGTGTCGATCCATGTACTCTGGATCCTGAAGGAAGGCTTTCCGTTAAGCTTGACGATGTATCTTCTGGAGGTATCCTTATAAAATTCAAGTTTGTCGGAGCCTCCGTCCGATCTCTGCTGAACTATTGTAAGCTCGCAGCTGCCCTCAGGTTCCTCAAAGTATATCTCGCCTGTCGGGCAGGTCAGGATATACTGATAAAGACTCTTGAAATTTTCTACATCGATATCTTTTCCGCCGCAGGTGACCTTTGTTACCTCCGCTGTGCTGCCGTCCTCGTTTGTATTGCTGCTTGAGCCGTTGCTCTCGATCTCGTATACCGTTTTCTCACCGTTGTGATCTATGGATATTTCCGAAAGATCAACAATGTAGTTTGAAGTCATTACGCTTGAAATAACGTCCTCGATCCTGAAGGTCGCCCAGGGCAGATTATCCATAGATACCGTATAAATTGCATCAACACCCTTTGTTCCCTCAAGATAGCAGTAGTAGCCTGTGGGAGAACCTGTATCCTCGCCGTTTTCGTCCTTTTCGTACACCTCGTTGCCTATCTTAAGCAGATAGTCGTAGCCTTCGCCTTTAAGACTTACCGTTGCGAAGGGGTCGCTTATGCCGTATTCCGCCAGATCCTCACCCTCGGGATGTAAAACGGCGCAGCCGCTTGCCGTAAGTCCCCACATTCCGTGAGTTACTGCGCTGGAGCCTGTGATATTAAGATAAGAGAATATAGGTGATGAAATTACCTGACTTGAAAGCATACCCTCGATATTTTTTGGGTCGTTTTCAAACACTACCTCGTAATCCCAGTCCTTTCTGGTTACAGTTTCCACGCCGTATTCCGGCCAATCCGATTCGGAGGGCTTGTCTATAAGCGTAAGAGCCGCAAAGTCGGTAAACGGACCCGTGAAATAGGAAAGCTTTGAACCAAGCACCATATAAACATCGCTGCTGCCCTGTATTCTCACATAGGAATATCTCTCGTTGGGAGCCTCTGTTCCTACATCTACCGCAGTCTCGGTCCCGTCCTTATAAGCGATCTTAAAGGTTGCAGTCGGTTTATCGAGACCGTATTTAGCCATATCTCCCGCATTTTTCTCCACCAGCTTTTTGGCTTCAAGCCCGCCGCAGTTTGAGATCATACTGTTTTTCATCGTGCTGTTCTGATTGATGCCGGACAGCTCAGCTATCTCCCACACCGATTTTCCGGAAGCGGGAGAATACAGCTTAAAGGAACAGTAGGAGTTCTCAACGCTTATTTCCTTAATTTCGTCGGAGGACTTTTCAAGGATAACAACGCTTTCGTCCTCGCTTGAAGCGGATACCTGAGAGCTTGAATCCTTCTTGTCCTTGTCTTCCCCTGTGGAGTTAAGGAAAACCATAACTCCCGCAAGGCTTGCGGCAATTACCGTGCATATGATTATTCCCTGTATTTTTCCGTTCATATTGAAAACCTCGGTTTACTTGTTCTTTCTTCTGATCCATACAACGATACCCACAGCCAGCACAGCTGCCGGAATAATAGCCGAGAATGTCCATTTAAGGATATTCTTCTGCCTTTCGTTTATATCGAAAGCGTTTCCGGTGATGGTCTTGGGCGTTATGGTAACGCCGTCGGTCTTGTGGGTGATACCGTTAAGAACGCTGAGGACGTATTCACGGTTATTGTACTGCTCAGCCGCAAGGATATTGTCGTTGAGCAGGTATTCCGAACCGAAGCAGAGAATGCTGCTGTAAACCGTAGTTCCCTCGCTGTCGTTAAGGAATTTAGCCTTTGAGCCTACAGCCATATAGCACTGCTCTCCGGTTTCGATCCGGTCTGAGATCTCTCCGGTGGTCATGGATACGTCCGCTGTATATGCGTCGTCGGTGGACTTGATATATTCCTGGACGGTTATCATATCCTTTTCCTCAAACAGCGCATTTACCGGTCTTGTGAACCACGAGCTTATCACCGGCTCGGATGACGTTATATCCTGATCGAAGCTGTCGGACAGGTTTGTGGCGGTGGTGATAAAGGGATAGTTATAATAGTTCGACTGATAAGTCTCGCAGATAACTCCGTCGCCTATGGAAAGTCCGTATTCCTCAAGAAATTCGTCAATGTTCGGTGTATCGTCCTGACCGTAGGAGGCGATGTAGATGAGCTGTCTTCCCAGATCGCCGTCGTTGTTCAAAAAGTCGCTGAGCTTTGTTATCTCAGCCTCAAGATAATCGGTCTTAGGTGCTGGAACGACTATTACGCTTGTATTTTCCGGGATATCCTCCTTGGTTATATCAACGCTGTTTACATTGTAGCCGTTTGCAACAAGGAGAGTCCGGAAATATGCAAGGTCTGTGATCTCGCTTCTGCCGGTAAGTATCGTGACATAAACGGGGTGAGGATCCGTTACTGTCATCAGTGCGGAGGTGAAAGCCTGCTCCGCATTGGAGGACTCAACGTATCCGCCGTAGTAGGCAAGGAAGGTCAGGTCGCTGCCCGCCTGCTCTACAAGCATATCTATGCTGTAGCCCGACTGGGAAAGCTCGCTTACAAAATCGCTGTTGAAGCTGAGCAGATCTACCATGCCGAGCTTTCTTGTTCTCTGTATCTTCTCTCCGTCGATCTCGGTGTTGGTCTCAAAAATAATATCGAACTGGCTTACGGAATCGGTATAATTCTTTACCACGTCCGGATTTGAATCGATATCCATAAATCTGTAGGAGATATGATCGTTGAGCTTGCAGTAATTTTTCAGCAGCTCCACAGCCTGCTTATTGTAGGCTGAATAATTTGTGTACGCTTCCTCGTCTGCAAATATAGTGACGGTAACGTCCACGTCAACGTTTTTAACATACTCCTCCGAATCCTCCGATACGGAATATATCTTGTCGGAGGTAAGGTCTATAGTGACGGGGTATCTGTCAAAGATCATGGTGGTCACTATATTCACCATTACCAGGAGCGCAATAAAAACGCAGGTGAGAACGGTTGCCATTGTGCCGTGCTTAAGTTTTTTTGCGTTAAAAGCTTTTTCATGCTTTTTTTCTTTTTTCTCTTTTTTCGGCTTGTCGCTGCCGGAGTCATTTTTTTCGCCGCTTACTATATCCTTCAGAAGCTCCTTTGAATCCTTTGAGAGCTTTTCCTGAACGTTTTCATTATTTTTGTTTTCGTTTTCCATTTTACCCGGACCTCCTTATCATCCCCAACGGCGTTTTTCAAGCACCCTGACCGTAAGGAAAAGGAATGCGGCAATGGCGCTGAGGAAAAATACAACGTTTGAAAAGTCAAACAGACCGTAGGTAAAAGCATAATATCTCTCGCCGAAGGATACCTTCTGAAATACCGTCTGGATCGCATTTACCGGAATAAGATCTCCGATCGTTGTCATGAACGACGCCGCGATCAGCGCAACAAAGCTTACGACTGCCGCAACTACCTGGTTCTCGGTAAAGGACGAGCAGAAGATACCTATAGCTATATAAGCTCCGCCCACCAGCAGGAGAGCAGCAATATTACCCACAATAACGTTCCAGTCAGGCTGACCGAAGGCGGACACCACCACAGCCATTACCGCTGTAATGGAAACGGCTATCACATATATGAGAAATGCCGCAAGGAATTTTCCCGCAACGATAGATCCCAGACTTATAGGAGCGGTCAGCAGACACTGATCGGTCCTGGAACGCTTTTCCTCCGAAATGGTCCTCATGGTGAGGATAGGTATAAGCACAATTATAATAGTTAGCAGCGAGCTGAACAGAGAATCCAGCTTCGTATAGCCGCTGTTTAAGCTGTAATAGGAAAACATGATGCCGCAGTATGCAAAAAACGCCGCAATGAATATGTATCCTATAGGCGAGGTGAAGTACGCCTTGACCTCTCTTCTGAAAATAGCTCCCATCAGATATCCTCCTCCCCGCTGACGTTATCGTTAAGGGCGGGAATGCTCTCACCCATTGTGAGCTTAAGGAATATGTCCTCCAGAGACATTTCAGAGGACTTCATTCCAAGCAGATACCAGCGGTTTTCTACCATAGCATTAAAGATATCGTACCTTATGTCGGTACCCTCCTTAGCCTCTATCCTGTAATCGCAGATATTGCCGCTGCGCTCTGAGTCGCATACGACTTTGTCCACGCCGTCGATCTTTTTGAGCGCCCTGAGAACGTCTTCCTTTCTGCCGTCGATCCTGCATACCAGCCTATGGTCTCCCGCAAGCTTCATTGAAAGGTTTTCCTCGGTATCGTTGGCAACGACCTTTCCTTCGTTTATGACCACGATCTTATCGCACACCGCCTGTACCTCCGACAGAATGTGTGAAGAAAGAATGACCGTGTGATTTTTTCCCAGCTTTTTGATAAGCGTCCTGATCTCGATGATCTGTTTCGGGTCGAGTCCCACTGTCGGTTCGTCCAGGATAAGCACCTTGGGATTTCCCACCAGCGCCTGGGCAAGACCCACTCTCTGACGGTATCCTTTGGACAGATTCTTTATTAGCCTGTTATAAACGTTTTCGATCTTCACAAGGCTGCATATATCCTGCAAATGAGAGATCTTAGGCAGCTTGCATTTTTTTAGATCGTATATGAAGTAAAGGTATTCCTTGACGGTCATATCCACATAAAGGGGCGGGATCTCCGGAAGATATCCGATCTTCTGCTTTGCCTTTACGGGGTTTTCCAGAATATCCACTCCGTCAATGAGCGCTTTGCCCCCCGAGCTGGATATATAACCGGTAAGTATATTCATTGTGGTGGATTTTCCCGCTCCGTTAGGTCCGAGAAATCCCAGGACCTCGCCGTCCCCGGCTTTGAAGGACACGTTATCCACAGCCTTTTTGTCGCCGTAATGCTTTGAAAGGTTTACAACCTCGATCATTTTATTTTTTTCCTCCTAACGGAAAATTATTCCTGACAGAATTTGCTCTTTAAATAATTTTACCGTGTAAATGTGAAAGCAGAGTGATAATTTAAAGAAACCTGCCGTTTCATTGAGAACCTGTCTTCATAAGATTTGTGTGCGGATTTTCGAGCAAATTTTGCCGGGGGCAAGACGCAAAGCCGCAGGCTTACTGACGTAAGTCAAGGCTTTGCAACGCAGTCCTCGACAAAATTTGCCAAAAAGACGTGCGCAATATCTTGTGAAGACAGGTTCTGATAATCAGCCGCCAAGCTGTTCTATTCCCTTTTTCACCCTTGCGACAGTATCGTCCTTGCCGATAAGGGCAGCGATCTCGATACCGCCTCCGGGGGTAAACGCCTTGCCCGAGACCGCAACTCTCAGCGGCCACAGCACGATACCGTTCTTGACGCCCATTTCCGAGATAAGAGCGAACAGCTTTTCATGAATGGTCTCCTGATCCCAGTTTTCCTTGTCAATGCTCTCCAGTACGGGAAGCACTGCCTTAAGGGATCCCAGAGAATTTTCCGGGTTGGTCTTCATCTTCTTGTGGGTGTAAAGCCCGTTGGAATATTCGGGGAGAACGTCGAAGAAATCCACCATTTCGGGGATCTCGGTGAAAAGCTCTACTCTAGCCTGTAAGAGCGCCGCAACTGCATTGAGATCTATATCCTCTCTTTTTACGCTCTGTCTGATATACGGTATGGCGTACTCTGCAAATTTCTCGGGAGAAAGCTTCTTGATATACTTTCCGTTTATAGCCTTCAGCTTTACGGAGTCGAAGATAGCGGGAGATTTTGAAAGCCCCTGTACATCGAACTCCTTCACAAGCTCGTCAAGAGAAAAGATCTCCTCCTCGCCCTTCGGCGCCCAGCCAAGCAGAGCGATATAGTTTATAACAGCCTCTTTAAGATAGCCTTTAGCCATGAGATCCTCGTAGGAGGCGTCACCGTCTCTCTTGGAAAGCTTATGCTGCTTGTCCTTCATGATATGCTCAACATGGATATATGTTGGGACCTCCCAGCCGAAAGCCTTATACAGCAGATTGTACTTCGGCGCAGAGGACAGATACTCGTTTCCTCTTACAACGTGGGTAATTCCCATAAGATGATCGTCCACAACGTTTGCAAAATTGTATGTGGGCATTCCGTCGGTCTTTATCAGTATCTGATCGTCAAGGGTCGCACAGTCCACGGTAATATCTCCGTAAAGCTCGTCGTGGAAGGTCACCTCTCCCGATTCGGGTATCTTCTGTCTGATAACATAGGGAAGTCCCGCATCAAGATTTGCCTGTATCTCCTCCTTTGAAAGATTGCGGCAGTGTCTGTCGTACATAGGTGAGATACCGCTCGCCTCCTGGATAGCCTTAAGCTCGTCGAGCCTTTCCTTGGTGCAGAAGCAGTAATAAGCCTCGCCCTTTTCCACCAGCTGCTCTGCATACTGCTTGAACATACCCATTCTTTCCGACTGGATATAAGGACCTACCGGACCGCCTATATCGGGACCCTCGTCCCAGTTAAGGCCGCATTCCTTAAGAGTTTTGTATATGACCTCCGTTGCGCCGTCAACGTAGCGTTCTCTGTCGGTATCTTCGATACGGAGGATAAAATCTCCGCCGTTCTGTTTAGCTATAAGGTAGGTAAACAGTGCTGTTCTGAGATTTCCTATGTGCATATATCCCGTGGGAGACGGGGCAAATCTTGTTCTGACTTTGTTCATTTTTTCTGTCCTTTCTTATTTAGGTAACACCGTACAAGGACTTTGTACGATGCTGCCTATATCAAACCGTAATATTTTTCCGTAAACTCAGTATTCCTTTCTATTTCAGCCTTAAGCTCTTCAAGACTGCCGAATTTTTTTTCGGGGCGGACGAAGCTGTCCAGTCGTATTTCCACTGTTTTGCCGTACAGATCGCCGTTAAATCCGATTATATAGGTTTCCGCAAGGGGAATCGCTTTTTCGCTGACCGTAGGCTTTATTCCCACATTTGTCACGCCGTAATAGATATGCGAATCCGTTATGACCCGTGAGCAGTATACGCCGAATCCGGGAAGTATCTGTCCTTTCGGTATGATCTGATTTATTGTAGGGAAGCTCCACGTTCTGCCCAGCTCGTTTCCGTGCTCCACCGGCAGGGTAAAGCCGAAAGAGTACCCCAGCATTTCGTTGGCTTTTTCTATTTTTCCCGCCCTGATGTAAGCTCTTACCGCCGTGGAGCTTATCTCCTCTCCGCCGTAAAAAAGCTTGTCCAGTACAGTGACATCGATACCGTACTTTTTCCCGAGCAGTCTGAGGCTTTCTGCGTTGCCGTCAGCATTTTTTCCAAAGCGGAAATCGCTTCCGCACACCGCCGCCCGACAGCCAAGTCTGCCTTTAAGGATATCCCGTACAAATTCCTCGGGAGACATATCCTTAAGCTCCTCAAATGGGGGAGAATAGAGATATTCCACTCCAAGCTCCTCGAATCTTCTGTGTTTTCCTTCGTCTGTAAGGATCATTTCAAGTCTGCCGTCATGACCCTTCGATGTCACGGTATCGGTGCGGAATGTGAACACAGCAGGCTTGAGACCGTATTCCTTGAGTCTGACCGCCGTCCTGATGACTGCGCAGTGACCTTTATGAACACCGTCGAACAGCCCCAGCGCACAGGCGGTTTTTATATCGGGCGCTGCGCCCGTTAAAGTTATATCCTGCAAATGCAACCGTCCTTTAGATCACAGCTCCGCCGATAACGGCACAGCTTATGTCAGTAAAAATTTTTAACGCTTCGGAAAAGACCTTCGTCAAAGCGGCCTATTCCAAGAAATTCTCCCGAACTTCCGTAGACCCTGTATAGCTGCCCGTCGGGAACGTCGGCTCCTACCTGCTGCGGTCTGAGCTTGACGCCGTTTTTATAAAGTCCCGTTACACGGCTGCCAAGAGAAATTTTCCCGTACACCTCAAAGGCTCTGTCAAGGGGAGAGATAAGCCTTTCGATCTCTCCCGCAGCGGCAGCCTCTGCTATCTCCTCCGGAGTATGGCTGTCCTCTATACGGCAGCCGCCTGAATACGTCCTTTCAAGGCTTGTCATAACGCCGCCTGTTCCAAGGCTTTTTCCTATATCCGCAATAACTGTGCGCACATAGGTCCCCTTGCGGCACACGATGTACATTTTTCCCTGCCTTTCGGCTTCGTCGTATTCGGGGATATCTATGCTGTCAATGTGGACACATCTCGGCTCACGCTCAACTGTCCTGCCCTCTCTGGCAAGCTGATAAAGCTTTTTTCCGTCTACCTTTACCGCAGAATACATGGGCGGCACCTGCATGATGTCCCCCTGAAGCTTATCCGCCGCCGACCTCAGCTCTTTTTCGGATATCCTAAGCGGAGACGTTGAGATAACGCTGCCTGTGATATCCTCGGTGTCTGTGGATATCCCCAGTCTGAATCCCGCAGAATATTCCTTTCTCGTGTCGGGTATGATATCGCATGCCTTTGTGGCTTTTCCCACAAAAACAGGCAGAACCCCCGTCGCCATGGGATCTAGAGTGCCTGCGTGACCCAGCCGCTTTATGTGAAGTATCCCCCGGAGCTTTGCTATCACGTCGAATGATGTCCAGCCTGCGGGCTTATAAACATTGATTATCCCGCACAGGGCAGTATTGTCAGTCATCAAACCCCAGCTCCCTTACGCCCTCCAGAAGCTTAGCCTTTACCGTTTCCAGATCTCCGTGTATCTCGCAGCCCGAGGCTCTTATGTGTCCGCCGCCGCCGAATCTTCGGCAGAACTCAGAAGCGTCCGTATCCTCGGTGGTCCGAACCGATATCTTATAAACGTTCTCGTGACGCTGCTTGACGGTTATGCCTATCTTTACTCCCTCCACTTGGAGAGGGATAGACGCAAGTCCGTCAAATTCCGCAGGATCTACTCCGCATTCCTCTATCATACGGGTGGTAAGCACTATCATTGAGCATTGACCCCCGAAGAAATATTCCATTTTACTTGTGACAGCCTGTTCAACGGCAAGCCTTGCACGGCTTTTTACATCGAACATTTTTCTGTTTACAGCGGCAAAATCAATATTGTACGCCATAAGCTCCGCACAGGCGATATGAGCCTGCGGCGTTGTATTTTCATATTTAAAGCAGCCGGTGTCCGTGGCGATGCCTGTATAAAGACACTTTGCGGTCAGATCGGATATCTCCCTGCCGGTGTATTTGAAAAGCTGATACATTATCAGCGCAGATGCGGACGCATTGGCGTCCACATAGGTAAGCTTTGCAAACTCCTTGTTGGAAACATGGTGATCGATACACAGATCCACCGTTCCCGGCTGCTGAAACTGAGCCAGAGAGCTTCCTATAAGCTGCGGGTCGGCAATGTCCACCGCAATAACATATTCCGGATCAAATTCCTGCGGCTGATAATCCTCGTACATAAATGCATAACGCTGAGGAAAGCTGTCGGAATTCACCACGTTTGCCTTTTTCCCCATGTCCCTCAGAAAATAGCAAAGCGCAAAGCCGGTCCCAAGAGTGTCGCCGTCGGGACTTTTGTGCGTCAGTATAAGAAAATTGTCGTTATCTCTGAAAATATCCGTGATCTCACGAAAATTCATTAAAATCTACGCCCTTCCATTGAATACTTAAAGCTGTTCGCCGCCGTCTTCCTCTTTATCCTCATGCTTCTCATGAGCCGTAAGCTCACTGAGACGTCTGGCGATCTGCGCCGAATGCTCTATAGAGTTGTCGGCGATAAATTTAAGCTCGGGACTTTTCTTCAGCTTAAGCACGTTGGATATCTCCCTTTTGAGGTAGCCGGTGGCGGACTCGAAGCCCTTTACAGCCTCCTTTGCCCGCTCATAGCCCTCAAAGCTTGAAATATACACCTTGCAGTAGGAGCCGTCCGAAGCCACGTCGCACCTTACCACGGTAAGCATTTCTCCGCCGTGTATCCTGGGATCCTTGAGATCTCTCATTTTTCCTGAAATAATTCTCCGAATGTCCTCTGACATTCTTCCTGCTTTATATCCCATAATCCGCCTTTCTTTTACTTTTATGATGACAGCTGCCGGCTTTACGCTCAGTCTCTGTATTCCTCCATTATATACGCCTCGAAAATGTCTCCAACCTTGATATCGGTGAACTTTTCAAGTGTGATACCGCACTCATAGCCTGCGGAGACCTCCTTGGCGTCGTCCTTGAATCTCTTCAGAGAGGACATCTTGTCGTCTGCAATGACGATACCGTCACGGACAACTCTGATAAGATCCGATCTTCCGATCTTTCCGTCAAGAACATACGATCCTGCGACAATTCCCACGTTGGATATCTTATAGGTCTGTCTAACCTCTACTCTCGCCGTATCAACCTCTCTGAACTTAGGCGCAAGCATTCCCTTCATAGCGTCGGAAATTTCCTCGATAGCGTCGTAGATTATTCTGTAAAGCCTTATCTCGACTCCGCTCTGCTCTGCGTTTGCCTTTGCCACAGGATCGGGGCGGACGTTGAAGCCTACTATGATAGCGTTTGAAGCGTTGGCGAGCATTACGTCGCTCTCGGATACCGCTCCTACTCCTCCGTGGATAACCTTTACCCTTACCTCCTCGTTGGACAGCTTTTCAAGAGACTGCTTTACAGCCTCCACTGAGCCTTGTACGTCCGCCTTGACGATAATGGGCAGCTCCTTCATTTCTCCCTCGGAAATATGAGCGAACAGGTTGTCGAGCGTTACCTTCTGATACTGCTGGAAAACCTCTTCCTTGGCCTCCTGCTTCCTCTGCTCAACAAGCTCTCTTGCAAGCTTTTCGTCCTCTACCGCATTGAAGGTGTCTCCCGCACTGGGGACCTCTCCCAGACCGGTGATCTCCACCGGCGTAGACGGACCCGCCTTTTTGATGGCTTTTCCTGTGTGGCTGGTCATGGTCCTTACTCTTCCCACAGAAGTGCCTGCAATTATGATATCTCCGTTGTTGAGAGTACCGTTCTGAACAAGCAGCGTTGCAACGGGTCCCTTGCCCTTATCAAGTCTTGCCTCGATGACAGTACCCTTTGCAAGCCTGTTCGGATTTGCCTTAAGCTCCTTTACCTCTGCTACAAGCAGTACGTTTTCGAGAAGCTCGTCGATACCCATACCGGTTTTTGCGGAAACAGGCACTGCGATAACGTCGCCGCCCCATTCCTCAACGACAAGCTCATGCTCGGTGAGCTGCTGCTTTACTCTGTCGGGATCTGCTCCCTCTTTATCCATTTTGTTTATTGCAACGATGACGGAAACTCCCGCAGCCTTTGCGTGGTTTATGGACTCGATCGTCTGGGGCATGATACCGTCGTCCGCCGCGACAACAAGGATTGCTATATCCGTGATATTGGCTCCTCTTGCTCTCATGGAGGTGAACGCCTCATGTCCGGGAGTATCGAGGAAGGTTATCTTCTGTCCGTTTACATTTACCTGATATGCGCCGATATGCTGAGTGATTCCGCCTGCTTCTCCGTCGGCTACGTTTGAATTTCTGATCCTGTCGAGGATCGAGGTCTTTCCGTGATCGACGTGTCCCATTACGACTACGACGGGGCATCTTGGCTCCAGCGTATCGGGAGCGTCCTCATCGTCCTCGATAAGTCTTTCCTCAATGGTAACGTGTACCTCCTTCTCGACCTTTGCGCCAAGCTCCTCTGCCACCAGTGAAGCCGTATCGAAATCAACGACCTCGTTTATGGACGCCATTACGCCAAGACCCATAAGCTTTTTGATCACTTCCATAGCCGTGACCTTGAGTCTGCTGGCAAGCTCGGAAACAACGATCTCGTCGGGGATCATGACCTTAAGCTGCTGTCTTCTTGCCTTTTCAAGCTGAAGTCTCTTGAGCTTTTCGGTCTCCGTCTCACGCTTGTGGGAATGCTGCTGCTTTTTATACTGCTGGGATTTCTGTGTGATCTTCTGCTTTTTCTGAAAATTATCCTTATGCTTTCCGCCCTGCTTTGAGCTTGCGAGATTGTCGTATTTTTCATTATACTTATCAAGCTCCACATAGCTTCCTCTGGTATCCACAGTTCTGCGGGAGCCTGAAAAGCTGTCGGAATCCTCTGATATAGTATAACCCTTATCGTCCTTTACAGGCTTGGAAAATCCGCCAAGCTGCTGCTTGACGCCGTGTTCCTTTTTCTTTGCGGCTTCCTTTTTCTCCGGCTTGCGCTCCGCCTTGGGCTGAGAAGCTTTTTTCTCCTCCTTTACAGCCTTTGGAGCGGGCTTGGGCTTTTCCGCAGACTTTTCTTCCGCCTTGGGCTTATCGTCGGTCTTTACGGGAGCCGGCTGCTCCTTCTTTTCGGCCTTCACGGCAGCAGGCTTCTGCTCCGGCTTTTTCTTTTCGGGAGCAGGCTCGCCGATCTGTGCCTTTTCGGGTTTTTCCGCCTTTGGCTTTTCCTGCGGCTTCTTATTGTTTGCAAAATATGCGTTGAAATTCTCTACCTGATTATTCTGTGTGAAATACTCAAAAACGTAGGATATTTCCTCCGGCGAAAGAGCCGCCTGCGTTTTCCTCGTTTCGCCGTCCAGCTTTACAAGGCATTCCACGATATCGTTGTTTGAAAGCTTAAGGTTCTTTGCCAGTTCGTTAAGCTTGATCTTATTTGTTTTCTTACTCATAGGCTGTTTAGTCCTCCTTGCTTCGAAGTGCTTCTATGCTTCATAATTTCATATGCTCGAGTAAAATTCGTCCGGATCGATCTCCACGGGCTTCAGTCCTTTTGCGCAGGATACTGCAAAGCCGCTGTCCGTCATAGCTATGACCCCCGTCCTTTTGCCCAGTCCGCTGCCGATCTCATCCATAGTCATATCCAGCGAATAAAGCTTTACGCCGTACCTTGCGCATGCGAACTTGATCTCCTTAAGCGATTTCGGAGAAAAATCCGCTGCCGCAAAAACCGCCTTAGCCGAGCCGTTCATGCAGCTGTCCTTGACCATATCCATGCCCATCGCAAGCTTTCCGGCTTTTCTGCACATGGAAATCAAACCGATCTTACTGTTCACTTTTCAGCTCCTCCTCCATGCTGTCGTATATTACGTCGTCTATGCGGCAGGAGAAGCTTTTTTCAAGGCGTCTGGCCTTTCTGGCTTTTTTCAGGCACTCTGCGCTGCGGCAGATATATGCGCCACGTCCCGCCTTTCTGCCCGTCAGGTCAAGGGATATCTCCCCCTCCTTGGATCTTACCACCCTGACAAGCTCCTTCTTGGGTCTCATTTCATTGCACCCAAGGCACATTCTCATAGGTATTTTTTTTACTTTCATAGGCATTATTCTGCGTCGGCAGCTGCTTCGTCCCCTGCTGCCTCCTCTTTCTCCGCAGGCTCGGGAGCGGGATTTTCGGGGACTATGTCTATTTTATAGCCCGTCAGACCTGCCGCAAGCTTTGCGTTCTGACCCTTATTGCCTATAGCCAGAGAGAACTGATTGTTTGGCACCACGACTCTGCACTTCCTGATGACCTTTTTGATCTCCTTCTCTTCTCCCTTGTCTTCCGTTTTATATTCAGGCTCCAGCAGCTCGACCTTGATAACGTCTGCGGGAGCAAGAGCCTTGGCGATAAATTCCGCCTCGTCCTCGCACCAGTTGATAACATCTATCTTTTCGCCCTTAAGCTCCGAGACCACTGCTGAGATCCTTGATTTTCTCGGACCTATGCAGGCGCCCACTGCGTCTACGTTCTTATCCTTGGAATAAACTGCGATCTTGCTTCTTATTCCCTCGATCCTGGAGATGGACTTTATCTCCACCGTGCCGTCGGCGATCTCAGGTACCTCAAGCTCGAACAGTCTCTTTACCAGATCCTTGTGCGTTCTCGACAGCTTTACAACCGGCTGCTTTCTTTCCGTGCCTCCGATGCTTACGATGTAGACCTTGATGATATCTCCCTCTTTAAGAACTTCTCCGGGGATCTGCTCGCTTCTGTAGAAATAATGCTCGTTTCTGTCGATAGTGATAACAGCATTGAGAGTCGCCGGCTCCACCTTCTGCACCGTTGCGGAAACTATCTCATGCTCCTTGTCCTTGTACTGCTCGATAAGCTTGTTTCTTTCAAAATCCTTGATATCGTGCTTTATGGACTGCTTTGCGTTCTGTGCCGCAACTCTTCCTATCTTTGCCGGATTGACCGGGATCTCTACCCAGTCGCCTTCCTTTATATCGGGATCGTATGTCCTTGCCTCGCCGATATAGATCTCGTTGGCGGGATCGTCAACGAACATAACCGGCATTACCTCCTTGAGGATAACCATTTCCAGCTTACCGGTGTCAGGCTCTATATCCACCCTTATATGCTCGCACTCCGGATTTTCCTTTTTGATGGCTTTTGTGATACCGTCCTTGATCTTTTCGATAAGTACCTCTCTGTCAATATTATTTTCCTGAGAAAGCGCATTCAGCGCATCAAAAAACTGATCGTTCATTTTCTTAATCATTCCTTTCGGTTTTTTATGTTTACTGCATTTATATTATTATATTATTGACGGTGCCCTGATACGCCGTTAAATATCATAATCGTCGTAGAGCTTGACAAAAGCGCAGTCGGAAAGCTTAAATTCCACATTTTCCGTTCCGTCGCCGTTTTCGTCCAGCGTCTGACAGAGTATTTTTTCCCTGTCGTGACCCACAAGTCCCACGATGAATTCCTTTTCGCCGTTTTCATCGGGTCTTATAAGCCTGACCCTCACAACGTCCCCTATGCAGACCTCGAAATGCTCCGGCTTTCTCAGCTCTCTGCCAAGACCGGGACTTCCGCATTCAAAAACGTAGCTCTGCGGTATGGGATCCACATCGTCAAGTATCTTGTTGAAGGGACGGGTGAAGGCTTCGCAGTCGTCCATAGTTACGCCGCCGTCTTTGTCTATAAGCACCCTGAGATACCAGGTTGCGCCCTCCTTTTCAAACCTTACGTCCCAAAGGAAAAGTCCCAGCTCATCGGCAAGGGGCTGAGCAAGCTCGGTTATTCTCTCTACGGTGCTTTTTTTAACCCTTGACTTTTTCTTTTCCCTGTTCTCATTTTTTTCAGCCATGAAATACCTCCTTAAAAAAGGTCTTTACAAATACAAAAGACCGGAAGTCAAGTTCCAGTCTTTCATTAAAAGCCTATTGTATATATTATATCACATGGAACGGCTTTTTTCAAGGGGAAAGAAAGGATTTTTAAGTAAAAATCAAAATATTTGCAATACAGTTTGTAAATATTTTATGAACCGGCATCCTTTTCCTTGTCGTTTTCCGTTTTCTTCGGCGTATTTATGATCGTACGGTTTTTTCTTGTTCCCTCTACAAAATCCAGGGGGATGGTGAAAAGTATTCCCGTATTTGGCTGGGAGAGGTCTCCCACGGTGGAGTACACGACCTTTCTTGCCGTTTCGAGCTGATTGTTTCTTATTACAGAAAGTATCGTCCGGTTGTCCTCCTCGTCCCCGCTGAACATTCCCCGTATGGAGGCGCTAAGAAAGCTCGAGTCCATTCTGGAAAGAGTCATAGCCAGACCTGATGACTGAATGATAGTCGCTCCTCCTATACCTGCGGCTGAAAGTCCCTCCAGCAGATACTCCAGAGAATCCGTTTTATTAAGAATGATAACAAGCAGCTTCATATTTTCACTGTCCTTTCGTAAGGGAGGACCGATGCGGCGTGTATGACCTCCGCAAACGGATCCGAATTATTCCGCACTGTCCTCTGCGGTCGTTTCCTCCGCCGTGCCGTCCCTCAGCTCAGCCTTGAATTCCGAGGAAAGCTCAAAGGCTTCGTCGCTGTCCCACCATGTTCCCTCGGGACAAATATACTCCGCAGGGGTTGATCCCGACGTAAGCATTTCCTTGAGATATGACTTTTGCAGCTTGAAATCGTCGGAGGTCAGATCCGTGTCGCTGTTGGCGGTAAGTATATCATATATATTGTCCAGATTGTCCATAATTACCGCTGACTGCTGGAAGGCGTGGTTTATCATGCCCGAGACAGCCTCTCCCAGAAAATCGGTGTTGCCCTGCATACCGTTTGAAAATACGGGATACTGGCAGATGAGCCTTATCTGCCGTCCGCTCAGATTTGCAAGCTCTCCCTTGGAAATAGATATGTCGTTTGAATCGTTATCCTTGGAAAGATAATAAAGCTCCTCCTTGGGGGTGTAGATTATTCCGTCGAAAATATCCGCCACACGTTCAAAGGCGTCGTTGGTGACGGACATATAATTATCCACCGTCACGCCGAAAAGATCCTCGACCTCTTCCTTGAGCTTTGTCATGCCGCCGTCCGCCAGAACGTCTCTCAGCGTCATGGATTTATCGATGCTGCCCGTTGTGACCGCCGGTATCGGTATCACGAGTATCTTCTGCTTGTCCGGGTCTATTCTTACGATAGTTGCGTCCTGAAGCTGTCCCTTTGAGTTTACTCTGGCGTATAGATTTGTAAATACAGGATTTGAAACAACTGCGTTATCCTCACTGCTACCGTCGTCGATAATATTAAACTCCTTGAGCAGATAGACCGAAAGCGCAGCCAGCAACCCCATAAACACCAGCACTGTCACAAAATAAACAAGCGCTACAGGCGCCTGAGACCTTCTTTTCTTCTTTTTCCTAGCAGCGGCCATATCACCGTCTCCCTCCAACTATATTCTCGTAAAGTTCATCGTATCCTGACCGGCTCCGCTGTCGCAGTAAAGCAACGGATTGCCGTCAAGGGAAATTATCTGCAGATCCAATCCTGATTTTTTTGCCATATTTATGGTCTGAAGCGTACCCGAGCCTCTTTCCTTGCGCTTGTATGCGCCTATTATCCTTGAGGAATTATCCACCATAAACTGATTTCTCAGACGATACCGCTGTCGGTCATTCCGGCAGCTTACTACTACCTTTTCATCGCAGTCTCCGATTATCATTGAGTAATAGTAGCCGTCCAGCGGGTCGGATATCTCTTTATACTGTTCTTTATACGGCAAAGCGCACACCAGTCTCATGCCAGGATATCTGCCGGAGCATATTTTCTCCCGTATCAGCTTTGCGCAGGTAAGATCTACGCCCTCCGCCATACCCGAAATAAAAGTGCGGAAGCCGTCACGGTAAGCCTCCTCGCACAGCAGGTCGAGCATACTGACAAGGCATTTCATGCCCTGCGTTCGCATATCCCCCCCGAAGGGCAGATCACGTCTGCGGTGACCTGTAATGCAGCAGGTTGCCGATCTGTCGCACACAAACTGATCTATAGCCGTAATTTTCACCAAACATCCGCCTTTCACAGCATTTACAGTTATTATAACACATATTTTTCATTTTTTCAATAGTTTTAGCAAAATGTGCACGAAAATCAATTTTAAAGATCAAACATTTTGGTTATTACAAAATATCGAACTTTTGCCCGGAGTACAGAAGCCTGAGTTGTCTTTTCCCGCCGTACGGCGGGGGAAAAGACAACAAATATATACAAAATTTTTGTCAGGCATTTTAAAATTTATTTCCGTGCAAAATGAGTTTAACAACTGATACCTAAGGGCGGATTTTTTTCCGACCTTGACAGACCGTGCTTTATGTGCTATATTGTACTTTAAAAGCAAGGGGTTCGGCTTTTCGGCGTGCGGGATCTTCACCCGTGTAAAACGCTGCCTTAAGGTGATTTTAAGGCTCTGTCGGATACGGAAATGTATCCGTTTTTTCTGAATTTACGGGAGTGTGTAAAATATGGGATCAATAGAGCTTTTTCTTATCAGCGTCGGACTTGCCATGGACGCCTTTGCGGTATCCGTCTGCAAGGGTCTTAATATGCGTAAGATAAACGCAGGACAGGTATGTCTTATAAGCGCATTTTTCGGAGGCTTTCAGGCGCTTATGCCGCTTATAGGCTGGCTTCTGGGAAGACAGTTCGAGCGGTACATCACTGCGGTGGATCACTGGATAGCCTTTATCCTGCTGGCATTCATAGGCGGAAAAATGATAGTCGGGGTAATAAAAGGAGAGGACGGAGAGGAAAGCGGAGAGCAGGTCGGGACGGATCTGAAGGAGCTTTTCATTCTTGCTGTTGCGACAAGTATAGATGCGCTGGCTGTTGGGATAACCTTTGCGTTTTTGCAGGTGGAGATAGTCTGCGCAGTTTCCGTGATCGGTGCTGTTACCTTTGCGCTATCCGCAGCGGGAGTGCTTATAGGTCAACGTTTCGGAGCAAAATATAAGTCCAAAGCCGAGCTGGCAGGCGGTATAATACTTGTTCTCATAGGACTGAAGATACTGCTGGAGGGGGTAGGGATACTTTAGCACACTGTCTTTATATTAAGGAAATGCTGATCAATGTTCCTTTATGAACAGTATAGCGATCTCATAGACACGGTACGGCTATTTATCAGAGCTGTACCGTGTTTTTGGTATTGATTCTGTAAATTTTAATTTATTTTTATAAAAAATATTACATATATATTGACAAATAAAAAGACATTTGATATAATTATGATAATTAGGTGAAAACGTACGAAAGGGATTGTATTTTATGTAAAATAATCCTTTATATTGTATTTTTTGCGGCTCGGCTGCACTGTTTTCCGGTGCTGTACGGATACCGTGCCGTTTTAATATATTTTGTTTGAGGAGCGTCAGTGATGAAGATAAAAATTGCAATACTTGACAGTGATAAGAATTACCTGACAAGAATGGTTTCTGCGTTTGCCGCAAGATATTCGGACAAAACGGAGATGTATTCTTTTACGGATCTTGATGCGGCGTTGGATTGTCTGGGCGAGGCTAAGATCGATATTTTCCTTGCATCGCCGGATTTTGATATCGATATGTCCGCTTTGCCGGCTCGCTGCGGATTTGCATATTTTGTGGAAAGCTCCGAAATAGAGACAGTAAGGGATCAGCGTGCTATCTGCAAGTTCCAGAAGGCTGACCTTATCTATAAGCAGATACTTGGCTTTTATGCGGAAAGCTCCGCAGCGGTCACTGGTATGAAAACAAAAAGCGAGGGGACTGCCAAGATATATGCGTTCCTCCCTGTCAGCGGAGGTGCGGGAAGCTCTACCGCAGCTGCGGCATTTGCAAAGCGCCGTGCTTCCATGGGCAGAAAGACCTTGTATATGAATTTTGAGGACTTCGGCTGTGCGGATATCTTTTTCGCTGGCGAGGGACAGTTTAATCTTAGCGATATCATTTATGTTCTTAAGAGCAAGAAATCCAATCTGGCTCTTAAGCTGGAAAGCACCGTCAAGCAGGACGCCAGCGGGGTCTATTTTTACAGTAATCCCGTTGTTGCGCTGGATATGATGGAGCTGACGGAGGACGATAAGCTCAGGATACTTAAAGAGCTTGTGGTAACAGCGGATTACGATACGATCGTTCTTGATCTGCCCCTCAGCTTTGAAAAGGAAAAGCTTGATCTGCTCAAGTTTGCCGACAGCCTTATTTTCGTTTCCGACGGTTCTCATGTTTCCAGAATAAAGCTGGCAAGAGTCTATATGGCTATGAAGGTCATTGAGGAGCAGAACGAGATATGGCTCCAGAACAAGTCATACATACTGTATAACAGATTCAGCAACAAGACCTCCCAGATACTCGACACGGTGGAGCTTAAGCCGCTGGGAGGAATACCGAGATTTGAAAATGCAACTTCTCACCAGATAGTCGATCAGATCGCCGGTATGAACGTATTTAACAGTTTGCAGTAAGCGGGGAGCATAAGAGCTATGACCTTTGAGAAAGAACAGGAATTGATCGCCGAATTAAAACGGTATATATCGGATAATCTTCCTCTGAGCAAGCTTTCCGACGAGGAGCTTGAGGAGCAGGTAGAGAAGATCACCGAGCAGAGGCTTGCGGACGAGTATTGTCCGATAAAGCAGAGAGTTTCGATAGTTGAGCAGGTTTACAGCTCGATCAGAGGATTTGGTCTGCTGGACGCTATTATCAGCGACGATACCATAACCGAGGTCATGATAAACGGTCCGGATAACATTTTTATAGAGCAGAACGGACGTCTTTTTAAGCTGGACAAGCGTTTTGAGAGCCAGCGAAGGCTGGAGGACATTATCCAGCGTATCGTAGGACTTGCGGGGCGTGAGGTCAATCAGGCTAATCCTATCTGTGATACCAGACTTCCCGACGGTTCCCGTGTAAACGTTGTACTGCCTCCGGTGGCTCTGTGCGGACCGACGCTGACTATACGAAAATTCTCAAAAACGCCTATGACGATCGAAAGGCTTATCAAGTACGGCTCGATCACTCAGGAGATCGCCGATAAGCTGGAGCTGCTTGTAAAGGCAAAGTACAATATATTTATATGCGGCGGTACAGGCTCGGGAAAAACAACGTTCCTGAACGCACTTTCCAACTACATACCAAAGGACGAACGTGTTATCACTATCGAGGACTCCGCAGAGCTTCAGATAGTGGGCGTTGAAAACCTTGTAAGCCTTGAGACCAGAAATGCCAACGCAGCAGGCGTGGGCGCAATCACCATAAGGGATCTTATCAAGTCCTCGCTTCGTATGAGACCGGAAAGAATAGTAGTCGGAGAGGTAAGAGGAGGAGAAGCTCTGGATATGCTCCAGGCGATGAATACCGGACATGACGGATCTCTTTCTACCGGACACGCCAACAGCACGCTTGATATGCTGAGCCGACTTGAGACCATGGTTCTCCAGGGTGCGGAGGGGCTTCCGCTTGAGGCTATCAGACAGCAGATCGCTTCTGCCGTGGATATAATCATCCACCTTTCCAGACTCAGAGACAAGAGCAGAAAGACAATGGAAATAACCGAGGTGGTCGGCTACGAAAACGGAGAGATAAAGCTTAATCCTCTTTATGTGTTTGAGGAGGATGAAAACAGTACGCTTGAAAAGGTGTCGGGTTCACTGAAAAGAACGGACAATCCGATGCAGAATGTGTTCAAGCTTCAGCTTTCCGGCATCAAGGTACAGATTTAAGGGGTGAATATTCTTGAGTAAAGAGAAAAAAGCCAAAAATAAAAAAGAGCTTGAACCTCAGTATTATGTATCCGCAACAGGAATGCAGACGCTTAATTATAAGGTTTATTATATGAAGCCGCTGGAGAAGATAATTTATTTTATTATCGCTTTCGCCGTCGGTGCGGCGGTGGGTTATCTTTTTTACGGAGGTATCGGCAAGGACGAATTCGGGCAGCCGACGAAGCTGACGTATACGCTTAACGTGATAATCTCCTCTGCTGTAGGACTGTTTGCCGGAATTAAGTTCATACCGATAAGAACGTCCCAGATAATAGCGTCCAGAGCAAAAAAGCTCAATTCACAGTTCAGGGATATGCTGGAGGCGTTGAATACGTCACTTGGCGCCGGAAAAAACGTGGTGGATTCATTCCATTCAGTTTATGACGACCTCAAAATGCAGTACGATGAGGGAGCGTATATTCTTAAGGAGCTTGAGATCATTGTTTCGGGAATGGCAAACAATATAGATCTT
This sequence comes from Ruminococcus sp., assembly GCA_017626015.1. GTDB lineage: Bacteria > Bacillota > Clostridia > Oscillospirales > Ruminococcaceae > Hominimerdicola. The sequence goes on from JAGAJO010000001.1 coordinate 296,243, forward strand.
GAGGATCTGCTGGAGGATTTCGGAAGAAGAAGCGGAAACGATGACATTGTAAGCTTTGCGAACGTTTTTAAGATCAGCTACCGAAAAGGCGGAAATATTAAGGAAACTATCAGAAATACTTATGAGATCCTTACGGATAAAATGGAGATCCGTGAGGAAATCGAGACCGTTGTAACGGGAAATAAGTCAGAGCAGAATATTATGATCGTCATGCCTATCGCACTTATCGGAGTGATAAAGATGATGAGCCCGGATTTCGCTGCTAATTTTACGACCCTGACGGGTGTTATTTCTACGACTGTCGCAGTTATTTTGTTTGTTATAGCATATTTTATCGGAAAGATAGTGCTGGATATCAAGGTGTAACGCTGCGCTGAAAGCTCAGGGTCTCTGGAGGATTTTAAATAATGCTGTTTACTACGTTAGATATTGTTATGATCTCAATTGGCGGATGCTTAACGGCGATCTGGATGTTCTTTTACATAAAGGGATACAAAAAGGCAAGCTTTTTCGATCCGCTCACCGAAAAGGAATATCCGCTGAAGGAAATATATTTTGTCGGATTTGAGATAATGGAAACATTAAAATATCAGTATAAATCCAAGTCTGACAGAAAGCTCAGGAAGGAAGTCGAGGTCCTTTACGGTCCTAAGTATACCGAATATTATATGAGAGTCATATATGCCCAAAAGGTGACCATGGCCTTCACTTTGTTGGTACTTGCGTTTGCCATGTACGGACTTGCAAATTCGGCTGCTGCCGCAGGAATAATGATAGTATTTGCGGGACTTGCATATTATTATTTCGGAACTGTAGCGGAAAACAGGATCAAGAAACGTTCCGATGAAATGCTCAGCGATTTTTCAGAGGTCATTTCAAAGCTTGCGCTTCTTACAAATGCCGGAATGATCTTCCGCGAGGCATGGGAAGACGTCGCACAGACAGGTACGAGGGCGTTATATGTTGAAATGCAGAAGTCGATCGATGAAATGAATAACGGCGTATCAGAGGTAGATGCGATCTTCAATTTCGGATCAAGATGTATCATACCCGAGATCAAGAAGTTTTCGTCTACCGTTATTCAGGGTCTTATAAAGGGTAACAGCGAGCTTACAAAAATGCTGCAGGAGCAGAGCGCTGAAGTATGGGGTTTGAAAAAACAGCGTGTAAAAAGGCAGGGAGAGCTTGCTGCAAGTAAACTGATGATCCCCATTATGCTTATGTTCGTGGGGATCCTGATAATGATTATAATCCCGATTTTTACAAATCTGGGTGCATAATAAAAGTAATTAGGGGAGAAAGGAGGAAAAAGAATATGAACAAGATCAACGAGTGGTCAATTATGGCATATGTAAAGATGATGAACGCTCTTTCCAAAGAGGAAGGAGAGGTAAACATCGTAGCAACGGTTCTTTTGATCGGTGTTGCAGTTTTGCTCGCTATTATTTTCAGGGGACATATCGAGAATCTTCTTGAGTCGCTGTTCGGAACGATTGAGAATAATGCAGCTAACGCGATCAACTAAGCGTCTTTACTATGGCGGGTATAAATGCGCATTTTATAATGCGCATTTATGCTTGCTGTTATGCTGATTAATGTGTAGGGGTGAGAAAATGAGAAAAGCTGACAAGGAATCGGGAATGGTTATCGTGGAAGCTACCATAGTGTTTCCTGTTATGTTTCTTGTAATATTTTTGCTGATATTTATGGGTAACGCATATTTACAGAAAGCACGTGTCGAAGCAATAGTCAATGAATTGACTCTTGAGGGGGCTTCACGCTGTACAACACCTATAATGACAGATGTTGTAAACAACGGTTCCGTACCGGAATTTGAAAATTATTCTACAAATCCATACAGATATCTGCTGGGGGGTATGGACGCTGTAGAGCAGGATATAGCGTCTGAGCTTGAAAACAGGCTGAAAAATATGTCTACGGGATTGTTTTCAGGTATGGTCCCAACAGATTATACAGTAATGGCAGGCGAAGATGGAAATGTCAAATTTAAAAATCTTTTTGTCTACTCTACATTTTCAATAGATTTAAATTATAAGATAGTTCTGCCGATAAGGCTTATGGGGGCTGATGAAAATTTCAGTCTTAATTTGGCGTCATATAATGAAAGTCCTGTTATGGACTCGCCGGACTTTATACAGAATACAAATATGGTGGAGGTCTACCTTGAGCGGGCGGGGATCGCTCAGCATGCGCAGGAAGGATTAGATAAAATTACTGCAATGACAGAAAAATTTAACGAATGGTTCAAGTAGTGGGGGAAGTGTGAAAATGAACAAGGTAAATGCTTGCAAAAAAAAGAGAAAGAAAACCAAAGCAGAACGCACAAAGGGCGCAGTATCGGTATTCCTTGTTATGATCTTGGTGCCGTGTCTGGTTGTGACGAGCCTTTTTACGGATCTCGCAAGGGTGAAATTAAGCAAGGACATTTCCAACAACGCAGCGGATCTGGCGCTTAATTCCCTTATGACGAATTATGATGCCGATCTGAGCGAATGGTACGGTATGGTATCGTCATGCCAGAGCATTGACGAATTTTATGATCTGTCCGCTCAGTATTTTTTGAGGATGCTCTCATCTCAGAATCTGTCTACCGACGAGGTCGCTTTGCTTTCCGACTACTACAGCGCCGCAACCCAGAATGGTGCTATATATGATTTTTTAACGGACTATGACACAAAAAAATCATCGGATCTGCTGGGGATGGAGGTTGAAACAGAGCAGAGTAAGATAGTAGGACCTGTTGAAAATGCCAATCTCGGAAATCCTGTTATGGTAAAAGAACAGGTCATTGAGTATATGAAATACCGGGCGCCTATCGAGATCACAACTAATATTATCGACAGGCTTACAACAAACGATTCAACATTAACTGAATTTACAGGAGAAGCAAGTAAGAATCAACCTCTTGTTGAAGCCAAAGAAGATTTTTATGAAACTGAGGGTGAATTTACATCTGCGGCATATCATTCATACTGGGCTATCAGAGAATATTCCGATGAAAAACTGACTAAAGAAATATTGAAGAATGATTATGTCGGAAGGTACGACGGCTATAAGCAGGCATACAAAGAGATGCACACCAATGCCGTAAAGTATCTTTATAACACTAAAAACGGCGGTTTGACGGTTTTTGATATACCGGTGTACAATATAGACGATTATACAGGTAATGATGATTACAACGAAAAAGCTATATGTACCGAAGAAGTGGACGAGGAACAGGATGACGGAACAGAGATAACAAGATACTATATTACCAATGCACAGGTAGAAAATGTTATTGACGGACTGGCGAGCGCTGTTCTGGAGTTTGAAGACAAGATCGATGGTCTTAACGGCAACGAGCTGATCGTTGAACTGGCAGGATATATTGACAATCCGGGTGTTGGTGACGGCGACAGTCAGGTAAATCCCATTCAGTGGTGGGTCAAGGCAGACGGCGTCAGCATGGATATAACCGATGAAGCTGAAGAGCTTATGAAGAACTACGCCAAGGTCAAGTCAATAGATAGCTGCGATGCGGATAACAGAGACGGTACTTCAACAGATATAGGAGGCACCAAGAACAGTTACTGCAAAAAAGATTTTTGGGGTAATGATGTGACTGACAATGCCGGAAACAGTCTTACCTATAATCATATAGTATCAATGGCTGAATCTTATTATAATAATTATCTTAAGGCCATGAGCAATGACTCAAATTACGGTAAGGTCGCAAATAAGTATGATGAGATCTCCACAAATACTGCCAATAAGAACCTTATTATGACAAGTCAGCATAATGTTACGGTAGACGGTGCTGTCAAGGGCTATGATGACGCTCTTAATTATATGTCAACTCAGCTTACCGACCAGTGGAATTATCTGAAAACCCTTATCGGCAGGCTTAAGATAGCTATTGAAGGCGGAACAGGCGACAAAGGCAGAGTCAAGAGCCTCCAGACGCTCAAATCCCTTGCATCTGAGTATGCCAGTGACTTAGGAACGTGGACTGATGAGGCTAATGGATCGACTACTGACATGGGAAGAGATGACAGAGGCGAAATCAGTAGACGAAGCGAAGATCAGCTGATACATAAAATTACAGCGGATAATGTAGATGCCTTAGAGCTAAGGCTTAAAAATATCAGATCCTTACTTACAGAGATCAAAGATCTGATCGACTCTCTTAAGTATAACGGAACAGCTATTAAGAGCATAAAGAATTTCAGTACATTCAAAAGCAAGATGGGATCTCTCACTATTCCGTTGACCAATGCAGAGCTTGATCAATATGCGGAAGATACCTTTAAATTTGAACCCGAATCTATCAATGAGCCTGCAAATCTTAATGATCCGGCGTATGATCCGTATCTGGATCCTGAGGATTCTTCGGCAGATATTCCCGAGCTTTACGGGTATATGCATGAACAGTATAAGGATACGACGCAGGAAACTAAGGACGCTGTAGATAATGCTGAGGATGAGCAGGATGCGGCAAAGGAAGATGCGGCAAATAAGGAAGAAGAAGCCAAAAAAGGGACCTGCCTTGTTCCGGAGGGACGCAGTGATTTATGCGATCTTTCCGGTGATAATAAGGTCGCAACGTCAAGCAGCAGCGTTTCATTAGGTTCTGTGCTGGAGAGTATAGCGACTACGTTTTCAACTATGATGGATGAGGAGGGTCTGAGTGGTGCCGCAGAGGATCTCAGAGATTCTCTTTATACGACTGTTTATATCCGTCATATGTTCAGTTTTGGTACATATGAGAATGAAGGCCTTTACGGAAGAGTAAAGGCTGCAGGTGACGATAAGGTAAAGGAATTGACACTGAACAATTATGAGGAAACATATAAAAAAGAAGATTATATGGGTATTGAAAATCCTGCTGATCCCGACTCAAATAAAGGAAGATGGCTTAGTGCTTCCAAAGAAGACGCTTTCAACAAAAGTCTGACAAATAATCTGATAAATGCCAATAACAATTATATTTACAGTGCCGAAATAGAGTATATTCTTTACGGCGGAAAGAATAAGGATAACATTGATAAGGCAATAGGTGAAATATACACGATCAGATATGCATTGAATCTGGTATCCGGTTTTCAGCATTTCTGGAAGGGCACGGGTTTGACTGGAGGAGCAATTAACACTGCCGCTGCTGCAATACAAGCTGCAACTGCCGGTGTTGTACCTGCTGCTGTGACCAAGGCGATATTGATACCTATTCTTACGATTTTTGAAACGTTCTATGATATTCAGCGCCTTAAGGCAGGGTTCCCGGTTGAGATCTATAAAAAAGATGCGAATATGTGGTGGTTCTCTCTGGAAAGCCTGTCATCGGATGAGGCTGGTGGAGCTAAAAGCGTTTCCGGTATCATGGCGAAGCTTAAAAGCATAATTCCCGAAGAGCATCCGAATCCCGATAACGGTTTGTTCTACAGTGATTATATTACGCTGTTCCTTTTTAGCGGTCTTACAGCATCATCAACCGAAAAGGTAATGTATGAACGTATGTCTGAGGTAATTCAGATGAACATGCGGCAGCTTATAGACGGAAGCAGTGCTAAGCTTGATTCCGGTTTTCAAATGAAGAAGTCTGTAACTTATTTCAAGCTTGAGGCGGATATCAGAGTAAGACCACTGATGATAACGCTTCCTATATTTAATGAATATGACAACAATCTTCAGGATAAAAAGGATTGGTGTTCATATAAGATCAAGGCGGTACGAGGATACGCATAACAATTAATTTTTGAAAGGAAAGAGACAATGAAAAAAATCATTACAATTATGGCTGTACTTGCAGTTATGACAAGCTTTGCGGCTTGCGGAGACAAAAAAGACGAAAAGGGAAATGATTCATCGAGCAAGCAGGTCGCAGCTGAAAATAACGACGACGCAGAGGATAATGCTGACGATGACGGTGAAAATACTGCGGACGCCGATGACGATGATGATGAGCAGGAGCCGGCCGCTGACGATTCTCCGATAACTGTTGACGACGTGCTTAACCACCCGGAAACACCAGCAGAGGATTTTGAATACAGAGACGGTGATTTTGTCGTTATCGAGCGTTATATAGGTACTGATCCTATTGTTGTGATTCCTGAACAGATAAACGGTCACCCTGTTACGGTGGTAAATGCAAATGGATTTAACCTTGACAGTAAGGTGAAAGGAGCATTATTCCCTTCAGGTGTAACGGAATTAGATGGTACATTTAACAATAACGAGGTAGTGCAGATTGTCATTGCAAAGGGAGTAGAAAAAGCAGGCGAATACACATTTATTGGTAATCCTTGCTTAAAATATGTTGATCTGGGACCTAATCTTATTGAATTAATAGGAAATCAATTTATCACTGACGAGGAACTGGAAATCCATATTCCGGAAAGCACCACAGAAATAGATAGTTATATGTGGGAGGAAAAAACTACTATCGTAGGCGCAGCAGGCTCTTACGCCGAAACCTTCGCAAATGAAAACGGAATTAAATTTGAGGTAGGATAAAAATAAGAAAACAGGGGTGTGAATATGAAGGATAAAATGGAGAGGGGCGCTGTTGTTGTAGAAGCAACGCTGTGCCTGACGGCATTTGTTTTTGCTATTGTTATGGTTCTTACTATTGTTAATATAGCATATGCCCAGGCGAAAATAGGTACGGCATTGGACTATGCTGCCAAGGAAATGTCACAGTATTCATACCTGTATTTCAAGCTCGGTATCGACGAATGGGACGCCAATATTTCAGAAGGTACAGACGATTCGGAAGAGATGGCGCAGAACACAATAAAGGGTATCGTTGAGGTAACGGATTCACTTTCGGACGCCGAGAGCGCTATGAATGAATGCGATATTGAAGGATTAGTCGCTGATATTGAGAACGGAGCCAATTCGGTGGAGGGTCTGGTTGACATGTACAGCGAAGCAATAACCGGCGATCCGAAGGGTTTTGCTATGGGAATGGGACAGCTTGCAGTTTCCGAGCTTAAGGAAGAGGCAAAGGTCGTACTGGGTCAGGTGCTGGCAAAGTCTCTTATGAAAAAGAATCTTAAAGCGTATGTAAAAGATGAACCGGAGAATTTTCTGCACCGTATGCACGTTGTAAGAGAATCTGATACCGATTCGTATATGAGCGCATTGTCATTTGACGGTTCATATCTTATGCCTGCGGGTTCAAATTCCATACAGCTTGTATGCTCGTACGAGATCCAGGTCCTTCAGCTGTTGAATGTTGACTTTAAATTCAAGTTTACACAGTGCGCTAAAACTTCTGCATGGGGCAGAGGCGTTTCTGAGATCACTCCTAAAAGCATATGGGATACCCTGCCCAATATGGAAAGAGGAAAATATATTGTCGGCCAGGAAAAACAGAATTATACCTGTACTTCTTCCCGCAACGGTTTCGACGCATATGACGAAAGCAGCAATCAGTTCGTAAGTATCTTTTCAATGGATAACATTACAAATACAAAATATCAGGATGCCGATGAAGTTTACGGCCGTTTGAAAGATGAATTCGGGTCTATGTACAATGGAGTTCAAAGCTTGCCGGAGGATATAAGGGTCCATAAGGACGGTCAGTCGGTAACGGTACAGTCTGATCCGGGAACACGAACCTATAAGCTGGTTATCGTTATTCCGGATGATGGAGACAAGACTCTAATAAATCAGGCGATAGATAGGCTTAAGCAGGACTATCCTAACGTAAGCATTGATTGTGAAGTCAAAGGCGGGTACGGTAATCCCAAGGTTGAAGCTGAGTCGGACGATTCAGGCAACGGCGGAGATGCATAAGGAGATCAAGTATGATGTGGATGTTTATTGCCGCAATGGCGCTTATAAGCTTGGTTTCGGGTGCGCTGTTTGTTTACGTACTGAAAAGCGAAAAATATAAGATATCGAAAAATGAAGCTCCGCTTAAGTTAACAAAATCGGCTGTTATCTATGGCTGTGCGGCAATACTTATTAATTTCTTCGTTTCAATGTTTATTTATAAAAGCAACCTACAGAATGAATTGTATATGTATAAGTCAATGAGCCTGTTATCGGTGATATGGCCGGTTGCATACATAGATTTTAAAGCCTACCGCATACCGAATCTGTTCATTATATATGGATTTTCAGTGAGAGCTGTGCTGTTTATATTTGAAATAATTTTTAAAACGGATACGCTGAAAAGCAGCGTGATCTCAAATGTGGCGGCTTCGGTCATAATTGTGGCAGTCTCCTTGCTTTGCACAGTGATCCTGAAAAATTCCATCGGTATCGGAGACATAAAGCTGTTTGCGCTTTTGGGAATTTTTCTGGGACTTGAGGGGATATTTGGCGCTATTTTCTTTTCTCTTATCGTATCTTTCTTTATTGCCTGCTTTGTTCTTGCAACAAAGAAGAAGGGCAGAAAGGATACGATCCCGTTTGGTCCTGCCATTGTTGCGGGAACCTATGTTGCGGTATTTTTATCATTTCTTTGAGGTGTTAATTCTATGAGTAGCTACAAATTGATTTTTCCAATTATAATGGTGCTTGTTATGCTTGGCTCTGTCTATATGCTCTGGGATACTCGGGCAAAGGTCAAAGCCGAATATGATGAGGCATTGTCGCAGGCAAGAGAATATGCAGAGCAGGATATTGAAAAATATGCAGTTGAAAATTATACCAAAGCGCTGGATATCAATCCGACTGTTGATGTATATTATGAGCTTGGAAAATATTATTTCGATATTGAGAGCTATAAGAAGTCCCTTGATGTTGCAGAAACTATGATGGACGAGTATGCAGACAATGTCAAGGGCTATGAATTGGCACTGGATGTTTATCTTTCCAAGAATAATTTCAGGGATTGTTTTGAGCTTAATGATGTTTACGAAAAGAGAAGTAAAAAATCAGAAAAATTTGAAAAAGGTATTGAAAAAATAAAATACGAGTTTTACATAGAAGCGTCATTTCAGGGAGTTACTTCGTTCTGCGGTGACGTATGCTCGGTAATGAAGGAAAATAGTTGGGGATACAGAGATAAATACGGCGATAGCGTCACAGGACTTAATTTCAATTTTACCGGTCCTATGTTTGACGGGTATGCTCCGGTAATTGATAAAGAGGGCGATGCATATATAATAGATTCCGAAGGTTCCAAGGTCGATAATATCAAAGATGTGCCGAGGGCTGTTTCGATCGGTATGGTCGTTGACGGAATTTGTCCGGTATATGACGGAAGCAGCTGGTCTTACTATAATACGAAGGACGGTCTGCTTTTCGGCGGTTATGACAGCGCCGGAGCTTTCAGCTCAGAGGTTGCCGCCGTACAGAAAAACGGTAAATGGAATCTGATAAATTATGAGGGTTCAAATGTAATAGATGATACCTTTGATGAAATTTTTGTCGATGAAAAGGGGATCTCCTACCGTAACGAGCGCCTTTTTGTGAAGCAGAACGGTTCATGGTATATGATAGACGCAGAGGGCAAGAAAATTACCGACGAGGCGTTTGAGGACGCAAGACTTTTCGCAGATACCACCTATGCGGCTGTCAAGAAAAACGGAAAGTGGGGCTATATCGACAACAGCGGAAAATGGTTTATCGAGCCGACGTATGACGAAGCAAGAAGCTTTTCAAACGGATTTGCCGCTGTAAAGATCGGGGATAAATGGGGTTTCATTAATTCCGATAAAGAGCTTTGCATTGAATGTCAGTTTGATGATGCAAAGGAGTTTTCGGATAATGGTTCTGTTTTTGTAAAAGAAGGCGAGGAATGGCAATTCCTCATGCTGTACAGCTATAATCATTGATTTGGAGGAAATACACTATGTTTGCTTATGAGACGCAGGGAACAAATACATATCTTGTTTATGATATTACCGATAATTCAGATATCGATACCCTTACTATGGGAATGATCATAAACAATAAGATCGCAGGGTTTGCGCCTGCTTTTTATACGCAGGTAGACGACCATAAACTTCTGAAATATAACGTAACTGCCAAAATATCGTGCAGTCAGTTTTTCTCGGAGACCGTCAGCAGAAGACAAATGCTGGGCGTTTTCAGGAGCATACTGGCGGCGGTGCTTGCAGCCGATGAATATATGATAGAGCCAAGCTCTATTGTACTGGATCTGGACTATATTTTTGTAGACGTTTCCTCTTGCGCAGCAGACGTCATCTGTCTGCCTGTGCTTGACAGAAACAGCGTTGATCTTACAACGTTTTTTAAGAATATCGTATTTTCTACCCAGTATAACCAAAAGGAAAACTGCGATTATGTGGCTCAGATCATAAGCTGTCTTAACCGCAAGGCAGGATTTTCCGTAGAGAATTTTTACGAGCTTGTATGCAGCCTTGACGGAGCGTCTTCTCCCAAGGTCAACGTACAGCCTCAGGTCAGTCCGGCAGCTCCCAAGATGTCGATGCCTCAGCAGCAGACGTCTGTTCCGGTTCAGCCGTCTGTGCCTGTTCAGCAGCCTGTTCCGGCTCCACAGCCTGTTCCTGTACCGCAGAATAACGCTGCGGCACAGCGTCAGCAGATACCTGTACCGGGAGCTGTTCCTCAGGGAAAGAGTCCCGTTGCGCAGCCTGCTCCCGCTCAGATGAACATTCCTAAGCCATCGGCTCCGGCTAACGGTCAGCAGGCGGCTCCTCAGCAGGGCGGAGATAAGATGTCGTTTGGTTATCTGCTTATGCACTACAGCAAGGAGAATGCCGCAAAGTATAAGGAAGCAAAGAACAACGCTGCTCCCAAGCCTGCTAAGGGAGCTGCAAATAACAGCGTCGCAGGTATGGGCTTTGCTGTACCCGGACAGCCGTCCGCTCCCGTTGCGGCGGCAAAGCCGGCAGCTCCGCAGGGTGCAGTTCCTGTTCCGCAGCCGGCTGCGATACCTTCGTCCGCACCTATGCCTTCATCTGTACCTATGTCTTCTCCGGCTCAGAACGTTATGCCCCAGCCTCATATTCCGGCAGCGCCTCAGCAGATCCAGCCTGCCATGCCTGAGGGCTTCGGAGGAACGACCGTACTTAACAGCAAGCCTGTGGCAGGAGATACAACTATCCTCAGTGAATACAACAAGGCCAGCAATGCGGCTTCTGTGCCTTATCTTCTGAGGGTGAAAAACAATGAAAAGGTCATGCTTTCCAAGGAGATCATAAGGATCGGCAAGGAAAGAAGCTTTGTTGACTATTTTATAGGAGATAATTCCGCCGTCAGCAGATCCCATGCAAACGTTATTTCAAGAGACGGTAAGATATACATACTCGATACAAATTCTACTAACCATACATATGTAAACGGACAGATCATTCAGAGCAACATGGAGATCGAGATAAAGCAGGGCGATAAAATCAAGCTTGCCAACGAGGAATTTGAACTGTGTATGTTCTGATCTGTGTTGCGTAAGCTGTGAAAGCGGTGAAGAAAATGGAGTTTATAGTTTCCGCAAGCACAGATATAGGACTGGTGAAATCCACCAATCAGGACAGCCTTAACGTTCGTGTCTATTCAACTTCGATCGGCAAGGTAGTTTTTGCCGTGCTGTGCGACGGCATGGGCGGTCTGGAAAGCGGCGAGATCGCCAGCGCCAGCGTTATTAATGCCTTCTGCAAATGGGCTGACTTCAGACTTCCTCAGCTTATCGCCGCAGGCTTCGGAGATCAGGATATTAAAAGAGAGTGGACGGATATCGCTGTGGATATGAACAGCAAGCTGAAGGCTCACGGCGCAATGAGGGGCATTAATCTCGGAACTACCCTTACCGCCATTCTTCTGACGTCCGAAAGATATTACGTTATAAATGTGGGGGATTCGAGGACCTATGAGATCGCAGACCGTGCTGAGGTCCTGACTCAGGATCAGACAGTCGTTGCCATGGAGGTAAGAAACGGCATCATAACCGAGGAGCAGGCTGCGGTAGACCCCCGAAGAAGCGTGCTTTTGCAGTGTATCGGAGCGTCCGAAACGGTAGTTCCCGATCTGTTTTTCGGTCAGACCGTTCAGAATGCAGTTTATATGCTTTGCAGCGACGGCTTCAGACATGAGATCACTCCGGAGGAGATCTACGGAAGCTTCTGTCCGGGAAACATGCTTTCCGCCGAGCAGATGAAACAGAATGAGCTGTATCTTATAGAGCTGAACAAACAGAGAAGCGAGCGGGACAATATTTCTGTCATCACCATCAGGACATACTAGGGCAACACCGCACAACTATTGTGTGCGTATTGCGGCGCTTAATCTTGATTAAACGCTACAGATCTTTTGTCAGATTGCCTAAATTCGACGCAGGCATACTGACGTATGTCAAGGAGAATTTGGGTAATATGACGGAAAATATGCAAGCAAGACGTACACAAAGCCGTAAGGCGGTAGTTGTGCGGCGTTGCCCTAGAATTTTGGAGGAATAATATGCTGGAGATAGGTTCGCTGGTTGACGGCAAATACCGCGTCCTCAGAGAAGTCGGCCACGGCGGAATGAGCGTGGTTTATCTTGTAATTAATGAAAAAGCGAATAAAACATGGGCGATCAAGGAAGTAAGGAAAAACGGAGTAATGGATTTCGAGGCAGTCGAGCAGGGTCTTATCGTTGAGACCGAGCTGCTGAAAAAGCTGAGACATCCCAATCTGCCCAGTATCATAGACGTTATTGAGAACGAGGACAGCCTGCTTATCGTTATGGATTATATCGAAGGCAAGCCTTTATCCAAGGTACTTGAGGAATACGGCGCTCAGCCGCAGGATCTTGTTATCAAATGGGCAAAGCAGCTGTGCGATGTGCTTGCGTATCTGCATACCAGAGAGCCTAAGATAATATACCGTGACATGAAGCCCGCCAATATCATGCTCAGACCGGGAGGTCACGGCGATGAAAAGGATATCACCCTTATCGATTTCGGAGCCGCCAGGGAGTTTAAGGAGAAAAATCTTGCGGATACCATGTGTCTGGGTACTATCGGATACGCCGCTCCGGAGCAGTTCGGAGGAATGGGACAGACCACCGAAAGGACGGATATATACTGTCTGGGAAAGACGCTGTATCATCTTGTTACCGGCTGCAATCCCAGCGAGCCGCCCTATGTTATAAGACCTATCAGAGAGATCAATCCTTCGCTGTCAAGCGGACTGGAGAAGATCATTGAAAAATGTATCAAGGACAATCCGGACGAAAGATATCAGTCCTGTGAGGAGCTTCTTTACGATCTGGAAAATTATAAGACCATAGATGAAAAGTACGCCAGAAAACAGAAATTCAAGCTTACTGCGTTTATTTTGACCGTTATCATGTCCGCAGGCTTTCTTGCAGGCGGCTTTGCGTTTGATAAAACAGCGAAGTCCAATGCGGATAAGCAGTATCTTGAGCTTATAGACGAGGCGGAGACTGAAACTAATTATGACGATAAGGTCGATCTGTACAAGGAATGTACGGAGATACCCAACAAGGCGGGGGATAAGGCAGCTTATCTTGCGCTCATAGATCTTTTTAAGGAAAATGACGCCGTGTTCACAAAGGACGAGGCGGATACCATTATAAAGCTTGTAAAAACCAATGAAGAGGTTATCAGGAGCGATCCCGACGGTTATGCGGAGATATGCTTTGAGATCGGCAAGCTGTACTGGTATTACTATTCCGACACCAACGAGCTTACAAGAAGGACAAGCTCTGTAAAGTGGTTCAACGACGCTATCAGCGCTTCGGATAACTACAAACAGCTGGGAATGGCTAAGGTCTATTCCCGTATAGGTACATTCTATTCGGAAATTTCTGTAAACACCATTGAGGCAAGCGACAAGGGACTTTATAAGCCGTTTTTTGCTGATGTTGCAGAGCTTCTGGACTCGGTTGCGGTTGACCCCGACGAGAGCGAGATCGTCAGACTGGAGCTGCTCAAGCTTTCCTGCGACGCTTTGGTCACATATCCTACCAAGTTCAAGACAGATGGGGTAACGGAGGAGGAGCTGATGGAAATGTGCGATAAGATACAGTTAGCAAGCGAAAGCATATCCCCCAGCACCGATCAGACAAAAAAGCTAAGCGATGAGATAATCAGTCTGTACGTCAAGGCAAAAGAGGAGATCCAAACAGCGTTTTCCACCAATATGCCTGCTGACGACGTGAAGGGAGGCTCCTGATATGACGGTTGAAATGCAGGAGACCCTTTCGCTGGTTTCGTTTATCCTGGCGGGAGTTTTCCTCGCCGCTGCGGTCGTTTTGTTCTTCGTTCTGAAAATACCCTCCGTGCTGGGATACCTTACAGGATCCCAGAGAAATAAGGGCATAAGCAGACTCAAAGGAAAAAATCTTTCTCAGAACAACGCCGAAAGCGGAAATCTGAAATCCGATGCAGTCAGCGGAAATCTTACCATAACGCAGAAGATCGGTACCTCACGTCTGGACGATTCAGGAGACAGAGGTGCAACTACCGTGCTGGCGGAAGAAAGTCAGAATACCACTGTGCTTTCTCAACCGCAGGAAACGACAGTTCTCTCGGATATGGGAGCCGATCCGTCAGCAGTATCTGTCAGATCCGAGGAATTTAATGACATCCCCCTTCAGGATAGTATCTTTGAAAAGGAAGTTGAGATAAATTTCACCGACAGCAGAGAGATAATAGAGTAGCGGGGAAAATGCAATGAAGAAAAATATACTTGCGGCAGCTCATATCGTTTCGATGTCAGTTTTGGCGGTTTCGGTATTTTTGATGCCGGCAGCAAGCGAACACGCAATGAAAACTCAGGTAAGGACGGCGCTTGCGGTAAACGGGATCGCCTTTTGGGCGGGACTTGTTTCGTTCGTTGCGGTCTCGATAATTTCGGAAAGGAAAAACCGGAGAAAAAAAGACAGATCCCGGGCAGTAAGAGCCGGAAAGCTTTTTATTGCTGCGGACGTCTGCATAGCTGTTGCGATCGCCGTAATGGCTGTGCTGGACAGGTTCTTTTTCAGCTCCTTGTATATAACGTCGGCGATAGGATCGGCGGCAGTGCTGTATATAGGCATAAATTTGATCCTGCGTAACCGCAGGTCACAGAAAGGAAAAAAGGTATTATGATAAAAACCGGAAGATTTTTTCATCGTGCGGCAGCTTTCTCAATGGCATTGGCAATGACGCTCAGCTCTTTGCCTATGTTTGAGGTCGCAGCGGTCGGAGAGACTGATAAAAATAACGATCAAGCCGGACAGATCGAACAGACTGTGCCAGGACTTAGTTTTAGTGTCTTCGGACAGGAAGAAGGTGCTGTTAAGGACGCAGATATCAAGGTATGGACCCAAGGTGACTCTTACCGTGAATTTGTAGGAAAAACGGGCGAGAACGGAGTCTGGTTCTGCCCTGATTTTGCGGAGCTTAAAAATGCCGATCTCGCTCCGGACTGGGAAACGGAGATCTTTGAATATACCGTTTCCAAGGACGGTTATATAAGTTCAAGCGGCGACTTCAAGGCTTCAAACGCAGATTGGAACGCAACCGTCAGCGTAACTCTTGAACCTAAAACAGAATTTGATTTTACGGGATTTTCCGCATACATAGGTACCTATGACGGAGAAGCTCATGACGCCATAAATTTACCGGAGGATCTTCCTGATGACGTTACGCTTAAGTATAAGGTCAAAGGCGGAGACTACAGTGAGGATATGCCCCGGTTTACCAATGTGTGCAAGAGAACGGTATGGGTAAAGGCAACAGGAGATAATTACATAGAGACCACAGGGAAGTTCGCAGTTGAAATCGGAAAGAAAAACATTGATGATTTCCGGTTTGAACAGCCGTACCCTGCGGACAAATATGAATTACCGTATCAGGATACGATTGGCTGGACAAACAAGGCTTCAAGCAATGAGTGCAGCGGCGAAGTCACATATTCGTCCAGTAATCCGGAAGCCATAACCGTTAATGATGACGGAACAATAACGGTAAATAAGATCACCGAGAGTCCAATCACGATCACTGCTGTGATGAGCGGCGGCAATAATTATAATGATGCCATTGCTTCTTATAATATAGTTGTAAGAAAAGGTGAACGTCAGAATTTTGTATTTGATAGAAAAGAGCAGGAGCCTATTATAACATATAGTGAGGGTCTGACCTTTGAAAATTCCGTTAAAAATATGGAAAATGACTCTCCTGTTGTTTATACTGTAGACGACCCGGACGTGGCTGATATAGATTCTAAAACGGGAGACCTCAGCATAAAGAAGGCAGGAACGGTAAAGGTCACAGCGACTGCTGAGGGCAACGAATTTTATAATGCCAGCAGCACTGAGTATACCCTTACAATACTCAAAGCAAAGCAGAACCCAACTATAAATCTGCCGGAGAACACTTCTCTGGCTTACGGTAATGAGCTGGAGCTTACTCTGGATAATAATAACAAATCCACGGGAAGGATTACCTATAAAGCTGAGATCGTAGCCGAGGAAGGCAGCGAAGTTGAGAAGCCTTCTGCTGAGGATTATATAAAGATCGAGAACAGCAAGATCACATGGGTGGATAACTGCCCGGAGATCCCTGAGGACGGACTTAATGTAAAAATCAGCGCAGTTATAGCGGAAGATGACCGCTATGAAAAAACCGTTACCGAGCCGGTCACACTGAAGCTCGAAAAGGCTGAGCAGACTATCAATGTTCAAAAAGAAGACGAAACTACGGTTCAGGGTAACATCATCGAAATCGGTTCTGTTGGCAGATATACATTAAATGTGACGAGCAGCGATGAAAATGCCAGCATCAGCTGCACTAAGTCCGAAGGCAAGCTTATCAAATCGGTGGAATGTAAAGATGGAGTTATCACCATTAATTTCAACTATGAAAATCAGGGAGAACAGAGTATAACTATAACAAGCTCCGCAACGGATACGGCAAAGGAAACAACGGTAACGATAACAATAAACGTGTCCGCAGCGGCGATAAATTATGCTATTGATCCGAAAAAGCCGAACGAGAAAGGTTGGTATAACAAAGACGTAGTGATCAAGCCCGATGGCAATGACGAAAAGGACTACGATTACAGTATAATCGAGGTCGTTAAGTCTGAGGATGATCCAGATGGAAACGGTACATACGATTCCGGCGAATGGCTGGATAGGCTTGAATTTGTTGATGAATGCAAGGATAAAGTAATTAGTTTCCGTATCAAAAGGACAAGCAAGGATGACCCGGACAGCTCTAACTTTTATCAGGTAGACAATGTACCGCTCAATATCGACAAAACAGCTCCGGAAGTAACCGGCATTACCTTTGGCGAGTATAAGGGCAATAAGCTTTTCGGTAACGGTTCGGTAAAAGTAACGGCAACGGCTTATGACGCTTTGTCCGGTATAGAGCGTTTTGCAGTAACAGATTCTAAAGGAAATACCTTAAATGTAAAAGATTCCAATGGCAATATTATACCGACAATAAGTGTAAAAGATTCCAATGGTAATACTGTACAGACAATAGAAGAGGGTATTGCCCACGAACAAGGCGAAGACGGCAGCGATACAGCAACGGTAAGTTTTTATATTTCACCTGAATATGAGGGTAAGATCAAGGTTATCGCTTACGACAACGCCGGAAATTCCAGCGCCGAGACCGAAAGCGATGCCGAGCTGGCTCTTGAAACCACAGCGCCTGAGGTAGAGGTCAAGGTAAACGGTGAAAACCCGGTGAGCGGGTCGATATACGGTTCGGCTGAAATTACCGTAGAAATAAAAGAAAAGCATTTTTCGTCGGAGAAGGTCACTGCAACACTGGAAGTGGGCGATATAGATGAAAAATATACGCCCGTTGCAGATCAGCCGGAAATAGAATTTGAATACGATGAAAAAGAAGGCAAGTATGTCGGAAAATATCCGGTCATAGATCCCGGAAGATATAAATTTACAGTGGAATGTACGGATCTGTGTGGCAATTTTGACCAGAACAAGAGCAAGAAAGAAATTGAATTTAATATATTCGGCGATATCACCGCAGAAATGAAATTTGCAGACGAGTCAGAGGGGACATATTTCATCAAGGGAAAATCGGTAAATATATTCCTTGACACTGAGAATCTCCCGGAGGATATGCTGTTAATCGAATGCACTGCCAAGGATATTAACGGTAATGATATCGGCAGCATAGGCAAGGATCTTACGGATCAATTTAAAGGGTATATCGGTCATAAGGGAAACTGGAAAAGGCTTGAAGAAAGCGGCATATACACAATAAGAGAGCCTCTCCAATTTGACCAGGACGGACGTTATACGCTGAAATTAAAGAATAAGTATGATGGCAAGATTCTCTGCGAAAAGGAATTTGTCATAGACGGGACTGACCCCGAGGTAAAGGTCGAATATGAAAAAAGTCTCGGAAGCGTTATACTTGAAAATATTACATTTGGATATTACAACGCTCCCGTAGAAGTAAAGATCACAACGACGGATAATATTTCGGGTATTAATCGGTTTGTTTACAAGTGCCTCCAAGAAGGCGTTGTTGTCGACACTGAGGAGATCCAAGTTGCAGACGAGGGAACGTATGTATATACATTTGAAATAAACCCCATGTTCCGGGGTCAGGTAAGCGTTACTGCGTATAACAACAGCGGATTGAGCAACTCCAACGATCTTAAAAAAGAGCCGACTCTTGTTATTGACGGCGATGCACCCAAGGTCTCGATAAGCTATGATAATAATGATGTCGTCAACGGCAAATATTTCAAGGCTAATAGAACTGCTACTATCATCGTAGAAGATGACAATTTTGACGCAGACAGAGTTAATTTCGACGTAACAGCTGTTGACGAGAACGGTAATAAACCGGATATGACTTATTACGAGGAATATCTCAGAAACATCGATAACTGGACGAAAAAAGGAAACACCTATACTGCGACTGTAACATTTGATATGGAGGCTGACTATGTAATCAGCTTCTCCTGCACGGATATGGCAGAAAACCCCAATGCGGACATCGATT
Source organism: Ruminococcus sp. (assembly GCA_017626015.1). Taxonomy (GTDB): domain Bacteria; phylum Bacillota; class Clostridia; order Oscillospirales; family Ruminococcaceae; genus Hominimerdicola. Next base: position 315,160 of record JAGAJO010000001.1, read on the forward strand.
ACGGAGAGTCAGAAGCCCCGACAGAGTTTACGATCGATAAGACCCTGCCGCAGGTAAGCGTAAGCTTTGACAATAACGATGTCGACAACGGCAAGTATTTCAAGGCGAACAGAACGGCTACTATCAAGGTTTCCGAGCATAACTTTGATCTTGAACATTTAGACAATGTAAACCTTACGGTCACCGCTGTCGATAATAACGGCAACCGTATGACCGGGTTGGAGGAGCAGTACCTTAACCGTCTGAGGAAAGCCGAAAGCTGGAGCCATAACGGAAATGTACATACGGCTAAGCTGACATTCAAAACAGATGCTGACTATACCTTTGATATCGTATATACCGATATGGCGGGAAATGAAAGCGAAGCGACTGATTACGGCAATTCGGAAGCACCCAACGAGTTTACGGTGGATAAGACCAAGCCTGTCGTAACGGTAAGCTTCTATAACAATTCAGCCGACAACGGCAAGTATTTCAAGGCTAACAGAACGGCTACGATCAATGTTTCCGAGCATAATTTCGATCTTGAAAATCTTGAAAGGGCAGTCCTTACTGTCACAGCTGTTGACAGCGAAGGCAAACGTATGACGGAGCTGGAGCAGGAGTACGTTCAGCGGCTGCAAAGCGCAGAAAACTGGATTAAGGACGGCGATTCATATACTGCCAAGCTTGTCTTCAAGGACGATGCGGACTACACCTTTGATTTTGGCTATACAGATATGGCGGGAAATGAATGTACAGACATAGATTACGGCGAATCGGCTGCACCGAAGGAGTTTACGGTGGACAAAACAAAGCCTGCGGTAAAGGTAAGCTATAATAACAATTCAGCCGATAACGGAAAATATTTCAAGGCAAACAGAATCGCCACCGTAAAGATCACCGAGCATAACTTCAACCTTAAATCTCTTGACAGAGTAAAGCTCAGCATTACGGCTGAGAATAACGAAGGCGATCGCATGACGGAGCTGGAGGAGCATTATGCCGCTCAGCTTCAGAAGTCTGAAAGCTGGACTAAGGACGGCGATGCTTATACCGCACAGATCGAGTTTGCCAATGATGCGGATTATACCTTTGATCTTACCTATACCGACATGGCGGGCAACGAATGTACAGACGCAGATTACGGCGATTCGGCTGCACCGCAGGAGTTTACGGTGGACAAAACAAAGCCTGCGGTAAAGGTAAGCTACAATAATAACGCTGTGGATAACGGCAAGTATTTCAAGGCTGACAGAACAGCAACGATCAATGTCGAAGAGCATAATTTCAATATGTCCGATTTTGACAGAGTAGATATAAAAGTGACTGCCAAGGACAGAAACGGCAATAACGTTAATGTAGGTCACGATTATTCCGCCGAGCTGAAAAAAGCGTCGGCATGGACAAAGAGCGGAAATATCTACACTGCGAAGCTAATATTCGATGAGGACGCTTATTATACCTTTGATTTCGTTTATACCGATATGGCAGGAAATGTCAGCGGCGCTGCGGACTACGGAAACAGCAAGGCTCCCACGGATTTTGCCGTTGACAAAACCAAGCCTGTCATAAATGTAAGCTACAATAACAACAGCGTAAGAAACGGCGATAAGTTCAAGGCAGGCAGAACGGCGACTATCAAGATCACAGAGCATAATTTCAATATGTCCGATCTTGGCAGAGTGGACGTAAAGGTAACGGCTAAGGACGCTTCCGGAAAGAACGTTGACGCAGGTCACGATTATTCTTCCGAGCTGAAAAAGGCAAGCGCATGGAAGCAGAACGGAGACGTTTATACCGCTTCCCTTAAATTTGAAAAGGACGCTGAATACACCTTCAGTATAGCCTATACGGATATGGCGGGAAACAAGAGCGGAAACGTAAATTACGGTTCCTCAAAGGCTCCCGATAAGTTCACAGTCGATACTGCAGAACCTACCGGCTCTGTTACCATAGGCAGCTGGAGCTGGGATAATACGCTCCTCAGCGATTTTACATTCAGCCGCTGGAGCAATTTGCCCCTTGACGTAAAGCTTACCAGTAACGACACACTCAGCGGATTGGATACGGTGGAATATCTGAAGACCCAGAGTATATATAATCTCACACAGCTTAAGAACGCTTCCGGCTGGACAGGTGTAAAGACCTATTCCGACGGCTTTACCGTAAGCCCCAACGAGAGATCGGTAATATACGTTCATATCGTGGATAAAGCAGGAAACGAAAAGTACATTTCCTCCGACGGAGTTATTCTGGACGACAAGGCGCCGGTAATGGAAAGCGTTGCTCCCCAGATCAGGGTAACTCCCGGAAAGAATACATTCTCAGGCGTTTATAACTCCGATGTTGACATCAATGTCGAGGTCGTTGACCCGGCTGCCGACGGCAACGTATATTCGGGACTGAGAAGCGTGACCTACGAGGTCGTTAATATGGGTCAGGTCACTCAGACGGGAACGTTGTTTGATTACAGATTTGAAAATCCCAAGGCGGGAGATCTTGTCCAGACCTACAGTCAGGACGGCTGTATAAAGGTAAGCAGCGCACAGAACAACAGCAACGACGTTACTGTAAGAGTTACCGCTGTCGATAACGCAGGCAATACGGCGGTCGCCTCCTGTGATATTAAGATCGACATAACCAAGCCGAAGATCAGGCTGTCATATAACAATAACAGCGCACAGAACAACGAGTATTTCAAGGCTGACAGAACGGCGACCATTGAAGTTACCGAGCGTAATTTCAGCGCAGATGACGTTAAGCTTTCCATTACAAATACCGACGGAAGCGTACCTTCCATCTCGTCATGGTCAAAAAGCGGAGGAAGCGGCAACGGCGACAATGCTGTATGGTCGGCAACTCTCAGATATACGGCAGACGGCGACTATACCTTTGACGTAAGCTGTGCAGACGCTGCGGGAAATCCCGACAGCGGACTTGAGATCGCTTCCGGCACTGTGGCTGCAAAGAAGTTTACTATCGATAAGACAAAGCCTGTTCTTAAGGTAGAGTACAGCAATTCTGACGTTCAGAACGGCAATTACTACAAGGCTGAAAGAACGGCGGACATCACTATAACGGAGCATAACTTCAACGCCGACAGCGTTAAGATAACCGTTGAGGCGGAGCTTGACGGCAAGAAGATAACAGCTCCCAAGGCGGCTAAGTGGGAAACGAGCGGAGACGTTCACAAGACGTCAATACCCTATACCGAGGACGGTTTATACACCTTTAAGATCTCTTATACCGACACGGCAGGAAACGATATCGACACATATCCGGAGGATAAGTTCTATGTTGATAAAACTGCTCCTGAAGTTACGATAAGCGGTATAAAGGAAAACTCGGCAAACAAGGGAGAGGTCGCTCCCGTAATAACATTCAGCGACATCAATTTCAGCTCTGACTCTGTTAAGATAACCCTTAAAGGCGCAAACAGAGGCGATATAACAGAGCTTAAGGGTTCATTCAGCGAGACTGAGCACGGTACGGTATTTACCTTTGATAACTTCGAGCAGGTAAAGGATATCGACGATATCTATACCCTTACAGCTGTGACGACCGATAAAGCGGGTAATTCCTCTTCGCAGGAGATAAAGTTCTCTGTAAACCGTTTCGGTTCCACATACGAGCTTTCGGATTCCGCAAACAGCATGAACGGCTCATTTGTAAAGGATCCTACAGATATCACGATCACTGAGGTAAACGCAAACAAGCTGAATAACGTACAGATCACGCTCTTCAAAAACGACAAGACCATAGTGCTTAAGGAAGGTACGGATTATACTGTTACCGAAGAAGGCGGAAACGGCGCATGGTATAAGTACACCTATAACATATTTAAGAAGAATTTCGAGGACGACGGCGTGTACAGAATTTCCGTTCACTCGGAGGACGAGGCGGGCAACGTAGCCGAAAATACCCTTGATACCAAGGATAAGGAGATCAGCTTTGCAGTTGACAAGACCGCTCCGGATATCGTTATTACAAACCTTGAGGACGGAAAAACCTACCCTGTTGAGAAAAAAGAGGTAAAGATCTCTGTAACAGATAATATTCAGCTTTCAAGCGTATCTGTTTACCTTGATGATGAGCTTCTTAAAACATGGAGCGAGGCTGAGGTCAAGCAGATCGTCAGCGGAAACGGAGATTTCATTGTTGAGATCGACGATTCCTCTAACTCTGCGCATACCTTGAAGGTAGTAGGCGTTGACTCCGCAGGAAATGAAAGCGAGTCCGAGGTCAAGAACTTCTATGTAACCACTAATTTCTGGGTTCGTTTTTACAACAACAAGGCGGCGTTCTTCGGAACGATCGCAGGTATCATTCTGCTGGCGGCATTGATAATATTCCTGATTATCCGCAGAAAGAAGCGCAGATAAACGGCAGTATGTAAAATTAAAAATAATACCGGGCTTTCGCAGAAGAACGCAAAAGCTTCTGCGGGAGATCGGCTCAAGCGGATAATGCATGGTCATTGTCCGCTTTGCTTTTAGGGGGAGTTGGGAAAATGAAGAAAATAAAGGAACGCTGTGTATTTGCCGTGTTCTGGGCGGCAGTGATTTCCGCACTGTATATTTTTATAATCATGCGTCCCTTCGGTTCTATGGACGAGCTTTGGATATTCAATATGGGACTGAATGTATCCAGAGGTCTGGCTCCTTACTCGGAAGTGACCATGATAACGCCGCCTTTGTCTCATATGCTTTCGGCTGCGTTTATAAAAATTTTCGGCGAGGAGCTTTTATCGATCCGCCTTCTTGCACTTATAATTTCGTCAGCGGACTGCCTGCTTATTTACTCCGTTTTAAGACAGGCTGAAATTAATAAAAGCTTTTCTCTGATAATAGCCGGAGCCTGCTGTGCATTTTTTGGGAGCGTTTTTACATATGATTATAATTTCCTGATATTGACCTTATCATTGGCGGCTGTTCTGTTTAAGCTCAAAGCGGTAAAAAGCGGAAGTTCCGGTTTTGTCGTGGCTTCATCGATCTTCTCGGCGGTCACGCTGCTTTGCAAGCAGTCTGTGGGAGCGGCTTTCTGGATATGTATGCTTATCTGCGATGTGCTTGTCTTTCGTGACCATAAAAAGAAAATGCTCCTTATCGACCTTTCATGCGCATTTGTCTGCGGAGCGCTGCTGCTGATCTATCTTATTTCAGCGGGGAATTTAGCTGATTTTGTTCGGTACTGCATAACAGGCATAGGAGAATTTGACAACCGTATTTCTGTTTTCAGGTTCATGCTTGGCAGCGCCGACGGTTTCTTTGTCTGTGTATACTCTGCTTCCGCATTGTTTTTTGCGGCGGTAAGAACCGTAAAAGCCGTAAAAAACGGAGCTGTCCGTGAAAATGCAGGGACGGTGATACTTTTATGCTCCTCAGCGGGACTTTTGTCCGCAGCATACCCTATTGCCGATCTCAGTCACAGCGCAATATTTTTTGCCCATGTTATTTTGCTTTCCTGCATTTTGTTAAGGAGGAAGATAAAAGGCATGGATATGCGGGGCAAGAATGTCGGTATCGTTCTTATGGGACTTATCTGCGTTTGCGGTTCGGCGGCAGTTACGCTTGATACCGACCTTGTAAAATGCAGTATAAAGCATTACAGCGGCGTTCCCATAAGCAGATCTGTCCGGACGCAGATAGAGACCGTAAGCGGATATATCGGGGAGTCCGGGAAAAAAACGGCGATCCTTGACGCTTATGCCGCTGTATATCTTATTCCGCTGGATATTTATAATAAGGATCTTGATATGTTTCTCAAGGGAAATGTGGGCGGAAAAGCCTCCGAGGTCTTAAGTGAGCATATAGACGGCTATGACACAGTGCTTGTACTGCGGGATACAAGCCGTCATAACTGGCAGTTTCCAAAGGGAACGGAGCGTATCGTCCTTGAAAAGGGAGAAAAGCAGGAGGAAATACTTAATTACGATGTATATACAATACATCACGAAAGGGAGGATGCTCTATGAACGCCGTAACAAAAAGAACGGTAACAGTGCTGACTGTATGTCTTACCGTCAGCGCACTGATACTGTGCTACAGCAGAGGGATATCCGGAAATGATTTCTGGTGGCATATCAAGGTAGGGGAATACGTTTGTCAGAACGGCTGCATACCTGACCGGGATATTTTTTCATGGTACGGAATGCAGGAAAATATCAGCTGGACGCCTCACGAATGGCTGTCCGATGTGATCTTCTACTGCCTGTATTCCTTTGGGGGCGGTGTTGGGATATTCCTGTTTTCCATAGCTTCTGCGGGAGGAATGATATTCCTTGTCTCTTACAGGCTCAGGAACAAGCTTTTTGAAAATCTTCCGGCAGTCTTGCTTTTCATCTGTCTGCTCACCGTTTTAAGCAGTATGTTCTTTTACGGCAGACCGCATATTTTCAGCTTTTATCTGATGTACTGGGAGCTGTATCTGCTGTACAGGTTCAGAACGGACGAAAGCTTCAGGGGAATATTCCTGCTGCCGGTCATTGCAGCGCTCTGGAGCAATCTTCACGGCGGCTCTGCAAATCTTTCCTATATTCTTCCCGCAGTCATGCTGGCGGCAAATCTTAAGGGCTTTGACTACGGCAGGCTCCACGGCGGAACATTTACCAAAAGGCAGATAATAGTTCTTTCGGTATTGATACCGGTCTGTGCGGCGGCGATACTTGTAAATCCGGTGGGACTCGATGTGCTGATCTATCCCTACAAAAGTATGTCGGATTCATTTATGCTGGCTGTTATTTCAGAGTGGGCTTCGCCCGACGCAAAGGAGATCGCCCAGCTTATCTGCTTTTTTCTCCCGATACTGCTTGTTATCCACGGTATGCTTGTGTCGGAAAAGAAGCTTTCCGCAGACGATGCCGCATATGCGCTGATGTTCCTGCTGCTTTTTTTCAGGAGCAGCAGATTTTCCATAATGTTCTGCATTGCTGCGGCATTTTTTGCGGGAGAGTATATAGTTCCCGTGAAGTCTAAGGATCTTGACAAACGCAGTCAGCGGGCGGTAGTTTACCTTGTCTGTGCTGTTTTTGCCGCCATGGGGATCTGGGGGACGATGAGGATAGTCAGAAAAAACAACAGCGGAAAGCTTATTTCCATGGAGGTAGAGCAGGAAATAGTGGATCGTATAAAGGAATCGTCTCCTCAAAGGCTGTTTAACGATTATAATTTCGGTACGGAGCTTATTTTTAACGATGTCAAGGTGTTTTTTGACTCCCGTGCGGATCTGTATGCCCAGAAAAATATTATGCGTGACGGTATTGCCCTGCTTATGCTTACCCAGACCGAAGAGGATCCTGAAAGCCGCTGTCCGCAGCCGAAGAAAATTATAGATAAGTATGATTTTGACGGATTTTTCATAGACAGATCCCGTCCGCTTTATGCTTATCTTAAGGACTGCGGAGAATTTTCCCTTGAATATGAAACGGATAAAGCGGCGTATTTTATAAGAAAACAGCCCGGAGAGATACATTGATCAGCATGCCCTTAGTCGCTCCTTATTAATAAAATATTTACATCTGAGCTGAAACTCGCAGCTAAAAAAACTCCACTATAATAACAAAGGAGGGGGAACGAATGGCAGGAGTTACTTATGGTGAGGACGGCGGTTTCAAGGCAATTTATGAAAGTACAAGCAAAAAAATATTCGGCGTGATCTATGCCGGGACGGACAGTCTTGCCGATGCTCAGGATATTTTTCAGGAGACGTATGTTGATCTGTACAATGCTCTAAGATCTGGGCGGAAAATACGTGATCCGCAGTCGTATGCAGTAACTATAGCCAGAAAAAAGCTGTCCGCTCATTATAAGCGGCAGAAAAAACGGCTGAATAATACAGAAATCTCCGATATCGGCGAGTCTGAGGAGAATTTGCTTGCAGACGATTACGACATTGAGGACAGTGTAATAAACAGCCGTTTGTACGAAGAGATATCCGCAAGACTGGAAGCCAAGCCGGAAATTGTCCGGAAAATTTTCGTCATGTTCTACAGTCTGGATATGAGCGTGGGAGAGATCGCCGAAGATCTGTCAGTTTCTCAGTCCTTTGTAAAAAATAAGCTTTACAGAACTCTTAAGGAATTCCGTAAAATTTACGGGAAGGAGGACAAACAATGAAAGAGAGAGATTTTTATAAAAAGCTGCTGGGCGGAAATTTTGCTCCCGATTTTGACAGGATCGAAAAGCTTATCGAGAACGGCGAAGCCGGCGGCGGGATCAAGGAAAGCGTCGGCGGAAAAAACAGAATAAAGATACGCAGAGGAGGATTGGCAGCAGTTTGTGCAGCCGTCTGCATAGCGGTTTTCTGCGGGGCATATCTTATCCTTGCGGGAAATGACAGTATCGATACCGCAGATAAGACAGAAAGCATATCCGACAGCAGCGTGAACAGTATTGCTCCGATTGTTTCGGACGACAGCTCCGACAGCAATGCTGACAGCATTGCAGAAAGCAATACGGATCCTGACGATACGCAGCCGTTAAAGGTCGGCGGGTTGTATGTCAGCGAGCTGTATGAACAGTCTCTTTCGGTAAAGTATGTCAGGGTAGCAGACATTTCGGAGACCCCCGAAAAGGACGTATACGGCTTAAAAGGCGAATTTCTTAAATATAGGTTTGATTATGTATACGACTGGAAGGAATATTCCGATACGGAAGGTATACCCTGGATATATTCCGACAGCGGCTGCGAAACATATTTCCCCCTCGACAGCATGACCCTTGAAAAGGGCAAGGAATATCTGATCTTCACAGGTGAAAATAACAAACCTGTCAATTCGTTTCAGGGAGCTTATCAGGTCGAAGGCGGAAAAGCCTTTCTGCCGCTTGTGGATACGGATATGTGGGACTTCAATTTGAGCAAGCTGTACTTTCTGTGCTTTAACGACGGTCCTGAAAACGATCTGTACCAATACGCCCTGAAGGAATGCTGTAAATACGTCGATTCCACGGAGACCGAATATACCTTAAGTCAGCCTGTGCTTCTTACAGGTACCGAAGGGGAAAATATATATGCGGCGTTCTTTATACTGTCAGATGAAAAGATAACTGCAGCGTTTACGGTCACGAAAACTCCCGAGGGTATGGTATCGGTCAAGAATCAGATACCCGATGACGACGAGCTGAACAGCTATATCGGGAAGGAGTACGGCTTTATACATTATCCCGAAAAGGGAGAAACAGGACTGGAATATGAGTCGCTGGGACATTTTTGGCAGGAATACGACGGCAAGGTCTCGGAGATATATAATATGGGAGATACGTTTACTGCGGAGGAGTCTCAGTCTCCTGACGAAGAGCCTGCGGATTACGGATTTTTAAAGGACGCAGGCGAAGAATACCCGGTATACAGCCTGACGGAAAACGGTGACAGCTCATTTATTTCCCGGGACGGAGCTATTCGTGCCGAATATGAGGTGCATACCGACAGCGAAGGCGTTACTCTGCTGCTGACCTATTATAACGATACCGATTACGATCTGTCGGTATTCTGTGAGATCTTTCAGCCCGTGATAATGATAAATACCAACGATGGCTACAGAAATGCTATAGCTATGAACCCCGGATACGAGCCTATGGCTGCGCATTCGTTGATCGAAAAGACATACAGGTTCGATTACAGCGACTGCCTTTCGGAATATTACAATAACGGCAATAATCACTGGAACGACAGCGGGGAGAACAGTATATGCATAAACACAGAGATACGGCTCCAGATCGAGGGTGCGGACGGAATTTATCCATGTACCTACCGCACAGCTGAGGAATATTACGATATAAAATTCACCGTATAGAATAGACTGTGAGAACAAAAGCAGATATGTCCGCCCCGTATTCAACGCCGGGGCGGATCTTTCATTTTTTCAGACTTTAATGTTGCCTGACGGCGGAAATTGTGGTATAATGTAAAAAGAACTAAAGGTCACCTCTAAAAACCTCTGCCGCTTGTCTGCGGCACATCTTCAGCCGTCATATTTCACAAAATTTCCTTGTAATACACGAGTATGACTGCGAAAATTTTGTGAAATCTGCCGACTAAATCTGCACCACATCCAAACGACACAGGTCTTTAGAAGCGACCTAAAATAATACGTAAAGACGGAGAAAAACATTATGACAGATGAAAAAATTAAAACTGAATGCGGTGAGCAGCCCGATAAGTCCGAAGCAAAAAAATCGGTTTCGTCAAAAAGAGTCATATTATCCCTTGGTGCGGTCATAGCCTTGTTGGGTTGTGCTGCTCTGTTCGGTAATTACATATTAAACGGCATTATGGGAAGGATCAATATTATTTTTGTACTTATTATGGCGGTAAGCGGCTGCGTGATACTTGCAACGCTTATAAGGGATATATATTTGTCGGGGGAAAAGCCGGTTATCGGAAGATATGTCATGTGCTCAGTACTTGCGCTTAATTCCTTTATGATCCCCGAGCTTATAATGGACGCTCCGCCGCTTAAAAGGACTGTTCTTTTCTTTCTGTTAGGTTATCTGCTGAGTCTCCTTCCTTACATACTAGGCAGCATAATATTTTCAAAGCAGAAGGTGTGGAATATTATCGTAGCCTTGTTTTTTAATTTATATGCCTTCATGCAATACTATGTTTATCAGTTTAGGGGAGATCCCATTAAATTTTCCGATTTTTCAAGTATAAGGTCGGCATTGGAGATCGAGGGTCAGTACAGCTTCACACCGCAGCTGCTTCCGATATTCTGCATCGTGGATCTTATAATAATAACCGCATTTATCGTTTTTACGGACGTTACGCCTGTGTGCGCAAAAAGCAGGATAATTTCCTCTGCCGTATTTTCAGCAGGGGTAGCTGTTATGATCTTTGTCGGAGGATATTCCTTTGACGAGGGAGTTAAAAACAGATATATCACTCTGAATTTTTCCGGAGAGGAAAACTGCTATACCTACCGCTGTGTGGGATTTAACCTTATGCTTTATTTTGACGGTATGTACAACCGTGTGGAGGAGCCGGAGAACTATTCCCACGAAAAGGCAGATGAGATCTTATCCGGCTATACCGTTGAAGCGGCGGACAAAAAGCCTGTTATTATCGGAATAATGAACGAATCCTTTGCGGATTTCAGCCACATTTCGGATTTTGACGTAAATGCCGACTATATGCCGAATTACCGCAGACTTTGCAAAGAGGGCATATCAGGCTATGTGACCGTATCGGCATACGGCGGATATTCCTGTAATTCCGAGTATGAATTTCTGTCGGGAAACAGTATGTATTATCTTCCGTCAGGCAGCGCTGTTTTTACTCAGTATCTTAGATCCCCGCAGGAAAGTATAGTCAGCTATTTCAACTCTATGGGATATGTGACGCAGGCGGTAACTCCCTGCACTCCCGATCTGTGGAACATAGGGGAATCATATGAAAACCTCGGCTTTTCGGACAGCGTTTTCAGCTGTCTCAGCGGTGAAAGCGATCTCAGCTATGTGAACGGAAACAACTCCGACAGGGATCTGTTCAGAAAAATAGAAAAGCTTTACGAGGAAAGAGACAAAAGCAAGCCGCTTTTTATGTGGACAACAACAATGCAGAACCACGGTCCTTATGAAGGACTTGAAGACCCCGCCGGCGGAGTGGAGCTGGAGGATATGGACTGTCCTGAGGCAGAGGTATTTCTCAGCTCGATAAAGCTTTCCGACGAAGCTGTGGGCAAGCTTATCGACTATTTCCGCAGCGAAGAAGAGGAGGTCGTTATAGTCATGTTCGGCGACCATTATCCGCATATAATGGATTTCACCCGACAGCTTTACGGCTGCTCGGTGGAGGAGCTTTCCGTAGAGGATTATTCCAGACTTCACCAGACGCCATTCCTTATCTGGAGCAATAAGGGACTTGAATCGGAGAAAATCGGGGATATAAGTCTGAATTACCTTTCAAATGAGGTTTTCAAAGCGGCAGGACTTCCCCTTTCCGAATATCAGCAGTCGCTTGAGGATATACGGGCGGATATTCCCGTTATAAGCGGCTTCGGCTATGAGACCTCCGACGGTAAGTGGCACGGACCGGGGGAAAGCTCCGATTTCGGAGATACGATGAACAGGTATCATATTCTTGAGTATGACAGAATGTTCGGAGAAAAAAAGCAGTGATCTGTCTGACGATAAATTACAGGCAGCCGGTATCCTATGCCGGCTGCCTGTGCTTTTTAGGAAAATGCTGATCAATGTATCTGCGAGGCAGTGAATTTTAAGGCAATACAGCGATTCAATCCGTGCTTCCTAAGTATTTAGAAAAAATTCTAAATAGCTATTGACAAAATAAAAGTCATGCGTTATAATGTATTTAGAAAATTTTCTAAATAGCTTGCAGGCATAAAGGAAGGAAGATGATACTATGGGTTTTCCCGAAACCTTTAAAGCCCTGTCCGACCCGGTAAGGCGTGAAATACTTATTATGCTGAAGGACGGAAGAAGATCTGCCGGGGAGATATCGGCAAAATTTGACATGACAGGTGCAACCGTTTCGTACCACCTGAGACAGCTTAAAAAAGCGGGGCTTGTCTACGAGACAAGGGAGAAGAATTTTATTTACTATTCTCTTGATCTTTCGGTTTTTGAGGAGATCGTAATGTGGGTCTCTCAGTTTACCGCAGGCGGACTTCCGTCAGATGAAAGAGGGAATATAAAGGAGGAAGATGTATGAATAAGATCCGTCTGACTAAAACAGATATTTTTACAGCGGCGCTTTGCCTGACCGCTGTTTTGCCCGGCATTGTTTTTTACAGCAGGCTTCCCGCAGAAATGCCCGTTCATTTCGATATTAACGATCAGCCTGACAGGCTTGCGCCGAAAGCCGTTGTTATTTTTCTTATACCGGTACTTATGTGCATTCTGCAGCTTGTCTGCTGCGCCTTTGCCTTCGGTCGGGAAAAGGATGCCGTTCCGGGAAAGCTCAAAGCGGTCTGCCGCATTATCATTCCGGTGATAACAGTTGTCCTTGAGACGCTGACGGTAATGTTCGCCATGGATATGTATAAGAATATAGGCACCGTGATCCTCTGCCTTCTGGGACTTGTGCTTATCATTGTCGGAAATTATATGCCTAAAACACGGAGAAATTCTGTGTTCGGGATAAAGCTTCCGTCTACTCTCCGAAGCGATCGTGTGTGGGACAGTACGCACCGGCTTGCAGGCTGGCTGTGGACATTGACGGGAATAATCATAATCCCCCTTGCGTTGTCGGAGCTTTTTATTGTATCGGTTATTCTTATATTCATTGTTGTTGCCGTTCCCGTGATCTATTCCCTGACTATATCCGATTAAGGCAGCACTGATCAAATCACTGTTTTAAAACTCACTGCCTTGCAGATAACGTATTTAGGTGTATCTCTCCCTGTTTTCGGCGGAAAGAGATACATTAATCAGCATTTCCCTAAAAATCTAAAGTCGGCTGCCCTCCTGTAAAGAGGACAGCCGACTGAAATTTTAATTTCCGGTATGCCGGGCAGATCAGTACATTCCGCCCATTCCGCCTGCACCGCCTGCTGCGGCAGCCATAGCGGCGTCGGCAGCGGGATCCTTCTTGTCGGCAACAAGGCTTTCCGTGGTAAGAACCATTGCTGCAACCGAAGCCGCATTCTGGAGAGCCGAACGAGTTACCTTTGTCGGATCTACGATTCCTGCCGGGATCATATCAACATATTCTGAGCTGTATGCGTTGAAGCCGTAGCCGACCTTTTCGGAACGGATAATGTTATCGATAATAACGCTTCCCTCAAGACCTGCGTTTGCTGCGATCTGTCTCAGCGGTTCCTCAAGAGCCCTGTAAACGATCTGCGCACCTGTCTTTTCATCGCCTTCAAGAGTATCTACAAGAGTCTTTACAGCAGGCATTGCGTTGATAAGAGCAGTTCCGCCGCCTGCGACGATACCCTCCTCAACAGCTGCCTTTGTAGCTGCAAGAGCGTCCTCGATCCTCATTTTCTTCTCTTTCATCTCGACCTCTGTAGCAGCGCCGACCTTGATAACAGCTACGCCGCCTGAAAGCTTTGCAAGTCTTTCCTGGAGTTTTTCCTTGTCGAAATCCGATGTGGTCGTGCCGATCTGAGCCTTGATCTGACCGATCCTTGACTTGATCGCATCAGAATCTCCTGCGCCGTCAACAATGATAGTGTTCTCCTTCTGAACAACTACCTGTCTTGCACGTCCGAGCTGTGAAACCTGAGTTTCGCTCAGCTCAAGACCAAGCTCTGAAGAGATGACCTCGCCGCCTGTAAGGATAGCGATATCCTGGAGCATTTCCTTTCTTCTGTCGCCGAAGCCGGGAGCCTTGACAGCAACGCAGGTGAAGGTTCCTCTGAGCTTGTTTACGATAAGGGTGGAAAGAGCCTCTCCCTCAACGTCCTCGGCGATTATAAGCAGCTTGGCGCCGGATTTTACGATCTGCTCAAGCAGCGGAAGGATCTCCTGGATATTTGAGATCTTCTTGTCTGTAATAAGAATGTAGGCGTCGTCCAGAACAGCCTCCATCTTGTCTGTATCTGTTACCATGTAAGGAGCGATATAGCCTCTGTCGAACTGCATTCCCTCAACTACCTCGCTGTAGGTCTCAGCAGTCTTTGATTCCTCAAGAGTGATAACGCCGTCGGCAGTGACCTTTTCCATAGCCTCGGCAATGAGCTTGCCTATAGTTTCGTCCGCTGCGGAAACTGCGCCTACCCTTGCGATCTCGTCGGAGCTTTCAACCTTTTTGGAATTTGCCACGATAGTGCTTACAGCCGTGTCAACAGCCTTTGTCATACCCTTTTTAAGGATCATGGGGTTTGCGCCTGCGGCAATATTCTTCATGCCCTCTCTTACCAGAGCCTGAGCCAGAAGCGTAGCGGTCGTTGTTCCGTCGCCGGCAGCGTCGTTGGTCTTTGTCGCTACCTCTTTTACAAGCTGTGCGCCCATATTTTCAAAAGCGTCGTCAAGCTCTATTTCCTTGGCAATAGTAACGCCGTCGTTTGTAATAAGGGGAGAGCCGAACTTCTTGTCAAGAACAACGTTTCTTCCCTTTGGTCCGAGAGTGATCTTTACAGTATCAGCCAGCTGGTCGATACCCGACTGGAGAGCTTTTCTTGCGTCCTCGCCGTAAATAATCTGCTTTGCCATTATAAATTACCTCCGTAAAATTTTATCGTAAATTATTCAACCACTGCAAGAATATCTTCCACTTTAAGGATCGTGTATTCCTGTCCGTCTACCTTGACCTCTGTGCCGCTGTACTTGCTTATAAGTACCTTGTCGCCTACGCTTACCGTCATCTCAACGTCGGTCTTTCCGGGACCTACCGCAACTACCTCTGCGACCTGAGGCTTTTCCTTTGCAGCGCCTGCAAGAATGATACCGCTTTTTGTGGTCTCTTCAGCTTCAACCATTTTAATTACTACTCTGTCCTGTAAAGGTTTGATTGTCATGATTGTATCCTCCTTAAAATTGTTTTCTGTAAGTTATTTAGCACTCGCTATCTTCGAGTGCTAAATATATTGTACCACCTTTTTTATAAAATTCAAGTCATTTATACTGTTTTCTGAAATTTTTGTATATCTGCACAAATTTGCATTTAATTTATCTCAGATTTTGTTAAAAAGTACACTTCTGTTATCCTAAGACTGAGTTATATAGCGAATGTACAGTAATAGTATAATTACGCAGATGATCCTCATATTGCTTTCTAAATATGTATATTTTTTTAACGCAGACATTTTTTAAGCCTATAAAATTAAAAAGATTAATATAAAATTAACAATATTGTCATACACTGCGTTTGTGAATTTGTTATAATAAGTGTATCAATTGAAAGTTTGATTTTGCTTTGTTCAAATTTTTAGTGCGGCATACAGTAAAAACCGTCTGCTGTCATATGCGGAGAGGTTTTGGTTACTTGCAAATTTAGTAATGAGAGGAAGATGAATATGTCACTGGGTAGGGTCTTGGTAGTTGACGACGATAAAAATATTTGCGAGCTTCTGCGTCTTTATCTGGAAAAGGACGGTTACGGAGTTATTCTTGCTCACGACGGTGAAGAAGCGGTTGTAAAGTTCAACGCTCTTAAGCCGGATATTATCCTGCTTGACATTATGCTGCCCGGCATCGACGGCTGGCAGGTATGCAGGGAGATCAGAAAGAAATCCAACGTACCGATAATAATGATAACGGCGAAGGCAGAGACCTTTGACAAGGTGCTGGGACTTGAGCTCGGAGCGGACGATTATATCGTAAAGCCCTTTGATACCAAGGAGGTCATTGCGAGAATAAAGGCTGTTTACAGGAGAGTTGGACAGTCCTCCGGAGAGACGGAGATCAAGGAGGTAAAATACGACAAGCTTTCCGTAAATATGACCAGATACGAGCTGAGAGTTGACGGACAGGTCCTGGATACTCCGCCGAAGGAGCTGGAGCTGCTTTTCCACCTTGCGTCCAACCCCAACAGAGTTTATACAAGAGATCAGCTTCTTGACGAGGTATGGGGCTTTGAGTATTACGGCGATTCCAGAACTATCGACGTTCACGTTAAGAGACTTCGTGAAAAGCTGGAGGGAGTATCGGACAAATGGGCGCTCAAGACCGTATGGGGCGTCGGCTACAAGTTTGAAGTAGCAGAAAATAATGAATAAACGCAAAAGTATATTTTTTAAATACTTTTCGATATGTTCGGCAGTAATACTGATAAGCTTTTGTTGCTTAGGGACAGTATTACTGCTTGTTTCGTCAAGGTATTTTTTGGATGAAAAGAAGAGCCTGATGATGAAAAACGCAAAGGCTCTTGCATCGTATACGCAGTCAAAAATGCTGGAGTCTCCCTTCGACTGGCGTAAGGACGCCGAAAAGGAGATCAGGGATTACTCGCTGAACAACAATGCGGATTTTATTCTTTGCAGCAGCGACGGATATGTGATATTTGACAATTCGGGCGAGGTGGAGAGCATTGATCCGTCATTGCTGGGGGATTTCAGCGAAGAGGGCGGATATATTTACGGGACCCTTGGCGGTACTTTTGATAAAAATCTCCACATTGTCGGTACGTCCTTTACGGCTAACGGACCTGCCTATTATGTGCTTGCATATGCGTCCAAGGCGGATCAGGAGGGATATGTATGGAACATTATGGAGATATTTATTGTATCGGCGATAATAGTGCTTATTGCGGTAATGTTCCTTGTTTATTTTGCCACGCTTAAGCTTACCGCCCCGATCACAGAGATAGCGGAGGTGTCAAAGAAGCTGGGTGCGGGGGATTTTTCCGTTACTCTGCCCGAATACAGCGCTACCGAATTCAGACAGCTGAGCGCTGCGTTCAATGAAATGGCTGCCAACCTTAAAAGCTACGACACGATGAGAAACAGCTTTCTCGCCAATGTTTCCCATGAGCTGAGGACGCCCATGACCTCTATAGGAGGCTTTGTGGACGGTATACTTGACGGGACTATACCGAAGGAGCAGGAAAAGTATTATCTGAGGATAATCTCCTCAGAGGTAAACAGGCTTACAAGACTTGTAAAAAGTATGCTTAATCTTGCTAAGATAGAAGCGGGCGAGCTGAAGCCCGAACGCAGGGAATTTTCCGTTATAGAGCCTGTTCTTGATACGCTGCTGACCTTTGAATCCAGAATAGAAGCTAAGAATATAGATATACGGGGTCTCGATGTGGACAGGGTAAACATCTTTGCGGACAGCGACCTTATTCATCAGGTTTTGTATAATCTCATAGAAAATGCTATTAAATTTGTGGATGAAAATGGGTATATAGAGTTTAATTTCAGTTCAGACGCCGATAAAACGGTAGTGTCCATAAAAAACAGCGGAGAAGGTCTTTCCGAGGACGAGCTGCCGCTGGTATTCGACAGATTTTACAAGGCGGACAGATCCCGGGGGCTTGACGCCAAGGGACTTGGTCTGGGACTTAATATAGCACGCTCAATAGTTGAGCTGCACGGCGGAAAGATAATGGTAAAAAGCGTCAAGGGCGAATATACGGAGTTTATTTTTACACTGCCCAACAGACCCGAGGAGGATTAAATGGATTTTTTTGAAAACCCCGGTGTTATTCCGGAGGGTGAGGATCAGCCTGAGGATAAAAAGATCCCCGCAGAGACCGGTTCCGAGGACACAGCGGACGCTTCTTCCGGCTGCGGTGAAAACGGATTTTCCATGCCGGAGGGAGCGGTGGAAAGCGACGAGATCGTGGACAGGGATTTCTGGAAGGGTCTGACGCTGCCCGAGGTGCGTCCCGAAAGAAAAAAGGCTAAGCACTGGCTGTTCAATGCTGCTGCGTCGCTGGTTTTTATAGCGGCAGGATTCGGTATCGCCTGCGTGAGCGCAAGAGGTCAGGGGTTCTTATCCAATCTTGTAACGGGTGGAAAGCATATGACCTTCAGCCTCCCCGTTTCCGATAAACCGCAGAGCAGCTCGGCGGTAAAGGACGAAAGTGGAAAATATGCCGACGCCGAGGGGATAGCCGAGGACTGCGTAAAGTCCGTGGTATCGCTGGATATTTATTCGGAAGGCTCGGATTTTATAGCCGCAGGACAGGGCAGCGGTATAATAATGAGCGAGGACGGTTATATAGTTTCCAACGCCCATGTCGTAGATAAGGGTACGAAAGCGATAAAGGCTGTGCTGTACGACGGCAGCGAGTATGCGGCAGAGCTTATAGGCTCGGATCCCAAAACGGATATAGCGGTAATAAAGATCCCAGCAGAGGGACTTACTCCTGCCGAGTTCGGAAATTCCGAAGATGTACGGCTTGGTGAGGAGGTAGTAGCTATCGGCTGTCCCGCAGGCTACAGAAATTCCGTAACAAAGGGAATAGTGTCGGGTCTTGACAGGACTATCAGGCTGGAAAGCTCCTCTACGGGAGTGAACTGCATTCAGATAGACGCACCTATCAACCCGGGAAATTCCGGCGGGGCGCTGTTTAATATGTGGGGACAGGTGATAGGTATAACCTCGTCCAAGCTTGCCTCGGTGGATTACGAGGGTCTTGGCTTTGCAATCTCCACCAATCAGGCTGCCGATATAATAGAGCAGCTTATAGAGTACGGTCATGTTGCGGACAGGGTGCGCATAGGTATAACCTACTACACCGTTTCCAAAACTACGGCGGATATTTACGGCATTACGCCGGGACTGTGCGTAGCGGGCATTGACGAGAGCTGTGACGTAGCGAAAACCGAGCTTAAGGAGGGCGACATAATCACCTCCATAGACGGAACTGATGTAACGACGATGGACGACATTGCGGGATTTGTAAATAAAAACAAAAAGCCAGGCGATGAGATCGTTTGCCATGTTTACAGAGCAGCCGGAGAGGACTCAGCGGAAAAGGAATTCGATATTACCTTTAAGGTCATGGAGGACAGCGGTTCTCTTACAGAAGCGGAATAAAGGTAATACGCACACAATGGTTGTGCGGTATTGCCTAAAACAACTGCGGGCGGACGGAGGTTCGTCCGCTTTCTGTAATGTGGCGAAAATTTCCCTTGACATTAAAGGCTGACGGGTGTATAATTATCATATATAGTTATGTTTTTTAGATGAGATATAAACCGAAAGGATACAATATGAACCGTTTGAAAATATTAGCAGTATTGTGCGCTGTAACGGCGGCTGCCCTGTGCGCAGGCTGTTCGGACGGCGCAGATCCCTCGTCGGCGGGAAATAAAAGCAAAAAGCCGTCGGCAAGCTCGCAGACGGCTGATGATTCCGAAAGCAAGGAAAAGCCCGGGGAAAGTCAGGAGGACTCTGAGGATCCCGGTGCAGGCGAGGAGGATCAGCTTGGAGAGCATATTTTGCAGGCTTATGATTTTCTACAGAACGAGAGCTACAGCATGAAGATCCGATATACGGACAGTAAAGGTGAGGTCACGGAAATATACCGTGCAGTAAGCGGCGGCGATTTTTATCAGCGTCAGGTCAACAGCATAGGAGAAAGCGGCAGCATAAGAGTCGGAGAGGAATGCTACGATTACGATCTTGTGTGCGGTATTTACCGCAAAAGCTCCGCAGAAAGGCTTGACAGCGTGATCGAAAGCGTTGTGGAGCAGAAGCTGCCGGCGACTTCTACCCATATCGAACCCCAGGACGCCGAGATCTACGACGTTGAGGAGTATACCTATACCGGAGATACATATATTACGGTGATGGATTTCTGCTTTGACAGAGATACCGGATCGCTTGTCAAATATACCGTTACCTATTCGGTAGAGGGAGAGGACGATGTGACCGAAACGAGGGAGTTTTACGACTTTATCCCTTCGGCTTCCGTGCAGGATACGGCTTCGTCCGAAAGTGCGGCGGATGTTTCGGGTGCGGATGTCAGCAGTTCTCAGGCTGAACCCGGTACGGGCAGCTCTGAAAGTACCGACAGCACCGAAAGTACCGACAGCAGCGAAGCTCCGGCAGATACGGACAGCTCCATGCCGGATGTGCAGGAGATAGATATGTCTGTTTTTGACGTTTCCTTTATCCAGGGACTTGCCGATTTTGACAATATGACCGAGGAGAGACGTCTCGGCTACTGTCAGGCTATTTTTGTTACTGCCGGTATCACTTACGACGAGCTTGCCAGGTACGATATGACCGACGATAAGCTTAAAACGATATCCTACGAGGACTTCACTTACCTCGTGTATACCTGCGGCTACGATTCGTAGGACTGCCGAACATCGGAAGATCTTTTAGATAAAAGGTTTCTGAGAGGACGTAAAAATGAACATTTTAAAATTGCTTAAGCCAAAGGCGTGTATAGATTACATATACGACGATTATACCGCAAGACAGGCGCTGGAGAAAATGAAAAACAACGGCTTTACCGCCGTACCGGTTATAAACCGCAGAGGAGAATATGTAAAAACCGTATCAGAGGGAGATTTTCTCAGGTTCCTGCTTTCAAACGAAATGTACGATATGCGTGATATGGAACGGTTTTCTGTGGAAGACGTCCCGGGACGTGTAAGAATGAAGCCTGTGTATATCTATTCCACGGTGGAGGATCTTATACTTCTGAGCATGGACCAGAACTTCGTGCCGGTGATAGATGACAGGAATGCGTTTATCGGCATCGTTACCCGCCGGGATATTCTCAGGTATTGCTACGATACTATACGATCCTGCCGGGATGCCGAAGGCATAACGGATAAAGCGGGTTCCGCGGCGGAATGAGAATGAAAAATAAAAAGATATACGCAAATGTGAAAGGAATGGTAGAAAAGATGAAAAAAGTCAACCGAAAGGGCGGAGCGGCGGTCGTTGCGCTGCTTATAGTTATCATGCTTGTGGCGGTAGGTACTGCGGCTATGGTCGTTACAGGAAGAAACAGTATTCAGGTAAGCAAGGAGATAGAGCCTCCTATGCCCGACGGATACAGCACGGAGGAAAGCTCCCTGCCGGAGTCATCTGCGGCTGACAGCAGCGAGGCGGTATCTTCGCTGGTAATTCCTGAAACGATGCCATCTATGCTCCCCAATATAGCAAATACATATCAGACGATCAATATAGACGAGCTTACCTGCAATTCGGCTGTGCTGCTTGACGCTCAGACAAATGAGATCCTTGCGGGCTATAAGTACGACAAGAAGATCTATCCCGCTTCGCTTACCAAGCTGCTCACTCTGCTGGTGGCTGCGGAAAATATTGACGATATGGACGCTAAATACAAGTTTACAAACGAAGATATCGACCCGCTTATCGAAGAAAACGCTTCCCGTGCGGGCTTTGAAGCAGGCGAAGAGGTAAGCATGGAGGATCTGCTTTACGCTGCGATTCTTGTAAGCGGTGCTGACGGAACACTGGGACTTGCAAATTCCGTGGCAGGCTCGGAAGAGGCGTTTGTGGAGCTTATGAACGACAAGATCACCGAGCTGGGTCTTTCCGATACCAAGTTTGTAAATGCCAGCGGTCTGCATGACAAGGAGCATTATTCGACGGCTCAGGATATTGCGGTCATTACCGAGGCGTGCCTTGAGAACGATACCTGTAAAGAGGTCCTGTACGCAAAGGAATATACCACCTCCAAGACCAAGCAGCACGAGGACGGTATCGTACTTGAAAGCATCTTCCATTCAAGATACGGCGGATACTGGATCGACTGCGACGGAGACGGCGAAGGAGACGCAGACGTTCTGGGCGGAAAAACAGGCTTTACGGACGAAGCAATGTTTACGCTGTCTTCCGTTATCGAGTATGACGGCGGTGAGTATATCTGCGTTGTTACCAAGTCTGATGACGAGCTTAAGTCTGTAGAGGACACTATCGCAGTATGCGAAAAGTATCTTAAGGCTGCCCTTGACGGATCCGAGGTTGAGGACAATGAGTCCTCCGACGATACAAGCATAGCAGAATCCAGCTCTGCTGCATAAGCCTAAAAAATATCAAACGGGTACGGCATTACGCTGTACCCGTTTTTACGTTTAATGGGAATTAAGTCCGAAGCTTACAGACAGCGCAGAGTTAACGGCGGTCATAGAGCCTACGTCAAGAGAGCCCATTTTTTCTCTGAGCCTTTTTTTGTCTAATGTACGGATCTGCTCCAGAAGGACCACCGAATCCTTTGCAAGACCGCAGGTCCCTCCGCCAAGCTCAATATGTGTAGGCAGCTTGGCTTTTTCACGCTGACTGGTAATTGCAGCGGCTATAACGGTGGGAGAATGCTTGTTGCCCACATCGTTCTGTACAATTAAAACGGGTCGTAAGCCGCCCTGCTCCGAACCGACTACGGGACTTAAATCCGCATAATAAATATCGCCTCTGTGAACTGTCACATGAAACACTCCTTATCTTTAATAGTAGGCATAAATAAGTTCCTTCCGGCTTTATTATTCCCACGCATCAGGAAAAATAATCATACCGGAGAAATTTTTGCGGGCGATATGCCGCACCGCTTTTGTCGCAGGGCTGATTTATTATATGCTGTTTATCATTTATACGACACCGCACACAATAGCTTTACGGTGCTGCCTTAATAAGATCCGCCCTCCGAAGATATTTCTCCGAAGGGCGGCTTGGTCTATTCCAGACTGTCCGGCAGTCTGCTTGTATCCACATAATAATTTGAGTAATCCACAGGATTTACGAAAACCGCCAGCTCGGCGCCGTTGAGATAAGGCGACGGATCGTTTTTAAATGGCTTGCTGGTGAATACAAATTCACGTCCGGTTTTCTCGTCCTTGTAAAAGCAGTCGATGACGTACGGACTGAAACCGCCGTATGTGCTGACAGTGTCTATCCTTGCATGACACCGCTGGGGGATAATAAGTATGTGATCGCTGTCAAGGCGTCGTTTGGTCCTGTTTTCAAAATAGGGGACAATAAAAAGCTTGATGATCACCGATGAGATAAGCATAATTATCCCGATGACGGCTGCTATCGCCGCTATTGCCGCACCGTATGTAAAAAGCAGAATAAGCGGCGCAAGAATTATAAGCAGAATAAATATTATGATAACCGGCATATGAATGACCTCCTTAATGCCTGTCCTGAAAGCCGTGCAGCGGCAGATCTAATAAAATACCCTCCGAACGGCTCAGCCGTCGCCGGAAGGTATTCTCTGTATTTTTCTCTTTCTCGTTATCATTTTCTCCAAAAAATGAATATTATTTGTAGCTTTCGCTCAGATCCTCAAGATAACGCTTCGCCTCGTCAACTACGCTGTCGGGAGCCAGTATTTTTGCTTTCGTGCCGAACTGGAAAAACCAGCCCCAGAATGTGGGCGCTATCTGCACGTCCGCCGTAAGGCAGAATGTGTTTTCGGAATTTTTGTGCGGGTGACAGCCTAAGCCGAACCTGTCTATCACCGCATTGGCAAGGGAATTATCAAACTGCATCGTAACGCTTTCAAGCTGCCCTCCGAACATTCCGTACAGCGACTGCATGTTTGCGATCTCCGACTTATCCTCGTCACTCAGTTCTCTTGACGGCAGCTCGGTCATCTCCACTCCTACCATTCTGTCAACTCTGTAGCGGCAGATCTTTTCATGCTTTTCGCAGTAGCACACAAGGTAATAGTTTTCGCTCTCCCATACCAGCGAGTAGGGGGAAACGAAGTAGGTCTCGCCGCTGTGCTTTAAAACCTGTTTCTTGTCGGGATTGAATTCTGTATATCTGAATGATATCTGCTTTTCGTCAAATATTCCCGCCTGGATCTTGTTGATGCTGTAATAGATCTGCTCGTTGAAATTCTTAGTACGGTTATCAACGTAGATAATACGCCTCAGCTGTTTGGCCTTGTATTCCGAGGTAAGGGTCTGGAGCTTTTTTATAAGCTCCTGAGACTTCTTTTTCGTAAGAAATCTGCATGACGCAACAGCGTCGGCAAGCACATACAGCTCTTCGTCCTGAAAGGTCCTGTCCGCCAGATAATAAGCGTTGGAGTGACCGTCTTTTGTAGTTTCGATAGACATTCCGCTGTCGCACAGGGTCTTGATATCGTCATAAATGGTTTTTCTCTCAGCCTTTATGCCGCAGCCGGCCAGTATGTCGATCAGCCTTGCACCTGTGATCGAATGATTTTCATCGGTCTTGCTCTCAAAAAGCTTCTTCATAGTCAGAAGCTTCTGCTTTTGTCTCGATAATCCTGCCACTTTTATTTATCCTCCCCGCTGCGTTTTTGCTTTGAAACTCTGATCCTTGAACCGTCGGGTTCAACAATTGTCGTATGCTCCAGTGTGTTGGTAAAATTTGCAACAACACTTTGCCTGTACTCCAGACGGAGCCTTTCCCGTTCGGATCGTTCCTCATCGGTAAGCTCTCTTTTTCTGGATATAGCAGTAAGCTCCGACAGTCTGTCAAGCTTTTCCTTCTCCATAAATTTTTACACTGCTCCTCAAACCGTATTTGTCCCTGCGTTTATCCGCTTTTTATCGGGACTGTCATTGTCTTTGGATGACCCGCAGGGCTTACACAATACCCTTTGAGTCTGACGGTTCTGAAAATTTGCCGGAGATCTTTTTTGTATATTTTTTATCTCTGTATCAGTCCAACAAAACTCCCACAACCGATTTGCATGATTTATTATATCATATAATTCCACAAAATTCAACGGTAAATTGCACAAACTGTCCGATAAAATTCCCTCAATTTCACCAAAAATAAAAAAATTAGTTTTTTGCCTTGACACTGACCACAATATATGGTATACTAATTTTTAGAACATACATTCGCATTTTACTGAGCCGTACATAAATGCCGGAAATTGTCTGCGGGATACTACGGAGCTGCTGTCCGTCAAATTACCCTGTAATCCTTTTGTAATATTTATTATAGCACATATTTCCGCAGAATGCAAGGGGTTTTGCATAAAAAAGTCCAAAAAAATCCCCTGTTATTTTCTGCGGCACAGATTGATCTTAATTGTTTTGTAACCACAATATATAGTACATTCAAAGAGAAAAAAGGAGGACATTTAAGAAGATTGAAGAGAATAAGCTACGAGTTGTCTGAAAATTACATTTCCACCGACGTAAGTATGGATCGTGAGGATCGCTGTGAAGGCGAGTATAAAAATGCCATGCTCAGGGAGATAGTAAACTCCGATTTGACGAAAAAGCAAAAATGTTATATAATGATGTATTATAGGGACGGGCTTACCGTGGAGCAGATCGCAGAGCGCTGCGGCGTGGTGAAATCCACGGTTTCCCGTACCATCAACAGAGGGCGGGAGCGTATTCTGAACGGCGTGAAAAAACAGGCGCTGCGCAGACTGCTGTCGTCAGAATAAGGAGGTTCCTTAATGTCTGCGCCTATAAACGATTTTGTAAAAGACTATATCCGCCGTGACTGCGCAAGATTCCATATGCCGGGACACAAGGGCGTGAAGCTGCACGGTATGGAGGAAGCGGATATAACCGAGATAAAAGGGGCGGATTATCTTTTTGACGCTGTTGGTATCATCGGGGAAAGCGAGGAGCAGACAGCCCGTGCTTTCGGAGCAAAAAGGACTCTTTATTCCACCGAAGGCTCCAGCCTGTGCATAAAGGCAATGCTGGGGATAATTGCACGCTGCCGTAATGACAAGTCCGTGAAAATGCTTTGCGCAGCCCCCAGAAACGTGCATAAGGCGTTTATAAACGCCTGTATCCTGCTGGATATTGAGGTCAGGTGGATATATCCCGATGCGGAAAGCTGTTCTATATGCTCAAGCGGGATAACTCCGTCGGATATTGAAAGGACCTTGTCGGAGTGTGAAAGAAAGCCCGACTGCGTGTATATCACATCGCCTGACTATCCGGGGAATATGTGCGATATAAAAGGCATATCCACAGTCTGCCGCCGTGAGGGAGTACCGCTTCTTTGCGATAACGCTCACGGCGCATATCTTCGTTTTCTGGAGCAAAGCCTTCATCCCATTACCCTTGGGGCGGATATGTGCTGCGATTCCGCACACAAAACTCTGCCCTGCTATACGGGAGGAGCGTATCTTCACATTTCGCCTTCCGCTCCGGAGAAATTCTCCCGTTGCGCAAAGGACGTTATGTCCCTGTTTGCCTCTACAAGCCCTTCGTATCTGATACTGCAAAGCCTTGATCTCTGCTCCGACTATATCTGCGGAAATTATCCCAAGGAGCTTGCAGATACCGTGAAAAGGACGGCTCTTTGCAAAAAGCGTCTGGAGGAATGCGGCTGGACGCTTTGCGGAGACGAGCCATGCAAAATAACGGTCTGTGCCAATACCATAGGCTATGAGGGCGGAGAGCTTGCCGAGCGTCTGAGGGCTTTCGGCATAGAGCCTGAATATTCCGATTTTAAGTACATAGTGCTTATGACCTCTCCCTTTAACAGGGAGGAGGATTACCTGCGTCTGGAAAGCGCTGCAAGGAATATTCCACAGCCGAGGATAAGGGTTTGCCCGGAGGAGCTGCCTGTACCCAGAGCAAGGGTCAGAATGGGAATAAGGCAGGCGGCGTTCTCGGATAATGAAACGGTCAGCGTCGATAACGCTTTGGGAAGAATATGCGCATCGACTGCGACCTGCTGTCAGCCCTCCGTCCCGGTAGTGGTCAGCGGAGAGGAAATTACCGCCGACGTGATAAAAATTCTTAAAAGGTATAGCATTTGTCAGATAAATGTGCTATAATAGAGGTTAGATGTGAGAGGTAAGAGATAAGACCGCTCCGTTTTCGGATAATATTACGGGACATCAGTTCACGTTAAACCGGAGGTACACAAAATGAAACTTGTATATGCAATAGTCAACAACGACGACGCTTACGCCGTAAACAAAGGACTTTCCAAAAAAGGAATACGGGCGACAAAGCTTTCCTCTACCGGCGGATTTCTTATGTCGGGAAACACAACGTTTATGATCTGCTGTCAGGACGGTGACGTAGAGACCGTTATCACCGTTCTTAAGGAGCATTCAAGAAAAAGAAAGCAGTATGTTCCCTCCTCTGCCGTCATGGGACCCGAGGGTACTCAGTCCTACCCGGTGGAGGTCGCTATAGGGGGAGCTACTATTTTTGTAACGGATATAGAACGCTTCGAGCAGGTGTAAAATAAAAATGAAAATATACGGAAACTCCGCCGCAGTGGAGCAGGTCGCCAATATGGTCAGGAATGGGCGTGAGCCTCATTCCATAATTATTCACGGGGAAAAGGGTCTGGGAAAGAAAACGCTGGCAAAATATATCGCCGCCCAGCTTATGTGTTCGGAGGGCAGCGGTATTCCCTGCGGAAAATGCCGCGCCTGCCGGCTTCTTGAAAAGGGCGGTCATCCGGATCTCATTACCGCACGTCCCAACAGCAACGGCAACTACATTTACAGCGCCGACGATCCGGACAGCGTGCGGCAGTATATCTCCGATGCGGTGGTCAAGCCCAACGAGGGAAACATAAAGGTTTATCTTATTCCCGATCTGGACAGATCACAGGTGACGACGCAGATAGCTGTGCAGAATATCTTCCTTAAGCTTATCGAGGAACCTCCCGAGCATACGGCGATAATTTTCACCGCACGCAGTAAGGAGATTTTTCTGCCTACTATTATTTCCCGTACCCTTGATCTGGGCGTGGTGAACGTCAGGGAAAGCGAAAGCGCCGAATATCTTAGGGAGAATTATCCCGACAGATCTCAAGCGGATATTGCAGACGCCGTATCGGCGGGCAGAGGAAATATCGGCAGGTGCGAAGCCTATCTTAACCGTGAGGAGTTCTATGCGGCGGCGCAGACGGCAAGAAAAATTGCGGCTGCGGCAGCGTCGGGCAGCGAATATGAGATACTCAGGGCGTTTGCCGATGCCGACGGGAAAAAAGCTCTGCTGAGAGAGGCGGTCTGTCTTTTTTCGGAGATAGTGAGAGACTCCTGTGTTATCAGACTTTGCGGAAGAGCTGACGCCGTTCTGACAGGCTGCGACTCAGAGGCGGCGGCAAGGCTTGCGGAAAGGATCTCCGCAGGCGCAGGAACAAGACTTTACGATCTGCTTTGCGAATATGTGGGAAGGATAGACGCAAACTGCAATCTGACGCTTACTGTCAACAGTCTTGCGGGACAGATCGCACAGATCATATAGAAAGGAAATGCTTATGCTGAAAATAATCGGCGTGC
The DNA here is from genome assembly GCA_017626015.1 of Ruminococcus sp. GTDB lineage: Bacteria > Bacillota > Clostridia > Oscillospirales > Ruminococcaceae > Hominimerdicola. The sequence goes on from JAGAJO010000001.1 coordinate 343,684, forward strand.
GCTTTAAAAGCGTAGGAAAAATATATTATTTCAATCCACTGTTCAACAAGGTCAGCCTTGGCGATAAGGTGATCGTTGAGACTGCCCGCGGGGTGGAGTGCGGAGAGGTCGCACTGGTGGACAGAGAGATCGACGAGACGAAATTTTCTTCGCCCATAAAGCCGATCATAAGGATCGCAACGGAGGCGGATCTTAAGATCATCGAGAAAAACAAACAGAAGGAAAAGGAAGCCTTTGTTGTGTGCGAAAAGAAGATCGCCGCCCACAAGCTGAAAATGAACCTTATCGATGTTGAGTGTACATTTGACAACAATAAGCTGCTGTTTTATTTCACAGCGGAAAACCGTGTGGATTTCAGGGAGCTTGTAAAGGATCTGGCTTCGGTTTTCCGTACAAGGATAGAGCTGCGTCAGATAGGTGTAAGGGACGAGGCGAAAATGCTGGGCGGACTGGGTATATGCGGTCAGCCCTTCTGCTGTTCAAGATTTCTGGGGGATTTCCAGCCTGTTTCCATCAAAATGGCTAAGGAGCAGGGACTGTCCCTTAATCCCACCAAGATCTCCGGCACCTGCGGCAGACTTATGTGCTGCCTTAAATACGAACAGGAAAGCTACGAGGATCTGCTCAGGCATACTCCCAAGGCAGGGGCTATCGTCAAGACCGCCGACGGCAGAGGAGTCGTGGAGGAGGTCAATCTTCTGACAGGTAAGCTGCGTGTAAAGCTTGATAAAACAGACAACGTAGTGACCGTTCAAAAGGACGATGTCGAGGTCATAAAGGACGCAGTGATCCGTCTTGACAGAAACGAGATAAAGGCCCTTAAGGGATTGGAGGGAAAGTAAATGCCGTCGTCTCCTGTACATTTAAAGCTTGCATATCTTATGAGCGATGAGCTTGGGGTGAAAAGCAAGCCGGATTTCCTTCTGGGAGCTATCTCTCCGGACAGCGTTAATTTCGGAACGGAGCAGGCGGGGGAGGATATACGCTATGCCGCCCATATACGCTCCAGAGATTACGGTGTATGGAAAAAGCAGCTGAGGGATTTTTATTCCGAAAGCAAGTCGGAATATGCCGACAGACCTGATCTCCTCAGAGGATATCTTTTTCACTGCTGGTCGGATATAGCCTGGGACGAGGTCGTACAGCCAAAGCTGTTTGAATTTCTTGGCACTCTCGGCTTCGGATATGACGATATGACAAGGCAGAAGTGGCTGGAGCTTTACCGTTTCAACAGCGTTGTGGTGGGAGAGGATACTTATGCCGAGTGCCGCCGACTGCTGAGATCTGCTCAACCTGCGGCGATATCCGTATGCAGCGCAGAGCTGATCGGTAAGTACCGGGACTATGTTGCCGACGATTACAGCGATAAGATAATCAACGAAACGCCGCTGTTCCTCAGCGATGAGCATATCAACGATACAGCGGAAAGACTGCGCAGCGCAGGCTATTTAAACGAGATCTAAACAGGAAAAAAATCCGGCAGAACGTGCTTACGTCTGCCGGATTTTTATTTCAGTGTACGAAATGAGCCCTAGCCTGCTGCTCAGCGAATGTAGTCGTCATCTCCGTAAAAAGAGTAACCCATATCCTCAAGCTCTGCCTTGAGTTTGTTTGCGTCCTCCTCAGTAATGTAGAATGTAACGTTGTATTTGTCTCTGATCTCGTCGATGTAGCCCATGGTGAACGTATCGTCCTGGGTGCTTTTTATTTCATCCTCTATCCGCTTTAGTTCGTCCTTGTACCTGCCGTCAACAGTCTCCAGATTAAAGTTGACCCTTACGGAAAGATCAGATTCTGAATTTCCGTAGCGTTCAGAATAGTAATAATAATTTATTACGGACAAGTTTGATCCGAACATTTTGTCCTTGAAGCCGCTGAAGCTGTGATCCCTGTCCGCATTGTAACGGCATATGGCGTCGATCATACCGCCTATGCGCTGCCTGTCAGTCTCCTCGGTAAAAAACTTTTCATCGTTGCAATAAAGGCGTTCTGTTTTGTATTTTTTCCCATGGATCTCATACTCGTAGCCGTAATCTGTGGATTCGTCATACTCTCTGCTGTACATTAAGCTCAGATCTGCGCAGTAATACTCTGCGGAATCGGTATCCGGGGTGAGGTTTGCAAATCCGAAGCCGTTGGTGTAATAGCCTATTGCAGTTATTCCGATAAATACTCCGGTGCTGAGCGCAAATTTCAGCAGCCAGCCGCCGAATCTCAGCACTGTCAGCTTCGCCCTTGCTGCGACTATCCTGATTATCAGGTATACTATGACAGCTATGGTCATGCCTACCCACCACATATTCGAGAAGCAGAACATGGTGAACAGCGTGGAAAGTCCCATAAACATAAACAGCTCAAAAAACAGTCTGTAAACCATTGGCGAGCCGACCGTCGAGGCGTCCCGCTTTTTGTAGATCAGGAAGCTCAGGAAAACGATAAGGCAGGAGATAAGACAGTTTGCCAGCACATATGGCATAGCCTCCCACTCCATCTCAAAGGCTATCGGTACGGACATAAGACCCGTAAGCGCAAATATGTTGTCTGCATTAGGGAAATCATATACTCCCGAAAAGTTGCTTACCGCTTTGGTGAAATATAAAAACGGCATAAGGGTCACGCAGAATATTGTTATGAGCGTGGTGTAAATGCCCTCCGCCTTTGCCCCGCAGCAGCACATACAGAATATAGCAGCGGCGTCTGAAAACAGCGCTGCGCACACCGTAGTTGCCAGATAAGCTGTCAGATACTTAAAATGCTCTGCGGTAAAGCCTTCCTTGGCAAGACAGATCAGCAGCAGTGCCGCCGAAGCGATAAGCATCGGAAAAATGTGAAGCTTGCAAAGCGCAAGTATCTTGGAAAGATACCTCTCCTTTGCGCTCATGGGCAGAGACATCTGTATATCCGCATTCTGTCTGGAGGACAGATCCTTGAATATCCCGAAAACCGCAAATATCCCGAAGCCTGCGGCAATCAGCAGGAGAGCGAGCCCCATGCCGCCCTGAAGCGTTGCGTAGGGATATGAGCTTGACAGTATATTTTCCCTGTAATCGAAAATGAAGAAGATCGATCCCGCAAATATCAGCAGCAGGATTATAAGCCGTATCTTTCTGTGGGTAAGCGTTTCCGATCTTGACGCCGCATTGATCTTTTTAATCTTCTCTGAGCATTTGAGTTCCATATCCTCTTACCTCCAGTTCGTAAATAAATGTCTCCTCCAGCGTAAGAGGAACGCTTTCGATAATAGCGGGATTACCCTTGCTGAGAGTAACTAAAACGTCCTCGGCATTACCTCTTGCGATTATCTGAGCTACGCTGCCCACTGACGAGAACTGCATGACGTCGATACCCGCCGCCTTGATCTCCGCAAGATCCACCGATCTGCCGGAGTATGCAAGCTGTACCTTGCAGAAGCTTGACTTGATCTTGTCTATCTCCTCAGAGAAAATAAGCTTTCCTTTATGTATGAGCATTGCCCTGTCGCAAAGCTCGCTTATTTCCGCCACATTGTGGGAGGATACTATAAGAGAAGCGTTTCTGTCGATTATCTCGTCCACTATCATCGTTTTGACGATCTTTCTCATGGAGGGGTCGAGTCCGTCGAAGGCTTCGTCCAGCATAAGATATTTTGTACGGCAGGCGAGTCCCGCAATGACTACCGCCTGTCTTTTCATACCCTTTGAAAACTGCGAAAGCCTTTTGTTCTGCGGAAGCCCGAGCTTACCGCACAGCTTGTCGAAGACCTCGCCTGAAAAGTCGGGATAGTACCCCGCATAGTATTTTTTAAGATCCTTCAGTGTAAAGGAAGCGTACTGGATAGTTTCGTCGTTCACAAAGAAGATCTTTGCCTTTGCATCGGGGTTGTCAAAGACCTCCTCGCCGTCGATTGAGATAGAACCGATCTTCGTTTTGTACACTCCGCACATCATTCTCATAAGGGTGCTTTTTCCCGCTCCGTTAGAGCCGAGAAAGCCGAATATGCTGCCCTCCGGGATCTCAATAGAAATATCGTCCAGCGCACGGAAGCCGCCGCCGAAATCCATTGAAACATTTTTTATTTCGATCATACGTCCTTTACCTCGTTTCCGCTTTTTATTTTCTCGCAGATCATGTCCAGCCGTTGTGTAAGGGTCTCCTTATCCACTCCCGCCCTGATGGCTGCCGCAGCCTTTTCGTCAAATTCCTCCAGGAGCTTTTTTTCTATTCTTCCCTGCTGTTTAGCTACAAAGCAGCCTTTTCCCGCCACTGAGTAGATTATTCCGTTCAGCTCCAGTCTGTTGTACGCCTTAGCTACAGTGTTCGGATTAAGTCCCAGCTCCTTTGCAAGCGTCCTCGCTCCGGGAAGCTTATCGTTTTCCTTTAGAACCTCCTTGACTATAAGCTCGCTTATGCCTTTGCAGATCTGTTCGTAAATAGGCGCCCTGCCTGTTACGTCAAGCGTTATCAAGCTCTCTCCTCCTTTTTGATATGTTTGTTGTTTGTTGTTTCGTTTCTTTTGTCCTTACACTGTGTACTCCGTGTATTATATGTGGTAGTACACTTAGAATATATTACTTTTTAACTGGTTTGTCAAGGGGTATTTTTATTTTTTGTATATCTGCACAAATTTTCCTCGCTTTTATGTAAAGATCAAACAAAGATCCGGGCGGATAAAAATGTCCGCCCGGATTTATAAAACCGTTATTCACGTATCTGTCCGTTTCCGTTAACAAGATATTTTATCGTAGTCATTTCCTTAAGCCCCATAGGTCCTCTTGCGTGGAGCTTCTGTGTGGATATACCTATTTCCGCTCCGAGACCGAACATTTCGCCGTCTGTAAAGCGTGTAGAGCAGTTTACATAGACCGCAGCGGCGTCTATGCGCTTCTGAAATTCCTCCGCAGCGAAAAGGCTTTCGGTAACTATGCACTCGGAATGTCCCGTAGAGTATTTCGTGATATGCTCTATCGCCTGAGCAAGATCGTCCACGACCCTCACCGCAATTATGTAATCGAGAAATTCCGTTGCGTAGTCGTCCTCGTCAGCGGGCACAACGTTTTCCGCACCGAGGATCTGCGCCGTCATTTCGCAGCCTCTTATCTCCACATGGTGCTTGTCAAGCCTTGCCTTAAGTCTTGGAAGAAAATCCTCCGCAACATCTCTGTGAACAAGGCAGGTCTCCACCGCATTGCATACCGACGGACGCTGTGTCTTGCCGTTATCCACAATGTTCACAGCCATATTAAGGTCTGCCGAAGCGTCAACATAAACGTGGCAGTTGCCCGTTCCCGTTTCAATGACAGGCACGGTCGCCGACTGCACAACAGCTCTGATAAGCTGAGCGCCTCCTCTGGGGATAAGCAGATCGATGTACTCGTTCGCTTTCATCATATCCATAGCGATACCCCTGTCGGTATCCTCCACAAGCTGGATAATATCCGGATCAAAGCCTGCACGCTTGACGGCTGTTCTCATAAGTTCCGCAAGCATTTTGTTGGAATTTATAGCTTCCTTGCCTCCTCTGAGAATGACGGCATTTCCGCTTTTAAGACAGAGAATAGCGGCGTCCACTGTAACATTCGGGCGTGCCTCGAATATTATCCCGATAACGCCCATAGGCACTCTTACCTGCTGTATCTTCATTCCGTTGGGCCTCGCCGAGCCTGATACGACCTCGCCGATAGGATCCTCCAGCCGGGCAAGGCTTTCGCAGGCGTTTGCCATACCCTCTATACGCTTGTCGCTGAGGGCAAGCCTGTCCAGCATCGATTCTCTCATTTTTCTCATTCTGCCGTTTTGCAGATCTGTTTCGTTTGCAGCGATGATGTCAGCCTTGCTTGCTCTGAGTATATGCGCTATCTCCAGCAAGGCGTCGTTTTTCTGCTCGGTGGAGGCAAAAGCTATCTCGTTCTTGCAAGCCTTTGCCTTCTGCCCTAAAATGTCAATGTAACCCATATTCCTGCTCCTTTCGGTTTATCAGTCAACAAAGTATACCCAATTTTCCTTTTTATCCTTGATTGGCGGATAGTCTCCGTCAGCATAGCCAAGCACGCAGTGTCCGATTCCCTCGTAATCGCCGTTTATACCCAGCTTTTTCAGGATCTCTTTTCCCCCGGGACTTTCAAATTCCTCTTTAGCTCTGTGTATCCAACAGCTGCCTATCCCAAGGTCGTGGGCGGCAAGCATAAGGTTTCCCATAACAAGACTGCCGTCGTATACGTGAGTAGGTATGCTCTTATCGGCAAGAACTATAAGTACAACAGGCGCACCGTAAAAGGGATCGCTGTCAGAACCCATAATTTTTGCGTTCATAGCTGAAAGTCTGTCCCGCAGCTCCCTGTTGGTCACGGCGACAATGATCGGAGACTGCCTGTTCATACCCGTCGGGGCGAAGCTGCCTGCTTCGGCGATCTGTCTGATAATATCCCCTGGGATCATATCCGGCTTAAATTTTCTGATACTTCTTCTGGTTTTCATTTTTTCGGTCATTTCACTCATAAAGGCTCCTCCTTCTTAATTTTAAGTCACAGATTTCTTAGATATATGTGTGTTATTTATACGGTCATGATTTTTTTGCCGTGAACATTGTCCCCATCTCGCCTTTTTCAAAAAGCCAGTAAAGGTTATCCGGATTTTTTCCGTTCATGATTATCATATCTATGCCGTTTTCCGTTGCGATCTCGGCGGCGTTTATTTTTGTTATCATTCCGCCGGTACCCAGACTGGTGCCTGCTCCGCCCGCAAGCTCCCTTATTTCGTCTGTTATTTTCTCGACTACCGGAATGAGCTTTGCGTCCGGATCTTGTCTCGGATCGCTGTCGTAAAGCCCGTCAATGTCTGACATGATTATCAGCAGATCCGCTCCCGCAATAGTCGCTACCGTTGCTGCAAGGGAGTCGTTTTCGCCCATTTCAAGCTCCAGCTCGTCGATAGCCACAGTGTCGTTTTCGTTGACTATCGGTATAACTCCGTGAGAAATAATGCTCTCCAGAGCGTTTTTAACATTGGTGCGCCTGTCCTCCAGCAGAATGTACTTTGTCAGCAGCATCTGCGCCACGTTAAGGCTGTATTCTGAAAACAGCTTGTCGTACAGATACATAAGCTCGCACTGACCCACAGCAGCGCACGCCTGCTTTGTGGGCGAATCCTTCGGTCTCCGGGGAAGTCCCAGCTTAGCCATTCCCAGACCGATAGAGCCGCTGGAAACAAGTATGATCTCGTGACCTGCATTCTGCAGATCCGCAAGATTTTTCACAAGTCCCTCAACACGTCTGATGTTTAGTCTGCCGGTGCGGTGGGTAAGGGTCGATGTCCCCACCTTTACAACGATCCTTTTTTTTGCTTTTAAGTCCACTTATATTCCTCGTTTCATATTTCTTTATAGTCCATATATTTTTTGTTTATGGTATTTATTTAATAATATCAGAGTACACAGCCTTTATGCGGTCGTATACAAAGTCAAGGAACTCGCCGTCCCTCGTCATTATGTAAAGCTCGTCGGGCGTGACAATACGGGCATCCACCGTTTCGCTCTCCTGTAAGGTAATATCCTTTTCGGAGAAATCCCCTTTGTACAAATAAAAATCGTGCAGACAGCCCGAGGGGGTTCTCACTATCGTCCCGCAGTAAGCAAGCTCGTCCTGACGAGCCGTCAGTCCCGTTTCTTCGGAAAGCTCTCTTACCGCTCCCTGCAAAGAGGTCTCGCCCGATATTACAGAACCGCCTGAAATTTCCCACTTCTCGCCGAAGGGCTTGTCGGGGTGACGTTTTGTGATAAGAATTTTTCCGTCTTTATTTACAGACATAACATCTGCAACGATATGAAATTCTCCCTCCGGGAGCTTCTCGCCTCTTATGTGAGTTTTTCCCAGAGCTATGCGGTTTCTGTCGTATATATCCCATAATTCGGGCATTGTTATTACCTCCTGATGTGCAAAGGGAAGTCCTTGACAAATATTTATCCGTGTGCTATAATATTTTATAGATAAAAGGGTACTGCACAAAGCCTAGGTGTCTTTCGGTTCTCCCTTGATTTTGATGTTAAAGAAACACCGTCAATTTTGGTCGATTGGGCGGTGTTTCTTTTTTGTATTTTTGCCTAAGAAACGATGTGTTACTTCTTTTTTGAAAACGTCGTAACACAAAGCAATAACGCCGATCAACACAGTTGCGAATAAAAACATATCCGAATATGTAACCATTGTTATCACCTCCCTTTCGGGAGAAACCGCCAAGCCTGTCAGGCTTTCAGCTGATGCAAGTTTCCGCCAGTGTACAGTACCCATGATCAGTATATCACAGATACCGTTATTTGTCAATTGATACATTTATCAGCATTTCCTTGATTCACCACATTCTGCGGCTTTCCCTCTATCCATTTAGAGAGATTTTCTGCCACAACGCCCAGAAGTCTTTCCCTCGTCTGCTTAGGCGCCCACGCTATGTGGGGAGTGATAGTGCAGTTCTTTGCGTTCCTCAGCGGACAGTCCTCACGCATGGGTTCAAGAGTAAGCACGTCTATCCCCGCACCTGCTATAACACCGCTGTTGAGCGCATCGGCAAGATCCTGCTCGTTCATGACTCCGCCCCTTGCCGTGTTGACAAAGTATGCGGTTTTCTTCATTCTGGCAAGGGTACCTTTATTGATGATCTCCTTTGTACCCTCGTTAAGAGGACAGTGCATCGTCACCACGTCGGAGCGTTCCAGCAGCTCGTTAAGACCTACGCTCCTTGCGGGAGCCTTCACCTTTTCGGGAGAACGGGTGTAAGCAAGTACGTTCATGCCGAACGCCTTTGCAATTTCAGCCACACGTTTTCCGATGTCCCCGTAGCCGATAATGCCGATCGTCATTCCCGTCAGCTCGTAGGTGGGAATGTAAAAGTAGGTGAAAAGCTTGTAGTTCACCCAGTCGCCGTTGTCTACCGTGTCGGCATATTCCCTGATCTTATTGAAGTGGTTGAGTATAAGCGCAAAGGTATGCTGTGCAACGGAATTTGTGGAGTATGCAGGAACGTTGCACACCACAGCTCCACGCCTGTTTGCCGCATCCAGATCAACATTGTTGTAGCCCGTGGCGAAAAGTCCCACATATTTAAGATTGGGACATTTCGCAAAAACCTCCCCGGTTATAAGGCATTTGTTGCAGATGACTGCGTCGGCGTCACCGATCTTATCTGCGACTTCGTTATTGGGCGTGTAGCCGTATACCGACGTTTCTCCAAGCGAGGTTATGCCCTCCAGAGAAACGTCTCCGTTCCTTGATACCGTCTCGCTGTCAAGAATCACTGTTTTCATTCCGCCACCCGCTATTCGTCTGCGTCTTTTCCGTCTCCGCTGCCGTTTTCCGCAGTACCCGGAACGTTCTGAGCCTTAAGCTTTTTATTGTATCTGTAAGACAGGACTGCCGCCCATGAAAGCAGAATGACCTCTGCGCCGAAAAGACAGCCGATCACTATGCTTTTCGTGCATATCTGAGTGACAAAGGTCAGGTCTACCGCCACCATTATTACCAGATAATGAGGTGCGCTTTTCCTTGCATACTGCAAAAGGTATACGACTGTTGCAATAATGCAGAAAATAAAATGCATCTTCATAGGCAGAGGAGTGTATACGTTTTGCATGGTGTTGATTTCCTGAGTTAAAATTTCGATCATTTTTATGTCCTTTCAAGAAACTGCGGTGTATTATTCTTTATCGGTGACTGTCTTTATGTGAAGCTCCTCAAGCTGCTTCTCGTCCACTGCCGAGGGACATTCGCTCATAAGCTCGCCGGCGTTCTGCACCTTGGGGAAAGCCACAACGTCACGGAGACTGTCTGCGCCGCACATTATCATCGTTATTCTGTCAAGACCTATGCCCATGCCTCCGTGGGGCGGAGCGGCATATCTGTAAGCGTCCACAAGGAAGCCGAATTTCGCCTCGATCTCCTCGTCTGTCATTCCCAGCGATTCAAACATTTTCTGCTGAAGCTCAAAGTCGGTTATTCTCATTGAGCCGGAGGAGAGCTCTGTGCCGTTAAGCACTAGGTCAAACGCCTTCGCTTTCACCTTTTCTGGGGCTGTGTCAAGATATTCTATGCATTCCTCCATAGGCATGGTAAACGGGTGGTGAGCCGCAAGCCATTCGCCCGTTTCATCGTCCTTTTCAAAGAATGGCATTTCCGTGATCCAGAGGAAGTTGTAGCCCTCCCTTATCATTCCCAGACGTTTTCCGCAGATAAGGCGCAGCGCTCCCAGAACGGTAAGAACGGTTTTGTTCCTGTCGGCACAGATAAGCACAAGGTCGCCCTTTTCAGCTCCCACGGCAGCCGTGATCTTATCCAGATCTCCCTCTCCGAGGAATTTCTTGAATGAGCAGTTAGGCTCGTCAGCCCAGCGGATATAGGCAAGACCCTTTGCGCCGATGCCCTTGGCATGGTCTGTGAGCTTGTCGATCTCCTTTCTGGTATAGGTCTGGGCGCCGCCCTTGACGTTTATGGCTCTCACCGAGCCGCCGTTTTCCAGCGCAGAGCTGAACACAGGGAAAGCGATATCCTTTGCCGTTTCGGAAATGTCCTGTATCTCCATGCCGAAACGTGTGTCAGGCTTGTCGGTGCCGTATTTGTTCATGGCGTCCGCAAAGGTCATTCTGGGAAGCGGCAGGGGGATCTCAACGTTAAGCACGTCCTTGAAAAGCCTGTGTATAAGTCCCTCGCCCATTTCCAGCAGATCGTCCACGTCCGCAAAGGACATTTCAAGGTCGATCTGTGTAAATTCCGGCTGTCTGTCGGCTCTCAGATCCTCGTCACGGAAGCATCTTGCCAGCTGTACATATCTGTCGTAGCCCGATATCATAAGCAGCTGCTTGTATATCTGGGGAGACTGGGGCAGCGCATAGAATTTTCCCTCGTGGACTCTCGACGGAACAAGATAGTCCCTTGCCCCCTCGGGAGTGGATTTCATCATCATCGGGGTCTCTATTTCAAGGAATCCGTTCTCATAAAAATAGTCCCTCGCCGTCTTTGCGATCTTATGTCTCATGATGATATTTTTCTGGAGCTTCGGATTACGCAGATCCAGATAGCGGTACTTAAGCTTAAGCTCCTCGTTTACCTTATCAGAGTTTGTGACCTCGAAGGGAGTAGTCTCCGCTCTTGAAAGTATTCTCAGCTCTCTGACGGCTATCTCTATTTTTCCGGTTTTCAGCTTGTCGTTTACGCTTTCCCTCGGACGTACCTCGCCCCTTGCCATTAATACGTACTCGCTTTTTACAAGTCCCGCTTTTTCAAAAACAGCCCTGTCGGTCTCGTCGTTGAAAGCAAGCTGAACGATACCTGTTCTGTCCCTGAGATTGATAAATATAAGGTTTCCCATATCTCTTACTCTGTCCGCAAAGCCGCATACGATAACTTCGCCGCTTTCGGGGACCTCGGCGCAGTAATGGGTCCTGCGCATACCCTTCATTGTGTCAAGTTTCATTTTATTACTTCCTTTACTGTTTATTTTCAGGATATCTTTTTGATATCGAATTCTTTTCCGTAATAGTCCTCGTCGAAATCCGAGCCGCCTGACAGATAGATCTTTGACGTTCCCTCCAGCTTGTAGTCGTCGATATACACCCAAAAAACATTTTCGCCGCCCGGGGGAGTTTTAACGCAGTATGGAACATGATCCATCAGTCTGAGATCGGAATATTCCGTTTTAAAATCCCCATAGATCGTTTCGCCGTTTTCGTCCCTTATCGTAAAGCTGTTGGAATTATCCTTCAGTGAATCGTTGTTTTTGACCTTCAGCTTGAATACCCTCTTATCGTCCTCGGACGGCAGCTCCTCCAGAGATATAAACTCCATATCGTCGTTGAAGTAAACCTCTCTTCTTGCCTTGTCCCGTGCGATCTCGGGGACTGCAAAAAAGCTGACGATCAGCACAATGATAAGCACCATGGAAAACCCGAAAAATCCGAAAAGCTTTTTCAGCGTCAGCCAGACAGCCTCGATGATAACGCTTATCATTGAGCCGCCTCCTCTCTTACCGAAATATCGATACGCTTTTCAGCCTTCTGCGTATAATCCTTTTCGGAGGTCATCTCCACAGCGGAAAGCGTAAACTCCGTCCTGTCCTCGGGAACTGCAAAAACCAGTATGCCCACAAGCGGCTCGTCCTCCATTGCGGTCTGAAAATAATCTGCATATCCAAGCAGATCAAGCTCGTCCTCGTTTTTCATGAAAAGATCCTTGAGCGTGTAGCTGTCTACCGGAACGATATACTGCTCTCCGCACTTTAAATAGGCGTCCGACAGCACATGGGAATATCCGTAATCACCGTCCCACGGCTGCCGCTGGTAGCTTATTTCTATCAGCTTGTAGCCCTCCGTCACCGTTTGCGGTATGTAGTCGGCTTTTTTGCATTCAACGATCCTGATGACGGAGCCGTGCAGCATTATCTCGTCACCCATGTCGTAATTCTCGACCTTTATGTCCGAGGCGTTTTTGTATTTTATATAGTCTTCTTTGCTGTCCTTATAGATCCCCACACCGTAAAAGATCACGCCGCCTATGCATAACGCAAGGCATGAACAAAGTATTATCTGCGCCTTTTTGGTTCGAAGCGGTGATCTTTTGTTTTCACGGCGGAGCCTTTCGTTAAGATAGCTCCTTAAAATATCCTTTAGCTTTTCGCCCTTGACCCTTTCGCTTTTACGGACCTCCTCGATCTGATCCGTACCGGCTGAACAGCCGCATTTAGGACAGCTGCCTCCGCTTTTTCTTGGATCAAATTTATGTCCGCAGACAGTACATTCTATCTTCATAGGACTGTACACCTCTTTTGGATATTATACCAGTTTAAAATCGATAAGCTCGGCTATGCATTTGCCGTTAGGCTTCACATAATAAAGCAGATCGTACATATCGCCCTCAAAGGGAGTTCCGTGAGTCGCATGGAATTCCTGCTGGTACTCATGCCCGTTGGCTGCGGCAAAGCGTATAGTTACAAACATCTCATTTTCAGCCCTGCGCTGTGAAATAAGCGTTCCTTTTACGGGAATGCCCTTGGTTTTTATAAGCTTGTAACGCCGTAATGCTTTTATGTACATTATCGGCGCCGCCCAGCCCGCTGCGTAAAACACCAGCAGCAATACTATCAGTATTATCTTGAATACCTTGTCGTCGGAGCTGCCCCCGGGTATGTATACCTCCCCCGGCTGACCCGGCATAACGTAACCCGTAAAGGTCTCTCCTCTGGAGACCTTCTTGTTTGTCATTGCTTTTGCGGTAATAAGCTTTCCGTTTTCATCATCGTACAGAACGGAAATGCTGTTTTTTCCGCCGTATCCCCCAACGCCGTTGACTGTGCATTCCACCTTGACTCCGTTTTCAAGATAGTTTTTTCCCTTTTCGAGAAACTTCTTCTCTTCGTCATTTCCCTTTTTAAAAGCCGGTATAAAGGCGCAGGGCATAATAATAACGATCACCACAAACAGGAAGAACACTCTGAACGCTCCCTTAGGCTTTCTCATTTTTATCATCTCCGTTTATTGTTTGTGCGGCTTCGGGAAAGCCGTCAAGGTACGAGCATATCATCGCCAGGCTTGAATCCCAGAAGACGATGAGAGATCCTGCCGCAGCTATCCCCAAGATAATAAGCGCCCCCGTTTTTTCCCCCGCAGCATAGGTACCCAGTGCGCAGGCAAGCATAACAAGCGTCCATAATCCCCAGAAAATGTATGCGTATATCGGCTTGCGGAAAACGCCTTTTATCATAGAGCCGTTTTCCGTTTTTTCCACTCTTCCGTAAAAGCCTGTTCCGCCGCCGTCCCGTCTTTTGGGACGGTGATAATATACCTCAAAACGGTCAGAGCTGTGCCTTCCGTAATAAATGCTGTCCGTCCAGTATTTTTTGATCAGCTTGCTTGTGGAAAGCACGTTCATTGAGGGACGGTATTCAATGAGATCCCCCTCCAGCTTCCGCATCACCTTTTTTGGGGAAAGGGAAGTCTCAAATTTATATTTTTTCGGGAAAAACAGCAGCATTATTTACCGTCCTTTTCTTTTTCAGACGGGTCGGGGTAGTCCTCAGGATCAAAGATCTTGTCGTTGATCTTTATCTGTCCTCCTATGGAAGTGTTAAAAAGCATTCCGTACACCGTTCCGCATCCTGTGCATCTGAACTGGTGGAAAAGCTTCTGCTTTACCCAGCGGTTGTTTTTGTCCATGAGCCTGTCAAGGGGACAGTTCTGATAGACGATCTCGGCGTCTCCCGCAAGAACCATTCTTGTAAGAGAGCCTACGCACAGTATATATTCCTGCGGAGTGTGTATATCAGTCAGCGGCACAGATCTGCATTTTTCGCATCTCATAAAGTATTACTCCTTTCTTCCCGTGAGAGCAGACAGCTCGCCGTCAAGCTCCTTGAACATCTCGGCTACCAGTGCGTTGGAAAAGGTCTCCATAAAGCTTCCGTCCAGAACGATGTCCGTCTGTTCTCCCGATGCCATATTTTTAAGCTTAGCCTTGCCCGTTCCGATCTCGTTGTCGCCCAGCACCAGAACAAATTTTGCGCCTATCTTATCTGCATATTTCATCTGCGGCTTGATACCTCTGCCCACCAGATCGTACTCTACAAAATACCCCTCGTCACGCAGCTCCATAGTAATCGCCATAGCCTTGTCAGCGGCGGTATCGCCCATTGAGGCAATGTAGAGGTCGCAGGTCTTAGGCTCCATAAAATCACAGCTCTGCTTTTCCATTGTGAGGATAAGTCTTTCAAGTCCCATGCCGAAGCCGAGGGCGGGAGTTTTCTGTCCGCCAAGCTGCTCGATAAGTCCGTCGTAGCGTCCTCCGCCGCATACCGTACCCTGCGCCCCGATATCGGTGGTGATGAACTCGAAAACCGTTCTTGTGTAGTAGTCCAGACCTCTTACGATCTTGGGATTTATCTCAAATTCTATTCCCATAACAGACAGGTTTTTCTTAAGCTGTTCAAAATGCTCTTTGCAGTCGCCGCAAAGATAATCGAGAATGACCGGAGCGTCCTTGGCGATACTCTGGCAGACAGGAGATTTGCAGTCCAGTATCCTCATGGGATTCTTTTCAAGCCTGTCCTTGCAGGTGTCGCAAAGCTCATTCTGCCTTGCCGAGAAATAATCCTTTAACGCCTTGTGATACTCCGCCCGGCAGGTCGGACAGCCTATGGAATTTATATTAAGCTGTATATTTTTCAGTCCCACTCTGTCCAGAACGCTTTTTGCAAGGGAAATGACCTCTGCGTCCGCTCTGGGACTTGCCGTGCCCACCATTTCGCAGCCGAACTGATGAAACTCCCTCAGACGTCCCGCCTGGGGCTTTTCGTGTCTGAAGCATGAGAGAATATAGTAAGCCTTCTGAGGAAATCCCTCGTTCATAATGCCGTTTTCGAGCATCGCCCTCATAGTGCCCGCCGTACCCTCGGGACGCAGAGTAAACTTAGCGTCTCCTGCGGCAGTGACGGAATACATTTCCTTCTGCACAACGTCGGTAGTTTCTCCCACCGAGCGGACGAAAAGTCCGGTGTCCTCAAAGGTAGGAACTCTTATTTCCTTAAAGCCGTACTGCTCCGCCGTTTCGGCTGCCAGCTTTTCAACAGTGTGCCATTTATAGGCCTGCGAGGGAACAACGTCGTTGGTACCCTTAGGTCTTTGCGTTATCAATGCCATTTTATATCATATCCTTTCTGTATTTCAGCAGAGCTCCGAGGAGGTCTGGTATCCTCAATGAACCCGTTTCTTATATAATAACCGAATTTCACACATTCGTCAAGAGCCGTCCTTCTGCATTTTCGCCGCAGTATCAGAGCTTCGCAGATATCCGTGACATTTTCACTTTTCACATACCATTACGAAAACAAAAACAGCCGCCCCCTCCAAGGGACGACTGATATAACCGTGTTACCACCCTAATTACCTCAGATAGCTTAAAACATAACCCTATACGCCCATAAGCTGTCCGAAGTCACTCAAGATCCTTAACGCAGAAAATACGTCCGCCCTTTGTCAGGCGGAAGCTCAGGGGTGTCCTTCACACTGCAGCTCGTTAAGCCCTCTCACCAAACGGCTCTCGCTGAAGATCTGCTTGCAGGCTACTCTCCCCGTCACAGCTTGTGATGTATATTCTCCTTATCGGAGCAACGATCTCCTGCCCGAAACAAAACCTCCCGGTAGGAGTCTACCTTGTCCTTGTCGGATTTACAATGTCACGCCAATCCAGATCTCCTCTTTCAAGAGAATGTATCAGCGCCTCGGCGGTCGCAATGTTCGTCGCCACCGGTATGTTGTGTACGTCGCAAAGTCTCATGAGATTTGCCTGATTAGGCTCGTGGGGCTTGGCAGAAATAGGGTCTCTGAAAAACAGCAGCAGGTCAATTTCATTGCACGAGATACGGGCTGCGATCTGCTGATCTCCTCCCTGCGAACCGCTTAGATACCGCTGTATGGAAAGACCTGTAGCCTCTGCTACCATTTTGCCGGTGGTGCCGGTGGCGCAGAGCCTGTGTTTGCTCAGTATACCGCAGTATGCAATGCAGAATTGGACCATAAGTTCTTTTTTCGTATCATGAGCAATAAGTGCAATATTCAAAAATAACCCCCCCGAATCGTAATTATCTCAATGATATCACATTTTGATTGAAAGCGGGATATGCTCTCCCTTTATCCTTCTGGATATTGCGGAGAAAGCTAAAAATCCCATTGAGCTTGAAGACAGCGGAGCGCCCTTTCCGGTCGCAAGAGGAATAGCCGAGTCCTCCGGGATAACTCCCAGCAGCTGAACTCCTACCGTGTCTATGATAGCGTCCAGATCGTCCATTTCATCAAATTCAAATATCCTCTTGTTAGCCTTGTTTATGACAAGTCTCTGCTTCTGGTTGCCTCTCTTGTAGAATTCGTCCGACATCATCTGTGCGTCTCTTACGCATACCGGGTCGGGAGTAGTTACAATGAGGATAAGGTCGGAGTTTGTCACAATGTCAAATACAGAACCGTTAATACCTGCGGAGGTGTCTATGATTATGTATTCAAAATATTTTCTCATTTCCTGGGTGATCTTTTCGATGTCCTCTGCCTTGAGCTGTACAAAGGGGTCTGACGGAGCGCACAGTACGCTCAGGTTGGAAGCAAGCTTTACCGTGGTGGTAGCCTTGTATACGTCGCAGGTGCCTTCAAGAACGTCGCCCAGATCGTATGTTATGTTTCCCTGCATTCCCAGCATGATATCCATACATCTCAGACCGAAGTCAAGCTCGATGATAAGGGTTCTGTTTCCCTGCTTGGCAAGAGCGTATCCGAGACAAGCGCTGATAGAAGATTTACCTGTGCCGCCCTTACCCGAGGTGACCGCAATAATTTTTGACATAAAACCCATTACTCCTTTCATATATACATTCCGCTTAGTAACAGGCGTAAGCGAAATAAAAGCTTCAAGCACAGCGGCACGCCGCAGTCAAGCGATCTGACAGTATGCTCACCAGAAAGTGTTTTATCCTTCCGTACGCTTTGGTTAAGAGATTTAAAACCCGCATAGCGCCGCCTAATATATATTTTACCACAAATTTTGAAATTGTCAAAGCAAAATGACTAAAAAAGTGTAAAATCGTTAATTCATATTAATTCACTGCCTTACTTTTAGTAATTATGCACAACGGGTATTTACAGATAAATACCATTACTGAAAACGATTAAGGCAATACCGCACGCACAGGCTGTTCCTTGCCGGGAATGCCGGTAAGCGTCAGCTGCCCGGATCATAATATACATCTGTAATATTAACTCAATTTTAACATAAAGTATCTCTTTATAAATTTTTTACTCATATTTGTCCCGCCGGCACATATAATGTACAAACCGTGAAAGGACAAGGAGGACGGAATATGTTTATTAAAACTATCAAGGTGAAAAAGCCGGGAAGACTTGCAGCCGTGCTGGCTGCGGCAGGTATCCTTCTGGCTGTACTGCTGGTGTGCGCAGCCGTAAAGTATTCGGGCAGAAGCGTCTACGAGCTTAACAGCGAGACAAGACGGCAGGAGTTTCTTAAGGAAATGGGGTGGGAAACATCTGACGAGTACGACGAGTGCAAGGCGGTGAAGATCCCCGAGAAATGGAACGACGTGTACATAAACTACAACAAGCTCCAGAAGGAGCAGGGCTTCGATCTGACCGATTATAAGGGGAAAAATGTGGAGGTGTATACCTATCGGGTGAAGAATTACCCCGGCAGGGAAAAAAGCGAAGGCGTTGTGTGCAATCTTATGATCTATAAGGGACAGCTTATAGGGGGCGACGTTTGCAGCACCGAGCTGGACGGCTTTATGCAGGGACTGAAAAAATAAGCCGAATGTATCAAAAATCAAAGGTTGACTTTTAGCTGAAATGCTATTGACTTTCCCGTGGCATTGTGTTAGAATAATCGTATATAAAGAGCGGGTCGGAGCCTTCCGACAGCGGTTTACGGACAAAAAGTAACGGACAAATAACACGGAGGAATAAAATGAAAAAGCTTTTGTTTGTTTTTAATCCCTGTGCGGGAAAGGGACTAATTAAAAACAACCTTTGCGACGTGGTGGATATTTTCACCAAGGGCGGCTACGAGGTGACGGCATATCCCACTCAGGCGGCTGGGGACGGCTACAATAAAATTGCGCAGGACGGTATGTCTTATGACATGGTATGCGCCTGCGGAGGAGACGGCACTCTTTCCGAAGCAATAAAGGCTATGATGGAGCTGCCGGAAAAGGTACCGCTGGGGTATATCCCGGCAGGCTCTACAAACGACGTTGCACGCTCCCTCGATCTTCCCAAAAAAATGAAGGAATGCGCAAAGGCGATAATGGACGGCGTATTTTTTGATTACGACGTGGGAAAATTCAACGGCGAATATTTTGTGTATGTGGCAGGCTTCGGGGCGTTTACGGACGTTTCCTATGCTACGCCGCAGAATCTCAAAAATATCTTCGGCCATGCGGCGTACGTTGCGGAAGCCCTTAAGACTATAACAAAGATCAGGGGTCAGGAGATAACGGTGGAGCATGACGGAGAGGTCATAAAAGGCAGCTTCATACTGGGACTTATCTCCAACAGCATCTCTATTGCCGGAATGAAAAAGCTTATTGCCGACGGAGTGTGCTTTGACGACGGACTTTTCGAGGTCTGTCTGGTGAAAACTCCCACCAACGTTCTGGAGCTTAACAATATGCTTACCGAAGCGGCTACAAACAAGCTCAGCTGTAAAAGCTTCGTGACCTTCAAAACTTCCAAGCTGAAGATCACAGGAGCCGACGAGATACCATGGACGCTTGACGGAGAATCCGGAGGAAAGCACAGGTCGGTGGAAATTGAAAATATCAAGCAGGCAGTGCGGCTGAAGATCAAATTCAGCGAGATCACCGCAGAGCAGGAGTTTCTGAGAAGCTCCGCCGTTGCCAATGCAAACGGTATACTCGATACCGGAGACGGTCACAGGGTAGTTATCGAGGATCAGTCTGATATAGAGATTTGACAAATCATAAGCGCTGTGTTATAATTTAAAGCGTGAGCAGGCTGTGCGGTAGCGTGAACGTTCAGTTTATGAGGAAAGTCCGAGCATCACAGAGCAGGATAGCTGATAACGTCAGCCGAGGGCGACCTCCGAGCAAGTGCAGCAGAGATATACCGCCGGGTCATCCCGGTAAGGGTGGAAAGGCGGGGTAAGAGCCCACCGGAGCGGCAGAGATGCCGCTGCCATGTAAACCTTATCCGATGCAACACCAATGGTAGCCTCCAGATCAATGGCTGCTCGTCAGATCTGCGGCTATAGGTGGCTAGAGCCGTGCGGCGACGCACGGACCAGATAGATTACCGTACTCGACAAAACTCGGCTTACAGGTCTGGTCACATACCCCCCGCTTTATGCGGGGGCTTTTTATTTTACCGAAAATATTTTACAGGTTAATACAGCGTTCATAAGAATACGGTATTATTTTCTTACGGGCACACGTCCCGAATAATATATGGGAGTGAATGTAAATGACATTTAATGAGCTTTTGGAAAAGGTAAGACTTATGGCGGGCAGCTGCGATGCTTCCGGCGTTGACTTTCTTGCCGTACAGGTGAATATAAAGGGCGAAAACGGCGGAGTTTTTTATATCGAGGTCAAAAACGGAAATATCAGCGTGGAGCCTTACGAGTATCACGACAGGAGCTGCGCTATCACAATGAATATGGATAATTTCAATAAGCTTATCGACGGTAAGCTTGACCCTGTGGCTGCGTTTACGCTGGGTAAGCTAAAGGTAGACGGAGATATCGGCAAGGCGCTGGAGTTTGCAAAGCTTGTAAAGAAATAACATACCGACGGAGGCTTTTATGATTAAAAAGGATCTTAACGGCGGCTGGCAGCTGCTGAGGGAGGATATTTCACAGCCGCTGGAATGCAGCGTTCCCTGCTCGGTCTACAGATCTCTGTACGAAAACGGGCTTATTCCCGACCCCTATTACCGTGAGAACGAATATTCCTCCACAGGCATATCCGATCTTGACAGCGTTTTCAGCAAAAGCTTCGACGTTGACGCAGAGCTTCTGAAATCGGATATGATATATCTGCGTTTTGAATGTATAGATACTCTGGGAGAGGTAAGCCTTAACGGCATACTTCTTGCGCAGACGGATAATATGCACCGTATATGGGAGTTTGACGTACGGGATATACTCAGGGAAAAGGATAATCTTCTGACCGTAAAAATAAAATCGCCTACGAAATACTGCGATGAAATGCAGAAAAAACGCCCCATATGGGGACAGGATATGACCTATGCGGGATATCCGTATCTGCGTAAGGCTCACTGTATGTTCGGCTGGGACTGGGGTCCCATTCTGCCGGATATGGGTCTGCTCAGGGACGTTTCCCTTAATTTTTACAGCGGCGGACGGATAAAGGACGTTTATTACACCCAGCGGCACGAAAAAAACAGCGTCAAGCTGAAGGCTCTTATACGTACCGAAAATATCCGCTGCGAAAGCGCTCTGCTGACAGTCACAGCTCCGAGCGGTGAGATAGTTTGCAGAAAGTCCGTAGATCTGCGTGACGGCAGCGGGCTTCACGAAACGGAGGTCACCGTTGAAGATCCCCGGCTCTGGTGGGTGAACGGCTTCGGAGAACAGCCGCTTTATACCTGTACTGTCAGCCTTGTCTGCGGCGGAGAAGCAGCAGACGTAAATTCTGTGCGCATAGGTCTGCGTACCCTTACTGTAAGCCGTGAAAAGGACAAGTGGGGAGAGGAATTCTGCTTTATAAACAACGGCGTTAAGATCTTTGCCATGGGCGGCAACTATATTCCGGAGGATCAGATCGTTTCCCGCTGCTCAAAGGAAAGGACTCTCAGGCTCCTTGACGACTGTAAGGCTGCGAATTTTAATTTTATAAGAGTGTGGGGCGGTGGATATTATCCCGACGGATATTTTTACGATTGGTGCGATGAAAACGGCATCATAGTCTGGCAGGATTTCATGTTCGCCTGTTCAGCCTATCTGCTTACCGACAGCTTCCGTTCTACCGTTGAGGCAGAGGTCAGGGACAATGTCATAAGGCTTAGAAACCACCCCTCGCTGGGACTGTGGTGCGGAAACAATGAGGTCGAGTCCGCATGGGAGTACTGGGGACTTCCCGACGATCCCGAGGCTAAAAGGGATTATCTGATCCTTTTCGAGGATATTATCCCGGGACTGCTGAAAAAGTACGATCCCGATACCTTCTATTGGCCCTCGTCGCCCTCCTCGGGGGGAGGATTTAAGGATGCGTCCTCAAATCATGCCGGTGATATGCATTACTGGGACGTCTGGCATAATTTCAAGCCTATTGAGGAGTTCAGAAAGTATCATTACCGCTTCTGCTCCGAGTACGGCTTTGAAAGCCTTCCCGACATAAAGACCTGCCGTTATTTTGCGGACGGGGATAAGGGTGATCTTGACCTTTGCTCCAACGTTATGCAGGCGCATCAGAAATGCACTCAGGGCAATGAAAAGATAATGTACTACTTGGCTCAGATGGTCAATTACCCTTACAGCTTTGAGCGACTTATCTATTGCTCTCAGCTTGTACAGGCGGACTGTATACGCTCCAATGTCGAGCATATGAGGAGAGCAAGGGGGAGATGCATGGGCTCTGCCTACTGGCAGATAAACGACTCAAATCCCGTCATTTCATGGTCGTCCGTAGACTATTTCGGACGCTGGAAGGGTCTGCACTATGCGGCAAGGAAATTCTATGCGCCCATACTGCTTTCCTGCGACGATACCGATCCCGTAAGACCCGTACTCAACGTATCAAATGAAACCCCGGAGGATATAAACGTCGT
Organism: Ruminococcus sp.; assembly: GCA_017626015.1. Classification (GTDB taxonomy): domain Bacteria; phylum Bacillota; class Clostridia; order Oscillospirales; family Ruminococcaceae; genus Hominimerdicola. Next base: position 365,996 of record JAGAJO010000001.1, read on the forward strand.
TATCCGCTGCCGCCTGAGGAACAGCAGAGCGGAGATCCTTGCGGAAAGCGTCTGCGAGGGAAACGTCCCGGCGTGTACAGCCAAGGATATGCTTGTTATGGAGCTTGACGGACTGCTTGACAGCAGGGAGGACAGGCGTACAAGATATCTTGAATATTCTCTCGAAAAGAACGGAGAGACCGTAAGCAGTGGTACGACGCTGTTTGTCCGCCCCAAGGAGTTCAGGTTTGAAAAGCCGGGTATCCGCTGTACAGTTTCCGAAACGGAGGACGGATTTGTTCTTGAGCTTACTGCGGAAAACTATGCTAAAAGCGTTTGCCTTTCCCTTAAGGACAGCGACTGTGTGTTCTCTGATAACTGGTTCGATATTCACGGAGGAGAGCCGGTGAGGGTAACAGTTTCCGAGATCCGGACGGGTAAGCTTTCTTTGGACGATCTCCGAAAACAGCTTGAAATCATCAGCTACTGACAGCCTGTTCGCAGGCAGCAAAAAGACGTGCAGATTTGTATTTTTGTCTGCACGTCTTTATATTTCTTCTTGTTCTGCATGGGGAGCAGCATTTTCACATTACGTCTGCGCCGCATTAAAGCGACAGCTTCTTTTTGACGTTGAGCCTGTCAAGCGCAATTCCGCAAACGATAAACAAAACCGTGCTGGCAAGCACCTGAACGCAGTATGCGGGGGTCTGACCGAACGCCGCCGCTATAGTTGCGGCAGAAAAATGCTTTGTCATAAAAATTCCCTCGTAAAGACTGTATCCGACTACGCAGAGTACCAGCGAGGGTATTATCCCCAGAATATTTCTCAGTGTAATTATTTTTTCGCTCTTGTTGGTGAAAAACAAAGCCGTCAAAGCCTTTATGGCTATCGTTCCCGGCATCCATATAAAAAAGCCTGAAAGTCCGTCTGCCAGTGCTCCTCCCAGCGCAGATGCGGCTACGGCGTAGGGTGTCGGAAGAATACATGCGGCAAGGTAGATAAGTCCGTCCCCTGCATGGGTATAACCCGCTCCCGTGGGAATGTGAAGATATGCGGTGAGAACGTATATCATCGCCGCAAACAGCCCCGACAGAGCCAGCAGCCTTGTTTTGTATGTCCCGTTTTTTTGTGTCTGTACAGCAGATGCCATATCGATTACCTCTTTCAATCTTATTTCTGTATATATTCTATATCCCTCCCCGGAAAATTGCAAATTTCCCTTTTCAGCCGAAGATCCGTTTCAACTTGTGCAGTTTTAATAATTTATAGAAATTTCGGTCCCTGCATATTGTAAATAATGCCTGTAATTTTTACACAAAAAAGATCCGCAGAAATTTTCCCCTCGTCTTTATGCACAATTTAAACGTCTGTGCAGGAGAAAAATCCACGGATCTATAGAATTTAAAAATTTAAGCTCAGTCCAGAGCCACAACTTCCTTGTAGAACTCTGTGTAGTCCTTTCTTCCTTCCTTGGTGAAAGCGATCGCCGTTCTCGGGTGCTGATTGAGCAGTCCTGTCATAAGGTATTGCAGATCGTATCCCCATACAACGCCGTCCTCACGAAGCTTCAGCATATGATCCTCGATAAACTTGATAACAGGGTAAACGTTGTATTTGGGATTTCTGAGAAATGCAAGCAGAAGCTCCATTGCGCAGTTTCCCGCACCTCTGCCCATTGCCGAGTAGGTTCCGTCCAGCCAGTCAACGCCGTCGCCTACCGCTTCAATTGTGTTTGCAAAAGCAAGCTGCTGATTGTTGTGGGCGTGAATGCCTACCTTTTTGTTGTATTTTGCGGCAAATTCAAGATATGTGTTCGCAATTCTTTGTATCTGCTCGGGATAAAGCGCTCCGTAGCTGTCTACAATGTAGAATACGTCAACAGGGGACTGTCCGAGAATATCTAGAGCCACCTTCAGCTCGCCCTCCTGAGCGTTGGAGATCGCCATGATGTTGCAGCTTACCTCATAGCCCTTGTTCTTTGCGTCCTCTATCATATGAACAGCCGCAGGTATAGTGTTCAGGTAGGTAGCCACACGGATAAGATCTATGGGGCTTTCCTCACGGGGAGCGATGTCTTTTTTATAGTCGCATCTTCCTACGTCAGCCATGACAGCTATCTTAAGATCGGTGTTGTTTTCTCCCACGATCGCCCTTATGTCGTCGTCGTTGCAGAATTTCCATTTGCCGAATTTGTTTACGTCGAACATTTCCTTTGAAGCCTTATAGCCGAATTCCATATAGTCTACTCCCGCCTTAAGGTTTGCTATATACAGATCCTGTACAAACTTGTCGGAAAAATAAAAATCGTTCACAAGTCCTCCGTCACGGAGAGTTGCGTCCACTACCTTTACGTCTGAACGGTAATTAATAAGATTTGATATTTCTTTCATAACAGTTACTCCTTGTCGCTTTAAATTGTTAAACTTTAAATCGCTAAACCAATGACAGAAAATATTATATCACACAACTTTCAGGATTTCAAGCTTTTAGAAAAAAATTAATAATTACAATAAATTCAGTTAATAAATGGAGCGTATCTGAAATTAAGGAAATGCTGATTAATGTATATCTGCGAGGCAGCGAATTTTAAACAGCGGTTTGATCAGTGCTTTCTTAAGGCAATACCGCATTGAAAACAAAAACGGACAGCCTGAACTGCCCGTTTAAACTTATCTCATATAAATTCCTATAAATTAACCGGTACCTACTCAATCCTGGAAAAATCTCCGGCGCCGTGCTTGCATATCGGACACACAAAATCCTCCGGCAGACTTCCTTCATAAACATAGCCGCAGATATTGCATACCCATTTCTCCGTTTTCACTGAGTCGTCGGCTTTTTCCGTCCTTACAGCAGGCTTAGGCTTGACGTTTGCATGGTAGAAAGCATATGTCATGGGGGCGCTGTCCGAAAGGGACACAGCGTCGGTAACGTCCGCAATGAACATTGTGTGCGTACCCAGATCCACAGTGCTTACTACCCGGCAGCTTATATATGCGCAGGTGCCGTCATTAACGTACGGTACGCCGTTTTCCGCCACCTCACAGGTACGGCGGGAGAATTTGTTTTCCCATCTGCCGCTTGCGAAGCCGAAGCGTTCAAACAGCGAAAAATCCGCAGTCTCATCAATGACCGAAACGTTGAAAACTCCGCTTTGTCTTATCATATAATTTGTAAAGTTGGATTTGCTTACTGTAACGCTGACCCTGTTCGGCGAAACTGTCACCTGAGCGAGAGTATTTATGATACAGCCGTTTGCAAAGCCGCAGTTTACTGCGGTAAGCACATAAAGACCATAGGAGATCTTATTCATTACATTCGTGTCCAGAAACTCACATCCTTTTTTATCGTATTACATAACCTTTGAGATACGGGCGTCATCATCCTTTTCCAGCAGGAAATATTCGTCTCCGTCCTGGCAGACAAAATTTCCGATCCTCCAGCCGCTGTTAAGGAGCAGATTAAGCTTTTCTATCCTTTCAAACCTGTTTGTGGTGGGGATATGCTCATCGCCGTTAGCTCCGGTTTTCTGAATATAAAATACCTTTTGCATACTATCTCTTCTTTCTTCTCAGGGAGCCTTGAAATGTTATAGACGGTTCTTTCTGATATCAGGGCGTGTCAATACGTCCTGATTCTATTATACATCCGGCAAATTAAAAAAGCAAGCAAACAAGCAAAAAATTAACTGTCTTGTAACAATTGTGTCCTAAAAATCGGACTGTCTCCGCCCCTGCGGACGGTCGGTGCGGTCATTTCTTTTTCTTTGCTACTAGAGCGATGACTACAATTACCACAACGACTCCTCCCGCAATGCATATGTATATCGTGTACGGGCTTCCCTTTTCCTCGACCTCTGCCTTTGAATCGTCGGAGTCGGATTTACTTTCCGTATCAGCAGTAGGCGTATCCGTGCCGGTATCTGCGTCCGCCTTGTCCGCAGCTGAAGAGCTGACTGTCTCTGCGGCTTCCGACGGAAGTGCGTCATCCTCGGCGGGATCGTTTTCTATCGAGCCGTTGCCGTAAGCGGTGACGATCTGCTCGTCGGGATTATCCGGGGTCTTATCCGTTTCCAGTCCCGAAACGGTAAATTTTATGCTTATCGGATCTGTGGTCGTCCATGGGTTTGCGTCCATTTCCGGAGTGGTCTTGGCATTTTCGCCGTATGCGTTTTTGACCTTCATGACCTTGCCCAGCTCTGATTCCTCAAGCGGAGGCTGCTCGTTAAAGGTGTATGTAACGCCGTCTATGGTGCATTCGTCAAGGGTGAGGGCGACAACGTCCTCATATTTGTCAAAATCCATTGCAAATTCAACGCCCAGAGTTCCCACTGCGGTAAAGGGGATCTGATCCTCTACTACATGGTAGCCCTCCAGTATGACCTCATACTGACCGTTTCCGGTGATGTTTACGTCTGTATGAGTGCAGGAAATAACGTTGTTTTCAAGCTCGTCAAGGGGTTCTGACTCGACGGTATTGCGGTGATCCCAGTAGTCCTTGATCATCCAGACGATGCCGGCCTTTCCGTAGTTTGCAGTATCTCCTGTATCGGCTTCGGCGGCAGCAGGCAGTGCTATACAGCAAGCCGCAGCTGCGGCGCACATTCCGGCGATGAATTTTTTTATTATCATAATCAAGTCCTCCAAGCAGCGCAGTTTTACGCATTGTTTTACGCATTATTATATAATAATTATACACTCTTTTTACACTTTTAGCAAGTAACATTATATACAAATTCCCCCACATGATTTATGACACCTTACACAATAATTTATAAACAATCGGCAAATTTATTGTATAAAACGATTGAAAACACAGGCGTTCTGCTTTGTTTTTTCTTTTTCGTGTTAAAATGCGCACCGATGCTTTTTATGCGCTTACGAAAATCAATTTTCAGGATACCGAACAAAAACTTTGTATATATTTGTTGACCTTTCTCTGCCGTACGGTGGGGAAAGGTCAACTCAGGCTTCGATACTCAGAGCAAAAGTACGATATTTTGTTATAATTAAAATGTTTGATCGTTAAAATTGATTTCCCTGTTATGCGCTGTTTCGCAGTTGACAAAAAAATAAAAATGAGGTAAAATATATACTGTATAATTGTATTCTCAAATGGAAGGAGACTTGATATGACAGCCTGTGAAAAGCTTGTCAGATGCTGCGAATGTATAAGAAGGTTTACTGATTTCAAGCCGAAGGTTACGCTTGTTCTCGGCTCGGGGCTGGGCGCCTTTGCGGACGAAATAAAAGCCGAAGCAATTATAGACTACAGCGATATAGACGGCTTTCCCACATCTACCGTGGAGGGTCATAAAGGAAGGTTTGTTTTCGGATATATCGGAGCAGTCCCCGCCGTTATCATGCAGGGGAGAGTTCATTATTACGAGGGCTACGGTATAGAGGACGTGGTGCTTCCTGTAAGGCTCACTGCGATGCTTGGGTCGGAGATCCTTTTTCTCACCAATGCCTCGGGAGGTATAAATCCTGATTTTTCCGCCGGAGATTTCATGCTTATAAACGATCACATTTCAAGCTTTGCGCCCAATCCGCTGAGGGGAGAAAATATCGATATACTGGGAACAAGATTTCCGGATATGAGCGAGGTTTACAAAAAGGAACTAAGGGAGGTCATAAAAAGATCCGCCGCAGAGCTGAATATACCCCTTAAGGAGGGCGTTTATGTCCAGCTGATGGGTCCGTCCTTTGAAACTCCCGCAGAGATAAGAATGCTGAGGACTCTCGGCGCCGACGCTGTTGGAATGTCCACCGTGTGCGAAGCGATAGCCGCTAACCATGCTGGAATGAAGGTGTGCGGAATATCATGTATTGCAAACAAGGCTGCGGGCATGACTGATAATCCTCTTACTCATGCCGAGGTGCAGGAGTGTGCGGACAAAGCGGCTCCGCTGTTTAAAAAGCTGATAGAAAGATCGGTCTCGGCTATGGGAGGACTGTAATTCCCCCAAGAGATCATGCGGGCGGATCGCTGTGAGGTTGTTGCATCAAAACGTGCAACAATTACTGAAATGTGTCCGAATAAAAAAAATAAACTATATAACTGCGGACGGGCTGAGTATAGCGGCGTTATCCGGAAAACACCGCATAGGAAACGTCACTGATTTACGGTCCTGCCTGTAAAAAATATACTGTGAAAGACGGAGTATCATTATGAGAGAAATAAACGTTTCGGAGGTCGAAAGCCTCGTAAGGGAGCTTTGCATAAAAGCCAACCTGTACCTCCCCGAGGATATGGAGGAGTGTATTAAATGCGGCAGGGAAAAGGAAAAGTCCCCTGTGGGAAAAAACGTGTTTGACGACATAATCGAAAATATAAGCGTTGCAAAAAAAGAGACCATACCCATTTGTCAGGATACGGGTATGGCGGTGATCTTTATGGAGATAGGTCAGGACGTGCATTTTACCGGAGGATCACTGAATGAAGCCGTAAACAGAGGAGTTGCCGCCGGATATCTTGACGGCAGACTGCGCTGTTCCATTGTTTCGGATCCGCTGGAGAGGGTAAATACCGGTGATAACACTCCCGCAGTGCTGCACCTTAAAATGACTGACGGCGAAAAGGTAAGGCTCACAGTCGCACCGAAGGGCTTCGGAAGCGAGAATATGTCCGCCCTTAAAATGATGACGCCCTCCGTTACTCAGGACGAGATAGTGGACTGGGTGGCATCGGTGTGCGCAAAGGCAGGCTCCAATCCGTGTCCGCCTGTGGTCATAGGCGTAGGTATAGGCGGGGATTTTGAAAAGTGCGCTTATCTTGCCAAGAAAGCTCTCTGCCGTCCCGTTTCTCAGAGAAATCCCAAGAAGCTTTACGCTGAGCTGGAGGAGCAAATGCTTGAGAAGATCAACAGGCTTGGAATAGGACCTCAGGGCTTCGGCGGAACGCAGACCTGCCTTGCGGTAAATATCGAACAGGCGCCCACTCACATTGCGGGACTGCCTGTTTCAGTGAACGTCGGCTGTCACGTTACCCGTCACGCAAGCGGAGAAATCTAGGGTGCGTTGACACTATCCGAAATGCAGAAAATATGACCGCAAGACAGGCGTTGAGCGGTAGCGTCAACGCACCCTGGGCGGAAGTATCTCTTTTGAAAGAACAAGTACGCCGGTCATGTTGGGCAGAGCCATAAGACCGTTGAAAATATCGCTTATCCCCCATACCAGCGACGGGTCGTATACCGAGCCGAAATATACGCACATTATGAATATTGCGGAGTATACAGTTCCTCCGCCGCCGAAAAGATAGCTCCATGCCTTTTCGCCTATGAAATACCAGCCTGCGACGGTTGCGAGGGCGAAAAGTATAAGGGATACGGATATGAAGGGTCTTCCTGCGGGAAGAGCCGCAGAATATCCTGTTACCGCACTGTCGGGAGTGAGCTTTACGCCGCTGATGATGATCACAAGGGCGGTGACGGTGCAGATCACCATGGTATCTATGAATACCTCAGCCATGCCCATTATCCCCAGATCCTCCTCGGGGGAGCTTCCGCTTTTTTTGCATGACGAGTGTACAGACACGGAGGAGCCGAGACCTGCTTCGTGGGAAAACGCTCCCCGTTTTATACCTTCGATGCAGACAAAGCCTATACCTCCGCCTGCGGCTGCCTTAGGCGACATTGCGCACTGAACGATCTCCTTAAGCGCACCGGCGGCTTTAAGGGGAGATGACAGTATCACCGCAAGGCTTCCCAGCAGGAAGATCCCTGCCATGAAGGGCACGAGCCTTTCGCAAAGTTTAGCTGCGGAGCTTTTTCCGCTTACGGTAAAGGCGGTGAAGATCACAAGGATCAGAGCGGCGGCATATTTTGAAATGCCGAAGCCCTCCCTTGCGGCGGTGACGACGGAGCTTGCCTGTGCCATATTCCCCATGCCGAGGGAGGCAAGCACGGTAAAGGCTGCATACAGTACGGCAAGTATTTTCCCTCTGCCGACCCTTTCGAGATAGGACATTGCGCCGCATATACCTGTTTTTCCGGAGTATTTTACTCCCAGATAATTTTCGCAGTAGGATATGCCCATTCCGATAGCTGCGGACACCCACATCCAGAAAACTGCGCCCTTTCCCCCTACTGCAAGGGCTGCCCCGACGCCTGTAACGGAGCCTGTTCCCACGGCTGCCGCCAGCGCTGTGGAAAAGCCCTGAAAGCATGATATGCCCTGCTTTTCATCGGCGTCCCCTTTAACGGTGCGGACGGTCCGTTTGAATATGCTTATGATACGCAGCTGTGAGAATCCTATTCTGAAGCTGAGTATTAACCCTCCCCCCAGCAGCAGGATAAGCACAGGGCAGCCCCACAGCGCTGAGCTTACTTTTTCGGTAAATTCGGTAAAATCCATTGATCCTCCCCGCCTTTTCTGAGAACCTGTCTTCACATCGTTCTCTCAGTTATAATGATATGTGGGGGCAGGACAAATAATGACCGCAGCGGCTGCTTTTTCAGCCGGGGCATTTCTTTACAGATCAGAAGTATACGGAGTTTGATAATGAAACAGTACAAACCGTCAAAAAAGCCGCTTATTCTCATTTACGGAATATTGCTGCTGATACTAATACTAATCAAATATGCGATAAATCTTGTGAGCCGCTTTCTGCCGTTTGCGGATTATTATATTCTGTTCCCTGTATGGATAATCGCTGCGCTTGCGGCTGTTCTGGTGCTGCCCTTTTACTTTCACAAGGCTTATTTCACTGTCTCGTCCAAGGAGATCACCGTCAAGGGAGGGCTTATAATAACAAGCAGGCACTTTATGCTTACCGAATCGGTGAAATCGGTCACTGCCGTTACGACGCCGCTGGGTTCGCTGACGGGGCTTAATTTTGTTATTCTCAACGCCCTCGGATCAAGGATAGTGCTGCCGTTTCTTTCGGCTAAGGATGCGGCAGAGGTCACGGCGTATATAAACAATTCCATACGAAGCAGGGGCAGACAGAGGTAGAGCTATGACGAGATCGCAGAAAATAATAAAAAAGGGCGGCATGATAAAGAGCTTTTTTGGCCGCCGTCAGCACCCTGTAATAATTTTGTCGTATATTGCTAAATACCTGTGGCTGCTGCTTATCCCCCTTGCAAAATATCTTATTGCTACAAAGTTTAATTTTCAGAGCTGGATAAGGGCAAACTGGGTGGATATACTTACCCTTTCGGTGATAATAGGCTACGGATTTTTAAGGTGGGTATTTATTTATTTCGAGATCGAGGAGGACGGTATCGTTGCGCATACGGGATATTTCGGCGTTGCCAAGACAAAGGTCTGCTTCAGCGAGATGTCCTCGATGTCACTTTGTCAGGGGTATTTTTTCCGTGCGGTGAGAGCCTGCTCGCTTTACATTGATACCGACGCAAAATCTATTCAGGAATCGGACATAAAGCTTGATCTGACTCAGAAGCAGGCGTTTAAAATATATGAGCTTGCTACTGCCAGATGCAGGAACAAGCCAAAATATATTTTCAATTCGAGAAAGAAAAGCCTTGTTGTGTTTTCGCTTCTTTTTTCATCTACGCTGTCGGGGTGCATACTTGCGCTGACTTTTATATACGAGGCGTATAAAATAGTGGGCGGGGATGCCGAGGCGCAGTTTATAGAGCGTGTCAACAGCGAGCTTGACAAGCTTACGCTGTTTATTCCCAAATATCTTTTTGCTGTCGCCGCAGTGGTTGCGGGGGGGTGGCTCATATCCTTTACGGCGAACCTTATGCGTCACTGGAACTTTTCCTGCACAAGATGCGCCGATATGCTTATAATCAAAAGCGGCAAGGGAACGAAGAGCCGTCACGTCATCATGCGTGACAGGATAAACTACATCGACTATCAGCAGTCGCTGCTTATGAAGATCTTCAATATCTGCTCGGTTTCCGTACAGTGTACGGGCTACGGGAAAAGGCGGCTGGAGATCTCCGCACTGATACCGATAACGACCAACAGCCAGGCGGAGACATCTATAAAAATGCTTATGCCGGGAGTTCCCTCGGCGAGGTACGATATACGGACGGGCAGCCGCAGCATAGGAAGGTTCATTGTTTTACCCCTTGTTTTGTGCATTGCGCCGTGGGTGGGGTATCATGCGCTTTCACGGATCATACCGAGACTTGATTTTGTTGTTTCGGCGTTTCCCGACTGGCAGAGCGATCTGCGGAATCTGGCGTTTATAGCCGTTGTGCCGGCAGTGTGGCTGCTGATCGTCAAGATATGCGCAGCTTTTACGACGTCGGTGGGCTTTGACAGGGAACACTGCACGCTGTGCTACAGCAGATTTTACAGGTTTCACCGCACGGTGGTGAATCTTGACAGGATAAGCAGGATCACCGTTACCCAGAACCCTTTGCAGCAGATAGGGGGGACCTGCAATCTGCTGATATATACAAATTCCGAGAAGGTAAGCCGTCATAAGATAAAAGGACTGGATTACAGACGTCTGACGGGACTTCTTAAGCAAAACGGATATCCGTTTTAGGGAAGTGCTGATCAATGTATCTCTCCCCGCCGAAAGCTGGGAAAGATACACCTAGATACGTTATCTTTTAAAACAGCAATGCGATCGGTGTTGCCTTAATTATCGCTGAATGTGCAAGGGAGGATTTAAAATGTCAAAATTTGAAGCCGGTATGGAATCGATGCTGGATACCTTTGTGTTTGAAACGGGCGGACTCCTGGAGGCGCTTGACGAGATACTCATGCGCACCGAACAGGAGGAGCAGATAGAGACCGATGATATCAACGAGATCTTCCGTACCATGCACACAATAAAAGGCTCCGCCGCAATGATGGGGCTTCAGAATATGTCTCAGCTTGCGCATTCGGTGGAGGATCTGTTTTACATCATCAGAGAGGAAAAAAACGTAAGCTTTGACAAGGCGGCGCTTTACGAGCTGCTTTTTACAAGCTCCGACTGTCTTAAGACAGAGCTGGATAATTTATCCGACGATGACATACCTCTTACGGATTTCAGCGGGCTTATGGATAAGATCCGTGCTATGGCGGCTCAGATGAAGGGCGGCGGTGATGACGGGAAGGCTGTCAAGGGCAGCGGAGGGTCGCTTCCCGATGGACTTTTCGCAGAGGACGAGCCTGAGGATATGCATACCTACAGGGTCATTTATGCCGAAAGCTGCGCAATGCCTTCCGCAAGGGCAATGGTAATGCTGAGAAAGCTGGGCAGAGTGGCGGAGGTGTGCCGCACTGTTCCGGAGGATATGGAGGCGGACGACGCCGACGATGTGATAAAGGCTTCGGGTCTTTACATAAAGCTTATCACCGACAGCCCCGCTGCGGCGGCTGAGATAATACGCACGGGAATAAACGTTGAAGGTCTGGAGGAGGTAAAGAAGGAGGAAAAATCCGTCCGGCAGGCGGAGCCGCAGAAGGCTGACGCTTTGCAGCAGAGTGCGGCGGTGCAGGAGAACAGACCGGCAAAAAAGACTGCCGAAAAGCATGAGCAGAGCATGATATCGGTAAAGCTGGAAAAGCTGGACAGACTGCTGGATCTGGTCTCGGAGATAGTAATTACCGAAAGCTCGGTCACAGCGTCTCCCGATCTGAGGGGCATATCGAAAAATCTTGACCGTTTCAACAAATCCTCGAGAGATCTGAAAAAGCTCACCGACGAGCTTCAGGACGTGGTAATGTCCATACGCATGGTGCCTGTTTCCACGGCGTTCCAGAAAATGAATCGTGTTGTGCGGGATATGAACAGCAAGCTGAAAAAGAACGTTACGCTGGTTTTCAAGGGGCAGGAGACAGAGGTGGACAAATCCATTATCGACATTCTGGGAGATCCGCTTATGCATATCGTGAGAAACGCAGTGGATCACGGCATAGAGGATCCCGCTGAAAGGCAGAGGCAGGGAAAGACCGAGCCGCCCACCGTTACGCTCAGCGCAGGCTACGATTCAAACGAGGTGGTGATATCCTGCACGGACAACGGCGCAGGAATGGATTCCGCAAGGATCCTGGCTAAAGCCAAGAAAAACGGTCTGCTTACCAAGCCGGAAAGCGAATATACCGAAAAGGAGATATTCAGCTTTGTTATTGCCGCAGGCTTTTCCACCAATGAAAAGGTAACAGAATACAGCGGCAGGGGCGTTGGAATGGACGTTGTAAAAAAGAACATAGAAAAGGTCGGCGGAAAGCTTACGGTGGATTCGGTTTTCGGAAAAGGCTCGACCTTTACAATAAGGATACCGCTGTCGCTGTCCATAGTGGACGTTCTCAGCCTGAGAGTGGGAGACAGCAGTCTTTCAATACCAGCATCGTCGGTGAGAGAGGCTTTTTCCTGCAAACAGGGGGATCACATAAAGGATCCCGACGGAAACGAATTTGTATATCACAGGGGGCGCTGTCTGCCGCTTATAAGGCTTGGCAGCGCATTGGAGATACCTGACGGAGAAACGGACATTGAGAAGGGCATATGCATTTACTGCCGTGAGGGCTACAGCGAGGCTGCGATATTTGCGGACTATATCATCTGCGATCAGCAGGTGGTGGTAAAGCCGTTTTCTCCTCTGCTCAATCATCTTAAGCTCAAGGAGGCGGGACTTGTAGGCTGCTCGATCCTCGGAGACGGCAGCATTACGCTGATACTTGACGCAAAACAGATCATGACGGAGGAGGGTATGTAATGGCTGAGGAAAGACGTTTTGAGGAGGAGGGCGGTCAGCTGATCGCTTTTACAGCCGGCGGGAACTATTATGCATTTGAGATACTTTCGGTAACGGATATAATGGAGGTACCCGAGATCACTCACATACCGAAAACGCCGCCGTATCTGCTGGGGATAACTAATCTCAGGGGAAAAGCCGTGCCTGTAATGGATCTCCGTCTCAGGCTGGGCCTGCCTGAGGGGAATTACGACCACAGGAGCTGCGTCATAGTGATAGAGCTTAACAGTCTTCAGTTCGGGATAAGGGTAGACAGGGTTGCAGATGTGGAAAGCTGTCTTCCGGAGCAGATAGTTCTTTCACCTGCGGAAAACGGCGTTGTAAAGGGCTTTGTAAACGTAGGCGACAGGAGGATATTTCTGATAAACGCCGACAGGCTCATAAGGGGGTAGTCGGGTGACTTTAAGAGAGCATAACGGATCTGATCCGGCTGCGCAGTATGATGCGGGTGAAAAGCTATGACCGGGAAGGGCATTGAAACTGTGAGAATGGACCCGGAGAATGTTTCCGACGTCATAAGGATCGCAGGGGAAAACCTCTCTGAGGCATGGAGCGGGGAGACCTACCGGCGGCAGCTTGAAAATCCTGCCGATCATACTTTTATAGCTTATCTGGACGGAGAGCCTGCGGGCTTTATAAGCGCTTGGTACGTCATTGACGAGATAGAGATAAACGGTATTGCCGTAGCGGAAAAATTCCGTCGGAGGGGTATTGCCGGGGCGCTGCTGGAGCGGGTCTTTAAGGAGCTGCCGGATGCCTCAGCCTGCTTGCTGGAGGTAAGAGAATCCAACACAGCGGCGATCGCACTGTATAAGAAAACGGGCTTTGAAAAGGCAGGCATACGGAAAAATTTCTATAAGGATCCGACGGAAAACGGGATAATTATGATAAGGCGTAAGTAAAGCATCGGGAAGCTTTTTCTTTAAAACAGGAACACGGAAATCAATTTTTAAAACGACTGACAAAAGTTTTGTAAGTGTTTGTTGTCTTTTCCCCGCCGTACGGCGGGGAAAAGACAACTCAGGCTTCTGTACTCCGGACAAATAAAATATTTGATATTTAAAATTGATTTCCATGAAAACAGAAAATTCACCTCTTGACATATCGGAGGAATTGTTATACAATTGTAGATATGAATATTTTTAAGGAGAATGATCATGAACAATACCGAAAAGACAATGGACAAGATCGTTGCCCTTTGCAAAAGCAGAGGATTTGTATATGCGGGCAGCGAAATTTACGGCGGTCTTGCCAATACATGGGATTACGGTCCTTTGGGCGTTGAGCTTAAGACCAACATCAAAAACGCATGGAGAAAGAAGTTCATTCAGGAAAACAAGCTTAACGTAGGACTGGATTCTGCAATACTTATGAATCCCCAGACATGGGTGGCTTCGGGACACATCGGCGGATTTTCCGATCCCCTTATGGACTGCAAGGACTGCAAGACACGTCACAGAGCGGATAATCTTATAGAGGATTTCGACGGTACCAACGTTGCCGGCTGGACAAATCAGCAGATGACGGACTACATCGAGGAAAAGAACATTCCCTGCCCTGCCTGCGGAAAGCACAATTTTACCGATATACGTCAGTTCAATCTTATGTTCAAGACATTTCAGGGCGTTACGGAGGACTCGAAGTCCGAGCTGTATCTGCGTCCCGAGACGGCTCAGGGCATTTTCGTGAACTTTGCAAATATCCAGAGGACAAGCCGTAAAAAGGTTCCTTTCGGTGTGGCGCAGATAGGTAAATCATTCAGAAACGAGATCACTCCCGGAAACTTTATTTTCAGAGTGAGAGAGTTCGAGCAGATGGAGCTTGAATTTTTCTGCAAGCCGGGTACGGATCTTGAATGGTTCGACTACTGGAGAAGCTTCTGCAGGGACTGGCTGCTGAGCCTTAACATCAAGGAGGAGAACCTAAGACTGAGAGATCATTCTCCCGAGGAGCTTTGCTTCTACTCGAAAGCGACAACAGACTTCGAGTACCTTTTCCCCTTTGGCTGGGGAGAGCTGTGGGGCGTTGCCGACAGAACGGATTACGACCTCAATCAGCACATAAAGACAAGCGGAAAAAGCCTTGACTATTTCGACCCCGAGACAAACGAAAGATATGTTCCTTACGTTATCGAGCCGTCTCTGGGTGTTGAAAGACTGTTCCTGTCCATTGTTGTGGAGGCTTATGACGAGGAAAACATCGGCACAGAGGAAAAGCCTGATATCAGGACGGTAATGCACTTCCACCCTGCTCTTGCCCCATTCAAGGCGTGCGTGCTGCCTTTGTCCAAAAAGCTCAGCCAGCAGGCGGGAGAGCTGTACGATATGCTTTCAAAGAGCTTTAACGTTGATTACGATGAAGCAGGCTCTATCGGCAAGAGATACCGCCGTCAGGACGAGATCGGAACGCCGTTCTGCATTACCTACGATTTCGATACACTTGAGGACGGCTGCGTAACTGTCCGTGACAGAGATACTATGGAGCAGGAGAGAGTCAGAATAGACGAGCTTACGGCTTATATCGCAAAGAAGATCGAATTCTGACAATATTGCGCCATAAAGTCGTTTGAACAAATTCTCTAAAAAGAATTGACAAGGCAAGCGCGCGATTGTGACTTTTTCCAAAATCGCAAAAACGTCTTGACAAATCCAAACGGATGGTGTATACTCATACTTGTAAACAGCAAAGGCGCTGTGGACCTGACAAGGGGTTCACAGCGCTTTTTATTATAATTTATAGGAGGAATCAAATATGGAAAACGTACCCGCATATTTCGGCTCGGACGTGTTCAATGAAGCGGTAATGAAGGAGAGACTTCCGAAGTCTACATACAAGGCTCTTAAAAAGACTATCGACAACGGAGATCCGCTTAATATCGATGTTGCAAACATTGTTGCAAACGCCATGAAGGACTGGGCTGTTGAAAAGGGCTGCACACATTACACCCACTGGTTCCAGCCGATGACCGGACTTACTGCTGAAAAGCTCGACAGCTTTATCTCGCCTACCGAGGACGGTCACGTTATTATGGAGTTCTCCGGAAAGGAGCTTATAAAGGGCGAGCCTGACGCTTCCTCGTTCCCTTCGGGCGGACTGAGGGCTACATTTGAGGCAAGAGGCTATACCGCATGGGATCCTACATCTTATGCGTTCATTAAAGAAAATACCCTTTGTATCCCTACGGCATTCTGCTCCTACAAGGGCGAGGCGCTGGATAAGAAAACACCGCTGCTGCGTTCTATGGAGGCTGTAAACAAGTCGGCGCTGAGAATACTCAAGCTGTTCGGCTCAGACGCTACAAGAGTAGTTGCAAACGTAGGTCCCGAGCAGGAATATTTCCTTGTTGACAGAGAAATGTATGCAAAGAGAAAGGATCTTATCTTTGCGGGAAGGACCCTTTTCGGCGCTCCCGCTCCCAAGGGTCAGGAGCTTGAGGATCATTATTTCGGAACTATCAAGACAAGAGTTGCGGCTTACATGAAGGATCTTGACCAGCAGCTGTGGAAGCTTGGTATCTATGCCAAGACAAAGCACAACGAGGTCGCTCCCGCACAGCATGAGCTTGCTCCTATCTACGGTACGACGAACATTGCTACGGATCACAACCAGCTTACTATGGAGATCATGAAGAGGACGGCAAGAAAGCACGGCTTCAAGTGCCTGCTTCACGAGAAGCCCTTTGCGGGTATCAACGGCTCGGGTAAGCATAACAACTGGTCGATCTCCACAAATACGGGAGTCAACCTTCTTGAACCCGGAAAGACTCCTGCCGAGAACGCACAGTTCCTGCTTTTCCTGACTGCTGTCATCAAGGCTGTCAACGATTATCAGGATATCCTGAGAGCGTCGGTCGCTTCTGCGGGCAACGATCACAGACTGGGCGCTAACGAGGCTCCTCCGGCTATTATCTCGATCTTCCTCGGCGACGAGCTTACAAGCGTTCTGGACGCTATCGTAAACGGTGTCAAGTACGAGGGCAAGGTAATGGAGATGGAGATCGGCGTTGACGTTCTGCCTCATTTCCCCAAGGACACTACCGACAGAAACAGGACCTCGCCTTTCGCATTCACAGGAAACAAGTTTGAGTTCAGAATGCCCGGTTCAAAGCTTTCTGTTGCAGGACCAAATACCGTTCTCAATACCATTGTTGCGAAGGTACTGGACGATTTTGCGGATATTCTTGAAAAGGCTGACAACTTCCAGGATACGCTGGACGATCTTATCAAGAACACCATCAAGGAAAATCAGGCCATTATATTCAATGGCAACGGATATTCCGCAGAGTGGCCGATAGAGGCTGAAAAGAGAGGACTGCTCAATCTCAAGTCCACTCCGGAGGCTATCCCGACATACCTTGCTCCCAAGAATGTTGAGGTTTTCACAAAGTACGGAGTTTATACCGAGACGGAGCTTAAGTCGAGAGTTGAGATACTTCTTGACGAATACTGCAAGACCCTCAATATCGAAGCTCTGACAATGGTGGATATGACCAAGAAGGACATTCTTCCCGCCGTTGCGACCTATATAAAGGAGCTGGCAAAGACCTCTGCGCTTGCTAAGGACTGCGGAGCGGACGCAAGCTTTGAGGACGACATGGTCAAGAGACTTTCTTCCCTTGCCGCACAGACCTACAAAAAGCTTGCGGCTCTCGAAGAGGCTGACGTAAAGGCGCATGAGATCGAGGACGTTGAGGAGCTGGCTAACTATTACCACGACACAGTATTCGTCGCAATGGGTGAGCTTCGTGCGGTAGCCGACGAGATCGAAACGCTTGTGGGAGAGAAATACTGGCCTTATCCCACATACGGCGCACTGCTGTTTTATGTAAAGTAAGGAAAGACAATATAGATCTGACGCACAATGAAGTGTATGACGGCGCAGGGAAACGTCCCTGCGCCGGCGTACGCTTTTTTATTTTAAGGAGGACATATTATGACTAAGGAAATATTGGAGGCAGTTCAGGCGGCAGCGTCTGAAACGGGCTTCGGCATATGGTTTCTGATAGCCGTATCGCTGGTATTCTTTATGCAGGCAGGCTTTGCAATGGTGGAAACAGGATTCACCAGGGCGAAAAACGCCGGCAACATCATTATGAAAAACCTTATGGACTTCTGTATCGGTACGGTAATGTTCATATTTATAGGCTTCGGACTTCTCTGCGGAGAGGACGCCGCAGGTCTTATCGGAAAGCCCGGATTCGATATATTCACAACATATGAGAATTTTGACTTTTCAAATTTCGTATTCAATCTGGTGTTCTGCGCAACGGCTGCTACCATCGTTTCGGGAGCTATGGCGGAAAGAACAAAGTTTATCTCATACTGCATCTATTCGGGAGTTATAAGCGCACTTATCTACCCGATCGAGGCGCACTGGATCTGGAGTGCTGACGGCTGGCTTTATCAGCTGGGATTCCACGACCTTTCAGGCTCCTGCGCTATCCACATGGTCGGCGGTATCTCGGCACTGGTAGGCGCAAAGATACTCGGACCCAGAATAGGCAAGTTCAGCAAGACCTCTGACGGAGAGATCAAGGTACACGCTATCCCCGGACATAACCTCACCATCGGCGCACTGGGAGTATTTATCCTCTGGTTCGGCTGGTACGGCTTCAACCCGGCGGCTGCAAAGTCGGTAGAAATGTTAGGCTCTATCTTCCTTACAACAACTATCGCCCCCGCAGTTGCAACGGTAGTTTGTATGGTATTCACATGGGTAAAATACGGCAAGCCCGACGTTTCAATGTGTCTTAACGCTTCACTTGCAGGTCTTGTGGGTATCACCGCAGGCTGCGATGTAATGGACGCCTTCGGCGCAATAGCCGTAGGAGTTGTATCGGGACTTCTGGTATGCTTCGGCGTATGGTTCCTTGATTACAAGCTTCACATCGACGATCCTGTAGGAGCAGTTGCAGTACATATGATGAACGGTATATGGGGAACTGTTGCGGTAGGTCTTTTCGCTACGGACACGGCTCCCGGATTTGCAGTGGCTCAGGACGGCGGCGCAAGCGGTATCAGCGGCAACGGTCTGTTTTACGGCGGCGGCGTTGAGCTTCTCGGAAAGCAGTGTGTCGGCGTTCTGGCAGTCGGCGCATGGACAGCTGTCACTATGACGCTCGTATTCCTGGCTATCAAGCACACTATCGGTCTGAGAGCCTCCGAGCAGGAGGAGATCATCGGACTGGACGTTACGGAGCACGGACTTGTTTCCTCTTATGCAGACTTTGCTCCTGCAATGGCTCAGGCTGCGCTTTCCTACACTAAGGACGACGCTAAGAGCGTAACAAAGGTTGAAAGATCCGAGCCGGTTGTCCCTGTTGAAAAGGCTGTTCAGGTCGAATCCTACACAACGGACGCTCCCAACGCAGACGGCTCGCCTAAGATGACAAAGGTAGTTGTTATCTGCAAGCAGCAGAAGCTCAACGATCTTATTCAGACCTTCGAGGCTATTGACGTTACAGGTATCACGGTAACGAACGTTCTCGGCTGCGGAATGCAGAAGGGCAAGACGGAGTATTACCGTGGAGCGGAGGTCGAAGCAAATCTGCTGCCTAAGGTAAAGGTCGAGGTAGTAGTCTGCAAGGTTCCTACGCGGGCTGTTATAGACGCTGCTAAGAACGTACTTTATACCGGTCACATCGGAGACGGAAAGATATTTGTTTACGGCATAGATAATGTGGTAAAGGTCCGCACCGGTGAGGAAGGCTACGAAGCCCTCCAGGACGACTGATAAATGCTCATATCCCTATCCCACTTATAAATTATAGCGGAGGACCCGTGGCTGAAATATCGGCTGCGGGTCTCTCCGTCTCTTGACAACGGTAATAAAATGACGTATAATAAACCTGTTCGGTAATGTTATTTTATGATATGTATTCCTAAGACTGCGGTTATCGGATATATCTTATGTACAAAATAAATTTAAGGAGAAAAATATGTCTAAGCTATGTAAATCCTGTGGTAATTACTATGACGGCGATCACTGCGATAAATGCGGCTACGGAAAGGATTCGGGCACGTCCAAGGCGGCGGAAAAGTACAAAAAAGCCAGAAAGCCCAAACGCTTCAGGACGGCGGAGGACGACGCTGTTTATGCGAAGTGGGACAAGGAGAAGCAGCAGAATGTCCGGGTAAGGGATCCGAATGCCAACAGAAATTTCCTTATCGTTTGTGCGGTAGTGGTGATCGGTTTGATAGTTTTTGTGCTTTATCAGAGCGGAGCGTTTTTTAAAAACACAAGGGAAGATGTTGTGAAGCAATATTTCACTGCGATACAGGAGGGAGATTACGACAGCTTCCTCAAATGCTTTCCCAAGGAGATAAAGGAAAGCTATGAGGACGAGCGCAAGTCTCTGGGGCTCTCCAAGGAAGAAGCCATGGAGGAAATGTACGGAAATTTTAAGGACGAATACGGCGACGGCTATAAGATCGAGGTGGAGATCGGGCGGCAGACGAAGCTTGACTCGGACGATTATGACATGACGGAGTATTATCAGACCTACGGCGTGAAGCCAAGTCTTTCGGAGGTTTACGATATGTCGGTCAGCGTCAGGTTCTCGGGGGAAAGCTCCTCTGAGGAGGCTCAGCTGTATATAAACGTGGCAAAGGTTTCGGGCAGATGGCGTATTTTCGGACTTACGGAGAATGTCGGAACTGTCACTGAGGACACGGGGCTTGCCGTTCAGGGCGATGACGGCGGAAGCGAGGAATAAAGATACGCACACAGCGGAAAAAATAAGCTCAGGGAGATCACGAAGATCTCTCTGAGCTTTCAATCTGTCGGGAAACTTCACACAGCGCAGGTAAGGGGCATCCCTCTATCGCAGGGCTTGCCCCTCTTTTCAAACAGTCCACCGGACTGTTTGAAAATTCACCCTATGCGGAGCTCCTGCGTAGGGGAGTTTCGCTCCTGCGGGAGCGACGAGGGGCTCTGCCCCCTCGACCCCTGCAAGCGCTCTAGCGCCGCGCTTGAGCCTGCGCTTTAATTTCCCAAAGGGGTTTTCTACAGAAAAAAAGCTCAGGGAGATCACGAAGATCTCTCTGAGCTTTTTGATTTTCTTACGGTACCTGCTCTGTTTCAGCAGTTGTAGCCTTTGTGGTCGTATCAGCTTTAGCGGTAGTTTCCGCCTTTGAATCGTCGGAAGCTTTTTCGTCGGGAGCGGTGGTCACAGCCGAAGTCGTAGTCTCAGCCTTTGAAGAATCGTCAGGCTTTTCCTGCTGGCTTGCAGTATCTCCTCCGCACTTTGTTACCTTGTAACCCTCAGCGTCAAGGATCTCCTTTTTGAAGTCGTCGAGAGTTTCAAAATAATCATAGCCGAGGTCGCTGCCGGTAAACTCGCTGCCGGAGGCTACAACGTTTTCGCTGTAGATGATAGCGTAAAAGCTGTCCTTACCCTTGTCTCCGTCGGTGGATACATCGATCTTGTAGAGGTTGTAAACTCTGTTTACATAATCGGACCATGAGAAGCTGTCATAGTTTGTCTTGCTGTTGAAGGAAACGTAGGTGTCTACCTTTTCAAAGGACGTGATAGACTCAGCCTCTCCGTCAAGAACCATTCCGCCAATGTATTTCGATCCCTTGATATCCTTTCTCAGATCTGTGATCTTGTCATCGACAGAAACCTTCATGAAGTCCATAGCGGCTTCGCCGTTTGAAGCTGTCACATATGCGGGATAGCTGTCGTCAACGGTAAATTCCTTAGTGATATAGCCGTCAGCGTCGGGAGTACCCTTAAGCTTATAGCCGGCTTCCTCAAGGGAGTAGCTTCCGTAAGCCTTTACAGTGAATTTTCCGTTGACGTTGAGAGCGTCAGCGCTTTCAACATAGAAGTTTACATAGTCCTTTATGATATCGGAGCATCCGCTTGTATCGACTCTTGTAACTCTCAGGAAAGGAGTTCCTCTGTCATATTCAAATTTCAGTCCCTCGAAGGGGTCAAGCTCCTTAAGCTCGGTAAGTCCTGTTACCTCGTATTCCTTGGTCTGTTCCTCAGAATCCATGATGTAGTATTTATCTTCATACTTGAACCAATACTGCTTGCCGGCTTTTTTCAGATCGCCGTAGCTATATCTTGCAGTGACCTTGAATTTGTCTCCCAGCTTAAGGTCGAGGGAATAATCGTAGTTATAGCTTATGCAGTCAAGAGCTCCGTAGGTGTCTACGTTCGGCTCTCCTCTGCCGTCGGTTCCGCTGAAGGTAACTGTTATGTATTCAGGATCAAACAGGTCGATCTTCGTACCCTCTTCAAGTCCCTTTACCTTGATCTCAAACTCCGTATTCTTAAGCTTGATCTTGTTTTCCTTGAGATATTCCTCGTCATATACTACAGTGACCTTTACCTTGTCGCCGTTTTTAAGATTTTTGTCCTTGCTGTACTTGCACTTGAGGATATAGGTATCGGTTTTCTTATTCTTCCTGAGCAGCGCATTTCTCATTATCTTAGCTTCTGATTCATCGTCAGCCTTTGACCATGCGTCCATGAAGGTGTCTTCGTTAAGGGAAAAATAAGGAGAAACGGTCTCCTTGCCGATATCTTCATCCAGATCGTCAAGATCCTCCAGATCATCAAGATCGTACTCCTCGAGAGCGTCGCTGAGAACGCCCATGGCGTCGGAGGACGAATAAACGTAATCGTCGTAGCAGTTAAGCTTTCCGCTTACTGTGCCGTAGGAATCGAGACCTTCAAATTCAAACTTGAAAAGCTCCTTCGCATCGATACGCTGATATTTTGTGACGTTCACGATTATAATGATCGCTGCGACAATAAGCACAACAGCCGCTCCGGCAATTGCAAGGATCATGGGATTTGCCTTCAGCTTCTGCAAAAGGTTTGAGAACGGATTGGGCTTGGGAGCTGCCGCTGCTCCTGCCATGCCGCCCTGCTGCTGATAGCCGCCGGGTATCTGGTTCTGCTGATAATCAGGAATATTTCCCTGCTGCATTGGCATGCCGTTATTCTGCATGGGCATACCGTTGTTTTGCATAGGCATACCGTTTGGCACTGCGCCTACCGGCTGAGCGGGTGTTTCGACGGCAGATCCGCAGACTCCGCAGAATTTTACGCTGTCGTCAAGCTGCGCTCCGCACTTTGGACAGAATTTCATATTTTTACCTCCATATTTGCTTTTTATGCGTTTGTGGAATACAAGACCGCATACAATAAGTATATAGTTAAAATATCATTTTGTCAAGTATTTTAAACTATAATTAATTGACAAACGGAGGAAATTTTTTGATCTCCCTATCAAAGCACAGAATACAGGTGTGGAAACTGGCTTCGGTAAAGCATTTTTGTCTGTCCGCAAATGCTTTCAAGCTCGGGGATAAATTCGTCGGAGTCTTCCTCCAGCAGGCGTTGGAGACGAAACACGCCCGAGTAAACAGTGTTAAGGCTGTCCGACGCTGCAAAGTATGATACCCTGACGTAGTATTTTTCCCAGCAGTCGCAGAACTCCTTCAGCTCAGCCGAGGGATCTTCTCCCTTGCCGTATACATATTTGACCTCGGCTGCCAGGGAATAAAGCTGTTCGTTTCCGGATCTTATGACCCACAGTGAGGCTGCCGAGGACAGGACTATCACGGTCATAATGGATATGCAGAGATAAAGTCTTTTCACGGTCACTGCTCCTTTCCGCATTTCCTGATAAGGGTGTATTTTCCTTCGGTGTCAGCAGTCATGATGAATATGTCCTCATCTCTTATACGCTCTTTTTTCAGGATACCGTCCAGCCATGCGGGGTCAAGTCCCAGAAATTTTAATGCGGCAGGAGATCTTTCGCCGTTATTTATCACCATAACGGGGGGATCAGACTCGCTGTGTTTTATGTCCATATCCTTACAGGTGACCGGCATAAACTCTTTTTTCTGGCAGACAGATATTTTCCCCGTAGTTTCAACGATCGCCAGCTGGACCTCGTTTATGTCGAAGATCTGCATACTCCGCAGCGATTCCATAAGATCGTCGGCTGTAAAGCGCAGATCCTTAAGGACCTTCTGGTCGATCCTTCCGTTTGATATTATTATCTTGGGAGAGCCGCTGAACGCCTTGCGAAGTCCTCTGAAATGCATGGAGAGGTGGGAAAAGATAACGTCCAGACAAACAAGCGTGAAGATAGGCACTATGCCGATCAGCATGGGAATACTTATATCCTCTACCGGAAGCGTTGCGATGTTCGACATCAGTATTGTGATGACCAGCTCAGACGGCTGGAGCTCGCCTATCTGTCTTTTTCCCATAAGCCGAACAGAGAAAATAATTATAAAATAAAGTATTACCGCCCTGAAAAAAACAATAAACATTTCCGTCACCTCTGTAAGAGTATTGACGTATTCCGGGGATCTAATCACAAAAAAACAGACGGGTTTTTATTCCGTCTGTCTAAGGTGCAGTATTCTTGATCATATGCGTCAGCCTATATCCGTTCCGGCGATCTCGGGGTGGAGCAATAAATTATTTGAAGTCTTTTTCCACAAGGATCTCCATTTCGTCGATTATGCCCTGAACCTCTTCGTCGGTGTATGTGTCGCCGTCCCATATCTCATGGGCGGAGACAGCCTGCCATACCAGCATTGCCATACCTCCCACGGCGGGTTTGCCCATTGCTTTTGCTTTTTTCATAAGCTTTGTTTCACGGGGATTATATATAACGTCAAACACCGCTTCGCTTGCAGCTATCACCTCGTCGGGAACCGGACAGCCGTCTACCTTGGGATACATTCCAACA
Source organism: Ruminococcus sp. (assembly GCA_017626015.1). Taxonomy (GTDB): domain Bacteria; phylum Bacillota; class Clostridia; order Oscillospirales; family Ruminococcaceae; genus Hominimerdicola. The sequence goes on from JAGAJO010000001.1 coordinate 390,378, forward strand.
GGGCAGGCGTTCATCAGCAGATCGTATTTGACTGACGTATTGATCTTGGTATTCAGCACGATAGTCACCTTTGCATCGGACTTCATTGCCTTTATCTCCTTTTCCACCTGGACGGCAAGGGGCATATCGCTTTCGAGGACTGCGATATTAAGGTCTGCGCCTGCAAGAGCCGCTTCTATAGCCATCATTCTGCCTACTCCGCCGCAGCCTATAAGAAGTACACGTCCGCCGAAATTCACGTTCATTGCACGGACAGTCCTCAGAAATCCGTCACAGTCGGTGTTGCAGCCTGTATGCTTTCCGTTCTTGTTATCCACACAGTTTACGGAATTGTATCTCCTGGCGGACTCCGCCAGCTCGTCACAGTACTTTATAATGCCTATCTTATGGGGAATTGTGATGTTAAAGCCGTTCAATGACTTGAGATAGTCCGCATTAGCTTCAAGCTCCTCGGGCTTTATTTCAAGTATATCATATTCAAATTCTCTGCCTTTCAGCTCAAAGAGCCTTTTATGAATGGGCGGAGACATGGTGTGTTTGAGCGATTCTCCCAGAATAGCGTATTTTCTTGAATTTGACATATGGATTACCTCTTTGTTAAAATTTTTTATTTTACCGCATTGCAGAAAAGATCTGCGATGATCTTCAGCGTTGCGGGAAATTCCCGCATTATGGTCTCTCTCAGCAGACTGACGTCATGCTCTGCCAGCTGCATTGAGTCCCTAAGCGTTCTGAAACAAAATTCGCCGCTTGTGATGTCCCCCACAGCGATATGCGCCGAAGCGTAGCCTCCCAGAGCTATTTTTGCCGCAACTGCACAGCCGCCCACAGAATAGACTCCTGCGGCAAGTCCGCCGAATGCCAGGATGCCGAGGGCAAGACCTCCCACAGCAAGCAGACCTATGGCAAGTCCGCCCAGAGCCGCTCCGCCGAGAGCAATGCCGCCTATGGCTAGAAGTCCGATACTAATAAGTCCCCAGCTGAAAAGTCCCATGGAAACAAGACCGAGAGCTATTATCCCCCTTGCTGACGCTCCCACCGCCACAATGCCTTTAGCCTTTCCGGAAGTATTGATGTGTACCAGCGGCAGACTGCCGATATGCGTTTTGCTTTCGTATTGGAAATTAAAAAATGACAGTCTGGACGGTGTGTACAGATCCTCCGGCGGCTGAGCGCCGGCGTTGTACTCAGGCTCATATCTTCCCACAAGCTCGTCTATGGATATTTCAAAAATATTGCTCAGCTCGATAAGCTTTTCCATTTCGGGAGTGGTGGAGCCAAGCTCCCACTTTGATACCGTCTGGCGGGAAACATTTACGGCTTCTCCCAGCTGCTCCTGAGACCAGCCCTTTGATTTTCTGAGCTGCATAAGATTTTCGTTGAATTTCATGCCAAGCACTTCCTTTCTGTACCAAGATCATAGCATAACGGTACACAAAGGTCTACCAATCAGGCTTTGAAGTTTGTCAACTAAACTTAACATCGGCGTATTTACGGGCTTTCGGGGACGTTACAGTCTGATTGTTATCTCTCTGCCGGTGGGTATGTACTGACGAAGCTTTACTCCTGCAAGTCCGAACATTTTCATTGAAGCTTTTGTGGCGTCGGTGTCGGCGTATTTGTTCTCCCAGTATACCACCTCTTTTATCCCGCTCTGGATGATAGCCTTTGCACATTCGTTGCATGGAAAAAGAGAAACGTAGATCCTTGCGTTTTTAAGACTGCCGGAGGAACGGTTTAAAATGGCGTTAAGCTCTGCGTGGCATACAAACGGGTATTTGGTGTCAAGGAACGCTCCGTCCCTGTCCCACGGCATATCGTCGTCCGCGCAGCCGGTGGGCATTCCGTTATAGCCTACGGACAGTATTTTGTTTTCCTCAGAGACTATGCACGCCCCCACCTGGGTATTGGAGTCCTTGCTGCGCTGAGCCGAAAGCAGGGATATGCCCATAAAATATTCGTCCCATGATATGTAGTTCTGCCTTTTCATGACCATCCTCCTTATCAGACCTCCTCGGAAACTTCCGAAGCATCGTCTTCCTTGTCTCTTTTGCCCTGTGCTTTGAGCTGCTCTCTTGCAATACATACAGTATTTCTGCGGTCGCAGCTCTTTACACAAGACAAAATATCCTGCGGGATCCGGCACTTCTCCAGTTTCCGAGGAGGTCTATTTAAACACTGTCCGCCGCCGGATCACGGCTGCGGACAGGACATGGTTATTTTCAGTATACTCTTATCTTGCTTGCGATCTCGGCGGAATGCGACAGGATCGCAAGATTGGCGTCGATATCGGACTCTTTCATATTGGGTGTGATAAATGCGATCTCGTTGTCGGGACGGTTCGCTCTTTCGATATACATAAGCTTGCCGAACATTTCCGAGATAGCCGCTTTGAGCGCTTCTGCGTCCTCTGCCTTTATGCGGACATACATGGACACGTCCGTCTCCTTATAATTTACCACGAATTTATCGTCTGCGGAGGAATCCTCCCAGCTGAGAGCCAGCACCTTGTGGTGGTGCTTGAGACAGTCGATGATATCTCCCACAACTGCGGAGGCTGTAGGCAGCTTTCCTGCGCCCTGTCCGTAGAACAGCACGTCGCCTACGCCGTCTCCTGTAACGCTGATAGCGTTGTAAACGTCGTCTACGCTTGCCAGAAGATTTGATCCTGCAACGAGTCTCGGGCAGACGATAGCGTTAAGCCTGCCGTCCTCCAGCTTTCTGACCGAGCCGATAAGCTTGATGACGTAGCCTGCGTTTGCTGCGTACTCCACGTCGTCAAGTGTGATCCTTGTGATACCCGAGCAGTGTACCATTTCGGGGTAAATGTGTTTTCCGTATGCAAGAGAGCCTAAGATACAGATCTTTCTGCAGGCGTCCTCGCCTTCCACGTCGGCAGTGGGGTCAGCTTCGGCGTAGCCCAGCTGCTGAGCCATTTTCAGTGCGTCCTCAAATGACATCTGCTCCTTTATCATCTTGGTCAGTATAAAATTAGTTGTTCCGTTGAGAATGCCGGAGATCTGAAGTATCTCGTTACCCGCAAGGCACTTGTTGAGCGGTCTTATAATAGGTATACCTCCGCCGACGCTTGCTTCAAAGAGATAGTTGCACTGATGCTCCTTGGCGATCTTAAGAAGCTCCGCACCCTTGGCTGCTACCAGCGCTTTGTTGGAGGTAACGACGCTTTTTCCTTTTTCAAGAAGTCTTTTGGTGTAGTCGTATGCAAAGGTTGTCCCGCCTACGACCTCGGCTACCACCTCGATCTCGTCATCGTTAAGGATATCGTCAAAGCTCTTGGTCATTCTGTCCGCAAAGGGGGAATCGGGGAAATCCCTGAGATCAAGAATATATTTGATATCGCAGTCCATGCCCACCTTTTTTGATATAGATTCTCTGTTTTTCATAAAAAGCTCCACCGTACCGGAGCCAACCACGCCGTAACCTATTACCGCTACATTACCCATAAAAATGTCCTCATACTTTCTTTTTTATTTTAGGCAGTACGCACACGATGGTTGTGCGGTATCGCCGTTATATTTGAGACCCGCAGTGCGGATCCTATTCGCCGGATATTATTTTTACGTCAACTACCCCCGATACCTTTGAAAGCTCCTCCGTCAGAGCGGCGGTGTTGAGGGTATCTCTGTCAAATCTTACCGAAAATGTCACCGTTGCCACAGAATCGATAGGAATGTTCTGGTTAATGGTGAGAATATTGGTGTTAAGCTCATAGAGCCTGGAGATTATGGACGAAAGCACACCCTTTTCGTCCCGCAGTATGCAGTAGACCGAAACTATGTTGTTTGCAAGCTGCTCCTCATAATTGAATACAGAGTCCTTGTACTTGTAATATGCGCTGCGGGAGATCCCTACAGCCCTGCACGCCTCCGATGAGGTAGAAACCTCGCCTCTTGCCTTCATTCGTTTTGCTGCCAGGACCTTCAGCACGATATCCGGCAGAACCTCTGCGCTGACCACTACCAGTCCCGAGTTTTTTTCGTTCAAGAGAAGTTCACCTCCGGCATACAGATGTATCTGAAACAAATACAACTATACCACTTTTTTCATCCTTTGTCAAGTGGATATATAATGTTTTAACACTGCCGGAATAATAGTTTGCATATATTTTTGAAGAAATAACCGCAAGCACGCAGCTTCATTTGTTAAAATAGATAAAACCCGGACTTATTAAAGGTCTGTGATTGTTAAATTGACGAAAAATTATTCGTTTGCTTGCTTAATTGTGTGAAAAGGTGTAAAATGAATATGGATTTTCAGATGTGATATGTGTATATTGTACATACCGTTACTGCACCGGAGATGTCCGGTCAAATTTATGAGATCCGGGAAGTGATCATATGGATATTATCAGCGAGATACTTGAAACGGACAGACTTGCCGAGGAGCAGCTTGCCGCCGCAGATGAAAAGCGCAGAGAGCTGCTGGACGGCTGCGAAGCCGAGATCCAACGCATCAAGACGGAAACGGACGAAATACTTGACGAGTACAGAAGCAATAAGCGATCCCGTATCAAGGCTCAGACGGATGACCGCACACGCCAGCTCAAGGAGGAAGAGAAAAAGAAGACCGATGCCTTTGAAAAGCTGTACAGGATAAATCACGAGACATGGGAGAACGAAATATTTGACGCAATACTGGGACGCAGTTAAGGCAATAATATCCTTATAATACCCGAGGAGGAGGCGGCACAAATGCTTGAGGGCTGCAGCACCAACGCTGTTGTTGCAAAGATACACGCTATACGGGGGAAAATGTTCAAGGCTGAAAATTACCGGGAGCTTATGACCCGCAGAAGCGTTTCCGAGGCGGCGGAGTATCTTTCACGTTCCGCACGATTCAGGGACGTTTTCGGCGAGGCGGATCCCAATACCGTCCACAGAGGCTTTCTGGAGGAGCTTCTTTACAGAGAAAATTTCAACACATATATACGGCTTTGCAGGTTCCAGCAGCTGGAGGGGCAGCCGTTTTACGATTTCCCTGTGAGAAGGAAAGAGATACAGACCATTCTCACGGTAATAAACGATATAAATTCACCTATGGACAGCTTATCGCTGAATGCTCTGCCGGGTTATATCATTGCTCATTCCCGTGTGAAGCTTATGGAGGTAAGCACAGCCAAAACCTATGAGGAGCTGCTTAAGGCTCTTAAAGGAACGAGATACTTTAAAATACTGTCAAAGATACCTCCGAGAGAGGACGGATCGGCGGATTATACCGAATGCGAGCTGAGACTCAGGACAAACTACTATTCGGATATGCTCAGGCGTGTCAGGGAGGATCTCCCCGGAGATTCAAAGCATGAGCTGGAGGAGATGATCCTCAGGGACATAGACGGACGAAATATCATAAACGCTTACCGTATGAAGGCGTTTTTCGGCTTTTCTGCGGCTGAAATAAAAAGGCGTTCCCTTAATTTCAGCTGTATCGGAAAAAAGCGCATGGAAAAAATATACGAATGCGAAAGCGCTGAGGATATGCTGGAGATGATAGGCGGTACCGTTTACGGACGGGGGATAACAGGAAGCGGCAGCATAGAGACTGCGGTCTATTCCGAAAAATACAGGTATCTTTGTTCAAAGCTTGCGGGAGCAACGTCTGCACCGGTGGCGCTTTACGCTTTCGTGGAGCTTTGCGAAACGGACGTTTCAAATATAGTACACATTATAGAGGGCATAAGGTACGGCGCAAACCCTGCGGTCATAGAATCGCAGCTCATTATGCTCTGAATGCTGTGAAGGGAGATGATAAAAAGTGGCAATAGAGAAAATGGCGCTGGTCAACATAGTCGGAATGAAAAACGAGCTTAACGAGGCGTTGGTCAAATGCTGTGAAAGCGGCTGTTTTCATATAGAACCTGCGTTCAGGACCTCTAACGGATCGGTTGTGCATATGCTCAGCGAAAAAAATCCATATTCCTCGACGCTTAAGGAGTTTTCAAATCTGGCGTCAGCTCTGGGGATAGTTCTTAAGGAAACCGTAAGCGATAAATACGATGATTACGCTCCCGAGGATTTTGCGGAGCTTGCCGCACAGATAAATGCGGAGATAGACGATCTGAGCGTATTCAGGCAGGAAACGTCGAAAAGCATTTCCGAAATGGAAAATACGGTGGCGCAGGTCAACCACCTGAAGGGCATGAACAGCGATTTTGACAGGATCTTTTCCTGCCGTCACACTGCTGTGAGAATAGGCAGGCTTCCGGTGGATAATCTTCAGAAGCTGGATTACTACGAGGAAATTTTCTTCTTTGTCCCTTTTGAAATGGGAAAGGATTTTTGCTGGGGAATGTATTTCTGTCCAAAAAGCGACAGTGAGCTGGTGGATGACATTTTCAGCTCCATGTATTTTGAAAGGATACACATTCCAAGCTCGGTAAGGGGTAATCCCGACGAGGCGCTTGTCCGGCTGGGAGATATGATAAAGGAAAAAAAGCAGAGCCTTGAAGAGTGCGAAAAGAGTATAAAAAATCTTTCCGACAAGTATGAGGAACAGATACAGCAGGTCTTTACAAAGCTCAAGGAGCTTAACGATATATTCGATCTCAGGCGCAACGCAGGGGAGATCAAGGGAAAGTTCTATTTAAAGGGCTTTATCCCCGAGAAGGACGCTGACAGGTTTGAAAAGCTTTTTGCCGGACTTAAAACGGTATCGGTGGTTCGTATGCCGCCTGACGCAGACGCTTCCTGCACTCCGCCTACGATGCTTAAGAACAGCTGGCTCGCACGTCCCTTCGGTATGCTGGTGGAGATGTACGGTCTGCCGAAGTACGGCGGCTTTAACCCCACTGCGTTCGTGGCGCTGACATATACTCTGCTTTTCGGAATAATGTTCGGCGATCTGGGTCAGGGACTTCTGCTGTTCCTCGGCGGACTGTTCGTCGGAAAAAAGGTCAGCAGGCAGGCGGGAGGAATGGTCTCCCGTGTGGGACTTTCAAGCATGATCTTCGGAACGCTGTACGGCTCGGTATTCGGATATGAGGAACTGCTGGATCCTGTATTTGAGAGCGTGGGGATAGATTTCCTGCCGCTTAAGGTATTCAAGCAGTCGAATTTCATACTTATAACCGCCGTGGCGATAGGCGTGGTACTGATTTTCATGTCTATGCTGATAAATATTTACATAGGCTTTAAGGAGAAAAATTACGAAAAGGCTGTCTTTGGAAACAACGGCATAGCGGGACTTATTTTTTACGGATCCGTATGCGCAGGAGTTGTGGGAACGGTCATGCTGGATATGGAGATCATGTCGCCGCCCTTTGTTATCTTTATGATAGTTATCCCTGCGCTGTGCGTTTTCTGCCGAGTGCCGCTGGCGGCTGCGGTGAAGTTCAGGGAGTGGAGGCTTTCTGAGGACGGAGAAAAGATGACGGTGGGCAATTTTATCGTCGAAAATTTCTTCGAGATGTTCGAGTATGTGCTGAGCTACGTTTCAAATACCATGTCGTTCCTCCGTGTGGGCGGATTTGTTCTTTCACATGCTGGAATGATGCTGGTGGTAATGACCCTTATGGATATGTGTTCGGCGGCTGCCCAGCCCTTTGTGCTTGTCCTTGGAAATCTTTTCGTTATGGCTATCGAGGGCATGATCGTTGCGATACAGATAATCCGTCTGGAATTTTACGAGATATTCTCTCGTTTCTACGAAGGCGACGGAAAGGCGTTTGAGCCGGTCTCCGTAAGCTTTTCATCACAGACTGACTAATGGTCACATCTAAAAACCTCTGCCGCTTGTCTGCGGCACATCTTAAGCCGTCATATTGCACAAAATTTTCTTGTAATACGCCAGTATGACTGCAAAAATTTTATGCAATCTGCCGACTAAATCTGCACCACATCCAAACAATACAGGTTTTAGATGTGACCTGATATATTTTATATTTTTACTGGAGGAATTTACTATGCTGAAATTATTCTTACTTCCGCTGCTGGCAGTCGCTCTGCTGCTTGTTCCCTTTGCTTTTACGGCAAAGAAAATAAAGACAGGAAAATCTCCCAGAGGTGCGTTTATAGGAAACCTCTGCACCTTTGCGGGGATCATGCTTACGGCGATCATCGTACCTATGGGAAACTTCGTTTCTGCGGCTTCTGAGGAGGGCGCAGCTGCGGCTCTTTCCACGGGCGCAGGACTGGGATATCTTGCGGCGGCTCTTGCGGTAGGACTTTCATGTATCGGATCGGGTATTGCCGTTGCCGCAGGCGCACCGGCTGCTATCGGAGCTACCTCGGAGGATCCCAAGAATTTTGTAAAGGCTCTTATCTTTGTCGTACTCGGAGAAGGTATCGCGCTCTACGGACTGCTTATCTCTATCCTTATTATTTCAGGTATCGGCGCATAGGAATAGCCTGAACGGGAGCTGTTATAATGAAATTCTATTTGATCAGCGATAATATCGATACGCAGATGGGAATGAGACTGTCGGGCATCGAGGGAGTTGTCGTGCATACGCCTGAGGAGGTATCTTCGGCTCTTGACAGGGCAATGGAAATGGAGGACGTGGGCATAGTGCTTATGACCGAGCTTGCTATAAACCAGTGCCGTGAAAAGGTGTACGACTATAAGCTGAACCGTAAAACTCCCCTGATAGTGGAGATACCCGACAGACACGCCACAGCGAAGATATCGGATACTATTTCAAAGTATCTTGCCGAAGCTGTGGGTATTAAGCTTTGATTTGGAGATGGCATTATGAAAAACGAGACCGAAAAGCTGGAAAGATTTAAAAAAGCTATTTTCGACGAGTCTGCGGCAAAAGCGGAGGAGATCGTTTCCGCCGCCCGCACTGAGTGCGGAGAAAGAGTCAGCCGGGCACGGCACGAGGCGGACGGGTATGTAAAAAGCGTTACCGAACAGATAAATAAGGAGTGCGAGGCGGACGCAGTGAGAGAGCTTTCTTCCGGAAGCCTCAGTTCAAAGAGAAATATTCTTCTCAGCAGAGAAAGCGTTATCGACAGGGTCTTCGGCAATGTACGCAGCCGTCTCGAGGAGTTTATGAAAACTCCTGAGTATGAAAAGCTGCTGGTAAAAAGGCTTGAGGAGTGTGCAGCGGCTTATCCCGGCGAGAAGGGCTGTGTTTATATTTCTCAGAAGGACGCCGGGTTGGCAGACAGACTTTCTATGGGCGGACGCTTTGAGGTAAAGGCAGGCGGCTCTATCGGGATCGGCGGTATAATGGTGGTTTTTGATGAAAGCAGCATTGCCGTTGACTGTACCTTTGACTCGGCTCTTGAAGAACAGCGGGAAAGCTTTGCGGTCAGAGCGGGGCTGAGCCTTTAAGAACCTTTCTTCACAAGATATTGCGCGCGTCTTTTCGGCAAATTTTGTCGGGGGTTGCGATGCAAAATTTGCTTGAAAATCCGTACACAAATCTTATGAAGACAGGTTCTGAGTCTTGACAGCGAGGAGTGAATATAAATAATTTATGGATAAGATTTTTTCAATAAACGGACCTGTGGTCACGGCGGCGGACACCAAGAGCTTCTCTATGCAGGAAATGGTATATGTAGGCGAAAAGAGACTTATAGGAGAGGTAATAAGAGTGACCTCAGGATCCACGACCATTCAGGTCTACGAGGGAACTACCGGACTTAAGCCCGGTGAGCCGATCGAGTCTACCGGAGCGCCTATGTCGGCTGTTCTGGGACCGGGTATAATAAGCAATATTTTCGACGGTATAGAAAGACCTCTTAAAAAGCTGGAGGAGGTCGGCGGGGCTTTTATTTCCGACGGCGCAAACGTTACGCCGCTGGACGGCGAAGCAAGGTATCCCGTGACCATGACGGTGAAGATCGGAGACGTTATCAAGGCGGGCGATATTTACTGCACCTGCCCCGAAACTCCCATAATCACACACAAATGTATGCTTTCGCCCCTTTCAAAGGGCGGCGAGGTGATATGGACGGCGGTATCGGGAAAATACCGTGTGAACGACGTGGTATGCAAGATCAAGAATCCTTCGGGCACGGTGGAGGAGCTTACGCTTTGCCAGAGATGGCCTATAAGAACTCCCCGTCCGTGCAGGGAGAGAAAGCCGATAACGAAACCGCTTATTACCGGACAGAGGATAGTGGACACCATTCTGCCTATTGCAAAGGGCGGAACAGCCGCCATTCCGGGAGGCTTCGGAACGGGAAAGACCATGACCCAGCATCAGCTTGCAAAGTGGTGCGACGCAGATATCATCGTATATATAGGCTGCGGAGAAAGAGGAAACGAAATGACTCAGGTGCTTGAGGAATTTTCCGAGCTTATCGACCCCAAGACCCAGAGACCTCTGACGGACAGAACGGTGCTTATCGCAAACACCTCCAATATGCCTGTTGCGGCAAGAGAGGCGTCCATTTACACGGGGATAACCCTTGCGGAGTATTACCGTGACATGGGCTATCACATTGCGATCATGGCGGATTCTACCTCAAGATGGGCGGAGGCGCTGAGAGAGATCTCGGGACGTCTGGAGGAAATGCCTGCCGAGGAGGGCTTTCCGGCATATCTTCCGTCAAGGATCTCGGAATTTTACGAGAGAGCGGGATATGTTGAAACGCTGGGAGGAAATGAAGGCTCCGTTACCATTATAGGAGCAGTTTCGCCCCAGGGCGCAGATTTCTCCGAGCCTGTTACCCAGAATACAAAGCGTTTTGTCCGCTGCTTCTGGGCGCTTGACAAGTCCCTTGCGTATGCAAGACACTATCCTGCAATAAACTGGAACACCAGTTATTCCGAGTATGCGGAGGATCTGGCGGATTACTACAATAACAATGTCGCTAAGGATTTCATGGAGGTGCGCCAGGAAATATCAAATATCCTGGTGGAGGAAAATACTCTTATGGAGATCGTAAAGCTTATGGGTACCGACGTTCTGCCGGACGATCAGAAGCTTCTAATTGAAACGGCAAGGATAGTAAGAGTGGGATTTTTGCAGCAGAACGCTTACCACAAGGACGATACCTATGTTCCTCTTGGCAAGCAGTATCTGATGATGAAGACGATACTTTCCTTTTATACTCAGGCAAAGAAGGCGCTTGCGGACGGTATGGCGGTGGACAGGATCGTTTCCGGCGGCTGGGTCGAAAGGCTTGTGAAGATGAAATACGACATACCCAATGACAAGCCTGAAATGTTTGACGGCTATCTGCGGGATATGGAGCAGTGGTTCAAAGGTGCGGAGGTGTGCTGAGTGAATATCAAATATATAGGATTGAGTCAGATAAACGGTCCTCTTGTGACGCTTGAAAAGTGCAGAAACGTATCCTACGACGAAATGGCGGAAATAAGACTGGACGACGGTACCCGAAGGCTTGCGAGGGTCGTGGAGGTCTCGGGGGATAAGGCGGTGCTTCAGGTCTTTGAGGGCACCAAGGGGCTTTCCCTCACGAACACCAATATAAAATTCGAGGGCAGACCTATGGAACTGGCGCTGTCGGGTGAAATGCTTGGAAGAGTGTTCAACGGCGCAGGCAGACCTATCGACGGGCTGGGGGATATTGTCGCCGAAAAGAGCAGGGACATAAACGGAAGTCCTCTTAACCCGGTATCGAGAGTTTATCCGAGAAACTATATCAGGACGGGGATCTCGTCCATTGATGCGCTTATGACGCTTATCAGGGGTCAGAAGCTGCCTATTTTCTCAGGCTCGGGACTTTCCCACAACAAGCTTGCCGTACAGATAGTAAGGCAGGCGCAGATCGCTGACGAGAGCGGACAGGGCTTTGCGATAGTATTCGGCGCTATGGGTGTAAAAAACGATGTTGCCGACTACTTCAAGCGCTGCTTTGAGGAGACGGGTGTTATGGAAAGAGTTGCAATGTTCCTCAATCTTTCCAACGATCCTATTATCGAGAGGATACTTACCCCCAAGTGTGCGCTTACCTGTGCGGAATATCTGGCATTTGAGAAGAATATGCATATCCTTGTTATACTTACGGATATGACCTCCTATGCGGAGGCGCTGCGTGAGTTCTCCTCGTCGAAGGGGGAGATACCCGGAAGAAAGGGATATCCCGGTTATCTGTACTCGGATCTGGCTTCTATTTACGAGAGAGCGGGTATCGTAAAGGGTTCGACCGGTTCGGTCACGCAGATACCGATACTCACCATGCCCAACGACGATATCACTCACCCGGTACCCGATCTTACGGGATATATCACCGAGGGACAGATAGTCCTTGACCGTAACCTTGACCAGACGGGAGTTTATCCTGCGGTATCGATCCTGCCCAGCCTTTCAAGGCTTATGAAGGACGGTATAGGAGAGGGCTATACCAGAGAGGATCATCAGATGTGCGCCAATCAGCTTTTTGCGGCGTATGCAAAGGTTCAGGACGCACGTTCGCTGGCTTCGGTCATCGGCGAGGAGGAGCTTACGCCCATAGACAAGGCGTATATAAAGTTCGGCGTGCTTTTTGAAAAGTATTTTATAAATCAGGGCTTTGATGTCAACAGGACCATCGAGGAGACGCTTGACCTGGGCTGGGAGCTGCTTTCAACGCTGCCAAAGTCCGAGCTTGACAGGGTAGACGAGGAGCATCTCGAAAAGTATTACAGTGCGGAAAATGCCCGTGCGAAATTTTCCGCCGCCGTTTAAGCGTGAAAGGGAGTGAGAAGATTTGGCTGAACAGCAGGTATTCCCCACCAAGGGAAATCTTATCCTTGCAAAAAAAGCGCTGCAGCTTGCCGCACTGGGATATGAGCTGCTGGACAGAAAGCGCAATATCCTTATAAGGGAGATCATGAGTCTTGTGGAAAAGGCGGAGGAGCTGAGAAGCACCATAGAGGATACCTATAAGGAGGCTTACAGCGCTCTTCAGTTCGCTAACATTTCTCTGGGAGTTATCACTCCCTTTGCAAACTGTATGCCCATAGAGAGGGGAGTAAGGCTTTCATCTAAAAGCGTCATGGGGGTAGAGCTGCCCGAGGTCACGCTGGAGGAAAGACCGCCTGAGATCCATTACGGTTTTTCTCAGACCAATTCGGAGCTTGATATAGCATATCTTGCCTTTGAAAAGGTAAAGCGCACCACCGTCATGCTGGCGGAGGTGGAAAACAGTATTTACAGGCTGTCTGTTGCGATAAAAAAGACGCAGAGGAGAGCCAACGCTCTCAGGAACATAATTATTCCCAGAAATGAAAATACGGTAAAATATATTACCAATTCGCTGGAGGAAAAAGAGCGTGAGGAATTTTCACGAATGAAGGTAATAAAGGCGGTAAAGCTAAAGGCAGGCTCTGTGCTTAAATAAGCGGCGGGGCGGAAAGGATACCGGATATGTTGGAATATATAAAGAAAGCGTTCAGAAATTACTGGATCCTGTCGGTTTTCTGCGTAGTATTGGGAACTGCGCTGATAATCGATCCTCATTTTTTTACCAACGCCATAGGCTATGTAGTCGGAGGACTTCTTTTGGGCTACGGAGTGGTGGAGCTGGTAAAGTATTTTACAAAGACCAAAGAGAATCCTCTTTACGCTACGGGACTTGTTATCGGAATAACGCTTTGTGCTGCGGGGATATTCATTATTGTCAGACCCGACTTCATACCAAAGGTCATCGCTGTTATCTTCGGTCTGTATATGCTTATAAGCGGTATCTGCAATTTGCAGGATGCGATCAATATAAGGCGTGCCGGACTTGACTCGTGGAAGGTAAGCGGGATACCTGCGATCATTACCACGGTGGTGGGGCTTGTGCTGCTGTTTAATCCTCTTGCGCCGATAAACGCCGCACTTATCGTTCTGGGCATTGCGCTGCTTGTTTCGGGGCTTTCAAATATCATCGGCTGCTTCTCTGCCGGCAGAGAGCTTCGTAAAATGTCAAAAGGCATAAAAAGATCCGGCAGGAGAAAAGGCGAAGAGACGGAATTTATAGATATAGACATAAAATAGCATAACGGTCATAGAAACGTAAAACAAACAACGGACGGCTTTTGTAAGGTCGTCCGTTGTGTTTTTTACTGCTGCATATTAGCCTTGATGTTCACAATCAGAGGCATGATATAAATTACCGTAAGGACTGCGGCTCCTGCCGTTATAAGCAGGGCGGAGCATATTTTACATACGATCCCCTCCGGTTCCAGCATCTTTTTCAGCAGACTGTAGACTATGCACAGCACGATCCCCAGTACCGTCATTGCTATTCCTATACCCAGACCTTTTGGGAATGAGGTAACGGTTATCTTGTTTTCTCCCTCTTCAAGCGGGAATGTGACCAGATCTCCGAAGGCTTTGCTGTATTCGACCTTTTTTCCGTTTATCCTGATCGTAAGCTCGTCGGTATACGGCACGGAGAGCAGACAGCTTTCGCCCTTCTTTGCAGTATAGCTTCCTGTGAGAACGCCCCTGCTTTCGGTGAAGTTCACCGATCTTGACTTCTCCAACGAATTCTGAAGCATATCCAGATCCAGTCCGAAAACTCCGTAGGACGAGCAGGTGCAGTCCTCCAGCAGGCGGACGGTTATCATTACCTGTTCGTTTTCAAATTCTCCCATACTGACAAGGCCGTTGCTTGCCTGAGACGGATATTTGCTTTCGACGTAGCGTCCGTTTACCTGAACGCTGAAGCTGTTGTTGATCTCCTCGTTAAGGTTGTTGGAGGGTTTATCGAAGCAGTCGAAATACAGGCTTTGTCTGCCCTTGACGTCCACTGTATAGATATATATTTTTTCAGTTGTTTCGCTTCCGGCGAAAACGTATTTTCCCTTAGCGCCCTGAGTTATAAGCTCAGGCTCGTCGCATTCGTAGAAGGTGATAAGCTTTTCTCCCTTGCTGCCTACGGTGTTTTCGTATAGCTGCTGCTGGATCTCGCCTCTTGTAGTCTCCGGCAGCTCTTTGAATTCCGAAAGCTCCCCGGAGGTTACGAGACCGGAGGGAATATAGTATTCCGACGGGTCGATAGTGTAAGATTTGTTGGCGTATACAGAGTTTTCTGTTTCCGGATTTTTGGATATCGTATATTTTATGTTCATAAGTGCGTTTGTAAGCTCAGTTCCGCCGTAGGAGCCTACCTCCATCCAATAGGACGAGTACCCAAGGCGTTTCATCATGAACATATAGTCCCTGTCCGTAAGGGATGTGTAGTGGCTTATGGAGTTATATCCCATAGAGCCCAGCAGGTTCACGTCGAACAGCTTTTTGGAGGTATTTACTCTGTAAAATCCGCTGTCGTCCTGTATTCTGTCGGACAGATCCAGGACCTCCTGCTGATTTTTAGCCCGGGGCGGATAATTGTCATAGGGGGAGGTAACGTAGACCGTTACGTTTGCATAGGCTTCAAGCACTACCATAACACATAAAAACACTGACAGCAGCTTTTTGGACATAAGACCCTTGCGGTATATGAAGTAAAAAATCCCGTAGACAAGTCCCGCCACTATAGCGAATTTTATTATAAGGTGCAGTGAGATGTCGTTTCCCCACAAGCCTCTTGTATATGCGGAGAAATCATGCTTGTTCAGTTGGACAAAGTCGAATGAGAACAGTGCGAAAATATATATCAGCGCCGCACAGACGATCAGTACCAGGATATTGTCGCAGTATTTTTTCTCTGTGACAAGTCTTTCATTGTCGCCGTCCGAAAGAAAATATCCTGCGCAGGCAGTCAACAGGAAAACGGTTATAAATCCGTAGCGGCTTGGGAAAGACATATAGCTTCCGGTATGCCACATAGTATTGATAGGCTCAATATAAAGGGGAATAAGCATAAGCAGCAGCATTATCAGATAGGTGCCCAGCTTTTTTGAACGCTTTTTTCCGTCGGCAATGCAGATCGCTGTGATCGTCAGTACCGAGACGGTTGACAGCACCGTCGGGAATGTAGTCTGATAACGTGCAAAAAGTCCGCAGCCTTGTATTTTTTCGATAAAGCTTTCGGTCCTTCCGCTGGAAAGGTACTGTGCAAAGCTGGGCAGCCACACGGCGGCAGAGAGAAAAGCCGCAAGCGCAGAGCCTATAATGAAATAAAAGGGAGCCTGTGCGTATTTTTCGTCTTTGCGGTAACGCAGACAAAAAACTCCCATAAACAGAAGGATAAAGACTACGATCATGTAGCTGATGTAGTAGTTTACCACCATCATGCCGGTGAGGACAGCCGTATACGGGAGTATTTTCTTTTCCTCAAACAGCTTTTTGAACGATACCATAAGCAGAGGGAAAAGGTACATCATGTCAAGCCATATGATATTCTGATAGTACAGCATTCCGTAGCCGCAGAAGGCGTAGGCAATACTGAACGTCATTGCAAGGAGTGCGGGAAGATTTTTCTGACAGCATCTGAAATAGACCATAGAAGTCACCGAGCAGGTCATCAGCTTAAGGATAAGGAGTATATTCACAAAGTGAATGATCTCGGTTTTTTCCACAAGAGCCACAAGAAGAGAGAAGGGACTTGCCAGAAAGAAGAATATAACTCCCCACATATTCATTCCGCCGGCGTTCTGGAAGTTCATAAATATACCAGACTTGCCGGCAAGCATATCCTTGAGATCCGCCATAAGGGGTATGACCTGCTGGGTCATGTCGCACCACGCTATAGTACCCTCGCCGAACGGGTAGAGACCGCTGCGGTAATAGCTTACAAGAAGTATAAGCATAACTGCCAGCGGCGGCAGAATAAATGGCAGAGCCTTTTTGATATTTTTCATTTTAGTCATTCCTTTTATTTTGTATATATATATCTTTATTTTTTTACAGATCTGATCGATAAGCTCGACGGAGCTGTTTTACTTGTACGTTTATTGTTTTTGCAGCATTAAATATTATACTCCCATAG
Source organism: Ruminococcus sp. (assembly GCA_017626015.1). GTDB lineage: Bacteria > Bacillota > Clostridia > Oscillospirales > Ruminococcaceae > Hominimerdicola. The sequence goes on from JAGAJO010000001.1 coordinate 407,156, forward strand.
TTACCGGTTGTCAATAATTTGCCTTTGTAAAAATGAAATTTCAGTGAAATATACAGCTTTGAGTTGATTTTTACCTGCGGGAATGATATAATTATTAGGTCGAGAAAAACAATGCGCAGTAGGACAGGCGGCTCCTGCCGCTGCGTTATTGTTAAAAGATCTTTCAGAAAGGATAATAAATATGAAACTGAAAAAATTGCTTAAAGCGGCAGCTTTGGGCACGGCAGCGGCTCTTGCCTGCACAGTGATGGGAGCCTGCGGAAATGTTGATGATTCTTCATCGAAGAGTGAAAAAAAGGACAATGCAAAGGTTGATGAGTCAAAGAGCTTTGTTATAACGCTTTATGACGAGTATGCTCCCGAGACCTGCGAGAATTTTGAAAAGCTGGTAAGCGAGGGGTTCTATGACGGACTCACCTTCCACCGTGTGGTAGATGATTTCATGGCGCAGGGCGGAGATCCCAACGGTGACGGTTCAGGCGGCAGCGGCAAGACTATAAAGGGAGAATTCAGCGGAAACGGCGTGGAGAGCAATACTCTCAGTCACACAAGGGGAATAGTTTCCATGGCGAGAAGTCAGGATCCCGACAGCGCCTCCAGCCAGTTCTTTATATGCTATTCGGACAACGATACCTTCCTTGACGGACAGTATGCGGCGTTCGGAGAGGTTACAGAGGGAATGGAGGTCGTAGACGAGTTCCTCAATGTAGAGAGGGTGGAGGGCGCCGACAAGGCGATCTCATTGCCGGTAACGCCTATCACCATTGTAAAGGCGGAAATGATAGATAAGGATCAGGACGGTCACAGCCGTGCGAAATTCTACATGGATTTCACCTATGAGGAGCCCGAGCCGAGGGAGACCGTGACCGGAGAGTTCACTATATCCCTTTACGCAGACATGGCTCCCGAGACCTGCGAGAATTTTGAAAAGCTGGTAAGCGAGGGGTTCTATGACGGGCTTACATTCCACCGTGTGGTAGAGGATTTCATGGCGCAGGGCGGAGATCCCAACGGAGACGGCACAGGCGGCAGCGGCAAGACTATAAAGGGAGAATTCAGCGGAAACGGCGTGGAGAACAATACTCTCAGTCACACAAGGGGAATAGTTTCCATGGCGAGAAGTCAGGATCCCGATAGCGCTTCCAGCCAGTTCTTTATATGCTACTCTGACGATGATACCTTCCTTGACGGGCAGTATGCGGCGTTCGGAGAAGTTACAGAGGGTATGGAGGTCGTGGACGGATTTCTTGACGTGCCCAGGACCATGGGTTCGGACAAAGCGCTGTCCTCACCTAAAACTCCTATAAAGATCACCAAGGCGGAAATGATCGAAGATGACGAAAACGGCAATCACAGAGCAAGGTTTTCAGTGGAATACTAAGGAAGCACGGATCGGATCGTTGTTTTAAAATTCACTGCCTTGCAGATAATGTATTTAGGCGGTACCCGTTCAACCAACCCCACTCAGAAAAGCAAAGTCCCGGTTCGTATGAGCCGGGCGTTTTATTTTCCGGGCGGAGCATTAAGGATATGCCAAAAACGCTGTCTGACACCTAGAGTATCAGATGACGAAAACTGCATTTTTAGTAATAGACCTCCTCGGAAACTTCTGAAGTGACGGATTCCGCAGGAGGTCTAATCTGTAGGCTAAAAATTATTTCAGCTTAATTGGTCTGAGAATTTCATACCCAATAACCTCGGGATAGTGACGCTGGTAGCACTGACAGTCATCTTCGTTCCATAGATATTTTCCGCCGCACTCTTTTTCAAGGTCATAATTCCACGCAAGATCCTGGACACGCCCCATGACCTCGCCGTTATCCTTCAAAAAATCATATGTCGGATGAAAAAATACCAAATAGTAGCTTGCAGGAACTGTTCTGATCTCAAAGCCTTTTGGAATTTCGCCCTCGTAATCCGCAGGAACGCCTGTGCCGTAGAAATATCCTCTCTTACCGTTTGCATTGATCCAACCCGCAGTGTGACCTGTAACAACGGGGTCGCTGACATTGCTCAGACTGTTAATGATCCCGCAAATGTAGTCGCAGTCATGTTTTGCAAAGAAATCGCAGTAGTTATTTGCCTCACTGTCCCAGATCCCAATGTACTTATGCTCCGGAATAAATTCAACTCTTACATTCGCTTCAGTTAAAACAGTGTTGTTCATGTTAATTCCTCCTTGATGCAATTCGTGATAATGCTCGGGAAAATAAACGTTTTTGCGTATAGGAAGCGGTATTGGCACGGATTTTTTTCTGTACTGCGCAGGTGTGCACCCAAGCGCTGCCGAGAAAGCTCTCGTCAGAGCCTCCTGTGATGAAAACCCATATTTTACGGCAATGTCAATAATTCGATCATCAGTATCTCGAATATCTATCGCTGCACGAGCCAGTCGTCTGCCCGCTACATAGCTTTTGATCGTCATTCCTGTCAACCGATGAAATTGAACTGAACAGTAATTAGGAGAGTATCCTATTTGTGACGACATTTCAAGCAAAGTAATTTTTTCGCACAGATTAGCCTCGATCCAGTCGATCATTTTCTGTATTGACTCATTCCATTCGTACAAGACGCTCATCTCCCTTACATTAATATAATAACACGATCGCCGAAAAAAATCTTGATATGAATTTCAAAGTTTTTTCGTCTCAATAAGGTGGCGGTCATAATCAGCCCGAAACTATAATAACCGAAATATCATCATAATAATTCTGCTCTGACAAAGTGCACTCTTTATCAATTTAGCAAAGCCTATGGCGTCCCACCTATCAAAGAAAGAGCCCGGCTTTCATACAGCCAGGCTCCATTTGCTCAAATCTTTACATTCCAAGGCAGTAACTGAGAAACCTCGCAGCCGGATAAAGCCTACACTTTTACAGTTGACTTTTTTCGGCTGCGGTTTTGCCTGAAATGTAAAAATTCTATGAATATATAAGAGGCTATTCAGTGTACCCGAAGCCGAGTATCGCAGCGTATGTTTCCTCATCGCCTTCTGCCATGGAAATTTCCACATGATATTTGGTGGTGGAGGGCATCATAGCAATATTCTGCACCTGAGCGTTTCCCCAGCCGCTTGGACTTAGCACCTCATAGTCGCACTCGTCGTAATCCTCTCCGTCGGCTGTCACTTTTACATGGAGCTTGCCGTAATTTCCGGTTTTGGCTTCCTTGTATATCATGTAAAGGAAGCTGGCGTCCATTTCAAATACTATAGGTTCGTTTCCTGCATCGGGGGAGTGATGCCAGCCCTTATCGAAGCTTGCAACGTCCGTACCTTCCGTCCAGCTGCCAAGACTTATGGGAGTGATACCGTCATTTTCCACCATATGGGCGTTTACTTCTCTGGGGGAGTAGACGTTTTCAGGGGGCAGAATATAGTCGCCCATAGGCTCCTGATCCATAACGGTGTCAAAGTAGTAGTTGATCATAGACGCTACCAGCTTGTGTCCCTCTTTATTTGGATGCGACTGGTCGTCGGAAAACTCTTCCCATGTAAGCCTGTTGTTTTCAAAAAGGTATCTCAGCGCATCGCAGTAGGATATCATAGGGAGGTTATAAGCCGCACCGATCTCCTTCATATAATCCTGAGCGGAGTAGTCCTCAGCGGTAACGGAGAACAGCAGCACGACGGCAATATTCTTTTTCAGCAGCGTCTGCACGATTGATTCATAGGCGTTCTGGTGATCCGGGTCGTTGCCGTCGTTTACAGCAAATTCTATAAACACCACATCGGGGTCTGAGGAAAGAACGTCTCTGTCAAGGCGGAGTATTCCCAGCTTTGAGGGTGTTCCGCTCAGACCTGCGTTGCAGAATTTTACGTTGTCTCCGGTGCCGAAGGTCTCGGCAAAGTGATCATAGGAAAGCTTTGCATAGCAGTCGTCCGGACCTGCGGAAATTCCCTCGGTAATAGAGCCGCCCAGATACGCAAGAGTTACCTCCTCCCCGGACTGCGCTTTTTTTATAACGTTTTGCATCATAGAGGTATTTCCGTAGGAGACCATTGCTTTTTTCAGCATTGCATCGTTCCATTCCTCGTCTGTTTCTGGGATCTTTTCAGGCTCGGAGGAGCTTTCCGCTGATGATACGGCAGAGGCTCCTGACTCTGAGCTGTCCTTGTCCGATCCGTCTGAGCAGCCTGCAAGGGAGGCAAGCATTGTACATACAAGTATGGCTGCAAGCATTTTTTTTATGTTCATTAGTATTTTCCTTTCTGCACGAAAACGGTTTCAGTTTCTTTAAAATACAAAAAGTACGGCGTAAACCGTACTTTTTGATTTATGAAATGTCTGATTATCAGTTGACAACGGATTTCTCTGTTTCCTTGTCGAAGATGTGGATCCTGTTAGGATCGAGAGCAACCTGGATATCGTCCTGAGGACGAGCTGTGGATCTGGGTGAAACCCTTGCTGTGAGCGGAATACCCTCGCATGTAAGATACAGATATGTTTCAGCACCCATCATTTCAGTTACTTCAACAGTCGCATTGATAACGCCAGTCTTAGCAGCGGAGATGAACATTTCCTCATCGTGGATGCACTCAGGACGAACACCGAGAACAACTTCCTGATCTACCAGCGGCTCAAGAGCCTCGGGATCAGCCTTTGCTTCGGGAACTTCTACCTGATACTTAACGCCTCTGGAGGTCTTTGTATCCTCAGAACCAAATTCAACAACGTATTTGCCGTCGATCTTGAGCAGCTTAGCGTCGATGAAGTTCATCTGAGGAGATCCGATGAATCCTGCAACGAACTGGTTAACAGGGTTCTGATAAAGGTTTGTAGGAGTATCGATCTGCTGGATGTAGCCGTCCTTCATAACAACGATACGGTCGCCCATCGTCATAGCTTCTGTCTGGTCATGGGTTACATAGATGAATGTTGTACCCAGCTTCTTATGGAGCTTGGAGATCTCGGTTCTCATCTGTGCTCTCAGCTTAGCGTCGAGGTTTGACAGAGGCTCGTCGAGGAGGAATACCTGAGGCTCACGTACGATAGCTCTTCCCAGAGCAACACGCTGTCTCTGACCGCCGGAGAGAGCCTTCGGCTTTCTGTCGAGAAGGTGAGCGATGTCGAGGATCCTTGCAGCTTCCTCAACCTTTCTTGCGATCTCGTCCTTGGGGACCTTTCTCAGCTTAAGACCGAATGCCATATTCTCAAATACAGTCATATGAGGATACAGAGCGTAGTTCTGGAATACCATTGCGATATCTCTGTCCTTAGGAGCAATGTCGTTAACAAGTCTGTCTCCGATATAAAGCTCGCCTTCGCTGATCTCCTCAAGTCCCGCGATCATTCTCAGGGTCGTGGACTTTCCGCATCCGGAAGGACCAACGAGGATAATGAATTCCTTATCCTTGATCTCGATGTTGAAGTCTGAAACGGCGATTACGCCGCCGGCATACTTCTTATAAATTTCTCTTAATGATACACTTGCCATTAAAAAGAACCTCCCTATTGAAATTTTCTAATATTACTAATATATAATATCCACATTAGCTACAATAATATAATAGCAAATTTTTAAACAACCCGCAAGAGTTTTTTTTACTAAACTTTCCTATATCTACTTATGTATAATGACGAAAAATCACAAATTGATGACATATATTTACATTAAAACGATTTGCGTGTCAATAAACTTTCAACATCTTTGTGCATAATTTCCAAACACTCTCCGGGAGCAAGATCTTCGTCGAGGGGGAGATCTCCTATAGCGGTACGTCTTAGAAATATCACTTTGTTGCCCAGTTCTCCAAACATTCTTTTGACCTGATGAAATTTTCCCTCGTGCAGCACAAGCGTACATTCGCAGGGATCCTCCGCTGAGCCGGTGAACTCGGCGGGCAGACATTTTTCTTTTCCGTTGTCGCCGCTTATGGTCATTCCCTCCGCCATTATCCGCTTATAGCCTTCCTGCCACGGCTTTTCAAGTCGGACAAAATAGGTCTTGGGGACATGGCTTTTAGGGGACAGCATACTGTGTGAAAGCTCTCCGTCGTCGGTGAGAAGCACAAAGCCCTCGGTGTCCTTGTCAAGTCTGCCTGCGGGGAAAAGACCGCTCCGCATAAGCTCCGGCGGAACAAGCTCCAGAACCGTTCTTGACTGTCCGTCCTTAGTGGAGCATACGAATCCCTGCGGCTTGTTGAGCATTATATAAATGTATTTTTTATAGACGATCCTTTTGCCGTCCGCATAGATCTCGTCGTCGGTATCGACCTTAATATCGGAGCGGGCGATAAGTCTGCCGTTAACCGATATTTTCTTTTTCAGGCAGAGCTTTTTTACATCTGCACGTGATACGCCGTAAAGCTGCGACGCAACCAGCCTGTCAAGACGCATTTTTTCGCCCATAGTTCAGTCCTCCATAACGTCGATCTGATTCCTTTTGACCTTTGAGAAGCTTATATAGCCTATAAGCACCGAGAAAAACTCCGCAATAAGGAATGACCACCAGACGTAACCGAGTCCGCCTATCTTTGAGAGAATGAACGCCGCCGGCAGAAGCACCACGAGCTGTCTTGTAAAGGACATTATCATAGCGTAAATGCCGTGCCCCAGCGCCTGGAGCGAGGAAGAAAGGATAATTCCGAATGCAGCCACCATAAAATGCAGGCTTATTATCCTCAGCGCAGGTATGCCGATCTTCAGCATTTTGTCGCTTGCTTCAAAAAATCCCAGAAGCTGTGCAGGGAAAAGCTGCATGATGACTGTTCCGAGCATCATTATGGAAACGGCATAAATAAAAGCGTATTTCATTGTTGCTAGAATGCGGCTTTTCTTTTTGGCGCCGAAGTTGTATGCCATTATCGGTATAAGACCGTTGTTGAGTCCGAAAACGGGCATGAATATAAAGCTCTGGAGCTTGAAGTACACACCGAATACTGCAACGGCTGTTTTTGAAAAGCCTATAAGTATTTTATTGAAGCCGAAGGTCATGACAGAGCCTATGGACTGCATTATAATAGAAGGAAGTCCCACGGCGTATATCTTTTTTATGATGGATATTTTAGGACTATATTGCTTTGGGTTTATCGTTATTTCACCGTTGTATCTGACGTTCAGGAAGAGCCCCAGCAAGGCTGCGGAAAACTGTCCTATCACCGTTGCTACGGCAGCGCCGGTAACGCCCATTTTCGGGAAAAAGCCCAGTCCGAAGATAAAGCAGGGATCGAGGATTATGTTGATTATTGCTCCGAGGCCCTGGGTGTACATTGACAATACAGTCTTTCCGGTGGCCTGCAAAAGCTTTTCAAAGGTCATCTGCGAAAAAAGTCCAAGACCGAAAACGGTTATTACCGACATATACTGTCTGCCGTATTCTATGATCGCTGCGTCCTTTGTCTGAGCACGGTAGAAAATGCCGGTAAAGAAGATACCGAACAGCAAAAACAGCAGAAACGACGGTATTATCAGAAAGATCCCGTTGTTTGCAGCTTCGTTGGCACGCTTGAAATTCTTTTCTCCAAGGGACCTGGAGAGCAGAGCATTGATTCCCACTCCGGTTCCCGCACCTATGGCGATCATGAGGTTCTGGACCGGGAAAGCCAGGGAAACCGCCGTCAGGGCGTCCTCGCTTATTTTCGCTACGAAAATACTGTCTACAATATTATACAGAGCCTGTACCAGCATGGAGATCATTATAGGCAGCGACATAGAGATCAGCAGCTTGCTTATCGGCTGAGTACCCATTTTGTTTTCTTTGATACTATCCATTTTTTATACTTCCTTGCTATAAGATTAACCACTTAATTATAGCATATAGTTACAAAAAATGTGTTGAAATTTTGTGAACGGTGACGAAATCAGGGCCTGTGCGTAATGTCGGAACGATACATGAAAAGCGTAAACCGGATATAGATGAACGGCAAAATCCTTATAGGCGCTCACCTGCGGGAAGATATGCCAAAACTGTTGACTTGACGGATAAAAAGTGATATAATACAATAATAGTATATTTTACAGCGTTTAACGCATAATAATACGAACGTATAAAATACCGGCGTATTATGCTGAAAATATATAATATTATAAAAATTACAGACGGGAATGAAAAAAATGCTCAGACTGGAAAATATAAAATGGAGCCTGGAGGACGGGCGGAGGATATTAAACGATATCTCGCTGGAGATACCCGAGGGAAAGCTCGTGGTTGTAACAGGTCCAAACGGCGGGGGAAAAACGACTCTTGCCAAGGTAGTTGCGGGACTTGTCAAGCCGGACGGCGGCAGGATAATTTTTGACGGAGAGGACATTACGGAGCTTGATATCACCGAAAGAGCGAAAAAAGGTATAAGCTATGCCTTTCAGCAGCCGGTAAGGTTCAAGGGACTTACCGTCAGGGATCTTCTTGAGCTGGCGGCGGGCGGCAGCGTCAGGGAAAGCGACGTTTGCTCGCTTCTGGGCAAGGTAGGGCTTTGCACCCACGACTACATCGACAGAGAGGTAAATGCATCCCTTTCCGGAGGAGAGATAAAGCGTATCGAGATAGCCACCGTTCTGGCAAGGAACACAAAGCTGTCTCTTTTCGACGAGCCGGAGGCAGGTATAGATCTGTGGAGCTTTTCGGGGCTGGTGGATGTTTTCAAGGAAATGAAGGAAAAAATAAACGGTACGTTGATGATAATTTCACATCAGGAAAGAATACTTGAGATCGCAGACGAGATCGTGGTCGTTGCCGACGGAGCAGTGAGGACCAGAGGCGCCGCCGAAGATGTTCTCCCGCAGCTTCTGGCAGGAGAGATCACAAGAAACTGCGGAAGGAGATGCTGAGCATGAACAGTGTGACAGAAGAGCTGCTGAAGATAATTTCCGATTACGACGGAGAAGGCTTCAAGGGCGCATACAATATCCGCGAGGACGGTCAGTGCGCAGGAAGAATGTCCTCCGAAAACATAAAGATCGAATCCAAGCAGGACGCTCCCGGGCTGGTCATTACGATCAAGCCGCATACTGTGGGCGAGAGGGTGTTTATCCCTGCCTGCGTAACGCACAGCGGTGTGGACGATCTTGTTTACAACGATTTCTATGTAGGCGAGGGCGCAGACGTTACGATAGTGGCGGGCTGCGGAGTTCACAATACCGGCGAGGAGGAAGCAAGGCACAACGGTATTCACAGATTTTTTATTGAAGAGGGTGCAAGCGTTGTTTACGAGGAAAAGCACATAGGCACGGGCGAAAGCAGCGGTCCACGCAAGATCGATCCCGTGACGGATGTCACTCTTGCGGATAACGCTAAGCTGACAATGGATACTGTACAGCTGGGAGGAGTGGACTTTACCTCAAGGGTCACAAGAGGTGTTCTTGGTAAAAATGCCAGACTGATAATCCGTGAGAGGCTTATGACCGACGGAACGGAGCAGGCAAAGACCGATTTCGAGGTGGTTTTAAAGGGCGAGGACAGCGGCGTTGATCTTATGTCCCGTTCGGTGGCAAAGGGAAATTCCTATCAGGAGTACCGCTCGGTCATAAAGGGTGAAAACCGCTGCACCGGACATTCCGAATGCGATGCGATACTTGTGGGAAACGGCAAGGTGTCGGCAGCTCCCGAGCTGGTGGCTTCACACTGCGACGCCGCTCTTATTCATGAGGCTGCGATCGGAAAGATCGCAGGAGAGCAGATACTGAAGCTCAGAACCCTCGGACTTACGGAGGAGGAAGCTGAGCAGAAGATCATTTCGGGATTTTTGAAATGACCGCTTTTTAAGGGACAACTAGGGCTTCTGTATTCCGGACAAGGTACGATGCTTTGCTATAATCAAAATGTTTTACAGATAAAATTGATTTCCGTGACAGCGGTGAAAAAAATCTTGCAAAAAGGAATAAAGTATGGTATAATAGGATCGGGTATATATACCCGATCCTATTTTTGCATTTGAATGGAGTGATCTGTTGAAGGGACTGAAAATGACTGCGGCGTGCTTTCTGACGGCGGGACTCTGTGCCGTTATGAGCGGCTGCTCGGCTGTCAGCTTCACGGTCGACGGGCTTCTCAACGCCCCTAAGCTCACCGAGGAGCAGAGCGAGATACATCAGGCGCTGATCGCAGCGGTCGGAAGCAATATCACTCTTAAATATCCGAAAAACGGTGAAAACCGTTCAGCCTACGTCATTGCCGATATAGACGGCGAGGAGGGGGACGAGGCTATCGTCTTTTACGAGTACGGCTCGGGCGGAAACGGCGACGGACTCAGGGTAAATCTTCTGGACAAGGACGATAAGGGCAAGTGGTACTCGGTCAAGGAGCTTGCGGGCGCCGGCACCGATGTGGACAGAGTTATTATCTCTCCCATGGGAGATTACAACCGCACCTCCGTACTGGTGGGATATCAGACAATAACCAGCGAAGACAAAACGCTGGAGGTATACAGTTACAGCGAGGGAGATTTCAAGCGTGTGGGTCTCAATACCTACTCGGTGCTCGAAACGCTGGATATAAATTCGGACAGATACAACGAGCTTATAGCTATAGAAAGAACCACCAATACCGAGACCGGCGCAGTGAGCGCTGCGGCGTCCATGCTGGATATGAAGGACGGCGAGCTTGTAAAGGGCGATGCTATAGAAATGTGTACGGGAGTGGTCTCCTACGAGGCTTCCCTTACGGGACTGCTGAATCCGGAGCATGAGGCTATCTTTATAGACGGTATGAATGCGGAGGGAATGATGCAGACCGAGGTGGTGTACTACCGCTATTCGGGCTTGCAGAACCCTATGCAGCAGAGTCCCGAAAAGCTTCTTCCGCTATGCACCAGACCGGCGGGCTATTTCAGCGCCGACATGGACGGAGACGGGGTAGTTGAGATACCGGGAACTCAGGCAATGACGGGATATGAAAACGCCGTTGCCGAGGAAATGGTCTATATGACCACATGGAACGTTTACGAGGATTTTTTTAACCTTGCGGAAAAGTACAGAGGGTATTATTCCATTTCGGACGGATATTTTTTTGCGTTCCCCAACCGCTGGAAGGACAAGGTGACGGTAAAGAGAGATCCCGATACGGACGAGCTGGTGTTCTATAAATACGACGGAGACATCAACAGCTCCATGGGGGAGATAATGCGTATTGCGGTATCGGCAAAAAGCAAGTCGGGAGCGTTTTCCGACGACGGCTATTCCCTTATAGACAGCAAGGGTCAGCTGGATTATCTTGTAAAGCTTCCTGCGGACAGGCGGGAACAGCTGATACTTACCATCGACGAGGTCAAGAACAATTTTTATATAATCGATTAGAGGAGAGGAGAGCTATTATGAAAAAGGTGCTTGTTTGCGAGGACGAGGATTCCATAAGAGAGTTTGTGGTGATAAATCTTGTAAGAAGCGGCTACGAAGTGGTGGACGTTAACTGCGGCGAGGAGGCGCTCAAGGCTTACGATGAAAACGAGGGAGCCTTCGATGTGGCTCTTCTGGATATTATGATGCCCGGTATTGACGGAATGCAGGTATGCAAGAAAATAAGGGAGAAAAACGATTCCGTTGGGATCATCATGCTTTCTGCCAAGAGTCAGGAGATGGACAAGATCTCGTGTCTTATGAGCGGAGCGGATGATTATATCACAAAGCCGTTTTCCATTTCGGAGCTTATAGCCCGTGTCGATGCGGTTTGCAGGAGGGTGAGCCGCAGCGGCGTAAAGCCTGAGGAGGCTTCCACCATAACCTCGGGGCCCTTTACCCTTAATCTGAAAAGCAGGACTGTTTTCAAGAACGGTTCGCAGATAGATCTTACTCAGGTAGAATACCAGATCATGGAGTATTTTTTCAAGAACCAGAATACGGCTCTTGACCGCTCCAGCATACTTAACCATATATGGGGCGAGAGCTATTACGGCGACGACAAGATCGTGGACGTAAATATACGGAGAATAAGGATGAAGATAGAGGACGAGCCGTCCAATCCCAAGTATATACTGACTATATGGGGCTTCGGCTATAAATGGTCGGGAGGAAACGGCTGATAACGCATCATTTTTACTACAGACGATTGGAGAATAGAGCTTGAGCAGTTCGGGAAGAAAAAACCGCTGGGGAAGCCGCAGCATAACTCAGCACTGGCTGAGGAACAGTCTGGGCGTTGTTGCGCTGATACTGGTGATAATAGAGGTATTGCTGATCTTTATTGTCAGGACCTATTATTACAGCTCGGCAAGACAGTATGTGACCTCAAGAATGAATATCTGCACCGCTGCGGTAATGAATGCCTCGGGGGATACGACAAACTATAATGCACAGATACGCAGTATGGTGGAGGGCTATGCGGACAAGGACAAAATAGAGCTTATGGCTATCACTGCCGACGGCGGAGTTGACGTTACCTCCTCGGGATTTTCACCGCCCGAGGGCGACGATATGAGCGATTACAGGGAGGCTAAGAAGTCCTCCACGGGTACGGCGGCTCAGGTCTATACCCTGTCTACCGGAGAAAAGGTTGTTGCGGTAACGTCGGTGATATCTCCGAAGGGCTGCGAGTACGAGGCGCTGAGAATGCTGTCCTCAATGAAAAACGTGGATAATCAGATATGGATAATTTCCATGATAATTACGGGTATAGTGGCGGCAATACTTATACTGGTGCTGTTTTCCGGAATATTCTTTATGAAATCCATTGTCATACCTGTCAGAAAAATTGCGGATATCACTCACAATTATGCGAAGGGGAATTTTTCCGAGCGTATAGAAAAGCAGTCGGAGGACGAGCTTGGAGAGCTTTGCGACTCCATAAACAATATGGCTGAGGAGCTTTCAAATACGGAGCAGATGAAAAATGAGTTCATATCCTCGGTATCCCATGAGCTGAGGACTCCGCTGACTGCGATAAAGGGCTGGACGGAGACGGTGGCTTCCATGTACGGCGATGTGGAGACCTTTAAAAAGGGTATGAGGGTGATAAACAGCGAAACGGAAAGACTTTCCCAGATGGTGGAGGAGCTTCTTGACTTCTCCAGGATACAGGATAACAGGCTAACGCTTATTATGGACACCATAGATATTCTGGCGGAGCTTGGGGAAACGGTACTGATATATCAGGAGCGTGCAAGGGTGTTGGGCATAACGCTTAACTATTTTGAGCCTCAGATGCTGCCGTTCGTTTACGGCGACAAGAACAGGCTCCGTCAGGTATTTATAAATGTAGTGGACAACGCTATAAAGTATTCCGATAAGGGCGATACCGTTTCGGTCGAGGCTTACGAGGAGGACGGCGAGATATGTATTTCCGTTTCTGATACGGGTATAGGTATCTCAAAGGAGGACCTGCCTAAGATCAAGCAGAAATTCTTCAAGGCTAACCATACCAGACGAGGCTCGGGAATAGGGCTGGCTGTGGCTGACGAGATCATTCAGCGTCACGGAGGAACCCTTACCATAGACAGCGAGGAAAATGTGGGAACAACGGTAATGATCGTTCTGCCGTGTATAAAGCAGAATGATGATCATAATGAAAATGCGGAAAATCAGTCTACGGTGGACGTTGAGCTTATCTCTACGGATCCGGAGCTGCAAAGCGGAGAAATTGACGGCGGTGCCGCAGAAAATGAAAGGAAAGACGCTAATGAGCAGTAATTTGCGCTCCGACGGAGCGGTCTCGGGGGAAAAATTCAAGTCAAAGATCGGCGGACAGGCTGTTATCGAGGGCGTTATGATGAGAGGTATCGACAAGGCGTCAATGGCAAACAGAATGCCCGACGGAACGATCGATCTGGAGGAGTGGGAGATCAAGGGAGGAAAAAATCTCCCGTGGTACAGGAAAACGCCTTTTATAAGGGGGATATTCAGCTTTGTTACGTCAATGATAGACGGCTATAAGTGCATTTCACGGTCTGCGGACAAGCAGATGACGGAGGATGACGACGAGGAGATGACAAGGTTTGAAATATGGCTGAACGACAAGCTCGGCGATAAGCTTATGCCGGTTATATCGGGGATCGCTATGATATTGGGAGTCGTTCTTGCTATGCTGCTGTTTATGTGGGCGCCCTCCGCTTTGATAAAGCTTATAGATACATATATAATCTCCATTGATCCGATCGTGAAGAATATCGTGGAGGGATTGCTTAAAATAGCCATTTTTATCGGGTATACAGCTGCGACGGCGCTTATGAACGATATGAAAAGGCTTTACGAGTATCACGGAGCCGAGCATAAGACTATTGCCTGCTACGAGCATGAGGAGGAGCTTACTCCCGAAAATGTGAAGAGGTTCACACGCTTTCACCCGAGATGCGGCACAAGCTTTATTTTCCTTGTGCTTTTTATAAGTATTTTTATCAATACGATCTTCAGGGTCTCGTGGGAAAGCGTTTTGCTGCGTGTGCTTGTCAAGGTGGCTCTGCTGCCCGTTGTTACGGGTATAGCCTACGAGCTTATCCGCCTTGCGGGACGATATGACAATATTGCCACAAGGATAATTTCAGCGCCAGGACTGTGGATACAGAGGATAACTACCAGAGAGCCTGCGGAGGACGAGATAGAGTGCGCTATCGCAGCTCTTAAAGCGGTGATCCCCGAAAATAAGGAAGACGATCAATGGTGACAAGGAAAGAATTGTATGATAAATGCGTTGAGATCCTGAAGGAAAGCGGCTTTGCCGAGGACTGTTCCATGGAGGTAACGTGGATATTTCAGGACGTACTGGGCGAAAAAAATATAAGATCATCCCCGGACGAAATGCTTACGACGGAGCAGGAGCGGAAGATCACCGAAACGGTTGTGCGGCGTTCGCAGGGGTATCCGCTCCAGTACCTGCTTGGCGAATGGGAGTTTTACGGTCTGCCGTTCAAGGTGGGAGAGGGAGTGCTTATTCCCAGACAGGATACCGAGACGCTGGTGGATATCGCTGCGGGAAAGTACAAAAAAACGGACTCTCCGACGGTCATAGATCTGTGCGCAGGTTCAGGCTGCATAGGCATAGCTCTGGAAAGACAGCTTAGCAGTCCAAAAATATACGCAGTTGAAAAATACCCCGAGGCGGCGGGATATCTTGCGGAAAACATAAGGCTGAACGGTTCCCGCATTGAGATGACGGTGGGAGACGTGCTGGATATCCGGACTGCCAGCAGTTTGCCCAAGGCTGATCTGATAGTCTGCAATCCTCCCTATCTTACGTCTGAGGATATGGAAAATTTACAGCGGGAGGTCTCATTTGAGCCTGAATGCGCTCTTTTCGGCGGAGAGGACGGACTTGACTTCTACCGTGCAGTAACGAGGATCTGGAAGAAAAATCTGAAAAGCGGCGGAATGCTGATGTTTGAGATCGGTGCAGGACAGGAGGACGAAGTCATGCAGATAATGATACAGCACGGCTTCAGAAACGTCCGCTGCCGCAAGGACCTTTGCGGTGTTGTGAGGTGCGTTTTCGGCACTATGGAGGTCAGCTGTCCATAAAAACGTACATAAACCCATAATGTGAAGAAAAAAGGTCATTAGTCCAGACAAATGGACAGTTCATGCGATATAATAGTAATGTAGGAAAAACCACTTTTACATGAAAGGAAAATGGAAATGGCTATCGATAATAAGAAGAAAAAAAATTCTGTAAAACCTGTGGTCAGGATCACAGACGCCGATGAGAGGAAAAAAGCCCTTGAGACCGCTATCGCATATATTGAAAAGCAGTTCGGAAAGGGTGCGATAATGAAGCTGGGAGAAGCCAAGGCTATGGATATCGAGGCTATCCCCACAGGTTCGCTGACCCTTGATCTGGCGCTGGGTATAGGAGGAGTTCCGAGGGGAAGGATCGTTGAGATCTTCGGACCTGAGTCCTCCGGTAAAACAACGGTCGCATTGCATATAATCGCAGAGACGCAGAAGCTTGGCGGCGAGGTGGCGTTTATAGATGTCGAGCATGCCCTCGATCCGGTATACGCAAAAAAACTGGGAGTGGATATAGACAATATGCTGGTATCTCAGCCCGACAGCGGAGAGCAGGCTCTTGAGATCGCCGAAGCGCTTGCACGTTCAGGAGCGGTGGACTGCATCGTTATAGACTCGGTCGCCGCAATGGTCACCAAGGCGGAGATCGACGGCGAAATGGGGGATACCCATGTAGGTCAGCTGGCAAGACTTATGTCCCAGGCGATGAGAAAGCTGACAAGCGTTATTGCAAAATCCAACTGCACGGCGGTATTCATAAATCAGATCAGAGAGAAGATCGGCGTAATGTACGGCAGCCCCGAGACTACTCCGGGAGGACGTGCCCTTAAGTTCTACGCATCGGTAAGAATAGACGTAAGAAAGAGCGAGCAGATAAAAAGCGGCTCCGACTTTATAGGAAACAGGACCAGATGCAAGGTCGTAAAGAACAAGGTCGCACCTCCTTTCAAGGAGTGCGAGTTCGATATCATGTACGGTCAGGGCATTTCCAGGGTCGGCGAGGTGCTTGACATTGCCGTTGATCTGAATATCGTGAAAAAGGGCGGAGCATGGTTCAGCTACGGCGACAACAAGCTTGGTCAGGGCAGGGACAATGCAAAGAAGTTCCTGCTGGAGCATAAGGATATTATGGATGAGATAGAGGGAAAGATCAAGGAAAAGGGCGCTGACGCCGCACTTGCTCCCGCAAAGGAGTCGAAGAAGAAATCCAAACTCGCACAGAAAGCCAACGAAAGCGCCGGAATGGATACGGAGGAGGAGTATTCCGACGACGAGCAGATCACTCTTGCATCGGGCGATATCCCGGTAATAGATCCTGAGGAGGACTTCGAGGAATTTGCTCCGGTGGATATAGAAGCTCTGGGTGACTGATAAATGCTTAAGATCACCAATGTCTCCAAATACAAGGGCATGACCTATATGGTCGAGTTTGAGGGCAGGGAACCGGAATTTATAAATCAGCGTATAGCTGCGATGTTCAACCTTAAGGCGGGGATCAGCCTGCCCGAGACTGCGTGGGAGCAGGTAAAGGCGGAGGAGGAATACCGCAAGGCAAGGGAGCGTGCGCTCTATCTGCTTGACTACAGGGATTATTCCTATGTGGAGCTTTTTCAGAAGCTGGAGAAGAATTACAGCGAGGATACCTGCTACCGGGTCATGGATAAAATGGTGGAGATAGGCTCCATAAACGACAGACGCTATGCCGAACAGCTGGCAAGGCGTTATGTCGAGGTCAAGAAATTCGGCAGGTACAGGGCTTTCCGTGAAATGCGGGGAAAGGGATTGACTGCCGAGGTCATAGAGCGTGTTCTGGAGGATTATGAGGACAGCTATTACGAGAGGCTGTATGAACTGGTCGAGAGGAAGTATCTCAGATATCTTGACGATGAAAAGGGTGTGAAAAAAGTAAAAAACGCTCTGGCAAGGTACGGATACAGCTATGATCTGATAAAAGAGGTGCTGAGGGATATCGAAGAACAGTACCGGCAGGAGGAATAAAGTTGTAAATATTCTGTAAATTTTTATTTGTGCAACCTTGGGTTGACAGAAATATAATGAAAATCGGTTGAACAAAAACATAGAAAGTGCTATAATGTTTACGGAAAGGGGGCAATGCAATGGCTTTTTCGGATAAACTCAGGTTTAAAAGAAATGAGCTGCGGATCTCTCAGGATGAGCTTGCAGGCAGGCTTGGCGTAAGCAGACAGAGTATTTCAAAGTGGGAGTCCGGAGCGGCTTATCCGGAAATAGATAAGCTGATAAGTATAAGCAATTTTTTTGACGTTTCTATTGATTATCTTCTGAAGGATAATTATTTTCCGGAGAACATAGGCGATGAAAACATGGATCGTGCCGTGATAAGGTTTCTGGTTTCTTCAAACGATATGGAGCAGATATCGCAGAAGCTCATATCCATTGCCAAGGACGGGAGAATCGACGATGAAGAGATTCCGGAAATGGAAATGATAATTGCAAAGCTGGATACGGTAAAAGAAAATATCAATAAGGTGCAGTCTCTTATCGGTAAGGAGCAGCATCATGCAGATAACCAAAAGTGAGTATAACAGGGAAACATCCGGTAAACGGATATAATAAATTATGAAAAAAGGGAATTGGTGTGAGAGAAAATATGAAAAACAGAAAGGGATTCACATTGGTTGAGCTGGTGGTCGTAATTGCGATCATCGGCATACTTGCGGCGATCCTTGTGCCGTCTATGATGGGTTATGTGAGAAAGTCACGTTTGCAGACGGCGAACGGAAACGCAAAGACCGCCTATAATGCGGCTAAGACTTATATTGTTGAACAGGTGTCTAATGGTGTATCGGAGGATTCACTTTTCGGTATGAGCGGAAAATTTAATGCGGGAAACGTCAAAGCACGCCCGTCGGCTCTCAACGAGGGAGATCAGCAGGTCGCCAACGCTTTACTTCAGAACGGTGACGAAGCAGGATATTTCTGTATATTCCAACATACTAAGCCTGCCGGTGATAAAATGGTCGTTGCTCATTGGAGAAGCGCTCTTACGGACAAAGCGATAGGACAGTACCCTGACGCAGTTGACTTCGACAACTGGGAAGACAATTACGAAAGCTTTGCGATGGGAGCCTATATCCAGCCGTAAATTTCATGATCAACTAGGCAGTATAAAGCCCGTTCCTTTGTTCAGGAGCGGGCTTTTTATTTTTACTTGCAGAAACGGTGGCTTCCGATAACGGTGAGAGTAGGCTTTGAGTGCATATATGCATTGGAGGTTTTGGCGGGGTTATAGTAGTATATACAGCCTCCGGTGGGATCCCAGCCGTTAAGGGCGTCTCTGGCTGCATTGTAGGCGGAGTCGGAGACAGGCTCGTTGAACTGACCGTCAACGATCGCCGTAAATGCGCCGTTCTGATAAATTACGCCGGAAAGGCTGTCCGGGAACGAGGGATGCTCTATTCTGTTGAGAATGACCGCTCCCACGGCGACCTGCCCCACATAAGGTTCGCCTCTTGCTTCGGCGGAGATTATCCTTGCCAGCAGATTGACGTTAGCTTGCGTTGCCGACGGCGGAGAGCCTATAGAAATTCCCAGAGCCTTGAGAGTAATGGGTCCTGCGGTGCCTGTCTGAGAAATTCCCTGCTGTTTCTGAAAGGCAAGTACGGCTTTCTGGGTTGCCTCGCCGTAGTAGCCTGTCACATTGGCGTGGAAAAGTCCGCGTTCCTTGAGTCTTTCCTGAATAGCCCGTACTTCCTTGCCGCTTGAACCAAGCTGCGAGACCGCTGAGGTGCTTGCAGGGGC
The DNA here is from genome assembly GCA_017626015.1 of Ruminococcus sp. Lineage (GTDB taxonomy): Bacteria > Bacillota > Clostridia > Oscillospirales > Ruminococcaceae > Hominimerdicola. Next base: position 426,301 of record JAGAJO010000001.1, read on the forward strand.
GGCGATCGAAGCAAAGACGGATACTATTACAAAGACGCAGACTATGCAGGCGATCTTAAAAAAATATACTGACTGTTTTTTCACAATGCTTCCTCCTTGAGTTTTGTCTTTAATAGCATTTGCGTAAAAATACGAAATATTCGTGCTTTATGCAAAAATAACAAAAAGTTTTTGAGATGAGCCGGAATAATAAAAAATTCTACAAATCTGAAATTTTTGTCATAAAACCATTGACAAACATATAAAGAAGTGATATAATAAATAAGCTGTTTCGAGAGGGGCAGCGAAGTAGAGACATTCTGAAAAAAAGTTGAGAAAAAGTACTTGACAAAAGGAGCAGGATGTGGTATACTGAACAAGTCGCCCGTGAGAGCGGGAGAGCAAAGGCATCTTGAAAATTGAACAGCAAAGAAAACGAAA